>JAFLSK010000001.1:0-169339 GCA_022510945.1 Ruminococcus sp.
AATAGCCCCTTTTAGGGGCTGTGCAAACCACCCGTTCAACGGGTGGTTTTGATTTTAAAAATAAAAATTAAGGAGGAAATGAAAATGAAAAAAGTGTTATCAATCATTTTATGTGCCGTTGTAGCGGTATCTTGCCTGACCTTTTCGGTTAGTGCTAAAAAGGTTAGCGTAAAATCCCCGAAGTTAAAGTCAGTAACTCAAACTGATTTAACCACAGCAAAAATTAAATGGTCAAAGGTTAGCGGAGCAAAAGGTTACGTACTTTACTACAGTACCACGGGCAGAGGTTACAAAAAATTGACTACAACGACAAAGAAGAGCTATACTCACAAAAAGCTCAAAAACAATAAGAAATATTATTACAAAGTAAAAGCGTATAAGAAGATAAGCGGTAAAAAGAAGTATAGTAAATTTTCAAATATTAATACTTTTAGGTGTACAAATTATTTAGTGAAGTTACATAGTGCATACGGAGTACAATACTTTAAACTTTATAATGGAATAGAAACTTTTAATATGGGTGGAGACAAATGTAATAACGGTTTTGTTTTAACAACAAGTAATGGGAATAGGAATGCTTTTGCTGATTTTAATTTGAAAGGAAAATACAGTAAAATTCAATTTACTTATGGTTATGATGATAGTACGGATACTAGGTCCCAAAATACGTTAAGCATAGTTGTTGATGATGAGGTAATAGAAACATACGAGTTAAAATACGGAGACCTTCCTAAAACTGTTACTGTAAATATAAACAATGCTAACAAGCTTGAATTTCTCGCAACTCCTAAGATAGCTACTTTCGGTGATAAAATAGGCTTTGTCAACATAAAAGTTTTTAAATAATTTATAAACTTAGGAACACATTCTTTGACGAGTGTGTTCCTATTATTTTTTACATAAATATACACTTTTAACAAATTATCTAAAATTTTTATATTGTTTTTATTATTTTTGTGTGGTATAATGCTTTGGTAAGTATATTACCGAAAGGGTGTAATTAAATGGTAGTAAAGGATATTATTGAAATACTTGAAGGTGAAATCATATGCGAGGGCGATCTCGAGCAGGAAATCAAGACCGCCTGCGGCTCCGATATGATGAGCGATGTGCTCGCTTTCGTAAAGGATCAGTCGGTGCTCCTCACAGGTCTTGTTAATCCTCAGGTTGTCCGCACAGCGGAGATGATGGATATGGCATGCATCGTGTTTGTGCGCGGTAAGGATCCGGATGAATCAATTGTCAGCCTTGCACAGAGCAGAGATATCACGCTTATCAAGACGAGATACAGAATGTTCACAGCCTGCGGTCTGCTGTACTCCAACGGCCTCTCGGGAGGAACGGCAGTATGAGCAACGCTATTCATCTCCACTACGAGGTCTCGGGCGACGACTTCACCCGTGCGGGTGAGGCGAGCGGCGCCGTAAAAAAGAGACTCAAGTCCCTCGGCTACAACAGCGACGCTATCCGTCGTGTCGCTATTGCAATGTATGAGGCCGAGATTAATATGGTTATCCACGCTAACGGCGGTTACTGCGATGTGGATATTTATCCCGACAAGGTTGAAATTCTCCTCGCCGACAACGGACCGGGTATCGCCGACGTTGAAAAGGCTATGCAGGAGGGATTCTCCACAGCTCCCGACAATGTGCGCAACTTAGGCTTCGGAGCAGGTATGGGACTTCCGAATATCAAAAAATACACCGACGATATGAAGATTGAAACAACCCTCGGAGTCGGCACTAATCTCTATTTAACTGTAATTGCTAAAGACTAATTCCATTAATTCCTTTTAAAAGGAGTACAAATATGAGTACATATTTCCACTCGGTTGAGCTTGACGCCAACAAGTGCTGCGGCTGTACAAACTGCCTAAAGCGCTGTCCGACCGAGGCGATAAGAGTGCACGATGGCAAAGCGCGTATTCTGTCCGAGCGTTGCATCGACTGCGGAGAATGTATACGCGTCTGTCCGCACCACGCCAAGAAGGCTGTCAGCTCACAGTTTGACGAAATTGAAAAATTCAAATATAAAATTGCGATTCCTGCCCCCGCTCTTTTCGGCCAGTTCAACAATCTCGATAACATTGATATTGTCTTGACAGGACTTAAGAAGCTTGGATTTAATAAGGTTTTCGAGGTTTCCAGAGGCGCGGAACTGATTTCCGAGGCGACAAGGAAACTCATCAAGGAAAATAAGCTTGAAACACCTATCATAAGTTCCGCTTGTCCCGCGGTAGTAAGGCTTATAAAGATTCGATTCCCCGAATTGTGCGACAACGTTATGCCGCTCATTGCGCCTATGGAGGCGTCCGCCAAAATTGCACGCCGCGAGGCTATGGAAGAAACGGGTCTTTCCGACGATGATATAGGCGTGTTCTTTATAACTCCGTGTCCCGCTAAGGTCACTGAGGTTATCTCTCCGAATCACGCCGAAAAGTCCGCTGTAAACGGAGCAATCGCGATTTCCAAGATTTACCCAGAACTCACTCACGCTATGGACCACCTCACTGATGTCGAGCCGTTAGCGCGTTCGGGCTTAATCGGAATAGGCTGGGCGAACTCCGGCGGAGAAAGTGCCGCTATGCTCGGCGATAAATACCTCGCCGCCGACGGTATCGAAAATGTTATCCGCGTGTTAGAGGAACTTGAGGACGATCACATCCGCGATGTCGATTTTATAGAGTTGAATGCATGCTCAGGCGGTTGCGTGGGCGGTGTGCTTACAGTAGAAAATCCCTACGTTTCACAGGCTCGTATACAGAAACTGAGGAAGTATATGCCCGTTTCTATGAATCACCTTGATGACGGCGATATGGACATTATGATGTGGGAGAAGGAGTTGGAGTACAATCCCGACACCTTCCGACTTGACAAGGATATTTTCAAGGCTATGCAGATGATGTCGGAGATGGAGCAGATTTACGAAGGCCTACCGGGTCTTGACTGCGGCTCGTGCGGTTCGCCGACCTGCCGCGCTATGGCGGAGGATATAGTACGCGGTAAGGCTAAGGAAACAGAGTGTATCTTCAAGCTGAAGGAAAAGATACAGAACGTGTACGACCAGCTGAAAAATACGATATAAGGATATTGATATGAACGTAAAAGAATTTGTTGAAAAACTTAATTTAAAGGTGCTCACCGAGGGCGATATGGAGCGCGAGATAACTGACTGTTATATCGGCGACCTCTTAAGCTGGGTTATGGGCAGAGCGCCCGAGGACTGCGCATGGCTCACGGTTATGGGTAACATAAACTCAATTGCCGTCGCTACTCTCGCTGACGTAAGCTGCATCGTCCTGACGGAGAATGCTCCGCTCGACGAGGACGCTAAGAAGAAGGCGGAGATGCACGATGTTACAATCCTCTCCACCGAAGAAAACGGCTATAAGGTAGCCGTAAAGCTCAGTCAGCTGATATAATGAAGTATTTTTACGACCTTCACCTGCACTCCTGCCTTTCGCCGTGCGGAGATATGGATATGACGCCGAATAACATAGCGAATATGGCAAAGCTGCTCGGATTTGACGTAATAGCGCTGACCGACCACAACAGCTCTCTCAACTGTGAGGCGACGATGAAGGTGGGCGAGGAGATAGGTTTGCTCGTTATTCCGGGTATGGAACTCACGACGAGCGAGGATATTCACGCTGTCTGTCTGTTCCCGAGCCTTGAAAAAGCACTGAAATGGAATGAATATGTGGACAACAACCGCATAAAAATCCGCAACAAATCCGAAATCTACGGCAGACAAGCGATTATGAACGAAAACGATGAGGAAACAGGAGAGGTCGAGCACCTTCTTATTCCCGCGACTAACATCAGTATTATGAATGCTCATAAGCTTGTTTCGGAATTCGGCGGAGTTTGCTACCCCGCGCACATAGACAGGGACAGCTTGTCAATTCTTTCGGTGCTCGGTGAAATTGACGAGAGCTGCGGATTTACTTCGGCGGAGCTTGCCGACTCATCAAAAAAAGCTGAGCTTATACAGCAACACCCGATTTTAAACGGTATGAACATTGTGACGAGCTCCGACGCGCACTACCTCGAAAATATGCGCGAGCCCGAAAATTATCTCGAACTCGATAAACTTTCGATTGAAAACATAATTAACTATTTAGCAAAGGCGCGGACGTAGGTCCGCGCTTTATCTTTTATTTTGGAAAATAATGGAAATTTTTGTGATTTTAACGAGTTAACTAAAGCTAACCTATTTTTATACAAAAAACTTGTAGAAAAATGTTAAAATTGTAACGAATTACATTCGAAAATCACAAAAACTCTATAGACATTTGCCCTCGTTTATGTTAAAATGCTATAGATGTACGAATATAATTTATGGGTATTCAAAAATAATTGCTATGTAAGAATTGTGTAGTAAAGTTTTTATTGCAATTAGGTACATAATTTTTATTCAAGGAGGAAAAACGATGCAAAAGAAAATCAGCAGTATCCCGTTTCAGGGTACACCTGAGCAGGAAGCAAAGCTTAAAGAGGCGATTGCGCGCAACATTGACGATCCCGGTGCGGTAATGCCTGTTTTGCAGGAGGCTCAGGACATCTACGGTTATCTGCCGATCGAGGTTCAGAAGATGGTAGCAGACGGACTTAACGTTCCGCTCGAGGAAGTTTACGGCGTATCAACCTTCTATTCCCAGTTCGCCCTTTCTCCAAAGGGTAAGTACCACATCTCGGTTTGTCTCGGTACGGCATGCTACGTTAAGGGCTCAGGAGACATTCTCGACAAGCTTTCCGAGATTATCGGTGTAGGTGCTGAGGAATGTACCCCCGACGGTATGTTCTCGCTCACAGCCTGCCGTTGTATCGGTGCCTGCGGTCTTGCTCCGGTTATCACCGTTAACGACGACGTTTACGGCAGACTTACTGTCGACGACGTACAGGGCATCATTGATAAATACAAGAACGCATAATGCGTGAGCTATCCTTAAATGTCATGGATGTCGCCCAGAATTCAGTAAGGGCGGACGCAAAGCTCGTCACCATAACGGTTGAGGAGAGTGAAACAAATCACACACTCTCTATCTCGATTCAGGATGACGGCTGCGGTATGACAGAAGAACAGGTACAGCAGGTTATAGACCCATTCTTCACGACGCGTACTACACGCAAGGTCGGACTCGGAGTTCCGCTTTTCAAGATGTCTGCCGAGCAGACAGGCGGTAAATTCGAGATAAAGTCAGAGGTCGGTAAAGGCACGCTTACGAAAGCGAGCTACGTCACAAACCATATGGATATGACTCCTTTAGGAGATATAAATTCCACGGTGAGTATCCTGATAAGGTGTAACCCCGACATCGACTTTGTGTTTATTCACAGTACGGACAACGCTTCGTTTACTCTCGACACGAGAGAACTTCGCGAGATTTTGCAGGGCGTAAGCCTTGACACACCCGACGTGCTTGAATGGATTAATGAATTTTTAGAAGAACAAACCCAATTAATATACGGAGGTGCAAACAAATGAAATCTTTAGCTGAATTACAGGCAATCAGAGAGAAAGCTAAGGCTGAGCTTAATCTCAGAAAAGAAAACCCCAACTCCGCACGCGTGCTCGTAGGTATGGCTACCTGCGGTATTGCTGCCGGCGCAAGACCGGTACTCAACGCTTTCACGGAGGAAATCGCAAAGCGCGGTTTGCAGGAGGATATCACAGTAACTCAGACAGGCTGCATCGGCATCTGCCAGTTTGAGCCCGTTGTCGAGATTGAAATTCCCGGTGAGGAAAAGGTTACTTATGTAAAGATGTCTCCTGAGAAGGTTGCTCGCGTAGTTAACGACCATCTTGTTAATAAGAACGTCGTTACCGAGTACACCATCGGCGCTAATACTTGATAAGGAGGACAATTAATGTATCGTTCTAATGTACTTGTTTGCGGCGGTACCGGATGTACCTCCTCAGACAGCTTAAAAATCGTTGAAAAACTTAAAGAAGAAATTCAGAAGCAGGGTCTCGAGAAAGAAGTTAACGTTATCACAACGGGTTGCTTCGGCCTTTGTGCTCTCGGCCCGATTATGGTAGTTTACCCCGAGGGTAGCTTCTATTCTATGGTTAAGCTCGATGATATCCCCGAAATCGTAGAGGAGCACCTCTTAAAGGGTAGAATCGTTACAAGACTCCTTTACCAGGAGACAGTTGAGGATGACACAATCAAGTCCCTCAACAAAACTGCTTTCTACGAGAAGCAGCAGCGTGTAGCTCTCAGAAACTGCGGTGTTATCGACCCCGAGAAGATTGACGACTATATTGCTCAGGACGGTTATGCAGCACTCGGTAAGGTTTTAACCGAGATGAAGCCCGAGGACGTTATCCAGACTATCCTCGACTCCGGCCTTCGCGGTCGCGGCGGTGCCGGCTTCCCGACAGGTTTAAAGTGGAAGTTTGCTGCTGCAAACGACGCTGACCAGAAGTACGTTTGCTGTAACGCCGATGAGGGTGACCCGGGTGCGTTTATGGACCGTTCCGTTTTAGAGGGCGACCCGCATGCAGTGCTCGAGGCAATGGCTATCGCTGGCTACGCTATCGGCGCGTCACAGGGTTATATCTACGTTCGTGCTGAGTATCCTATCGCGGTAAAGAGACTCCAGATTGCTATTGAGCAGGCTCATGAGTACGGACTTCTCGGCGAGGATATCTTCGGCACAGGCTTCAACTTTGACATCAAGCTCCGCCTCGGCGCAGGCGCATTCGTATGCGGTGAGGAGACTTCCCTTATGACATCTATCGAGGGTAAGCGCGGCGAGCCGAGACCGAGACCTCCTTTCCCGGCTCTCAAGGGCCTCTATCAGAAGCCGACAATCCTCAACAACGTTGAGACATATGCTAATATTGCTCAGATTATCTTAAATGGTCCTGAGTGGTTCTCATCAATGGGTACCGAGAAGAGCAAGGGTACTAAGGTATTCGCTCTTGGCGGTAAGATTAACCACACAGGTCTCGTAGAAGTACCTATGGGTACAACACTCCGCGAAATCGTTTTCGAAATCGGCGGCGGTATTCCTGACGGCAAGAAGTTCAAGGCTGCTCAGACAGGCGGTCCTTCCGGCGGATGTATCCCCGAGGAGCACCTCGACGTTCAGATTGACTACGATAACCTTATCGAAATCGGCTCAATGATGGGCTCCGGCGGTCTTATCGTAATGGACGAGGACAACTGTATGGTAGACGTTGCTAAGTTCTTCCTCGAGTTTACGGTTGACGAGAGCTGCGGTAAGTGTACACCGTGCCGTATCGGTACAAAGAGACTTCTCGAAATGCTCGAGAAAATTACAAACGGTCAGGGTACAATGGAACTGCTCGACGAGATGGAGGAGCTTTGCCACTACATCAAGGCGAACTCACTTTGCGGTCTCGGCCAGACAGCTCCGAACCCCGTTCTTTCCACACTCCGTTATTTCAAGGACGAGTACATAGCTCACGTTGTAGACAAGAAGTGTCCCGCAGGCGTATGTAAGAACCTCCTCGAGTTCAACATCGACAAGGATACCTGTATCGGTTGCGGTATGTGTGCTAAGAAGTGCCCTGTTAACGCAATTACCGTTACAGACTATACCGCACCCGGAAAGAAGAAACCTGCTTACGCTATCGATCACAGCAAGTGTATCAAGTGCGGTGCTTGTATTGATACCTGCAAGTTCAAGGCAGTATCAAAAGGCTAAGGAAAGGAAGATTTTATCATGGAAATGTTAAATATTAAAATCAACGGTAAAGACTATTCCGTTGAAAAAAATACTACTATCCTTGAAGCCTGCCATAAGTTCGGAATCAAAATTCCAACACTTTGCTACTTAAAGGAAATCAACGAAATCGGCGCTTGCCGTATGTGCCTTTGCGAGGTTAAGGGCGCTCGCAGCCTCGTGGCTGCCTGCGTATATCCTATCGACAGAGACGGCACAGAAATATTCACAAACACTCCTGAAATTCAGAAGTACAGAAAAACTAACCTTGAGCTCCTTATCTCTAACCACGACAAGAAATGTCTCTCCTGTCCGAGAAACGACAGCTGCGAGCTTCAGCAGCTCTGCCTCGAGTACGGCGTTGACGAGACTAAGTTTGAGGGTGAGGAGACAAAGTACGAGGAAGACCGTTCTACTCTCCACCTCGTAAGAAATAACAACAAGTGTATCCTTTGCCGCCGTTGCGTAGCTGCTTGTAAGAATCAGTACGTTTCTGTTATCGGCGCAAACAACCGTGGTTTCGACACACAGATTTCCTGTGCGTTCGATCAGGATCTCAGCGAGGTTTCCTGCGTAAGCTGCGGTCAGTGTACTGTAGTTTGTCCGACAGGCGCTCTCGTTGAGCGTGACGATACCGAGAAGGTATTCGCTGCTATCGCAGACCCGACAAAGCACGTTGTTGTTCACACAGCTCCGTCAATCCGCGCAACTTTAGGCGAGTGCTTCGGTATGCCCGTAGGCACTAATGTAACCGGTAAGATGGTTGCCGCTCTCAAGATGCTCGGCTTTGATAAGGTGTTCGACACCAACTTCGGTGCAGACCTTACAATTATGGAAGAGGGCACAGAGTTTATTGACCGCGTTCAGAACGGCGGTACTCTCCCGATGATTACTTCCTGCTCACCCGGTTGGGTTAAGTTCTGCGAGCACTACTATCCCGACCTTATCCCGCACCTTTCTACCTGTAAGTCACCTCAGCAGATGCAGGGCGCTATGATTAAGTCCTACTACGCTGAAAAGGCAGGAATCGACCCGAAGGATATCGTGGTTGTATCCGTAATGCCTTGTGTAGCTAAGAAGTTCGAGATTGACCGTGACGATCAGGGCAGAGACGGTATGCAGGATAACGATATTTCTATCTCCACTCGTGAGCTTGCTAAGATGATTAAGCGCGCTGGTATTCAGTTCACAAGTCTTGAGGACGATACATTCGATCCGATTATGGGTATCGGTACAGGCGCAGGTACAATCTTCGGCGCAAGCGGCGGCGTTATGGAGGCTGCTCTTAGAACAGTTGCCGACGTTCTCACAGGTCAGGATCTTCCTGAGTTTGAGTACACAGAGGTAAGAGGTCTTGACGACGTTAAGGAGGCTACCTACAACGTAGCAGGAATCGACGTTAAGGTTGCTGTTACATCCGGTCTCAAGAATGCTGCAAAGCTTCTTGACGATATCCGCGCAGGCAAGTCTGAGTATCACTTCATCGAAGTAATGTGCTGCCCGGGCGGTTGTATCAACGGCGGCGGTCAGCCGATTCAGCCTGGTCATGTCAGAAACTTTGTTGATATCAAGTCTATGCGTGCTAACGCACTCTATGACGACGATAAGAACCTTCCGTTCAGAAAGTCTCACGACAACCCTGAAATCAAGGCTATCTACGATGAGTACCTCGAGAAGCCGGGCTCTCACAAGTCCCACGAGCTTCTCCATACCTCCTATGTAGCAAGAGAAAAATAAAACCTAATTGCAATACTAAAGGGACTGTCGCGACAGTCCCTTTGTGTTTGCTTAATTTGATTTTGTATGATAATTTCAAGATTAATTAAATTAAATTTCTTTAAAAGAATATTAATACTACTGTTGATTTTCTGTATGTTTATTATCTCCGCGTTTTGCGCGACTGCTTATGATAATAAGATTATTACGGATTCCGTGACGACAAAGAACAACCGCATTTTTGAAGTTCCCGTCGGTATAAGCTCAGAAAAGACAATGACGGCGGGCACATTCACGCTGTCGTACGATACCTCGGATGTTGAATTCCGCGGGGTAAGCGCGCTTACTCCCGATAGTCGTGTTAAAGCGGTCGACAGAAAGGGCGAGACTACGGTAATATTCGTCTGCGCCGACGGAGTTTCTCTTAAGGACGAGCCTTATCTTTTTGCAGTTAAATATAAGAAGATTTCAGAGAAAAACAGCGATATAAAAATCAGTGTTTCAGACTGCGTGGACGGTGATGTCAAGAACTTTTCCGCGCCCGATTCCGCTGTCTGTAAGGTGAAATACTCGCCGAACGCGAGCACAACATCAAAATACACCCGAAAAAGCAAAAAGACGAGCAGTTCCACTAAAAGCAAATCAAAATCACAATCGCAGAACGACGATATTTTCGGCGACGAATACTTTGACAACGATGACGAGCAGGGCTCTGTCCCAATTATAAATACAACTACCGGAAGTAACAGCTATCCGTTCGTTTTAGCCGCAGTAATTATCGCCGCACTGTTCGCATCAAGTCTTTGTGCCGCAATTATAATCAGAAGCGAAAAAAGCAAAAAAACGAACGAAAAAGACGATAATAAATAATCCGCATACTCCCTGAGTGTGCGGATTTCTTTATACAAACCTATTTAATTCCTCATTATATTCGTAGTCAATAGCTTTTAGCTTTTCGATGATTTCCTGCTTTTCCACATTCATATCATCACACAGCTCGTCAAGATTTTTGTAAAAATCCCTAAGCTTTGTATTGACTACGGACAAAAGCATCATCGCATCATCAGGTAAATTCATAATCTCACCTCTGTAGAATTTTATCAAATTATGTAGAAAAAGTAAAGAGTACAAAATAATTCAGTTAAAGGTGTTAAAAATCTATAAAAACTCTTTTATAACCACACAAATTGTGTTATACTAACAACGTATGTAAATATTCCAAATTATGGAGTTGATTCAATGAATCCGATTAAATCGCGGGAGCTTGCCGACGGCGTTGTTTTCAACAGTATATCCGACAGCCGTTTCAAGACGATGAAGTTGCTCGCTAATATTTTCTTTCCGCTTGACGAACAGACAGTCGCTCAAAACGCCCTGCTCTGCTATATGCTCGTGCGTTGCTGTAAGAAGTATCCTGATTTTACAACAATGTCGCGTAAGCTAAGTTTGCTCTACGGCGCAGAGCTCAACGGCTCGGTGTCAAAAATGGGCGATATGCAGTGTCTTAATATCGACGTCAGCGGACTTGACGACCGCTACGCAATTGACGGCGAGAGCGTGAGCGCAGAGCTCGGAAAACTTTTATGCGAGGTTATTTTTAACCCAAAGATTTCTGACGGTAAATTTGACGAGGATGATATGCATCAGGAAAAACGCCAGCTGCTCGAGATGATTGACTCCGAGTTCAACGACAAGCGCGCCTACGCATCTCAAAGACTTATCGAGGAAATGTGCTCATCCGAGCTCTACGGTGTAAAACGCTGCGGAACAAAGGAGCAGATTGAGGCCCTCACAGCCGCCGATATGTATGCTGCGTGGCAGAATATGCTGAAAAACGCTCATTTTGAATTTACATTCGTAGGCGACGGTAACCCCGATAGCGTTGCTGATATTATAGAAAATTCTTTTAAAGAAATAAACAGAACTCCGGTTGATCTTTCCACGGACGTTGTTTACACTGTTTTCGAGCAGAACAATGTTGTCGAGGAAATGGACGTTGCTCAGTCAAAACTTGAGATAGGATTCCGCACAGCCTGCGCCGAGCCGGAAGAGGAAGCGACGGCTACACGCCTTATGTGCGCTATTCTCGGCGGCACGGCTACGTCAAAGCTGTTCACAAATGTCCGCGAGAAAAAGAGTCTCTGTTACTACTGCGTCAGCCGTTTCTACCGCCTGAAGGGCATTATGGTTGTCGAGTCGGGCGTAGAGACCGCAAACATCGAGGAGGCTAAGAAAGCTATTCTTGCCGAAATCGAGGATATGAAAAACGGAAAAATTGACAATTTCGAGATTGAGTCCGCAAAACTTGCGATAACAAACAGCTTCTACGGCGTAGTCGATACTGTAAGCGGAATCGCTAATTGGTACAGCACCCAGCTTATGGACGCGTCCGTCGATACCCCCGAGCAGGCGGCAGCGAAAATCAACGCTGTTACAAAAGAGCAGATTATCGCCGCGGCAAAAAAGCTTCAGCTCGACACTATCTACACACTAAAACCAATGTAAGGCGGTAAAATATGAACAATATCACAGAAGTAAAATCCGCCCGAACAGGCGATAAATATTATAAAATTAACCACAACTCGGGACTTACAATTTACCTCTATCCAAAGCCCGATTACAACTCAAAATACGCTATTTTCGGCACGCGCTACGGCAGTGTAAACAACGCGTTTTCCCTTGACGGAGGCGAAATCAAGCGAGTACCCGACGGAATCGCACATTACCTCGAGCACAAAATGTTTGAGTGCGAGGACGGCGACGCTTTCGTAAAATACGCAAAAACAGGCGCGAACGCGAACGCCTACACCTCATTTGACAAGACCTGCTATCTTTTCAGTTGTACCGAAAATTTTGACGAGAGCTTTGAAATTCTTCTCGATTTCGTTCAGAGACCGTATTTCACTAAGGAAACGGTCGCCAAGGAGCAGGGCATAATCGGTCAGGAAATCCGTATGTACGACGATTCTCCCGATTGGCGCGTGATGTTCAACGTCCTCGAGAATATGTACCATCACCATCCCGTACAGATTGATATTGCTGGTACTGTAGAGTCAATTGCCCGGATTACACCCGAGCTGTTATACGATTGCTACTCGACCTTCTACAACCTCAACAATATGGTGCTTTGTGTTGCCGGAGACCTTACGGTCGACGATATCCTTAAAACAGCCGATAAAATGCTCAAGCCTTGTGAAAAGCACGAAATAAAGAACTATTTTGAGGACGAGCCCTACGAGGTAGTTAAGAGTTATGTTGAGCAGGAATTTCCCGTTTCACTTCCGCTGTTCAACTTAGGCTTTAAAGAAAAATCTCACGATGTGGGGCAGAAAGAACTCGCCGAGATTGAAATCATTATCAGTGCGCTTTCGTCTCCCGCGTCACAGCTTTACAAAATACTCGACGACGCTAAACTTATTAACCAAAGCTTTGACAGCGAATACTTCAACGGTCAGGGTTATAACGCTGTGATTTTCAGCGGTGAGTCCCGAGCACCGAAAGAGGTTGCTGAGATTATAAAGAACTATGTTGCCGAATTAAAGCGTAACGGAATTTCAAAAGAAGACTTTGAAATTGCAAAACGCGAGGTTTACGGAGAGAGCGTTTCCGCTCTCAACTCGGTTACTAATATCGGTAACTCTTTAGTTGACCTGCACTTTGAAAACATTGATATATTCGGAATAATCGACGATATCGCCGAGTGTACTCTCGACGACGTAAACGCACGACTTAGACAAATGCTTGATACCGACAACACAACTCTGTCGGTAATCCTTCCGCAAAAGGAGAATTAATATGTATAATGTTAGCTTTCCTTTTCTCGGACTGGATTTCAGGTTAAACCCAATCGCGCTTTCTTTTGGCTCTTTCAAGATTCATTGGTACGGCATTATCATCGCGTGCGGACTTATCCTCGCGCTTGTGTACGCATATTTTACCGCAGAACGTTTCCACGTCGACAGGAACAAGTTGTTCGACTGCGTAATCGTCGGGATTATTGCGGGCGTAATCGGCGCGAGAGCGTATTATGTGCTATTTAAGCTTGATTATTATATCGCTCATCCTGCTGAGATAATAATGATTAATAACGGCGGGCTCGCGATTTACGGCGGTTTAATCGGCGGACTTTTAGGCGGCTGTATTACCGCGAAAATACTCAAAATAAAGATTTTGCCTATTCTCGACGTCGCCGTGCTTGGGTTTCTGATAGGACAGGGAATAGGCCGCTGGGGCAACTTCTTCAATCAGGAGGCTTTCGGCACAGTGACTGACCTTCCGTGGGGAATGATGAGCGAAAATACCGCTCTCGAAACCGTCCATCCGTGCTTTTTGTATGAGTCGCTCTGGTGCATTCTCGGCTTTGTATTTTTACACTTTTTCAGCAAGAAGTTTCAGAAATATCCGGGACAGGTGTTCTACCTGTATCTCGTGTGGTACGGCTTCGAGCGTATGATAGTCGAAGGGCTCAGGACGGACAGTCTCTATCTGCCGTTCGGACTTTTCGGAATGGATTTAAGGGTATCACAGCTTTTATCGGCAGCAATTTTCCTGCTCGGTATTGTGCTTTTGATTGTAAACAGAAATAAGGAGGATAAATTCTATGGTAATTATCGACGGAAAAAAGGTGTCCGCACAGGTAAAAGAGCAAGTAGCAAGTGAGACAAAGGAGCTTATCGCACAGGGCGTTACTCCGGGTCTTGCAGTAATTCTTGTAGGCGACGACCCCGCCTCGAGAGTATATGTTAATAACAAGAAGAAAGCGTGCGAGTTCGTGGGCTTTAAGTCCGAGGAGTTCGCGCTCCCTGCGACTACAACTCAGGAGGAACTTTTAGCCCTCGTAGACGAGCTTAACAACCGCAAGGATATCAACGGTATCCTCTGCCAGCTTCCGCTCCCAAAGGGACTCGACGATAACGCGGTTATCGAGGCTATAAGCCCGCTCAAAGACGTTGACGCGTTCCATAAGCAGAATGTCGGCAGAATTATGATTGGCGACTACGATTTCCTTCCCTGCACACCCGCAGGAATTATGGAAATGCTCCACGCATACGATATTGACGTAGACGGCAAGAACTGCGTTGTAATCGGAAGAAGTAACATTGTCGGAAAGCCGATGGGTATGCTGCTTCTCCACGAGAACGGCACGGTAACAATCTGCCACAGCCATACAAAGAATCTTAAGGAAATCACCGCGAATGCCGATATCCTCGTTGCCGCAATCGGCAGGGCGAAGTTTGTCACAGCCGATATGGTAAAAGAAGGCGCAGTAGTTATCGACGTAGGTATGAACCGAGACGAAAACGGTAAGCTCTGCGGCGACGTTGACTTCGAGAACGTCAAGGATAAATGCTCCTACATAACTCCCGTTCCGGGCGGCGTCGGACCGATGACTATAGCTACTCTTATGAAGAATACCTTAAAGGCAGCAAGACTCCAGAATAATCTCTAAATTTAACTGTTGACAAAATATACCGCTTTGTGATATAGTATATAAGCCGCGTATTGTGGGCTCTAAGTGTTTCTTTTTGAAACCGCCTACGAATAGCGAGTCTATGAAAAGGATGGTACTAATATGTACGCAGTTATTGAAACAGGCGGAAAGCAGTACAAGGTTGAGCAGGATCAGATCGTGTTCATCGAGAAGCTTGAAGCTGAAGAGAAGGACGTTGTAACATTTGACGTTGTAGCACTCGGTGCTGACGACGGTATCAAGGTTGGCGCACCTTACGTTGAGGGCGCTAAGGTTACAGCAGAAGTATTAAAGAATGGTAAAGGCAAGAAAATCAGAGTTGCTACCTACAAGCCTAAGAAGGGCGAGAAGAGAACTCTCGGTCACAGACAGCCTTACACAAAGGTACAGATTAAGTCAATCGAGGCTTAATCGTGATTAAGGTAACATTTTATAAGCACACGGACGATTTTACAGGCTTTGAGTTCAGCGGTCACTCCGACTACGCTGAAGAGGGCTTTGACATAGTCTGTGCGGCTGTGAGCTCAGCAGCATATCTCACGGCAAATTTGCTTTCTGATAGCTTTTTTGAGCACATAGATGTTACACAATCAGACGGTTATATGAAATTGACCGCCGAAAAGTCTGATAATGTAGACCGACTTATAAACGGTCTGTATCAGCACCTCCTCCAGCTGGAGGAACAGTACACAAAAGATATTATTGTAAAAATTACGGAGGTGTAAGGTAATGCTTAAGATAAACATTCAGTTATTCGCTCATAAAAAAGGTATGGGTTCCACAAAGAACGGTCGTGATTCCGAGTCCAAGCGTCTCGGCGCAAAGCGCGCAGACGGTCAGAAGGTTCTCGCAGGCAACATTCTCGTTAAGCAGAGAGGAACTCACATTCACCCGGGTGTGAACGTAGGTATCGGTAAGGACGACACACTTTTTGCAAAGGTTGACGGTGTTCTTCGTTTTGAGCGCGTTGGCAAGGACAGAAAGCGTGCAAGCGTTTATCCGGTAGAGCAGTAATAATTGCTTTCAAGGGTGGATTTTTCCACCCTTATTTTTTTGAAATACAAGGTGTTTATTTTAGAAATTTTTGTAAAAAATACTAATTGGGAGGTGTAGGAATGTTTGTAGATATCGCGAAAATTTTCGTCAAGGCGGGTGACGGCGGCGACGGTGCAGTTGCTTTCCACAGGGAAAAGTACGTTGCCGCGGGCGGACCCGACGGCGGCGACGGCGGCCGTGGCGGAAACGTTGTTTTTCAGGCGGACGTAAACATTTCCACTCTTGCAGATTTCAGATATAAGAGGAAATACGTCGCTAAAAAAGGCGAAAACGGCAGAGGCGGAAGATGCCGCGGCAAAAACGCCGAAGATTTAATCGTCCGTGTTCCGCTCGGTACGCTTGTTAAGGACGCGAACACCGGCAGAATCATCGCAGATATCAGCACAAAAGAGCCCGTTGTTATAGCAAAAGGCGGTAAAGGCGGCTGGGGGAACCCTCACTTCGCTACCCCTGTCCGTCAGGTTCCGAGGTTTGCAAAGCCGGGACTCCCGGGTGAAGAATTTGAGGTGACTCTTGAACTTAAACTCCTCGCGGACGTCGGTCTCGTAGGATTTCCGAACGTTGGAAAATCTACGCTCATTTCCGTCGTTTCGCAGGCTAAGCCCGAAATTGCGAACTACCATTTCACAACCATAACACCCGTGCTCGGCGTAGTGTCGATGGGTGAGGGTAACAGCTTTGTTATGGCGGATATCCCAGGTCTTATCGAGGGTGCATGGCAGGGAATAGGTCTCGGGCATCAGTTTTTGCGACATGTTGAGCGTTGCCGTATGCTTGTGCATATTGTCGATATAAGCGGCTCGGACGGCCGCGACCCTTACGACGATTTTAAGGTCATAAACAGCGAACTCGAAAAATTCAATCCCGAACTTGCAAAGCGCCCTATGGTCGTCGCGGGAAATAAATGCGATATGTGCACCGACGAGCAGATTGAGGAGTACAGAAAATATATCGAGGATATGGGCTACGACTTTTTTCCGATTATGGCGGCTATCCGCTATGACGTAGACCCCCTGCTCAAAAAAATTCAGGAAATGCTCAGTAAGCTACCGCCGATAGAGCGCTACGAGCCCGAGCCTGCACCCGTGGTTACGGCAGAGGACTTCGATGACCACAGCGTGAAAATCACGAAAGTTGACGGCGTATATAACGTTGAGGCAAAGTGGCTCTATAACGTTATGCGTTCAATAAATTTCGACGATTACGAGAGCCTCAACTACTTCCAGAACGTTCTGATGAAGAACGGCGTTTTTGACGCTCTGCGCGACGCGGGTATTAACGAGGGCGACACTGTTTCTCTCTATGACCTTGAGTTTGATTTTGTGGAGTAAGCTATGCGGAGTTTATCAGAGAACAACACGAATCCAAAGCTGCTTTCCCCGCAAACGCTCGCCTTTATCGGCGACAGTGTGTACGACATTCTTGTCCGTGAGCACCTCATTGCCGAGGCGAACAGACCCGTAGGCGAGCTCAACAACCGCAAGGTAAAACTCGTAAACTGCGAAAGTCAGGCTAATGCCATAGAGCGACTTATGCCCATACTTACGGACGAGGAAATTTCCGTATACAAGCGCGGAAGAAATGCTTTCACAAAACATACCCCGAAGAACGCCGACGTTGCCGACTACCACGCCGCAACAGGACTCGAGGCGTTGTTCGGCTATCTCTATCTCGGCGGAGAAATCGAGAGAATTAACGAGCTTTTCAATATTATTATCTCTACATAATTCTATTATCGAATAATAAGAGGTATAATATGAAATTTAAAAAGATAAAAGATTACACAATAATCGCAGCAGGTGCGCTTATGTACGCCTCGTCGGTGGTCATATTCACCGCACCGAACAACATAGCCCCCGGAGGGCTGACAGGTATAGGCACGCTGCTGAATTATCTTTTTTCGATACCTATAGGCACGTTCATACTTGTTATGAATGTGCCCTTGTTTTTTCTCGGGTATAAATCTCTCGGCAGAAGTTTTATTTTAAAAACAATTATAGGAACTGTACTAACCTCTGTGTTTATTGACCTGCTCGTGCCGTTTGTGCCCGAGTATAGGGGAGATATGATGCTTGCCTGTCTTTTCGGCGGATTTTTCAACGGCACGGGACTTGCACTGATTTTCTCGCGAGGCGGTTCGTCGGGCGGGACGGATATAATTGCCGCAACACTTCACAAGCGTTTTCCTCAGCTTTCCATAGGCTATATAATTCTTTGTTCGGATGCGATTGTGGTTACGGTTGCCGCGTTTGTATACAATAGTATCGAATCGGGTTTGTACGCGGTGATAGCAATTTTTGTCAGCAGTAAGCTTATCGACGTTATTACCTACGGAACCTCGCGCGACAACGGCAAACTGATGTTCATTGTCACCGATAAATATGAGGAAATTCTATCGGCTTTACTAAATAAGGTTTCGCGTGGTGTAACTGTTGTAGAGGCACAGGGCGGCTACAGCGGTATAGAAAAGAAGTTGCTTCTCTGCGCGCTTCGACCGCATCAGGTTTTCAAGGCAAATTCTGTCACAAAAAGCCTTGATCCAAACGCATTTATCATCGTCACAACCGCCGGTACAATCAACGGCTTAGGGTTTGCAAATCAAATGTAACACATTTCTCGCTTATTAATTTTTAAAATTATGCAAAACTTTACAAATTCGTATCTATACTTGAAAAATCCAACACCATTTAGTATAATGTTTCGGTGGGGTAGTATCTATGAAAAGCTTTATTATCAAAAACAAAAAATTGATAATGTATATTGCAATTGTTCTTGCATTTGCGATGATATTTACTACCGCGGAGCTTTCTGCTCCGTCTAAAACCTACGACGAAATTGTTGACAATATCAAGACCTGCTCAGTACCCGAGGGCGAGGTTATTGCACATGGTATTGACGTTTCGCGCTATCAGGGCGAAATTGATTTCGCAAAGGTCAAGGCGGCGGGATACGATTTTGTTATTATTCGCGTGGGCACTTCACAGGGCGGTAAGGACAGAAATTTTGATACCTACTACAGCGACGCTCAGAGCGCGGAACTTAATATAGGCTGCTATTATTACACCTATTCGACTACCGCTCAGGAAGCAAAAAAAGAAGCAGAGGAAGTGCTCGGATATATTGAAGGCAAGAGCTTTACATATCCCGTGTTCTTCGATTTTGAACACGGCGAGCACCAGTCCTATCATCGTACTGAGGAAAACACTGCGATGATAAACACCTTCTGCAAGCACATAAAGCGCGGCGGCTACTATCCTGGCGTATATACATCGAGTTCGATATATAACAGCTATATAAATATATCCGAGGTCGAGAATAAGTGGGACTTCTGGGTCGCAAGCTACCGCGATTATACATACTCCTACGACGGTTTCAGTAAGAGCTTTTCAATGTGGCAATACTCGAACATCGGCAGAGTCGACGGCATAAACGCCGACGTTGACCTCAACGTAAGCTACGTTGATTATCCTAAAATCATTGAGCAGTTTAATAAAACGCTCATAAAATATACAAAATATAAAGTTAAATAAAGCTTAATTCATTATCTTTTTATTGGGGGATAACATAATGATGAATTATAATAACAATGATCTGGGGTGTACCTATTTTTCAGACCGCACCATATTCAAGGTTTGGTCTCCGGACGCTACCGAGGTCAGAGTTCAGCTTTTTAAAACAGGCTCAGACAGCGAACCCGACGCGCAAAAGCTTGAGAGCTACTCTTTAAAGCTTGATTACCAAACAGGCATTTGGTCTGTGACGGTTTTCGGCGATTTGAAAAATCTTTACTATACATATCTCGTGACCGTAAACGGGACTATGCGTGAAACTCAGGACGTTTACTCCAAGGCTGTAGGTGTGAACGGAAAGCGTAGTATGGTCTGTGATATGGAGTCCACAAATCCCGCTGGCTGGAACGCTGACAAGCACGTCTTTGTCAAAAATTCCACAGATGCTGTTATATGGGAAGTTCACGTCGGCGACTTTTCGGGAAGTCCCTCGTCGGGTGTCAGCGAGAAGAACAGAGGTAAGTACCTCGCATTTACCGAGAGAGGCACAACATTAAACAGTGAGGGTAATATTAAGACCTGCGTTGACTATCTTTTAGACCTCGGCATAACTCACGTTCATTTAAATCCTGTCTACGATTTTGACTCCGTTGATGAGTCAAAGCCCGAGTCCGATCAGTACAACTGGGGCTATGATCCAGCTAACTACAACGTTCCCGAGGGCTCGTATTCATCGAACCCTTACGACGGTAACGTCCGTATAAACGAATTCAAGCAGATGGTACAGGCGCTCCACAGCGCCGGTATCGGCGTTATTATGGACGTGGTATATAACCACACAAGCTCCACGGATTCGTGCTTTAACCGCACCGTTCCCGATTACTACTACAGAAAGTACGGCGACCGATTCCTCAATTCCTCAGGCTGCGGCAACGCGTTCGCAAGCGAAAAGGAAATGGCGCGCAATTATATTGTAAACTCTGTCGTTTACTGGGCTAACGAGTACCACATCGACGGTTTCCGCTTCGATCTTATGGGTTGTATCGATACGACTACAATGAATCTCGTCCGCCTCGCACTTGATGAAATTGACCCGCGTATTCTTATTTACGGCGAGCCGTGGACCGCGAACCTCGGCGATAACGGTATCGCGTTCGAGGAAGCGTCCGTAAAGGAAAACGCCTACAAGCTCAGCTCTCGTATAGCTATGTTTAACGACTCGTTCAGAAACGCTCTCAAGGGCAACACCGACGACGCGTCAATCGGCTATATTCAGGGCAATAATCACAATATTTATTACATTATCTCGGGTATCTTAGCGTGTTCCTCGAACACATTTTTAAAGTGGGCGAAGAAGCCCACGCAATGCGTGACCTACAACTCCGCGCACGACAATCTTACTCTCTGGGATAAGCTTTTAAAATCGTCAAACCGTGACGACTACGATACTACCGATGAGCATATAATCGCTATGAACAAGCTTTCGGCGGCTTTAGTGTTCACCTCGCAGGGTATTCCGTTTATTCTCGCGGGCGAAGAGATGGCGCGTACAAAACGCGGTGACCACAACAGCTACCGCTCTCCTCTCAGCACAAACGCAATCGACTGGAACAGAGCGCGCAAGTACAAGGAGCTTGTTGAGTATTATAAAGGATTAATCGCTATTCGCAAAGCTTATTCGCCGCTAAGAGAGCCCACGACCGTGACAGTAAGCAATACCTACTTCGAAACCAATGGCCGCGCAATTGCCTACACGGTTCCGAACATCACTCACGGCGAGTGGGATATGATGGCGATTCTGTTTAATAACAGTAACGAGCCCGCAAAGATTACGCTTAAATCCCATACGACCCTCCCGCATTCATGGGTAATTATTACTACATGCGAAAAATCGGGTTTTGAGGAAATCAAGCGAATTGACGGAAATGATATCAATGTTCCGCCTATGTCAACTCTTATCCTCGTTGATGACAAGAGTTTTGACCGCATAAAAAAAGAAAAAGACGCAGTAAAAAAAGAAAAGTAAATTCTTGACAAATCAGGAATTTATGATATACTCTATATGTTACTCTATTATATGAGTAATTCTATCCTTGCGGCAAAAATGCCGCCATTAAGTCCAGAAGGAGGTGTTCAACGTGGCAGTAAAGGCAAATTACGAGACAGTAATGATTTTCTCCTTAAAGCAGGGCGAAGAGGGCATTCAGGCTCTTATCGAGAAGTTCAAGGCTTTAATCGAGAAGCACGCTACTCTGCAGAATGTTGATGAATGGGGTAAGCGCAGACTCGCTTATCTTATCAACAAGGAAAGCGACGGTTACTATGTTCTTATGAACTTTGAGTCAACAGCTGAGTTCCCGGCTGAGCTCGACCGTATTTTCAAAATCACAGACGGCGTTCTCCGTTCTATGATTATCAAGAAAGGTGAATGATTTTTAGCACACACTTCGGTGTGAATGAAAGGAAGATGTATTATGTTGAACAGAGTAATTTTAATGGGCAGACTTGTTGCGGATCCTGAGCTTAAGACCACAGCCTCGGGCGTCAGCGTTACAAGTTTCCGCATTGCGGTTGACCGCAGCTACGTTAAGAACGGTGAGGAGCGCAAGGCTGACTTCATCGATATCGTATGCTGGCGTCAGACAGCTGAGTTCGTTTGCCGTTACTTCGGCAAGGGTTCGCTTATCGCGCTCGAGGGCCAGCTTCAGAGCCGCACTTATCAGGCAAAGGACGGCACTAACCGTTATGTAACTGAGGTAGTCGCAGACAACGTAAGCTTCACAGGCGAACGTCGCGACTCAGGTAACTCCTACGGCGGTCAGTCCTACAATCAGGGCTATAACCAGAGCTACAACGCTCCCGCAGAGTCCTCAGCGCCTGCACCGAGTTATCAGAACGGATCTAATTCCGATTTTCAGCTTATGCCTGATACTGATGACTTACCGTTTTAATTGATTCTAACCCTTTGGGTAAATAGAAAAGCTACTAATCTTTGAAAGGAGAAATAATCATGGCAGATCGTCCGATCCGCGGCAGAAAAGGCCGCAGAAAAGTTTGCGCATTTTGTGTGGACAAGATTGAAACTATTGATTATAAAGACATCGCTCGTCTTCGTCGTTATATGAGCGAGCGCGGAAAGATTTTACCTCGCCGCGTAACAGGCACCTGCGCTAAGCACCAGAGAGAGCTTACAACATCTATCAAGCGTGCACGTCAGGTAGCATTACTTCCTTACACAACAGACTGATAAGTCCAAAAGCCGTCCTTTGGGGCGGCTTTTTTGTATAATTTTTTATAATATACTTTTATTTTTTCACAAATTATTGTATACTAAAAGCGGTGATAAATATGTACGAAGAAATAAAAAAGCAGATTTCAGCTTTATTTGAAGAAGTTGTAACAGAATCTAAGCTTAAAAAGGGCGACCTTATTGTACTCGGCTGTTCCACAAGCGAGGTTATCGGCTCGCGTATCGGCACAAATTCGCAGTTCGATTGCGCAAAAGCTATGTACGACAGCTTCTATCCGTATCTTAAAGAAAATGGAATTTTCCTTGCTGCTCAGTGCTGTGAGCACCTCGGCAGGGCGCTTGTTGTTGAGCGTGAATATGCCCTGTCGCACAATTTAGAGATAGTAAACGCAATCCCTCAGCCTAAGGCGGGCGGCAGCAGTGCAACCACCGCTTATCAGATGTTTTCCGACCCTGTGCTCGTTTTGCGTGTTAAGGCCGACGCAGGAGTTGACATAGGCGGCACGCTCATCGGTATGCATCTCAGGGAGGTTGCAGTTCCGATTAAAACTAATATCAGAAAAGTCGGTGACGCAAACGTTGTCTGCGCTCGCACGCGCCCGAGATTTGTCGGCGGAGAACGCGCAGTTTATGACGAAAGTCTAATGTAAGGGAGAAATACAATGACCGCTAAAGAAGAATTCATAAAGATTTATAAAGAAAAAATCACCCGCGCGGGCTCGGATAAGCTGCTCGAGTGGCTCGAGAAAACTGATTTTTTTGACGCTCCGGCGAGCACACGCTACCACTGTGCTTGCGAGCACGGTCTCGTTATGCACTCCGTGAGCGTTTACAATACAATGGTAGAAAAGCATTTTGACGAGGAGACCGACAACGAGGAAAGCTTTGCAATCTGCGCTCTGCTCCACGACCTGTGCAAGGCGCAGTTCTACAAAATTTCTACCCGAAACGTCAAAAACGAGGAAACAGGCCGCTGGGAGAAGGTTCCGTATTACTCGATTGAGGACAGCTACCCGTTTGGCCACGGCGAAAAATCCGTGTTCCTCATAGAGCGTTTTATGCGCCTTAAGCTTGACGAGGCTATGGCAATCCGTTGGCATATGGGTGAGTTCGGCGACAAGAACAGCAACACAATCTCGCAGGCGTACAATGCCTATCCGCTCGCGGTAAAGCTCCACCTTGCCGACCTCGAGTCGACCTTCCTGCGTGAAAAAGGCACCTCAGCGGTGAACAGGTGATAATATGCTGTTGATTGAAGCTATAAACCGCGCTGAACAGCTACGCAAAGAGCTTAAGTACCACAGCGATCTGTATTATAACAAGGATAATCCTGAAATAGACGACTTCACCTACGACAGGATGCTGCGTGAGTTAGAGGACATCGAGGCGGAGTTTCCTGAGCTGATTACTGCTGATTCACCTACGCAAAGGGTCGGCGGGCAGGCGGGCGAGAAATTCTCTCCCGTAACTCATGTTGTGCCTATGATGAGCCTTCACGACAGCTTTTCTTTCGATGAGCTGAGAGATTTCGACCGCAAGGTGCGCGAGACTGTCAGCAGTCCGCTCTATGTTGTTGAGCCGAAGTTTGACGGTCTTTCCGTGTCGGTTGAGTACAGAAACGGCGTTTTAGTGCGCGGCTCCACCCGTGGTGACGGCGTAACGGGCGAGGATGTGACGGACAATATCCTCACCATAAAATCACTTCCTCACAGGCTCAAAAACGCGCCTGCGTTCCTTGAGGTACGCGGCGAGGTGTATATGTCGTTTGAAAACTTCTTAAACCTCACCAAGCGTCAGGAAGAAAACGACGAAAAACCCTTTAAAAATCCGCGTAACGCCGCGGCGGGCTCACTCAGACAGAAGGACAGCAAAATAACTGCCGGACGCGCGCTCGATATCTTTGTGTTTAATATTCAGCAGGTTGACGGCGTAGAATTGAGCGGACACGTTCAGTCGCTCGATTATATGAAGTCGCTCGGGCTTCCCGTGTCCTTTTACAACCGTTTCGATAATATCGAGGACGTTATAAACGAAATTCAGAAAATCGGCGACAGCCGCGGCGAGTATCCGTTCGCTATAGACGGCGCTGTTATCAAGGTTGACGATTTTGCTATGCGTGAGGAACTCGGCTCTACCGCGAAATTCCCGCGTTGGGCAGAGGCGTACAAGTATCCTCCCGAGGAAAAGGAGACCACACTGCTCTCAGTTGAAATCAACGTCGGCAGGACAGGCGTGCTAACACCCGTCGGCAATTTCGAGCCCGTGTTTTTAGCGGGAACAACCGTTTCGCGCGCTACTCTGCACAATGTTGATTTTATCACCGAAAAGGGCATTTGTGTGGGCGATAGGGTGGTTATCCGCAAAGCGGGCGAAATTATCCCCGAGGTCCTCTCGGTCGTAGAACACGGTGATAATGCTGTTCCGTTCGAGTTTCCCGAGGTTTGCCCGTCGTGCGGAAGTCCCGTTTCGCGCGAAGACGGCGAGGCGGCTATTCGTTGCACTAATACGGATTGTCCCGCTCAGCTTATGCGCCATCTCATACACTTCGTGAGCCGTGACGCTATGGATATTGACGGTCTCGGGCCCGCTGTACTCGAACAGCTTGTTTCAGCGGAACTCGTAAAGTCTCCCGCTGGCTTGTACCGCCTTAAGTTCGACGATATTCTCACGCTCGATAAGAAGAAGGAGAAATCCGCTCAGAACCTCTTGAATGCTCTCGAAAAGTCCAAGGATAACGAGCTTTACCGATTAATTTTCGCGCTCGGTATACCGCATATCGGACTCAAAGCGGCTCAGCTTTTGTGTCAAAAATTTTCCACAATTGAAGATATACAGAGTGCAAAGCTTGATGAAATCTGCGAAATCGACGGCTACGGCGAGATTATGGCGCAAGCTGTTGTGCAGTATTTTTCGCTTGAAAGCACGGGCACTCTGATTAGCGAGCTTAAGTCGCTCGGCGTAAAAATGACTCCGTCTGCGACTAAGTCGGAAGGCGGAATATTTGAGGGCAAGACATTTGTTCTTACGGGAACTTTACCGACGATGTCGCGCAAAGAAGCGTCGAAAATAATTGAGGATAACGGCGGTAAAACATCAGGTTCCGTATCGAAGAAAACCGACTATGTACTCGCAGGCGAAGCTGCGGGTTCAAAGCTTACCAAGGCTCAATCGCTCGGCGTAACGGTAATCACCGAGGAAGAACTCCTCGAAATGATAAAGTAAATAAATATAGACATATACCTTCCGATTTCTCGGGAGGTATATTTTTTTGCCTGTTTTCATATACCTTAATGAGTTTAAAAAACGGGAGTGCTAAATGAACACAAAGAAATCATACGAAATTGCTGTACAAGCACTTTCACAGAACATTGCTTATAAAGTAAAAGATATCCCATCTGATATTGTAAATGACATACAGGAAATCCGACTCAGGGTAAAGCGCCCAATATCCTTTTGCACAGGAAGTATTACATATTTTCTCACCGAAAACGGCTCAATTACTACCGAGCCGAGCGGAAAGCTGCTGACAGTGGACAAGGAGGATATACGTCAAACCTTTACTAATCTTTGCAATTACTCTGTGTTTTCGAAACAGAACGAAATCAGAAATGGTTTCATCACGATTCGCGGCGGTAGCCGCGCCGGAATCTGCGGCACGGCTGTTACTGAAAATAACTCTATTTCTAATATCCGCGATATAGGCTCAATAAATATTCGTGTAGCGTCCGAACGTATCGGCTGCTGCGATGATTTGTTGAGCAGAATGTCCGAGCCCGAGCGTGGTTTTTTGCTTTGCGGCGCTCCGTGTAGCGGAAAAACGACGATCCTGCGCGATGTTGCGCGCTGCCTTTCAATAAATCACAACGTCGCCGTAATCGACAGCCGTAGCGAACTTGCCGGTACATATATGGGTGAAGCCCAGAACGACATCGGTATGTGCGACGTGCTTGACGGCTACAGTAAATCTGACGGTTTCGACCACGCAGTTCGGTGTCTTTCGCCAGAGATTGTTGTGTGTGATGAAATAGGTGACGAACTCGACGCACGCTCGGTCGAAAATGCAACAGGCAGTGGTGTTGCCGTAATCGCCTCTGCTCACTGCTCGGATAAGGACGAGTTTATGCGCAAGCATAGTCTTTTAAGACTTATTGAAAATCACGCTTTTAATAATATCGTGTTTTTGAAAAGCCGCCGTGAAATCGGCAGGATAGGGGAGATTGTGACTTGTGATGAACTTCTTCGTTAAGCTGATTGGCGCGTTGCTACTACTTCTTTCCGCTACTGTATTCGGATTTTATCTTTCTAACCGTCTTAGGCTTCGCCGCGACTTTATGCTCGCGTTCGCTGCATTTCTGACGAATTTAGAAACCAATATCCGCTACACACCGGATAATATAATCACCCTCGTAAAACGCTCGGCACCTAATTATCTTTCTGATGTTTTTTGTACCGAGTCGCAAATATTTTCTGAATATTGGGCTGAATCGGTCGAAAAAATCCCGAAGTCCTACGGCTTAAAAGCGGATGACTATGCACTCCTCAGTGAGTTCGGAAAGCTCCTCGGCACTACAGATATAGAGGGTCAGCTAAAACATATAGAGTTATATAAAACCTTGTTTAATAATTCGCTTGATAATTCTAATATAGAATATAAAAACAAGGGAAAGCTATACAGACTTCTCGGCTTTTTCTGCGGAGCCGTGCTCTCGATAATGTTTATATAAAGGACGGAAAACTATGGACGTTGATATGATATTCAAAATAGCCGCAATCGGCATAATTGTCGCTGTGCTTAATCAGCTGCTTATCCGCAGCGGGCGCGAGGAACAGGCAATGCTTACTACGCTTGCGGGGCTTATCGTGGTGCTGTCAATGCTTATAACACAGATAAGCAGCCTGTTTACGTCTATCAAGTCGCTTTTCGGGTTATGAACATAATATCAATTACAATGCTCGGCGTTCTGACCGCCCTTCTTTCGCTCTCGATAAGGCGCTATAACGCCGAAATCTCACTGATTATTGCAATAGCGGGCTGTGTGATAATTTTCCTCTCCGTCCTTCTAAGCCTTTCCTCGGCGTTCGAAACTGTCAAGTCTATCCTCGCCACAGCCTACGTCAGCACAGAGTACATAGTCATACTGCTCAAAGCGGTCGGGATATGCTTTCTCACCGAGTTTGCCTGCGATTGCTGTACCGACGCAGGGCAGAGAGCGCTCGCGGGAAATGTCTCGCTTGCGGGCAAAATACTCGTTTTAGTCACTACGATTCCGCTCTATCAGGATATTTTGAACACCGTCCTCTCGCTTACGGGAGGTGCGGTATGAAAAAGCTGTTATTATTTTTAATTGTTTTTGCAATTATCTGTTCGGGAAAAATTTCCGCAGGTGCGACTTCATATGATGATTTAAAAGAGCAGTATAGCGCCGACAGCATATTGGACGAGCTGCCCGACAGCGCAAAAAATTCGCTTTCGGATATAGGCATTGACGGAATCGACTTTGATTCAATCAACAACCTCACGTTCGAGAAAATTATCGGCCAGATTATGAACACTGCCGCAGAGCAAAGTAAAACTCCGCTAAAAATCTTCGCGACGACTATCGCCATAATGCTTTTGTACTCAATTCTTTACTCTCTCAAATCCTCATTTGAGAACAATTCAATGCAACAGGTACTTTCTGTATGCACCACGCTGTGCATAACATGCGCGGCGGTCATTCCCGTCACGGAGGTAATAACAAACGGAGTGAATATTATTCAGACAACGGCGAAATTTATGCTAGCCTTTATACCGATAATTGCTTTGATAATCACTGCGTCCGGTCGCGCCGCGAGCTCAGCCTCGTACTACTCAATTATGATTTTTGCCGGACAAGGTGTGTCCCAGCTATCGGCGAACGTTATAGCTCCGTTTCTGAAAATTTTTCTCGGTATCAGCGTAAGCTCTGCGATTTCTCCGAGCGTAAACCTGAGTGGATTTGTTCAGTTTATCTCTCGGCTTATAAAGTGGCTTTTAGGCTTTATTATGACAGTTTTTACTGCGTTTCTCACGATAAAACAGCTCATATCCACAGGCGTGGATAATGTATCGACACGCGCGGTTAGGTTTACTCTGACAAGTCTCATTCCGGTTGTAGGTTCTGCGCTCTCCGACGCATACCGCACCGTACAAAGTTCGGTGGGGCTGTTGAAGTCGGGTATGGGCGTTTTTGTAATAATAGCGGTAGCGGTAATGTTTCTGCCGATACTTTTAGAGTGCCTTTGTTGGATGCTCACTCTGAGTGCGAGTAAATCGGTCGGAGAAGTGCTCGGGCTGAGAGAGCCGTGCTTTATCTTTGAATCAGTAAATACCGTTGTGACCACAGTATTCGCAATCCTACTATGCGTAATGTCAGTATTTATCATTTCGACCGCGTTGATTCTGATGCTCGGAGGCGCCGGCGTATGAAGGACATAGCAACAGTAGCAGCGGTAATCTGCGTTTGCTCGGTAGCGGTATCGCTCATTAGTTCAATATCGCCGCATGGCAATATGCGCAGGGTTATAAACCTTGTAATCGGAGCGTTTATGCTATGCTGTATGATATTTCCGATAAAAACAGCAGTAAGCGGCTTTTCTCTTAACGTTGATACAGCCCCAATCGGTGATGACCTTCAGGATACCGCCTACGACGCATATAACAACGCTATCCTGACGGAAACCAAAAATAGCCTCGAAACTTCTATGAAGGATTATCTCACTCAGTACGGAATTAAAGCAGATGAAATCACCGTCAACCTCGAAGTATATGAAAACGGAGGAATATATATTGCCTCAGTCAGCATATATATTTCTATACAGGACAGTGAAAAATCAGACGAGATTAAAAACCTCGTCAAGGATAAGTTCGAGGTTATCCCCGAGATAATAACGAGGTAGGTATGCAAAAGCTTGATTTCAAAAATCTGCTCAAGGACGGAAAAATCAGAAATGTAATAATTATATGCGGAATCATCGGTATTGCGTTGATATTTCTATCCTCATTTATCGGCATCCCTGACGGCACGGAGAAAACAGCCTCTAATGTGTCACAGTATAAGGAACAGATGCAAAGCTCAGTTCAGCAGATGCTCGAAAATATCGAGGATGTGGGGAGAGCGAGCGTGCTGCTCACTATAGAAAACTCCGTTGAGGGCGTGTATCTTGAGAATAACTCAACCAAAACCAAGGAAATTGAGCCGAAAATCCGCGGTGTTGTCGTAGCTTGCAGCGGAGGCGACGACCCAATCGTCATACAACGCGTGATGCAAGCTGTCACAAAGGCGCTGAATATTTCCACCGCAAAGGTGTATGTAACAAAATTACAAGAATAGAGGTACAAATATGAAAAGATTCAAAAAGCAATTTTTAGCAGCGGCTCTCGTCTTGGCGTTAGGCGCGGCGGTTTATCTTAATTGGAGCGTAAGCACCCCGAAGAGTGTGTCGAAAACTCTTGGCGAGAGCAAATATGTCAACGCCACTGTTTCCACGACAGCGTCTCCCGACGAAGTGAAGTCCGCACCAACGAGCAAAACAGCAACAAAGCAGGACTCCTTTTTCGCCTCGGCAAAAACCGAACGTGATTCTACTCAGGATAAAATCATAGATAAAGCGTCGGAAATTCTCTCGCTGGACACGACCTCCGAAGAAGACAGAACAGAGGCGCAAAATCAGGTTGCTGCTATTATAAAGAATTTTACGCTTCAGGATTCTATTGAAACAACGCTTAAAGCGAAAGGTTTTTCCAACTGTCTTTGCTACATAAACGAGCATGGTTGCACCGTTACAGTCCCTAAAAAGGAGATAAGGAAGAACAGTCAATTTCTTATAAAGGCTACGGTCAAAAACGCGTCAAATATCAGCTTTGATAAAATTACAGTTATCACAGTATAATATTAAAAAAGGGCGGGTTTCCGCCCTCTTTTTATTCCACAAAAGGATTGATTTTTTTTACAAAATAGTATACAATACTATTATCTCTAACTATATGTAAAAGTTACTTTTTATTCTAAGGAGTTGATACTTATGAAAGTTGATAATGCGATAATTTTAGCAGCCGGACGTTCCCAGCGATTTGCTCCGCTTACCTACGAAATGCCTAAGGGACTCTTTAAGGTTCAGGGTAAGGTGCTTATCGAAAGACAGATTGAACAGCTCAGAGAGGCGGGCGTTGACGATATCTATATCGTTGTCGGCTATATGAAGGAGAAATTCTTCTATCTTGAGGAAAAATACGGTGTTCATTTTGTAATCAACAATACTTTTAACAACAAGGGTAATATCAACTCGCTGTTTGCAGTAAAGGATGTGCTGAAAAATTCCTACATCTGCTGCTCCGACCATTACTTTGTGGACAACCCCTTTATCGAGGAGCCCGAATACTCCTACAGAGCTTGTACCTATAAAACGGGCAAGTTCCGCGAGTTTGCTGTTGATATAAGCGATATCGGAGTAATCACCGACTTCCATATCGGCAAGGAAGACAGCAACTGTATGATAGGTCACGCTTTCTTCAGCGAGAGCTTTTCGAAGAAGTTTGTCGAGCTTATGGAGAGGGAAATCAACGAGTTCGGTATCCAGAATATGTTCTGGGAGGAGTTCTACGGCAGACATATCCACGAGTTGACAATGTTTGCGAAGTTCTTTGATCAAAATAAGGTTATAGAGTTCAACTCCATCACCGACCTGCGTGAATTCGATAAGGACTTCCTTATAAATATCGACTCGCAGATTGTCCGCAATATCTGCGGTGTTCTGGAGTGCGGACCTAATGATATTAAGAATATCGAGATTATTCAGAAGGGTCTCACAAACGTTTCGTTCAAGTTTGATGTTGACGGAAAAACCTACGTTTATCGTCACCCGGGCGGCAGCGCGGAGAATATCATCAACCGTGAGTCCGAGGTTTATTCTCAGAACAAGGCCAAGGAGCTCGGAATTGATAAGACCTTAATCCACATTGACGTTCAGGGCTGGAAGATTTCTCACTTTATCGACGACACAGTCGAGACCGACCTCGAGCATAATGACAAGCAGCTCGCTCAGGTTTGCGAATACCTCCGAATCCTACATTCCTGTGACTTCGAGGTGGTACGCTACTTCGACTGCGTTGATGAGGCTAAGCGCCTTATCGGACTTGCCTGTAAGACTAAGGGCAACCTTTTCGAGGAGTTCAAGGATATTATTGCCGACGTTGACCGCCTTAAGGTTTTCGTAAAGGCAGACAACTTCCCGGATGTTCTCAGCCACGGCGACATTTACTCTCCGAACTATCTCTTTACAAGAAGCGGAGAAATATATATGATTGACTGGGAGTTCAGCTCGGTTGCAGATATTGCAAACGACGTATCGGGTATGGTAACCCGCTATGAGCTCGACGACGCTAACGTTAACCGCTATTTAAGAGCCTATTTCGGGCGCGACCTTACCTTTGAGGAATACCGTCACTTTATCGGCTACTTCGGTATAGATTCGCTTTACTGGCTCTCGTGGGGACTGTTCAAGGGCAGTATATTCGAGGATGACGGTTTCTTTATGCTCGCAGCGTATAAGAACTGCAAGCGTTTCTGTAAAGCCGCGTTTGAGATGTACGAGCACCCCGAAAAGTTCAAGGATTGGAAGTTTGGTTAATGAATATTGCAATAATTCTGGCAGGCGGCGTCGGCTCGCGCGTAGGCGCCGACCGCCCGAAACAGTTTATAGAAATAATGGGCAAGCCGATACTTGCCTATACGGTCGAAAAATTCAACTCTCACCCCGAAATCGATGCGATTGAGATTGTATGCGTGGAGAGTCATATCGACTATCTCAAGGAAATGGTCTCGCAGTATAATCTCGATAAAGTTAAGTGGATTACAAAGGGCGGCAGCACTTTTCAGGGCTCCGTTATGAACGGCGTGACTAATCTTAAGGATAAGGTTTCCGACGACGATATCGTCCTCGTGCACTTCGGCGCGTCTCCGTTCGTCGAGGCTGATATTATCAGCGACGCGATAAGGGTATGCAAGGAGAAGGGCAACGCCATTTCCACTACAGATTTCTTCCTGCTCTCCGGACTTAAGGACGACGAAACTAAGTCTACTAAGTGGATAGACCGCGACACCGTCGCCTGTATGAACTCGCCTCACGCCTTTAACTATAAGTTTGTCTCCGACCTTTACGATGAGGGCGTGCGCACGGGCGTAATCGACAGGGTAGAACCTCATACTACAACTATGATGTATGAACTTGGTAAGACGATTTACTTTTCAAAGGGAAGTCAGACCAACATAAAAATAACTACAAAAGAGGATTTAGACCTTTTTGAGGGCTATGTGCTCCTAAAACAGAAGAGAGAACAGCAGAAGTAATATACTCAGTATAAGGGGATATTTATATATGGACGCTACACAAAATTATCTGCTCAATCTTTTGATTGAGATTGATACTATATGCAAAAAGTATGATATCGAATATTTCGTTGACTACGGCTCTACCCTCGGCGCTATAAGGCACGAGGGCTTCATTCCGTGGGACGACGATATCGACATAAATATGACCGAGGAGAACTACTACAAGTGGGTCGAGGCGTGCAAGAAAGAGCTCGACCCTAAAAAACGCGTTTACGGCGACGGTAGGGTAGACAGGGATTTCCCCGGCGTTTTCGGTCGATACATCGACGTCGAGTCGCTCCGTATAAGTTCCAACTTCGCCTTTTGGAAGCCTATCTGCGGACAAAGCATTGACGTTTTCTACCTGCTTGAGTTGCCGGGTGACCCCGTAGAAAAACAGAAGATGATAGACCTCTACTATGCCTACGACGAGTACGCAAACTCAAGCTACCGCCATTATCGCTACAAAAACCAGGTAATTATGGACTTGTATAATAAGTTCAGACGTTGGGAGAGGTTTGTCGGCAAAAAGGCGGTTTTACGCCATCTCGAAAAAAAGATTTTTAACAAGCACTACGACGATTGCGACACATATATCGTTACCTCGGCGCGCAAGTACGGTCCCTCCTCAATTGCGCCCAAGTATCTCTATGACACGGTTTATTACGCTGATTTTGAGGGTCATAAGTTCCCTATATCCGGCAGATATGCCGAAATGCTCAACTATTACTACGGCGACGACTGGAATATCCTTCCTTATGAGAAAAAACACCATTCCCAGATGTCTCACTCAGGTATTTCCTGCGACGATTACGTCTCCGACTATATGCGCCTTCTCAATGAGCGAAAACTGAAAAAAGAACGCCAGAAGGCTAAGCACCTGATGGTAGAGGAAGGCTATAAGATTGCGAACCACCTGCGCAACGTATACGATAAGTTAGCTAAGGCTGAACTGCTCAAGATAGAAAACAGGATTAAAAACGAAAACATAGATATTAACTCGCTTCTTGACCCGACAGATTCTGAAAAACTTCAAAAGTTAGACAGTATTTTTGCGGATTATTACAAGCGCCAGCTCGATTTCAGCGTTCGCTATTGGGAGTATTATCTCGATATCGGCGAGGATTTATTCTACGCTGCTATCTTCAACCTTATCTACACGCACAACGACTTCACCTCTGTTTCAAAGATAATGAAGCTGCGCGATATAGCCGGTATTCCTATGAACGACCGTCTTGCCGATTTATGGAACATAATCCTCACTTCGCGCAAAATCAAGGCGGCTATGGTGTACAAGGACTACGATAAGGCCGAGCCGATGATTTATGAGGCGTTTAAAAAGTATCCTCACTGCAAGGAATTTAAACTCTATAAACTTGAGATTATGACACTCAGAGCCGAGACCGACGACGAGTATATGGCTGCCCGCGCTTACGCTAAAGAACTGCTCGAGGAGTATCCTAATGATGACCGATGCATAAAATGCCGCGGCGATATTGCTCTCGCCCTCGGAAATAAGGAAAATGCAGTAAAATACTACAACAAGGTTATGAAGAAGTCCCGCAACGGAATGCTTCACCTCGAAATTAAAAAGATAATGGAGGCGCTGAAATGACAGGAGTACAGTCAAAGCTTTTAGAGCTTATGGATGAAATCAAGTCGATTTGCGTCGAAAAAAAACTCAGTTATGTGCTTTGCTATGAGACCGCTGCGTACTTTGCCGACCACGAAGTTTATGAGGATGAGCAGTATAACCTCAAGATTATGATGCCATACGGCGATATCATAAAGCTTGAAAAATATGTTGAGAAAAATCTTTCCGATAAGAGAATCGTGGAGTCGTGGAAAAACAACGAAAAGCTTCATATGCTAAAGTTCCGATATGTTGACAGGGAAAGCCTTCTCTTTGACGGAAGATCCGCGGAGCACCACATCGCACCCGGCGTGTGCGTGACTATTTATCCCGCAAGGCAGTTCGAGATGTCAGAAACCGCCCGCGCCTGCGAGCGTTATCTCCAGCTGTGTAACAAGGGTCAGCGCAACAAGGTTTTGAGGCTTGTGTTCTTTAAGTACGCTTCGAGATTATCCCGCATCAGATTTTTCAAGAGACTCGCGACAAGACAGCTGAGAATCGACAACACGAACTATATCCACAGGGGCTGGTTCAAGCACTTCAAAATGACCGACAAAGAAATAGCGAAGTTTATTATGGACGAACAGAGCAAGGCTACTAAGCCCTATCTCTCTTCGCGCTACATTCCCGAGGAGGTTTTACTCAAGGACCCTGAGTACAGAGAGGAATGTTACGCTTTTGCTGATGACAGAGCAAATGTTATCAAGCTACCTATGGATTTATTCACAAATACCTCCACGGTAACCTTTGAGGACAGAGAATTCGCTGTTTATGCGGATGAAGAGCTTTTCCTTTCTGCACTTTACGGTGATAACTGGCGCGTGCGTTCAAGGGAGGAGGCTACGGGCACTGATCGTCCGGCAGTAATTTGTGACGGAAATCTGCCGTATCAGCAGTATCTTGATTATATTGCTGATGATGAAATGAGCCTTGAGGATATAACTGCCGAGAAACTTGAGTATAACCTTTGGATGGGCTATTACCACAACACTCCGGTTAACAATGCTTTGCGTACATTTAACCGCGCTCGCCGTTCGGTTGACCGTATTGATATATGGTATCGTCTGCGCCCAATGCGCGAGGAACTCCGAGAAGCATATAACAATAAGAATATAGACCGAATCAAAAGTATACTCAAGGATTATCTCAAGGCTACAGATAAGTACTATGAAATGAGAATCGGATTCTATATTGACGCCGAGATTTTTGAATGCGCAAAGCTTGTCTGGGAGGCTGAGCAAAGACCGGTCACCGTAAATGCCGAGGGAGAAATCAGCACGTTTGCAGATAAAGTGTACGACAGAGTACCCGACATCTACAAAACCGAAACTCCCGATATGTATTTTGCAAAACGCGGTACAAAGATTATTGATAACTAATAAGGATTATATCGTGCGGATTATACTCCGCACGATATTTTGCTATTGCCTTAAACTTTTACATATGGTATACTTATCGTGTATTATAAAATTCAGAAATGCAGTGATACAATATGGAAAATAAAATCTCAAGATTCAAAGCGAGGGAGCAGGGCTTTCTGCTCGTTTTTGAAACAATATTTAACAGCGACCCAATCGAGGACATCATAAACGGAGCTTTCGAGAGCAGAGAACTTGTATTCGACGAGTACGCTGTAAAGCTTGCAGGTAACGTTAATTCCGAGAAAGAGTACCTCGACAGCCTTATCGAGTCGCATCTGAAGAAGGGCTGGACCCTCAGACGTATCTCAAAGCCGAGCCTTGCAATTCTGCGCCTCGCGCTTTACGAGATGAAGTTTGAGGAAAACGTTCCCGACAGCGTAGCAATCAACGAGGCTGTCGAGCTTGCAAAAAAATATACGGTTGACGAGAGCAAATTTATCAACGGCGTTCTCGGCGCGATTGCGAGAGAATAATGTACACTCTCGGGATTGATACCAGCAACTACACGACCTCTGCCGCTCTTATGAACGACAGAGGCGAAATAATACAGAAGAAAAAGCTGCTTCCCGTAAAGGAAGGCGGAGTCGGACTGCGCCAGAGTGACGCTGTGTTTCATCACACGCAGCAGCTACATTCGCTATATAGCGAGCTTGTAGGAGAGATAGACACTGCCGAAATTAAGGCTGTCGGAGTATCCACCCGACCAAGACCTGTTGACGGCTCATATATGCCGTGTTTTACTGTAGGATATAACGCCGCCCGTATAATCGCCGACACGCTTAAGGTACCGCTTTTTACATATTCTCATCAGGAAGGTCATATTGCCGCGGCTATTTACGGTGCAAAATGCGAAAATCTTTTTTGCGAGAAATTTATAGCCTTCCACATAAGCGGCGGCACCACCGAGGCTGTTCTCGCCGAGCCCGACGGCTCGGGCTTTAAGGCTGAAATTATCGCGAACACCCTCGACCTCAACGCAGGACAAGCGATAGATAGGGTCGGAGTTATGCTCGGACTCAGCTTTCCGTGCGGCAGGGAACTCGAACAGCTTGCGCTGAAATATAACGGAAATGTCAGGGTAAAACCAACCATTAAGGGTGCTGATTGCTGCCTTAGCGGACTTGAAAACCTATGCCGTAAAATGTACGACAGCGGCTCTTCAAAGGAGCATATATCCTACTTCTGTCTTAAATATATCGAAGCAACGCTTTGCGCTATGACCGAAAAGCTCATATCAACTTACGGTAATCTTCCTCTGCTTTTCGCAGGCGGAGTTATGTCCAATTCAATCATAAGAAATACTATCGAAAATAAATTCGGCGCTTTTTTCGCAACTCCCGAGTTTTCCGCTGATAATGCCGCCGGAATAGCTTATCTTACTTTCAGAGAGGCGACATATGCAGACTCCTGAGTTTTTAAAACCCAAGGTTTTGACCGTTACACAACTTAATCATTATGTGAAGTCTCTTCTCGACAGCGACCCACACCTTGTCAATGTGTTCGTCACGGGCGAGATAAGCAACCTCAAAAAGCACTACGCAAGCGGACACATCTATTTCAGCCTCAAGGATAAGGGCGGAGTTATCAGTTCAGTAATGTTTCGCGGTAATGCTATGGGTCTTCGGTTCAGCCCTGAGGAGGGTATGAAGGTGATAGTCCGCGGCCGCGTTTCGCTCTACGAGCAGAGCGGAAATTATCAGCTCTATGTCGACGATATGCAACCCGACGGAATCGGCGCGCTCACTCAGGCATATGAACAGCTCAAGAAGAAGTTAGAGTCGCAGGGCCTGTTCGATAAAGGCCACAAAAAGCCTATACCTAAATTCCCGAAATCCGTCGGTGTAATAACCTCTGCTACGGGCGCGGCTGTACAGGATATCCGAAATATTCTGACGCGCCGTTTTCCGAGCATTGATATTGTGCTCTATCCCGTTCAGGTTCAGGGCGACGGTGCGGCGAGCCAGCTTGTGGAGGCTGTTAATACGTTCAATGAGTACGACTGCGTAGATGTAATAATCATCGGCAGGGGCGGCGGCTCGATAGAAGATTTATGGGCGTTTAACGACGAAAACCTTGCGTATGCAATTTACGCGTGTAATATCCCCGTGATTTCCGCGGTCGGCCACGAGACAGATTTTACAATCTGCGACTTTGTATCCGATTTGCGCGCTCCTACTCCTTCGGCTGCGGCGGAGCTTGCTGTACCCGACAGGGAGGAGCTTTTATCCTACTACAGCTCCCAGCAGCAGTATATTTCATCTATGCTTGATACAAAGATTTCTCAGGCGAATAAGATATTATCCGACTTTAATGCTTCTATTCAGAGAAATTCTCCCGAGAAAAAACTTTTGAGCATTGAACAAAATCTCATTTATTTCAGTAGAATTATCTCAAATTCAGCTAATAACAAATTTACATCCTCACAGGAGCAAGTGAAAAAGCTCGGCGCAAAGTTAGAGGCGCTCAGCCCTGTGGCTGTGTTGCAGCGCGGCTACGCAGTTTGTGAAAAGGATGATAAAACAATTAATTCTGTAAAAGAATTAAAAGCAGGAGATATAATTAAACTAACCTTAAAGGACGGTTATGTTAATACGGTAGTTTCGGAGAACTGATATGGCATTTGCACATTTACATGTTCATAGTGAGTACAGTCTGCTTGACGGCGCGTGCAGAATAAAAAATCTTGCAAAAGCCGCTAAGGAGATGGGGCAGACTGCGCTCGCAATTACCGACCACGGCGTTATGTACGGCGCTGTGGATTTTTATCGTGCCTGCAAAAAGGAAGGCATAAAGCCTGTCATAGGCTGCGAGGTCTACGTTGCCCCGCGCTCGCGCTTTGATAATGACAGAGAGTACTACCATATGGTGCTCTTGTGCGAGAATAATACAGGTTATCAGAATCTTATTAAGCTTGTCTCTCTCGGTTTTACCGAGGGTTTCTACAGCAAGCCGCGTATAGACGACAGCTTGCTTGAGAAGTACCACGAGGGTTTAATCTGCCTTTCCGCTTGTCTTGCGGGCGAATTGCCGCAAATGCTCCTTCGCGGCGATTATAACGGCGCAAAGAGCAAGGCTCTCTACTATCAGAATCTTTTCGGCAGGGATAACTACTTTATCGAACTGCAAAACCACGGCATAGACGAGCAACACCGAACTAACCCCGACCTTATCCGTATTGCCGACGAAATCGGAGCAGGGATAGTTTGTACTAACGACTCGCACTATATAAGAAAAGAAGATGCCAACACCCACAGCATTCTCCTTTGTATACAGACAGGCAAAACCATAAACGACGAGGACAAAATGGAGTTCAAGACGGACGAGTTTTACCTCAAGTCCGAGGAGGAAATGCGTACGCTATTTCCGAATCGTCCCGACGCGTTTGATAATACTCAACAAATTGCTGACCGCTGTAATATAGAGTTTGATTTTGCGCACAGAAAGCTGCCGCATTATGACCTTCCCGATGGAATCGACCATTATCAGTATTTCCGCGACGAGTGTTACAAGGGACTTTATAAGCACTACGGACCATCGCCCGACAAGGAACTCACTGACCGCCTCGAGTATGAACTCTACACAATCCACGATATGGGTTTTGTGGATTATTACCTCATTGTTAACGACTTCGTTCAGTATGCAAAAAGTCAGGGTATTCCCGTAGGCCCCGGCAGAGGCTCGGGCGCGGGCTCGCTTTGTGCGTATTGCATAGGTATCACCGACGTTGACCCGATAAAATACGACTTGCTCTTCGAGCGTTTCCTTAACCCCGAGCGCGTGAGTATGCCCGACTTCGATATAGACTTCTGTCAGCGCAGAAGAGGCGAGGTTATCGACTATGTTATCCGCAAGTACGGCGCTGACCACGTCTCTCAGATTGTCACCTTCGGTACGCTCGGAGCACGACAGTCGATACGCGATGTCGGTAGGGTTCTCGGCTTTCCGTATAGCCAGATTGACCGTATGGCAAAACAAATTCCGTTTGAGTTGAATATTACGCTCGAAAAAGCGTTGAAAATTTCTTCCGAGCTTAAAAACAGCTACGATACAGACGCCGACACGCGAAATATCATAGATATAGCCTTGCAGATTGAAGGTATGCCGCGCAATATCGGTATGCACGCCGCCGGCGTTGTAATCACGGAAAAGCCCGTTTCCGAGTACGTTCCGCTCGCCTCGAGCAAGGGTGCAATTGTCACTCAGTTTACTATGACTACGCTTGAGGAACTCGGACTTCTTAAAATGGACTTCTTAGGACTCCGCAACCTCACTATAATCGACGACGCGGTAAATATGATAAAAAAGGAAGTCCGCGACTTCGATATTAATACTATTCCGACCGACGATAAGGCGGTTTATAAGATGATGTCCGCGGGCAACACCGAGGGCGTGTTCCAGTTCGAGTCGAACGGAATCCGCAACGTCCTTACTCAGCTTAAGCCGGAGCATTTCGAGGATTTGATTGCGGTTGTGTCTCTCTACCGACCGGGTCCTATGGATAGCATCCCGACCTATATCGACCGCCGCCATAATCCGTCCAATATCCGCTATAAGCACCCGCTACTTGAGAATATTCTCCGTGTAACCTACGGTTGTATTGTGTATCAGGAACAGGTTATGCAGATTCTGCGCACACTCGCGGGATATTCGCTCGGCAGGTCTGACAACGTGCGCCGCGCAATGAGCAAGAAAAAGCACGACGTAATGGAGCAGGAGCGGAAAATCTTTATCGAAGGTCTTACTGACGATGGCGGCAACGTAATCGTTGACGGCTGTCTCAGACGTGGCATAGACCGCGCGACCGCCACCTCGATTTATGACGAGATGGAAAGCTTTGCGTCCTACGCTTTCAACAAATCCCACGCGACTGCATATGCGAAGGTAGCCTATCAGACCGCCTATCTTAAGTGCCACTATCCGCGGCAGTATCTCTCTGCGCTTATGTCGAGCGTGCTTGATAACCAGAACAAGCTTGCTGTCTATATTTCCGAGTGCCACAGCCAAGGAATAAGAATCCTTCCGCCGGACGTAAACCACAGCTACTACAACTTCACCGTTGCCGGCAAGGATATACGCTACGGACTGCTCGCGATAAAAAATCTTGGCAGGCATTTTATCGACAGCATAATCCTTGAGCGTGAGAACGGCGAGTACACAAGCTTTTACGATTTCTGTAAGCGGCTTTACGGCAATACGATGAACAGCCGTGCCCTCGAAAGCCTCATAAAATGTGGCGCTCTCGACGGAATGGGGTTAAATAGGCGACAGATGCTTTCGATGTCGAAGTCCGTGCTCTCTGACCTTGAGTTTGAAAACAAAAAGAACATTCAGGGACAGATGTCGTTTTTCGATATGGGCGACAGTGAGAATGCGTCTAACGAGCCCGAAATTCCCGATTTACCCGAATTTTCTAAAAAAGAATTATTGTTGATGGAAAATGAAATCGCCGGAATGTACCTCAGCGGTCATCCGCTCGACGAATACGATGACTACTGCCGCGCTGTACGAGCCGACAGAATAGGGGATATAATCAACAAAGAAAACGACAGATATACCGACAACTGCAAGGTGCGCATTGTCTGCACAATTTCTAATCTGAAAACACAGATTACAAAAACCAATCAGATGATGTGCTTTGCAACGGTCGAGGATAGATACGGCTCTACTGAGGTCATTGTTTTCCCGAATATTTTCTCCAAGTGCGGCTCACTGCTCGTTCAGGGTAATGTTGTTGAAATCTTCGGCTCCGTCAGCGTTAAGGAGGACGAGGACTCCAAGATTATTTGTGACGATATACGCAAGGTGGATAAAAACAATATTAAGCCGCATCCACAGCCCGAGCCTGTGCGTGACCCGAATAAACCTGTTAAGCTATATCTGAGGGTTGACAACCTTGACGGCGAACTGTATAAAAAGGCTTTCCGTGTTCTCGATATTTTCGAGGGCAGAACTCCCGTTGTGTTTGCCCTTACCGATACGGGTCAGCACTTTATCGCGCCCGAGAAAATGTGGGTATCACTCAACGATGTGATGATAGGAGAACTTAAATACCAGCTCGGTGACGAGAACGTTGTGGTAAAATAGCAAATAATGAAAGCAATTGACGAATTTGGTCTTTTAGTGTTAAAATATTCTGTAGATATAAATAATTTATAAGGGTGATTTAATGAAAAAACTTATGATTGGTAACGAGGCTGTCGCTCGCGGATTATATGACGCTGGATGTGCTGTTATCTCAAGCTATCCGGGCACGCCGAGCACCGAGATTACCGAGTTTTTCTCGAAGTTTGACGACGCGTACTGCGAGTGGGCTCCTAACGAGAAGGTTGCTACGGAGGCCGCTTTCGGCGCGTCGCTGAGGGGTAAACGCTCCGCTTGTTGTATGAAGCACGTCGGGCTCAACGTTGCGGCTGACCCGCTGTTTACAGTTTCATACACCGGCGTCAACGGCGGTATGGTTATCTGTGTGGCTGACGATCCGGGTATGCACTCGTCACAGAACGAGCAGGATTCGCGCCACTATGCTATCGCATCCAAGATACCAATGCTTGAGCCGTCCGATTCGCAGGAATCCTACGATTTTGCTCGTCTCGCTTACGAAATTTCTGAGCAGTTCGACACTCCCGTGCTCCTCAAAATGTGCACGAGAGTTGCTCACTCACAGAGTATTGTCGAGACGAGAGATAAAGCGGAAAACGTTGAAAAGCCTTACGAGAAGAATCCTCAGAAATACATAATGACCCCCGCGAACGCTATTCGCCGACATCCGTTTGTTGAAGAGAGAACAAAGAATCTCGCAGAATATGCCGAGACCTCGCCGCTCAACAGAATTGAACTCGGCGACGACACAGAGAGTTTCGGAATTATAACTTCATCGACCTCGTACCAGTACGTTAAGGAGGTTTTCGGCGACAGTGTTTCCGTTCTCAAAATCGGTATGATAAATCCGCTCCCTGCAGAGCTTATCAAGAATTTTTCTAAAAAGGTAGATAAGGTTTACGTTGTAGAAGAGCTCGACTCAGTTATCGAATCCCACTGCAAAAATATCGGCGTCGATGTAGTCGGTAAGGATATTTTCTCTATCACAGGCGAGTTTTCGCAGAAAACAGTTGCCGCCGCGTTCGAACTTGATAAGAACTACAGCGTTAGCCTTGATACGAGTATACCTGTAAGACCGCCGATGATGTGCGCAGGCTGTCCGCACAGGGGCCTGTTCTATGTTCTTTCTAAGAACAAGCTCACTGTTCTTGGAGATATAGGCTGCTACACCCTTGGCTCGGCCGCTCCGCTTAACGCGCTTGATATGACGCTTTGTATGGGTGCTTCCGTGTCTGGACTTCACGGCTTTAACGTTGCCGGAGGGGAAGAGACAGAGAGCAAGACCGTATGTGTAATCGGCGACTCCACCTTTATGCACTCGGGAGTTACCGGCCTTATCAATATCGCATACAATCAGTCTAATTCAACAGTTATTATCCTCGATAACTCAATCACGGGTATGACCGGACACCAGCAGAATCCGTCGACAGGCTACAACATCAAGGGTGATCCTGCAGGCAAGGTAAGCCTTGAAAAGCTCTGTGAGTCAATCGGAATAAACTCCATAAGAGTCGTTGATCCGTATAACCTCGAAGAGTGCGAGAGGGTAGTCAAAGAGGAAATCGCTAAGCCCGAGCCCTCTGTTATCATTTCGCGCAGACCCTGCGTGCTCTTAAAGTATGTCAAACCCAAGAAACCGCTTGTTGTCAATAACGAAAAGTGCAGAGGCTGTAAGCGTTGTATGAAGTTCGGTTGTCCTGCTATCAGCTTCAGAGATAAACACGCAAAAATTGACCCGACTCTGTGCGTAGGTTGTGAGACCTGCGAGCAGCTTTGTCCGTTTGACGCTTTCGAAATGGAGGGTAACTGATATGCAGACTAAAAACATTATGATTGTCGGAGTAGGCGGACAGGGCTCTCTTCTTGCAAGTAAGCTTCTCGGCACACTGCTCGTAGACGAAGGATACGACGTTAAGGTAAGCGAGGTTCACGGTATGAGCCAGCGAGGCGGCTCGGTGGTGACCTATGTCCGCTTTGGAGACAAGGTTTATTCGCCCGTTATTGAGGACGGCGAGGCTGACTTTATTGTTTCCTTTGAGAAGCTTGAGGCTGCGCGCTATGTTGATAAGCTGAAAAAGGACGGCAAAATCATCGTCAACACCCAGCAGATTGACCCGATGCCTGTTATCATTGGTGCTGCAAGCTACCCTGAGGATATCCTTGAAGAGATAAAGGAAAAGGGAGTAAGCATTGACGAGCTCGACGCTCTTGATCTCGCTACACAGGCAGGTTCTTCAAAGGCTTGTAATATCGTCCTTATGGGCAAACTCGCTAAACACTTCGATATAGATTACGATAAGTGGGAGTCCGCTATCGTAAAATGCGTAAAGCCTCAGTTTGTAGATATAAATAAAAAAGCTTTTGGGCTTGGATATAATTCTTGATGAAAAGAGACTGTCTCGTTGAGGCAGTCTCTTTTTCAGTAAAATATGAATGAAGTGTAGTTTTGAGAGCATATCATTTATATGAACAAAAATACGTTTTTGTTGGTTAAAAAAGCCAAATTTCTCTTGATTTTTTCTGAATATCGGCTATAATAATATTAGCACTCGAAATAAGTGAGTGCTAATTCTTTTACATATTATTAAGGAGGAATCATATATGACCATCAAACCATTGCTTGACAGAGTTGTACTTAAGGTTGAGGACGCCGAGGAGAAAACAGTAGGCGGTCTTATCCTTACTTCTTCCGCACAGGAAAAGCCCCAGTTCGCTACAGTAGTAGCTGTCGGCCCCGGCGGAGTAGTTGACGGCGAAAAGGTTGAAATGTATGTAGAGGTCGGCGATAAGGTAATCGCGTCCAAGTATGCGGGAACAGAGGTTAAGCTCGACGGCGAGGAGTTTACTATCGTCCGTCAGTCCGACATTCTTGCAACAGTAGAGTAATACGGAGGTAATCTAAGTTATGGCTAAACAAATCGTTTACGGCGAGGATGCTCGCAAAGCTTTAAAGAGCGGTATTGACCAGCTCGCAGATACAGTGAAAATCACACTCGGTCCCAAGGGCCGCAACGTAGTGCTCGACAAAAAGTTCGGCGCTCCGCTTATCACAAACGACGGCGTGACTATCGCTAAGGAAATTGAACTTGACGACGCGTTCGAGAATATGGGCGCTCAGCTTGTTAAAGAGGTTTCTATCAAGACTAATGACGTTGCAGGCGACGGTACTACTACCGCAACTCTGCTTGCTCAGGCTCTCATCACTGAGGGTATGAAGAACGTAACCGCCGGCGCTAACCCGATGGTGCTCAAGAAGGGTATCGCTAACGCTGTTGACGTTGCTGTTGAGGCACTCCACAAGAACAGCCAGCAGGTAAGCGGCACTAAGGACATCGCGCGAGTTGCTACAGTATCATCTGCCGACGAGTTCATCGGTAACCTCATCGCCGAGGCTATGGATAAAGTCAGCACAGACGGTGTTATCACAGTCGAGGAGAGCAAAACAGCCGAAACCTACAGCGAGGTTGTAGAGGGTATGATGTTCGACCGCGGCTATATTGCTCCTTATATGGTGACAGACACAGAGAAAATGGTTGCTGAGCTTGACGAGCCGCTCATTCTCATCACAGATAAGAAAATCAGCTCGATTCAGGAGCTCCTTCCGATTCTTGAGCCTGTTGCTCAGAGCGGCAGAAAGCTTTTGATTATTGCCGAGGATGTAGAGGGCGACGCGCTCACTAACCTTGTTTTAAACAAGCTGCGCGGCACTCTTAACAGCGTTGCTGTAAAGGCTCCCGGCTTTGGCGACAGACGTAAAGATATGCTTCAGGATATCGCTACACTCACCGGTGGTACGGTAATTACATCTGAGCTCGGTCTCGAGCTTAAGGACGTAACGCTCGATCAGCTCGGTACAGCTCGTCAGGTTAAGGTTGATAAGGAGAACACAATCATCGTTGACGGCGCAGGCAATCCGGACGCTATCAAGGCTCGTGTGGGTCAGATTCGTTCGCAGATTGAGACCACAACCTCCGATTTCGACCGCGAAAAGCTTCAGGAAAGACTCGCAAAGCTTGCCGGCGGCGTAGCTGTCATCAAGGTAGGCGCTGCTACCGAAATCGAGATGAAGGAGAAGAAACTCCGCATCGAGGACGCTCTCGCTGCTACAAAGGCAGCAGTAGAGGAAGGTATCGTAGCAGGCGGCGGCATTGCTCTTATGAACACTATCCCTGCTGTCGAGAAATATATCGAAACCCTCAGCGGCGACGAAAAGACAGGTGCCCAGATTGTACTCAAGTCTTTAGAGGCTCCTCTCCGTCAGATTGCATCAAACGCAGGCCTCGAGGGCTCGGTTATCGTTGAGAACGTTAAGAAATCCGACAAGATTGGTTACGGCTACAACGCACTCACCGAGGAGTACGGCGATATGGTAGAGGCAGGAATCGTTGATCCCGCAAAGGTTACACGTTCCGCTATCCAGAACGCATCCTCCGTTGCATCTATGGTGCTCACAACAGAGTCACTTGTTGCAGACATCAAGGAAGAAAACCCTGCTCCTATGGGTCAGCCTGATATGGGCGGTATGTATTAATCGATACAATAAATCAAGGGCAACCTCGGCGAGGTTGCCCTTTTTGCATATGTGTTAAAATTCCGATTTAACATCTCTTACGAAAAGCTTGCTTAATTCGTCCGTTATCTCGCAGTTTTCGAAGAGAACGCTGTATACTCCGTTTACTATCGGCATATCGACATTTTTTTCGTCGGCAAGCTTTTTTAAAGCCTTCGAGGTCATTACACCCTCGGCGAGTCTGTCGAACTTTTCGCCCTTAGCGAGCATTTCGCCGTATTTGCGGTTATGCGACCAAGGGGAGAAGAGAGTCGCCTCGTAATCTCCGAGATGGCACAGCCCGTATGCGCTGATTTCGTTGCCGCCGCAAGCGCTGATAAGTCGACCGACCTCACGCGTTCCTCGCGACATTAACGCGCCCTTTATCGATGTCATATTTAGTCCGTCAAGCATACCCGCCGCGATTCCTACAACGTTCTTCGCCGCCGCGCCTAACTCGCTGCCGATAAGGTCAGTACCTATGTAAAATCTTATAAGCTCCGACGAAAATTCGCTGACGAGTTTATACTTTATCTCTTCGTTAAGACTGTCGATTACCATACAGTTCGGAATACCCCTGACGTAGTCCTGCGGGTGACCGGGGCCGACCCACACGGCAACGGGAGTTTTGTTTTCGTCTACAAACTCGCTCATAACCTCAGTAAGTCTCTTACCGGTGCTTTCCTCAACGCCCTTCATACACAGCACGAAGATTTTGCCGTCAAGATTATACTTAATAATTTCTTGCATATATGAGCGCAAATATTGAGAGGAAATCGAAATAACAATGACCTCGGCTCGTTTTATTGCGTATTCAAGGTCAGATGTAACTTCGATCGACTCGGGGAAGGTGAGATAGTCGTTTTTATGAGTTTTGTAAAGCTGCTGAAAGTCCGGCGCGTCCTCAAGTCCGCGCGACACTACCTCGTGGCCGATTTTGTCGAGATACCACGCTATGCAGCTGCCCCAGCGCCCTGTTCCTAATACAGAAATCTTCATACCGTTACTCCAATCTCATACTAATATAGGAAATTAGTAAAAAACCCGCCTGACCGTAAGCAATATTTAATAACCTGCCTACTAAAGGACAGGTGGGTGCCGCCTTTTTGTTTTAGTACTCCCAGCGTCCCGAAAAGGGGAGGTCTGCACACCGCAAAAAGAGATAGGCTCCCGATTTAAATGTTGTAGGGTTATTTTAATTGCATACACAAATCAGGCAGGAAATAATTAAAATCTAAATTAATCTTCGTAAAACATATCGTTAAATCTGTCCTCGAAAATCCTTGAAAGCCTCAGCTTAAGTTCTTCGTCCTCGACCTCGGCTAACTGCTCCTCGCTGTTTTCGTCTACGACCTCGAGGATAGTGTACTCTCCGCTGTCGTAGAGCAGGTCTTCTTTGTTGTCATACACAGGCATAAGAGCGTAGAAAACTCTCTCGTTTTCTTCGTAAATATCAAGAATCTCGAGTGTAAGCTCCCGTCCGTCCTCGTCGAGGAGCGTTATCAGATCGGGTGAGTAATTACTGTCCATAATAGTCTCCTGTAGTTTCTGTAACTATTGTACAACATATATTATTGGCAGTCAAGCGTGTAAATTTTAGATTTTTTGTAAGATTTAATATAAAATAAATATTTTTTTTAATAAATTTTCAAAAAAACTGTTGACATTTAATAATTCTGTGCTATAATATAGCCAAGACAAGTGAAGAGAGAAAGTTTTGATTACTCCATAAAATTACCTAAAAAACCGGCGGTTTATCCGTCGGTTTTTTAATTTGTCTACATTTTCCTATCTAAAACGAAAAAATCTCTTGAATTATTTAATATTATGATATATAATCTGTTAGAATATTAAAGTGGAATATTATTGTGTGTTAACATCCGGAGGAACTATGTTATTACCTTTTGAACAGCTTCCAGCTGAGTTCAGGTGCGAAGCTGTAAGAAAATACTATGACATATTAAAAAATAAAAAACGCAGTCTGGTTATAAAAAGAGTATTCGATATCGTATTATCTATAGTACTACTTATTATACTTTTAATCCCTATGATTATTCTTGCGATAATTATCAAGCTTACGAGCAAGGGTCACGTTCTTTATATCCAGACGCGCGTTACAACCTACGGAAAACACTTTGGTATTTATAAATTCAGAACAATGGTCGAGAACGCCGATAAAATGGGCGCCCTCGTAACCTCCGGCGACGACAACCGCATAACGGGCATAGGGCATTTCCTTCGAAAATACCGCCTTGACGAGCTTCCTCAGCTTTTGAACGTGTTAAAGGGCGATATGAGCTTTGTCGGTACACGCCCTGAGGTTCCGAATTATGTTGAAAGCTATACGGATAGTATGCTTGCTACTCTGCTTATGCCCGCAGGAATTACGAGCCTTGCGAGTATAAAGTTTAAAAACGAGGACAGAATGCTCGAGACGAGCACCAATATCGATGAAGATTATGTCAACATAATTCTACCGAAAAAAATGCACTACAATCTTTTATATATTAAAAGCTTTGGTTTTCGAAACGACTTATATTTAATGTTGAAAACCGTCAAAGAGGTCGCTTTCCACTAATCTGAAAACGGAGGTGAGATGTGTGTCGGGCTTTAAGGAAAAGCTAAAGGACCCTTCAAAATTCAGGGTCAGTTATCTTATCATACTTTTCTTTACGAATATCGCCTTTATACAGATTCCTGCATATGTCTGTCTCGTGTTCACCTTTTTTTGGGGTGTCTATCTTGTTTACTATAAAATTAAATATATGCACTGCTTCGACCGCTTTCGTTTTGCAGTATGGGTAGTCGCCTTTTTAGCAATAAATTTTCTGACTATGCTTATAAATATGTCTACCGGTCTGGTGTATAATGTCGTCGTCTTTATGCATATTAGTATATGCTTTTTTATTTTTTACGGCATACATACCGAGAAGGATTTGAATCCTAAGGCAGAACTTTACAAGGTGTGCAAGTTTATTATATACGCTACCACCGTTTTAGGCGCGATAGGCTTTGCATTTATGATGTCGGGCGTAAAGTTTAAATGGTACTGGATAAAATTCATCATCTACGAGAGACGTTTTACCGGCGTGTACATAAACCCGAACATTCTCGGCTTTATTTCAGTAGTGTCCATAATATGCTGCCATATTATATCAAAGCACGACTTCCTCGCTCAGGCAAAACGCTCGCGAATAAGCCGTATATGGCTTGCGACCTGTTTATGCGTTGATATGTTTTCGCTTTTGCTGTGTGATTCCAACGCGTCAATCGTGCTGTTTATATGTTATGTAATATTTACGCTTGTGTTCTACCTGTTCTCAATGTCAGCGCACATATCGCTTAAACAGAGGATTATGAAGTCGACCGCACTTTTTCTTGCGGTTATATACGTTATAGGCGCTTCGTTTATGGTGCGTGCTGTGTGTCAACAAGGATTTTCCGACCTCGTTTCTGCGAAGTCCTCAAAGTCGAAAAACATTGATGATGACGAGAAAATCACATTCAGTCATAAGAACAAAAACCTTGACAGCGGAAGAATAAAGCTGATTAAACACAGCTTCAAGTTGTTTGAACTTGACCCGCTTTTCGGTATAAGCAATGGTAATATTATTGAATACAGTCAAAAATACCTCGATGGTACGCTCAGCCTGAGTTACCACAACAACGACCTGCACAACGGCTATCTGACGATACTCGTCTCGAGCGGAGTAATCGGATTCTGTTTGTTTGCTATATTTGGCCTGCGGCTTGCAAAGCACACGGTCTCGAACCTTTTTAAGCGGCAAAATGCCGGCTCTCAGGATATACTTCCGTGCCTTTTTGCCTTCTGTTGCGGCTATCTTGTTTACTCGCTTTTTGAGAAGGCTCTCTTATACGACATCAGCTTTATGGTTATGTGGTTTTGGTATATGATAGGTATGACGAGCGTGTATCTTAATAAGTACGAGCCGCTTCTGGATATGCACTACAGCCTTACCCGCGAGAGAATCCCGCGCCATATGATTTAATCACTCAATTAATACTTGTTATTTTTAATAAATTGCGTTACAATATATACCACAGGTATAACTGCTGTTACCTGTGGTATTTGTTTTATGCAAAATCTCATAAACGCATTAATAAAAATGTTCTGCTAATAATATTAGCGGTGATTACTATGAAACTATATATAAAGCGTGATAAAACCTCTGATGATTCGCTGTTCGTGATATTTGACGAGCTGGGAAATGAGAAGTATAACGTTACGCGTTCAAAAAACACAATCTATATGTTCGATTCCGACAACACGCTCAGGCTTAAGGTGAAGCAGCTTCCGCTCCCTGCAATAAGAGCATATTCTCTCACCGCGGACAATCGTAGCATTAAATTTATTATCAACAGCAGACCCACTGCGCTTAACTGCTATTATTACGGTACGTCGTGGCATATACGCGGCGATGTGTTCGCTAAATCCTTCGATATAATCGACGCCGACAATTCGATGATAGCCACTCACTGCAAGCGTTTCAGCGACTCAGGCGACGGGTATGAGCTGAACGTCTTTTCGGAGCACAGCGAATATCTCAGCATAGGAACAGCAATATGCGTAAATCTCTGCGCCACGGTTGACAACAGGGTAGTGCAAACAGTATAATTATCTATATCACTTATGGGGGGTACTTTTATGGATAAGCTACTTGAAATATTAAGCGAAAACAGTACATTTACCACGGGCGAGCTTGCGCTTATGCTCGGCGAGCCCGAGGACTATATAACCGCTCAGATTAAGGAATATGAGCAGACAGGCGTGATTAAGGGCTATCAGGCGATTGTTGACTACGCCAAAGTGCCCGACGCAGGAGTTACCGCCATTATCGAACTCAAGGTTACACCTAAGAAGGAAACAGGCTTCGAAGAGGTTGCCAAGGAGATTATGAGCTTTGAGGAGGTTACTTCAATGTATCTTATGGCGGGCTCGTTTGATTTTGCAGTTTTTGTTAAGGGTAAGACAATGCAGGATGTGGCTTCGTTTGTAGCGCGCAAAATTTCCTGCGTTGACGGTGTAGTTGCGACTGCGACCCACTTTATGCTCAAAACATATAAAATCGACGGAATGTCGCTTATCGACGACAAAGAGCCTTCCGACGGGAGGAGTATGGTCCTGTGATTGATTATCAGCATTTTATTAATGATTCAATTCAACAGGTCAGGCCCTCGGGAATCCGCAAATTTTTCGACATAGCTGTGGAGATGGACAACGTAATCTCGCTTTCTATAGGCGAGCCTGACTTCCAGACTCCGTGGCACATACGGGAGGCGGGTATAAAATCTCTCGAAAAGGGCAAAACCTGGTACACTCCTAACAGAGGCTTTATCGAGCTCAGAAAGCAGATTTCGGACTATTATAAGCGCCGCTTTAATGTCCTCTATAACCCAGACACACAGGTTCTTGTTACCGTCGGCGGCAGCGAGGGAATTGACCTTGCATTCAGAGCGACCGTAGGAAAGGGCGACGAGGTGCTTATTCCTCAGCCCGCGTTTGTGTGTTACGAGCCGCTTACGAGTATGACAGGCGCGACTCCTGTCGTAATCGAGACTAAGGCAGAAAATAACTTCCGCCTTACGAAAGATGAGCTCCTAAACGCTATCACTGATAAAACCAAGATTCTTGTGCTTCCGTATCCTAACAACCCCACGGGTGCAGTTATGGAGCGAGAGGATTTGGAGGAAATCGCTGACGTTATAATCGAAAATAATCTTATGGTTATTTCCGACGAGATTTACGCCGAGCTTACATATGGTGATAAAAAGCACGTTTCTATCGCCGAACTTCCCGGAATGAAGGAGCGCACTATCATAATCAGCGGTTTCTCGAAAGCTTACGCTATGACCGGCTGGAGACTCGGTTATCTTTTAGGACCCGTGCCAATTGTTGAGCAGATAACGAAGCTTCACCAGTATGGCATAATGTCCGCTCCTACTACCGCGCAGTACGCCGCTATCGAGGCGCTCAAAAACGGCGACGATGACATCGCCGAAATGCGCTCTGCTTATGATATACGCCGCCGACTTATAGTCGGCAGGCTTAACGAAATCGGTCTGACTTGTTTTGAACCCTTAGGCGCGTTCTACACGTTCCCGTGTATAAAGTCCACAGGCCTTTCGAGCGACGAATTCGCAACGCGACTTATCCACGAAAAGCGTATAGCTGTAGTGCCGGGCACGGCGTTCGGCGAGTGCGGCGAGGGTTACATCAGGATTTCGTACGCTCAGTCGCTTAAGAACATAAAAATTGCGCTCAAGCGCATTGAAGAATTTGTAGAGGAGCTTAAAAATGAAAGTAAAGGTTAAAGCTCCCGCGAAGATAAATCTTTCGCTCGACGTTCTTCGCCGCCGTCCCGACGGCTACCACGACGTCAGTATGGTTATGCAGTCTGTCAGCTTGTACGACTATGTAACGGTTGAGTTAACCGACACAAAGGAAATCGAGATTGTCTGTGATTATCCCGGCGTTCCGTGCGACGAGCACAACATCGCGTACAAAGCGGCAATGGGCTTCTTGTATTTCACAAAGGCCGAAAATCCCGGCATTATAATTACCATCGAAAAGCATATCCCGACTCAGGCGGGCTTAGCAGGCGGCAGTGCTGACGGCGCGGGTGTGATTGTTGCGCTCAATAAGTTATTTTCTGCTCATCTTACTGAGGACGAAATGTGTGAAATCGGCAGCAAGGTCGGCGCGGATGTTCCGTTTTGTATCGTAGGCGGCACTCGCCTTGCGAGCGGGACAGGCACGTCATTAAAGAAAATTATTTCTATGCCGAAGTGCAACCTCGTCATCTGTAAGCCGGATTTCAGCGTTTCTACCGCCGAAGCTTATTCGCGTATTGATAAGGCGAATCTCAGCCACCCCGAGTTCACCGCTGAAATGGTGAAGGCTATCTACGCGCGCGATATCTATATGGTGTCGACAACTCTGTTGAATGATTTTGAAATCGCTCTTAACCTCGACGGAATAAACGATATCAAGAAGATTATGCTTAAGAACAAAGCTCTCGGCGCTTGTATGAGCGGTTCGGGCTCGGCTGTGTTCGCTATGTTCAACAGCGAGAAGAAAGCCGCAAAATGTGCAGATGTTCTAAGGTCAAGCTATGAGCAAGTATTTATATGCGAACCCGTAAAAGACGGATGTTGCGTAATTGATTAAAATTAATTAACCTGCCCATAATTCTATCAAATGAATTAAGGCAGGTTGTTTTTATGAAGCTTTTATTTAAGTCCTTTGCGATAGCATTTGTTCTATCGGTTATTTTCTCTATGATTCCCTTCTCAGCGCAGTGCAAAAACGTAAGCGATAATGTTTTTCGCCTGCATATTCTTGCGAACTCAGACAGCGAAAGCGACCAGAATCTTAAACTTAAGGTGCGCGACAAGGTGCTCGAATATACAGAAAATTTATATAAGAGTGCGGTTGACCTACAAAACGCCGAACAGCTTACGAAAGAAAGCTTACAGGATATAGCGAACGTTGCGCAAAAGGAAGTTTTAAGAAACGGTTATAGCTATCCCGTCAGCGCAGAAGTAAAGAAAGTTCACTTTAATACGCGCTGTTACGACAATGTGACTATGCCGTCGGGTGACTACGAGGCTCTGCGCATTACGATAGGCGAGGGCAAAGGGCACAATTGGTGGTGCGTGATGTATCCGTCGCTGTGCGTAGGAGCGGCTACCAACTACGAGGAGCTGAAGAATAAAACCGCCGACGATGAGTACAGAATAATGACCGACGGCGGCTATAATATTCAGTTCAAGGTCGTTGAATATTTTCAGAATATCGTAAACTTTTTCCATAGTCCTTAAAAAAGGACATTGAATGTGATAAAATATACTTAGCTTAACAAACCGAGGTGAAACTATGCTTCATTTAATATACGGCGGTAGCGGCAGCGGTAAGACGACTGAGGCAGTAAATATATTGACCGAGCTGTGCAAAAACGGAGAAGATAAGCTTTTGATGCTTGTTCCCGACCAGAGTTCGTTTGAAACCGAGACAGAATTTTTTGAAAAACTCGGCGCAAGGCTCGGCAGGAATGTACTCGTTTTCGGTTTTTCGCGACTTTGCGAGTATGTGTTCGGTGTTACGGGAAACACGCCGCAGAACGTCATTGACGACGGCGTGCGCAAAATTATACTGAGTAAGGCTCTCGAAGAGGTTCAGGATGGCCTTGATATGTTCTCGGGTGCTAAGACCCGTAAATCCGTGCTCGATATTATGCTCCACTCGCTAAAAGAGTGCAAAAAAGACAATATTACCACCGATATGCTCGAAACTGCCGCAAAAAGCATAGACAGCCCTACTCTTCAAAAAAAGCTTAACGAGACAACTCTCGTGCTTGACGCATATGACGCTTTGCTTTCACAGACATACATAGACCCGATTGATAATCTCAACAGACTTAAGGATATTCTCAGCGATACTCGCCTGTTTGAAGGCTACACAATTGTTGCGGACTCCTTCTCGGGATTTACCGGACAGCAGCTTGAGATTATAGGCGTGCTGATGAAGCAGAGCAAGGAATTTTACGCGACTGTAAATATTAATATTGATGAAAAAAATCACGAGATTTTTGCTACCACTAACCGTACCCGCAAGGCTTTTCGAAAGCTCGCTGACGATAATGGTATTGAGGTCGACAAAATCAAGATACTTGATAAATTTGTCCGCTCCGACAGCGATGAAATTTCTTTTATAGAAAATAACTTTCTGCGGGTATTAAGTAGTGAGTATGCAGAAAAGACAAATAACATTGAGACCTTTATGGCAGCCGATATATACGGCGAGGTTTCTTTCGTAGCGCGCAAAATAAAGAGCCTTGTCGTTGATGAGGGCTATACATATAACCAAATTGCTGTTATTTATCGTCGTGAAAATAAGTATCAGGGTATACTTGACACAGCGTTCGAAAAGCTCGGTATTCCGTATTTTATGGACAACCCGCAGGATATTTTTACAAAACCTGTTGTACGATTTGTATCCTCTGTGCTCGACTGTGTTCTTAACGGCTTCGATCGTGACGCACTTCTCACTATGCTTAAAACAGGTCTTACCTCGCTTAGCGACACGGAAATTTCGAACCTTGAAAATTATATTTTCGTGTGGAATATTGATGGAAGCGACCTCAAAAAAGAGTTTAAAAATAATCCCTCTGGCTTTGAGATTATGCATGAGAGTGACAAAAGTTTACTCGACGAAATCGAGCGAACCCGCAGGTACGCGGTCACGCCGCTTATTGATTTTGCCGAGAAATGTAAGAACGCAGATGTGCTCACGATTTCAAAATCACTCTACAGTCTGTTCGATTCGTACGGCATTGATGATTCTTTAAACAACCTCTACGACGAGTTAGAGCGACACGGTATGCTCTCGCAGGCTAATGAGGAGGTAAGGGTTTATAACCTACTTGTTGAGGCTTTAGACAAGCTTGTCGCGACAGCAGGAGAACTTAATATTCCCTTAAAGAAATATAAAGAATATCTCGACTACCTTCTTTCGGACATAACTTTCAGCGAAATTCCGCGCTATCAGGATCAGGTCAGCGTCAGCGAGGCAGACAGGGTGCGCCTTAATGACGTTAAGGCTGTTTTTGTAATCGGCGCTATTGACGGTGAGTTCCCGTCCGTTCCGGAAACGGCGGGAGCGTTCTCCGAAGCAGAGCGACAGATGCTCAGAGACAACGATATTCCGCTCGCTGACCGCCCCGAAGAACTTGTTTGTCACGAAAAATATCTTGCTTACTGCGCCGTGACCTCTGCGTCAGAGCGGCTGTTTGTCACTACATATAAGAGCGATTTTGAGGGCAATACCTTCGAGCCGTCTGTAATTTTTACAGAAATAAAACGGCTTTTCCCGAACGCTATTCACACAGAGAGCGCCGAACAGGATGAAATTTTTCAGCTTTATACAAAGCAACAGGCGTTCGAATACCTTGCGCGCCACTATGGCGATAACGCGCCCGAGATAGCTTATCTCAAAAGCTACTTCGAAGGTGATGAAATATATCGCAGCAACGTAGAAAAAATAGATAGAGTACTCAAAAAAACTCCATTCGCTGTCACAAACAGAGGGCTTACCGAAAATCTGTACGGCAAAAATATAAAAATTTCTGCATCACAACTTGAAAAATTCAGTCTCTGTCCGTTCCAGTATTTCTGCGGCTACGGACTGCGCGCCAAGGAGCGTAGAGTCAGCGAGATTGATTCCATTCAGTTTGGTAACATTGTGCACTATTTCCTCGAGAAGTTTCTTTTTAACCACAAGAACGACGTGCTCAGCAAAATATCCGACGATGAAATCAGGCGTGATGTTGATAATATTCTTGTTGAGTTTGCTGACGAGAACTTCGGCGGACTTGACGGTAAAACCTCATCATTTATTAATCTATTTAACAGAACTAAAATCAATATTTTCGAGCTAATAAAGCAAATTATACGTCAGTTCGAGTACAGCGATTTCAAGCCCACCGACTTTGAACTTAAAATAGGCGACGACGGCGATATACCCGCTTATAAAGTTGATATGGAAGACGGCTGTTCCGTGTCCGTGCGCGGATTTATTGACCGCGTTGACACGCTCGAGAAAAACGACGACGAAAGCTATGTCAGAATTGTCGATTACAAGACCGGTAACAAGGAGTTCAAGCTATACGAAATCCTCTACGGAATCAATATGCAGATGTTAATTTACCTGCGTGCACTTACCGAAAACGGCTCAACTTACTATGGCAAAAAGCTGATTCCCGCAGGAGTTCTCTATATGCCTTCTTCTGCGAAAGCAATCGACGGAATAAAGAACGATACCGAAGAAAAAATCACAAAGGAAAGAGACGGTACGTTCTGTATGAACGGTCTGGTGCTCAACGACCCCGATGTCTTAAATCATATGGACAGGCTCGGAAGCCATATAAAGGTTAAGAGCAGGGTTGAGGACGGAAAATATTCCGCCACTGTCGCCGACAGTGAGCAGTTCAGACAGATTTTCAAGCATATCGATGACACAATACGTTCGATGGGAGAAAGCCTTCTCAGTGGTAATGCTGCGGCAAGACCGATTAAAGGCGTTGCAGACGGATGTGCCTACTGTCCGTACGACAGTGTTTGCTGTAGAGAGTATGACGACGATTACAACTACTGCGACAAGGCGTCGCCCAAAGAGGTCTACACAAAAATTTCGGGAGAGGAGGAAGACGATGGCTGATGTACAATGGACGCCTGCTCAGCAGGACGCAATAGATGCCCGCGACGGCTCTGTTCTTGTGTCAGCCGCAGCCGGCTCGGGAAAAACCGCCGTGCTCGTCGAGCGCATTATACAGGCAATCACATCGAAGGAGAATCCAATCTCTATCGACAGGATGTTGATTGTAACCTTTACGCGCGCCGCAAGCAACGAAATGCGCAGCAGAATAGAACGCGCGCTTAATGAGCTTCTTAAATCCGACCCGTATAATAGTGAAATCCTCAAGCAAAAACAGCTGCTCTACAACGCAAAAATCTCCACGATAGACAGCTTTTGCACCACCTTTGTCCGTCAGTATTTCTACAAGCTTGACATACAGAGCGACTTTCGCTCTGCCGACGACGGCGAGCTGAAAATTCTTACGGAAAAGGCGCTTGATAACACGCTCGAGTTTTTTTATCAGCAGAACGACAAGGATTTTATAAGCCTTGTAAACGCGATTTGTTCTTTAAAAAGCGATGAAAAATTGCGTGAGTTTATTACCGATACCCACGGTTTTCTTACCTCTATTCCGTTTGCGGACAGCCGACTTGAGGAAATGCTCGATTTCTACAACATTCCTTTCGAAGAAACACCGTACTGCAAGTATATAATGCGTTATGCAAGCGAATGTATAAATTACTGTAAGGAACTTGCAAACAGCACGTTTATATATCTCGACCGTGATGATTTCCTGAAACCCGAGTATATCGAAAAAATAAGAACGGTTTTAAAAGACGACCTTAATTTCTTAAGTATAATCAGCGAAAATATCGAAAACGCTGACTGGGATATGGTTAAGGAAGCTGTCTCAAATAAATTTACGAATTTTCCAAGGATAAAAGGTAGCTCGGATGACCCGTATAAAAATACGATTATGGAGATAAGGGACGCTTACAAAAAAGAAGTAGGCTCGCTTTCCGATTTATTTTTTATTGACAGAGCGGAAATCGGTGCGCAGACAGAAAAACTCTATCCGATTGTTAACGCATTTGTAAATTGCGTACTCAGATTCCGCGAGGAGTTCACTGCCCTTAAAAACGCAAAAAATATACTTGACTTTTCCGATATCGAAATGCTTATGGTAAAGCTGCTGTGCAGAAAAACAGACAGCGGCATTGAACTTACCGATATTTCCGAGGAAATATCCGAGCAGTTCGACTGCGTAATGGTCGACGAGTTTCAGGATATTAACGAGGTGCAGGACTTAATCTTCCGCGCTATTTGTCGTGACAGAGAAAACTTGTTTATGGTAGGCGACGTAAAACAGAGCATATACGCCTTCCGACAGGCTAAGCCCGATATTTTCATCAGCTACAAAAATACATACGAGCAGTACGACAGAAATCTAAATAATTATCCGGCTAAAATAATTCTCGATAGAAACTTCAGAAGCCGAAAAGGCGTTACCGAGGCTTGTAACTTTGTTTTCTCGACCCTTATGTCTGCTCAGGTTGGCGGTGTTGACTACAGCGACGGCGAAGAGTTAGTGTACGGAGCCGAGTATCCCGACGAAAACAGACCTGCTATGGAGCTGATGATGGTCAACACCTCGAATCTTGACAAAGAGCACAACGAGGATGCGTTATGGCGAGAAGCCACGGCAGTTGCCGAAAAAATCCACAAGATGATTAATGTGGATAAGGTTCATATAAGCGACAAAAACGGACAAAGACCTCTCACCGCGGGAGATATTGCGATACTTATTCGCAGCCCGAAGAGCAGCTCGCGCGCGGTAACCTTCGTAAATGCGCTTAACGAAAGAGGAATCCTCGCGACTTCCGAGGATAAAAAGAGCTTTTTTGACCTCAGTGAGATTAAGGTTATGCTTAATATGCTCAGGGTGATTGACAATCCTTTGCAGGATATTCCCGTGTTGTCAGTGCTTATGAGTCCGATGTTCGGCTTTACCGCCGACGATATGGCTGAGATACGCACACATTATCGCAATAAATCGATTTATCTCGCAGTAAAGGCCTTTGCTGACGAAAGTGCAAAGTGCAAGGCGTTTATCGACTTTGTTGATAAAATGCGAACTCTTTCCGTAACCACTACCGTCGACAAGCTTATCGGCATAATTATGCAGACGTTAGGATATGACGCGGTTATTATGGCGATAAGGAACGCTCAGGCAAAGAACCTGCACCTTTTACAGAAATACGCCCGTGATTTCGCAACAAACGGATATATAACCCTAAGTTCCTTTATTAACTATATCGATCGCCTGCAAGCAAGAGGCGGAGTGCTCAAATCCGGAGACGATTCGGGCGAAAACCTGAACGCGGTAAAGGTTATGAGTATTCACGCGAGTAAGGGACTCGAGTTTCCTGTCTGTTTTGTGTGCTGTACTTCAACGAAATTCAACACAGATGATGTTAATCAAGACATAGTTATAGACGCCGAGAACGGAATAGGTTTCCGTATTAAGGAGAATCTTCTGAAATACGATACAGTTCAGCGTAAGGCGATTTCTCTGATGATGAAGGATAGCTTTATCTCCGAGGAGATGCGCATATTGTACGTTGCGATGACCAGAGCGAAGGAGAGGCTGATAATTACCTCAACAAGCGATAATCCCGACAGAACCGTAGCGTCAATAGAGACAAAGCTTACGTCCTATCTGATATCTCCGTTCGTGGTTAGAAATTTCAATTCATTCTCCGAGTGGATTATAGCGTGCTGTCTTGCACACCCGTCGTGCGATGAGCTTCGCACCAATATTAGCGCGGATATGTCGAAGTACCCAGACGGAAACTTTATCCCGTGGACGGTGACGACAGTAGGTGAAAAGTACGTTTCTGAGGACAACGAGCAAGAGGCTGATACAGTTTCTGCAGAATCTTCTCTAAAGACAGCCGTTATACCGCTGAACGAAAAATTTGTACAGGATTTCAATGAGAGAATCAACTACACCTATCCCAACGCTCCGCTTACAAAGCTGCCACAAAAGGTGAGCGCTTCCGAACTTGCGCATAAGGATAACAGAATCTTCAACAAGATACTTCGTAAACCGCAGTTTTTAAGCGATGATAAAAAGTCGGGTGCGGAAAAGGGAACGGCTTTCCACGCCTTTATGGAACGTTGCGAAATAAATAATGCTTTGAGCGACAGCCGAAAAGAGGCAGAAAGACTTTCAAAATCGGGATTTCTCACCGAAACTCAGCTTGAAATGCTCGACTACGCCAAGCTTGATAATTTCCTGAAAAGTAAGCTTATAAAACGAGTTCTCAACGCAGAGGAGTATCACCGCGAGTACCGCTTTACCGTAAAAATCAATTCTTCTGACTTTGACAGCGATATTCCCGCTGAATTTGCGGAGAATAAAATCATAATGCAGGGTGCTGTTGACCTTGCGTTTGTGGAAGACGGTGAGGTTGTAATCGTCGACTACAAGACCGACAGGGTAAGAGATGCGTATAAACTGTCCGAAATGTACTCTAAGCAGGTTGAGTTGTATAAGCAAGCGCTTGAGGAAACAATGGAGCGTAGGGTAAAGGAAGTTATAATCTACTCCGTTTACCTAGGTGAACAGATAAAAATCGATGTATAAAAAAGAGCTGTATCAAAATTGATACAGCTCGAATTTTACCCGATTTATTCAATAATATGGTCGCAGTAGTCGCAGCAGATGTGTCCGTCCTTTTCGTAGGTGTTCTTCGGCAGGTAGTGCTGCTGTGGATCGTTTACTATGCACTTTTCGTTTGTGCATTTGTGTTCTTTGTCGACAGTTGGGTCGGCGCTCTTAAAGCTGAACGCGTCCTCGCTTCTGAGCAGTAGCGCAATGAGCGCCATTCTGCCGTACATTCCGTACTCCGCCTGCTTGAAGTAGCACGCTCTCGGGTCATCATCAACCTCAATCGCGATTTCGTCCACTCTCGGGAGCGGGTGAAGGATAATCATATCTTCTTTAGCAAGCGCAAGCTTTTCGGTGTCGAGTACAAAAACGCCCTTTTGCTTCTGATATTCCTCTTCGCTTTCAAATCGCTCGCGCTGAATCCTAGTCATATATAGAACGTCAAGCTCCGCAATAGCGTCAACAAGGTTGTCAACCTCAGTGTATTCACAACCCGCTTTCTCCATAATATTTTTGATGTACTGTGGTACGGATAATTCTTTTGTGGAAATTAAAACAAAACTGTTGCCCTCGTATCTGCACATCGTTTTGATAAGTGAGTGAACAGTTCTGCCGTTTAACAGGTCGCCGCACAGTCCGATTCTAAGATTGTTGAGCCTGCCTTTTTCGTAGTTGAGGGTAATAACGTCAGTAAGCGTCTGCGTCGGGTGATAGTGCCCGCCGTCGCCGCAGTTGATAACAGGAACACTGCTGTACAGCGACGCCGCCTTAGCAGAGCCCTCCGCAGGGTGTCGCATAGCGATTATATCCGCGTAGGAGCTTACCATAGAAATAGTATCCTTTAAATTCTCGCCCTTTGCGACTGATGAGTTCATCGGATTGTCAAACCCGATAGTGTTGCCGCCGAGGCGCATCATAGCTGTCTGAAACGACATCTGTGTTCTTGTGGAAGGCTCGAAGAACAGCGTGGCCATTATTTTTCCGTCACACGCGTGTTTGTAAATCTCGGGACGCTCCTTGATAGCGCCCGCGAGCATTATCGTGTGCTCGAGTTGGTCGCGCGTCATATATTCGAGATCAATCAGATTCTTGTGCTTCATTTCTCTCAACATCCTTTAGAATTTTTTCTATTGTATCAAATTTCGCCGTTGTTTGCAAGCAGATATGGACTTTAAATCCTAAATGTGATACTATAATTTAAAACAACTGCGACAGGACGGGAATATTATGAAAAGAGACGACTACATATCTTGGAACGAATACTTTATGGGTGTTGCTCTGCTCGCCTCAAAACGTAGCAAAGACCCTAATACGCAGGTAGGCGCATGTATTGTCGATGAAAACAATATTATTCTTTCCACTGGCTACAATGGTTTTCCGTTCGGTTGCTCTGATGACGAATATCCGTGGGAGCGTGAGGGAGAGAACACTAAGTATAAATATGTAGTTCACGCTGAACTTAACGCTATTCTTAACGCAAACGGTAAATCGCTCAAGGGCGCAAAAGTTTATGTGGATTTGTTTCCCTGCAATGAGTGCGCAAAGGCAATTATCCAGTCAGGTATCAGCGAGATTGTGTATCTTTACGATAAATATGCTGACCTACCAGAGACAGTCGCATCTAAGAAGATGCTGAAATCAGCTGGAGTAACACTTACTAACTTCAAATCACATAAAAGTCAGATTGTGCTGGACTTCGATAGATAAGAAAATTTACGCATTACAGTCACAAATAAAAAAGGCAGTCGCTTGACTGCCTTTTCTTGGTGCCGGTGACCGGACTCGAACCGGTACGGTATCGCTACCGGCGGATTTTGAGTCCGCTACGTCTGCCAATTCCATCACACCGGCGTATTGCTCTGCTATTATACACTATTCTTTTTTAAAAATCAAGATTGTAATTACTAAAATGTTATTTGTCAAATAACACATAAATTCAGTATTTATTTACATTTTTTTAAATAAATAACCAAAAGTGTTTTTATTTCTTTTATGTAATTGTAAGCACATAGTTTTTGTTATATAATGATACGCGGATAGTTTTTTATTTTTTAAATCTTTAGGAGGAATTAAAAATGGAAAAAAGAGAACAGATGTATGAAGGTAAGGCTAAAAAGGTTTTTGCTACAGATAACGATGATTATTGCATCGTAGCCTATAAGGACGACGCTACTGCTTTTAACGGCGAGAAGAAGGGTACTATCGTTGGCAAGGGCGTAGTAAACAACCGTATGAGCAACTTTATGTTCAAGCTTCTTGAGGCTAAGGGTATCCCGACCGACTATGTTGAGGAGCTCAGCGACAGAGAGACTGTTCTCAAAAAGGTTGAAATTGTTCCTCTCGAGGTTATTATCCGTAATAAAGCTGCCGGCTCATTCTCCAAGCGTTTCGGCGTTCCTGAGGGTACTGACTTCATCGAGCCTACTCTCGAGTTCTGTCTCAAGGACGACTCTCTCGGCGACCCGATGATTAACGAGAGCCAGATTTACGCTATCGGCGCCGCTACTAAGGAAGAAATCGCTAAGATTTCTAAGTACGCTTACAAGGTAAACGAGGTTATGGTAGAGTTCTTCAAGTCCGTAAACGTTGACCTTATCGACTTCAAGATTGAGTTCGGTCGTTTCCACGGCGAGATTTTACTCGCTGACGAGATTTCTCCCGATACCTGCCGTTTCTGGGATGTTGACACTCAGGAAAAGCTCGACAAGGATCGCTTCCGTCGTGATATGGGCGGCGTTGAGGACGCTTACGCTGAGATGATGAAGCGCGTAGGTCTCGCTGATTAATATAGACCATATAAATTTTACGGAGTGTGAATCCCTTGAATTTCAGTTTTGATAAGCTTCCTGTGGAAGGTCTCCACGAGGAATGCGGAGTTTTCGGTATTTATAGCGACGGCACAGTAAATCCTGCCTATGCGTGCTATAACGGTCTTTTAGCCTTACAGCACCGCGGACAGGAGAGCTGCGGCATAGCTGTATCCGACGACGGCGTTATCAACTACCACAAGGATATGGGGCTCGTTTCCGAGGTTTTCAACAACTCTATACTCGATTCATTAAGCGGACAGATGGCGGTTTCCCACGTCCGTTATTCCACAGCAGGCGGCTCTGTGCTTGAAAATGCACAGCCGCTTGTTATGCGTTATGTAAAGGGTACTCTCGCAGTTGCCCACAACGGAAATCTCACCAACGCTGTCGAAATCCGCAAGGAGCTTGAGCAGCGCGGAGCGATTTTCCAGACTACTATCGACTCCGAGGTAATATGCTACGTTATCGCAAGAGAACGCCTTAAATGCGGCTCAGCCGAGGAAGCTGTTGTTAATGCCGTAAAGAGGCTCGAGGGCGCTTATTCTCTGCTCGTGATGAGCCCGAGTAAGCTGATTGCTGCCCGTGATCCGCACGGATTCCGTCCGCTTTGCATGGGTAAAATCAACAACTCCTATGTGTTTGCAAGCGAATCGGCTGCGCTCGACGCGTGCGGCGCAGAGTTTGTAAGGGACATCGAACCCGGAGAGATAGTTGTTGTTGGCAAAGACGGCGTGAGAAGTATTATGCCCGAGAAAAAACGCAATAAATCACTTTGTGTATTTGAATACATATACTTTGCCCGCACTGACAGTATGATTGACGGTCTCAGTGTCTACGAGACGAGAAAGCAGGCGGGACGAATCCTTGCCCGCGAGTATCCTGTTGACGCCGATATAGTAATCGGCGTTCCCGAGTCGGGCATTGACGCCGCAATCGGTTACAGCGAGGAGTCGGGGATTCCTTATGAAAAAGGAATTGTAAAAAACGGATACATAGGAAGAACGTTTATAAAACCCAGCCAGAGCGAGCGTATGAACGCTGTTAAAATTAAGCTTAATCCTATTGTCGATAAGATAAAAGGCAAGAGGGTAGTGGTTATCGACGACAGCATTGTCCGCGGCACTACAATAGACCGTATCACGAATATGCTGCGCGACGCGGGCGCTAAGGAAGTTCATATGCGCATAAGTTCACCGCCGTTTCTATGGCCTTGCTACTACGGCACTGACATTCCGTCACGCGGAGAGCTTATCGCGGTTAATCATACAATTGACGAGATATGCAAGCTAAGCGGTGCCGACACACTCGGATATCTGCCGGCAAATTCTCTTGATGAAATGCTCGGCGGCAAGTGCACAGGCTACTGTGACGCCTGTTTCTCAGGTAATTATCCCGCGGCGGTTACAAAGCTTACCCTTAAGGGCAAGGAACGCGGCGGTATGAATTTTGAAGATAAAGAAAATTGTGCCTCAAAGGAGGAAGCCTAATATGAATAAAAATGTTTATGAAAGTCCGCTTTCAGCGCGTTATTCGAGCAAGGAGATGAAGTATATTTTCTCTCCTGATATGAAGTTTAAAACGTGGAGAAGGCTCTGGATTGCTCTTGCTGAGTCCGAAATGGAGCTCGGCCTGCCGATTACGCAGGAGCAGATTGACGAGTTGAAGTCTCACGTTGATGACATCAACTACGAGGTAGCTCAGGAACGCGAAAAGCTCGTTCGTCATGACGTAATGAGCCACGTTTATGCTTACGGCCAGCAGTGTCCTAACGCTAAGGGTATTATCCATCTCGGCGCGACTTCCTGCTATGTAGGCGACAATACCGACCTCATCATTATGACAGAGGGACTCAAGGTTGTTCGCAATAAGCTTATCTCGGTTATCCGCAATCTTTCTAAATTTGCCGACGAGTACAAGGCTCTGCCGACTCTCGCGTTTACTCATTTTCAGCCTGCCCAGCCGACAACAGTCGGTAAGCGTGCAACACTCTGGATTCAGGATTTGCTTCTTGATTTAGAGGACGTTGAGTATCAGCTTTCGAAAGCTAAATTACTCGGTTCAAAGGGTACAACAGGTACTCAGGCAAGCTTTTTGGAGCTGTTCGAAGGCGACCACGAGAAGTGCAAGGCTCTCGATAAGAAAATCGCTGAGAAAATGGGTTTTAAGGGCTGCTACGCTGTTTCAGGACAGACCTATTCGCGCAAGATCGACTCGCAGTTCCTTAACGTTTTAGCGGGAATCGCACAGTCTGCATCGAAGTTCTCTAACGATATTCGACTTCTCCAGCACCTCAAGGAGGTTGAGGAGCCGTTTGAGAAGAATCAGATAGGTTCTTCCGCAATGGCATATAAGCGCAATCCTATGCGCAGTGAGCGAATCGGTTCGCTCTCACGTTATGTAATGGTAGACGTTCTCAACGGTTACTTCACATCAGCTACGCAGTGGTTCGAGCGTACACTCGACGACAGTGCAAATAAACGCCTCAGCGTTCCCGAGGCGTTCCTCGCTATCGACGGTATACTCGACCTGTACGCTAACGTTGCCGACGGTCTCGTTGTTTATCCGAAGGTAATCGAGTCCCGTCTGCGCAAGGAGCTTCCGTTTATGGCTACCGAGAATATTATGATGGACGCCGTAAAGCTTCGCGGCGCAGACCGTCAGGAACTCCACGAAAAAATCCGTCAACATTCTATGGCTGCCTCAAGGGTTGTCAAGGAAGAGGGCGGCGAGAACGACCTTTTAGAGCGTATTGCCGCTGACGAGGCGTTCGGCGTAACCTTAGAGGAGCTCGAAAACATTCTCCAGCCCGAGAAGTATACGGGCAGAGCACCCGAGCAGACTGCCGACTTCCTTGAGGAAGAGGTTAAGCCCGTGCTTGAAAAATACAGCGATATCGAGGACGAAAAGCCCGAAATCAACGTGTAAGATAAGGAGTAAAGAAATGGTAAAAGCTATAGTAGGCGCTAACTGGGGCGACGAGGGCAAGGGTAAAATCACCGACGTTCTCGCGAACGACAGCGACGTTGTTATCCGTTTTCAGGGCGGCGCAAACGCAGGTCACACTATCATAAACAACTACGGAAAATTCGCGCTTCATCAGCTCCCGTCAGGTGTATTTCATCAGAATATTACCAATATTATCGGTAACGGTGTGGCGTTCAGCGTAGAAAATTTCATAAAGGAAATGAAGGAGTTAGAGGAGCGCGGAGTGCCTAAGCCCAATGTGCTCATCTCCGACAGAGCGCAGATTGTTATGCCTTATCACGTTGCCTTCGACTGCTACGAGGAGGAGCGTCTCGGAAAGAATTCCTTCGGCTCGACAAAAAGCGGTATCGCTCCGTTCTACTCCGATAAATACAGCAAAATCGGTTTCCAGATTAACGAGCTTTATGATGACGTGGACAGCCTTAAGGAGAAGATTGCTCACGCTGTCGAGATTAAGAACGCTACTTTGAGAAATCTCTACAATAAAGAAGAAATCACCGTTGATGAAATTTTTGCAAAGCTTATGGAGTACAAGGAACTCTTAGCGCCTTATGTAGGTGACTCCTTCCAGTTTGTGCGCAAGGCTTTAAGCGAGGGTAAGGACATTCTTTTAGAGGGTCAGCTCGGCTCACTCAAGGATACCGACTTCGGTATCTATCCTATGGTAACGTCCTCTAACACTATCGCAGGCTACGGCGCAGTCGGCGCAGGTATTCCTCCGTATGAGATTAAAGAGGTTATTACCGTCGTAAAGGCTTACTCGAGCGCAGTAGGCGCGGGCGAGTTCGTTTCCGAAATATTCGGCGAAGAAGCAGAGAAACTGCGTAACTGCGGCGGTGACGGCGGTGAATACGGCGCAACCACAGGCAGACCGAGACGTATGGGCTGGCTCGATCTTGTTGCAAGCCGTTACGGCTGTCAGGTTCAGGGCGCTACTACAGTAGCCTTCACCGTTATTGACGCTCTCGGCTACCTTGATGAAATCCCCGTATGTGTGGCATATGAGCTCGACGGCGAGGTTATAGACTACTTCCCGAGTACAACAAAGCTTAAGAGATGTAAGCCCGTGCTCAAGACCTTAAAGGGCTGGAAGTGCGACGTAAGCGGAATCAAGAAGTACGAAGACCTCCCGAAGGAGTGCCGCGAGTATATAGAGTTCGCCGAGAAGGAAATCGGCGTGCACATCGGTATTGTCAGCAACGGCCCGTCGAGAGACGATATTATCTATAGATAACTTTATACATGCCTTTTCTGCACGAAAAGGCTGTATTTCTTCATAAAGGAAAGGATTGGAAATATGAGTACTGTTAAGGAAAAAATCCTCGTTCTCGACTTCGGCGGTCAGTACAACCAGCTTATTGCCCGCAGAGTCCGCGACCATAACGTTTACGCTGAAATCAAGCCTTATACCGCAAGCCTCGACGAGATAAAGGCTGAGAATTATAAGGGTATAATTTTCACGGGCGGTCCGAACTCCGTCTATGATATGGAGTCACCGCATTATGACAAGGCTATCCTTGAACTCGGCATCCCTGTGCTCGGCATATGCTATGGTAGCCAGCTTATCACCTGGATGCGTGACGGCAAGGTCGAAACCGCTGAGAAGCCCGAATACGGCAAAATTGAAATGACCGTTGATAAGAAAAACAGCGTGCTTTTCAAGGATGTTCCCGACAGTGTTGTGTGGATGAGCCACACTGACTATATCAGCGTAACTCCGAACGGCTTTGAAATTACCGCTCACAGCGACAACTGCCCCTGCGCAGCTATGGAAAACGCTGACGAGAAGATTTACGCCGTACAGTTCCACCCGGAGGTAACCCACACCGAATACGGTAAGCAGATTCTTAAGAACTTTATCTTTGACGTTTGCGGTTGTAAAGGCGACTGGAAGATGGAGAGCTTTATCGAGACCACAACAAAGGCTCTGCGTGAAAAAATAGGTGACAAGAAGGTCGTGCTCGGACTTTCGGGCGGCGTTGATTCCTCCGTTGCCGCGGCTCTTCTGAGTAAGGCTGTCGGAAATCAGCTTACCTGCGTATTCGTTGACCAAGGACTTATGCGTAAGGACGAGGGCGATTTTGTAGAGAAAACCTTTACATCGCTTTTTGATATGAAGTTTGTGCGCGTGAACTGCGGCGAGGAATTTGTCTCAAAGCTCAAGGGCGTTACAGATCCCGAGGAAAAGCGCAAAATTATAGGCACAGAGTTTTATAACGTATTCTGGAATAAAATCAGGGAAGAGGCAGAGGGCGGATTTTTTGCCCAGGGTACAATCTATCCCGACTGTATCGAGAGCGGAAAAGGCGATGCCGATAAGATTAAAACTCATCATAATAAGGTTAAAATGCCTGATGACATTAAATTCGACGACGTTGTCGAGCCGTTGTGCGACCTCTTTAAGGACGAGGTCCGTAAGGTTGGCGAGCTGCTCGGAATCCCGAAGGAGCTCGTTTGGAGACAGCCGTTCCCGGGTCCGGGTCTCGGCGTTCGCATAATCGGCGAAATCACAATGGATAAGATTAAGGTGCTTCAGGAAGCAGACGCTGTGTTCCGCGACGAAATTGCAAAGAGCGGCATCGAGCACGAGCTCAGCCAGTTCTTCGCAGTCCTTCCGGACGTAAAAACCGTAGGCGTAATGGGCGACCACAGAACATACGACCATCTTATCGCAATCCGCGCCGTAACCACTGACGATTTTATGACCGCTGACTTTGCGCGTATTCCGTACGATGTCCTTTCCCGTGTCGCAAGCCGTATCATAAACGAGTGCCCCAATGTCAATCGCGTAGTCTATGACATCACCTCAAAACCCCCCGGTACAATAGAGTGGGAGTAAATATAAATTTTATAATACTATAATAAATTATAGCCATAGTTCAATTAATTATATATATGCTTTATATGTGCATAGGAATTATATAAAGAAAAAACAGAACTAAGGAGATTTGCGTAAATGAGTATGATAAGTGAATTTTTCGGTATTGTTGGTACTGTGTTCGGGGCATGGGGAGTTGTGTTGACATTAAAGAGTAATAAGAAAAATAAGAAACTTAAATCTATTACTTGGGAGGACATACAGTCCGCAACAAAGTTTTTTTGGAGAAAATTACAATGTCGTAAATTTAAACCGGATTTTATTGTTACACCAGGACAAAAAGGTGGAATAATTGCACAGTTAATTAGAGATTTTTATGAAGATGATATACCAATTATTTCAGGCTTTTTAAGAGCAAAAGGTCAAGGCACTGTTGAAAATGAGAATTATTTGAAATTATCAACGACAAAATGGGATGTGTATATGCCAGTTTGTCTTAATGAAAATAAACAAAAGGATACAATTAAATTACTTATTGTAGATGATTTTGTAATGTCGGGTGATTTTTTAAAACTGTTAAAAAATACTCTTTTAGAACTTGGATATTCAGAAAAAAATATATATTCTTGTGCAATAGCTGTAACAAGGGTTGCTATGGATGCGAATAAGAATCCCAATTATTATTGGAAAGTTGTAGATGATAAAGATTTTTCTTTTCCATGGGGAAAAGCAGAGTAGAAGAGAAATAAACTATCTTCTTTTAATATGATGGTTAATACTTATGATTGTAAAAATGTAAAGAGGTTTAGTTTATATTTTAACAAACATTTATCTTGATGGCTGAGTGAAAATTGGTATTACAGGACGAAATAAAAACGAGCAATGATTATAATTAGTGACAATAAGAATTAAGCGAAAGGGAATAATTTCGCTATTAAATATGTGTGCGGCTCGTCCGCAAAACGATAAAACTGATATTATAAAGAAAGGTTGTTCATTATGGGCGGTATTTTTGGTGTTGTTTCCAAATCGGATTGTGTTTTTGATTTATTCTTCGGGATTGATTATCATTCCCATCTTGGTACGCGTCGTGGCGGAATGGCGGTATATGGAAAGGATGGATTTGACCGCGCTATCCATAATATTGAAAACGCCCCCTTCCGAACTAAGTTTGAAAAGGATTTTTCTGAGCTGAAGGGAAATTTCGGTATCGGCTGCATCTCAGACAGTGAACCTCAGCCGCTTCTCGTCCGTTCTCATCTCGGTAGCTTCGCCATCACGACGGTTGGACGAATCAACAATATTGAAGAACTGGCACAAAGTGCTTTTGAAAACGGAAGAACGCATTTTCTGGAAATGAGCGGTGGTAATGTCAACGCCACCGAATTGGTTGCTGCGCTGATTAATCAAAAAAAGAGTATTGTTGAGGGTATTCGATTTGCACAGGAATCGATTGACGGATCAATGTCGATGCTGGTTATGACACCTGAGGGAATCTATGCCGCACGAGATTATAAAGGACGTACGCCGCTTGTGATTGGTCAGAAAGATGACGGCTATTGCGTCTCATTTGAAAGCTTTGCCTATTTCAACCTTGGATACAGTGATTATAAGGAATTAAAGCCTGCCGAAGTCGTATTTATCTCGCCTGAGGAGGTCAAAACTGTCGCTGCACCGAAGGAGGAAATGAAGATATGCTCCTTCTTGTGGGTTTATTACGGTTATCCCACTTCTTCGTATGAGGGCGTTAACGTAGAGGATATGCGTTATCGCTGCGGTGCCGCACTGGCTCGCGGAGACGACGCTAAGCCGGATATTGTTGCCGGTGTACCCGACTCGGGAACGGCCCATGCCATCGGCTACGCCAATGAATCGGGCATTCCCTTCGCACGTCCTTTTATCAAATATACTCCAACATGGCCGCGCTCTTTTATGCCGCCTAACCAGACACAACGCGATTTGATTGCAAGAATGAAGCTGATTCCGGTAGACTCTCTCATTCGTGATAAAAAGCTGTTGCTGATTGACGATTCTATTGTCCGCGGTACCCAAATGAGGGAAACAACCGAGTTTCTGTATATGAGCGGTGCTAAGGAAGTTCATATCAGACCGGCGTGTCCTCCGCTTTTGTTCGGATGTAAGTATCTGAACTTTTCGCGTTCCAGTTCCGAGTTGGATCTCATCACGCGACGGATTATTCAGGATAGAGAGGGACCTAATGTCAGCACAGAAACCCTGTCGGATTATGCCGACCCTGATAGCCGTAATTACAAGGAAATGGTAAGCGAAATCGAAAAACAACTCAATTTCACTTCGCTGTGCTATCACCGACTGGATGATATGATTGAATCAGTTGGAATTTCCCCCTGCAAGCTTTGCACCTATTGCTGGAACGGCAAAGAATAGACAATAAATCGTCCGTTTTTTAGCAACTGAGAAATATCCACCCTAACGTATAATTATGATATGATAATTGGAGATTAAGATGCCAAAAGGTTTAGTTTATATTTTAACAAATCCTTGCCTTGACGGTTGGGTGAAAATCGGTATGACCGGAAGAAACGGAATTGAAAAACGGTTACAGGAGCTTAATGCTCCAACCAATATTCCGCTTTCATATCGTTGCTACGCTGTTTATGAAGTAGAAAATCCACTTGAAGTTGAAAAGAGAATACATAGTTTGATTGATAGGGTTGATAATTCATTACACGCGAGAGAACAATTGGAGAGCGGCAGAATAAGAGAACGCGAATTTTTCAAAATATCACCTGAAACAGCATATGGAATTTTTAAAGATATTGCTAAATTAAGAAATGATATTCAAAATCTAAAACTTTACACGCCAACCTATGCACAAGCGCAGGAGCAGGAAATTGCCGAGAAGAAAACAAAAAGATCAAATAATTCCTTTAAGCTTTTAGGTATTACTGTTGGGGAAGAAATCAGCTTTTTATATGACGAGGATATCGTTGCTAAGGTTTTAGATGAAAAAAATCAAATTCAATATGAAGGTGGAAATTACTCAATAACAGGTTTAGCGAAAAGAATTTTGATAGAAAAATATGGATGGGCAGACAATTTGCATGTTAATGGTTGGAAGTTTTTTGTAAAAGACGGAATAACATTAAGCGATGCGCGAGATTTATTAGAAGATTCTGAAGATGATGAATAATTATGATAAAAAATGGCTAAGTGAACTTTAATTCACTTAGCCATTTTTTATCACGAAAACAAATGTTTTGTAACCCTTAATTCTATATTAGAAAGTTAGATTACAGTTGTGTTGTATTTCTTTACATTCCACAAAATGTTGTGTTATATTACATTAGTAATATTATAAGTATGTCTACGGAGGTAAAGTTATGGAAAAGTACAAGCAAGAATTTATTGAGTTTATGGTAGATTGTCAGGTTTTGAAGTTCGGTGACTTTGTCACCAAGAGCGGCAGAAAGACTCCGTTTTTCGTAAATACAGGCTTCTATCGCACAGGCTCTCAGCTCAAACGTCTCGGCGAGTATTACGCTGAGGCTATCAATAACAAGTTCGGTCTTGATTTTGATGTTCTTTTTGGACCTGCGTATAAGGGTATTCCGCTTTCCGTAACCGCCTCTGTTGCAATAGCTGACAAGTTCGGCAAGGATGTTAAATATTGCTCAAACCGCAAGGAAGTAAAGGACCACGGAGATACAGGTATTCTCCTCGGCAGCCCGATTTCCGACGGAGACAAGGTTGTAATCATCGAGGATGTTACGACTGCCGGTACATCTATTCAGGAAACTCTCCCGATTATCAAGGCTCAGGGCAACGTCAATCCCATCGGTCTCGTAGTTTCTGTTGACCGTATGGAGCGCGGTCAGGGCGAAAAGTCCGCGCTCGCTGAGATTGAGGAGAACTACGGCTTAAAGACTACTGCTATCGTTACAATGGCAGAGGTTGTTGAGCATCTGTATAACAGGGAATATAACGGCAAGGTTATTATCGACGATAAGCTCAAATCCGCTATCGACGCGTATTACGAGCAGTACGGCGTAAAGGAATAATTAAACTTTAGGTGAATTGCTATGGCTGACAATGTTCACAAGGGTCACAGGGAGCGACTTCGGAAAAAGTTCATAGACGAAGGACTTGACGCCCTTAATGACCATCAGGCGCTTGAGTTCATTTTGTTCTACGCAATTCCGTACAGAGACACTAACCCTCTTGCACACAAGCTTTTAGAAGAATACGGCTCACTTTCCGCTGTTTTCGACGCAAAGCCGCAGGTTCTCAAAGCTGCGGGATATTCCGACAATGTAATTGGACTCATAAAGCTTATCCCCGAGATTTCAAGGCGTTATCATATGGATAAAACGCAGAACAGGTCTAAGATTATAGAGCAAAACAGGCTCTGTGAATATTTTGAGCCGAGATTTATCGGAAAGACCAACGAGATTTTATATCTTCTTTTGCTCGACAGTAAGAGTAAAGAGGTTTTCTCGGGAATAATATCGCAGGGGACAGTTAATGAGAGCAGCGTTCCCGTAAGAAAAATCATACAGCTTGCTATGATGTACGACGCAACTTCCGCTGTAATTGCTCACAATCATCCCGGAGGAATGGCTCTTCCGTCACTCGACGATATTCGCACTACGAAAGTTGTCACAAACGCATTAGGCGTAGTCGGTATTGATTTAATTGACCACGTTATTGTTTCCGACGATGATTCTATCTCATTGCGCGATAGTCTCTGGGAAAAACAAGGTATTTTCATAGCAGATTCAGAATTATAAGGTGACCATATGGGAGAATTTAAGCTACATTCTTCTTATAAACCTACGGGTGATCAGCCCGAAGCGATAGATAAAATAGTAGAGAGCATAAAGAGCGGCAACCGCGAGCAGACTCTTTTAGGTGTTACAGGCTCGGGTAAGACATTTACCATGGCTAATGTCATCGAGAGAGTACAGAAGCCGACTCTTATTCTTGCTCACAACAAAACCTTAGCGGCTCAGCTTTGCTCGGAGTTTCAGACCTTTTTCCCCGAGAATGCGGTTGAGTACTTTGTGTCGTATTACGACTATTATCAGCCCGAGGCTTATGTTCCGACGACTGATACTTATATTGAAAAAGACAGCTCCATAAATGATGAAATCGACAAGCTCCGACACAGCGCGACTCTTGCGCTTTCGGAGCGTCGTGATGTTATTATTGTGGCTTCCGTTTCGTGTATATACAGCCTCGGCGACCCTATAGATTACCGTAATATGGTGATTTCGCTGCGCCCGGGTATGGAGAAGAGCCGAAACGACCTTATCCGCAAGCTCGTCGAGCTTCAGTACGAACGAAACGACGAGAATTTTATCCGCAATAAATTCCGCGTTAGGGGAGACACCCTCGAAATTTTCCCTGCCTCGTCGAGCGACAGGATTATCCGAGTGGAGTTTTTCGGTGACGAAATTGACAGAATTTCCGAGATAAACCCGCTCACGGGTGAGTTAATCGGCACTCTTCGTCACGCTGCGATTTATCCCGCGTCTCATTATATAGTCGGCAGAGATAAGCTGCTCGAGGCAGTTGAAGAAATACGCAGGGAACTTGCCGAGAGAATTGAATACTTCCAGTCAAAGGGAAAGTTACTCGAGGCTCAGCGTATAGAGCAGCGTACAAATTACGATATAGATATGTTGCTCGAAACAGGCTTTTGCAGCGGTATCGAGAACTACTCGAGGATTATGTCCGGAAGAAAGCCCGGCTCGTCACCATATACGCTCCTCAATTATTTTCCCGACGATTTTCTTTTGTTTGTTGACGAATCGCACGTTACGCTTCCGCAGGTCCGCGGTATGTACGCGGGCGACTATGCGCGCAAGAAGAGTCTTGTCGACTACGGCTTTCGACTTCCGTCAGCGTTCGACAATCGCCCGCTTAATTTTGATGAATTTTATAGTAAGATAAATCAGGTATGCTTTGTTTCCGCTACTCCGGGCGATATCGAAAAGGAAAAGAGCACAGTTATAGCAGAGCAGATTATCCGCCCTACAGGACTTTTAGACCCCGAAATTTCCGTCCGTCCGACGGAAGGTCAGCTTGACGACCTGATTTCTGAGATAAATATGCGTGTTGCAAAGGGGCAGCGTACCCTTGTCACAACGCTCACGAAAAAAATGGCTGAGGACCTTACAAACTACTTCCTCGAAATGGGAATAAGGGTCAAGTATATGCACCACGACATCGATACGGTTGAGCGTATGGAGATTATCCGCGACCTGCGCCTCGGCGAGTTCGATGTACTTGTCGGCATCAATCTCCTCAGGGAGGGTCTCGATATCCCCGAGGTGTCGCTTGTCGCAATTCTCGACGCAGACAAGGAGGGCTTCCTCCGAAGCGAGCGCAGCTTGATTCAGATTGTCGGGCGTGCGGCGCGTAACGCCGAGGGTACGGTAATTATGTACGCTGACATCGTTACTCCGTCTATGAAAAACGCAATAACTGAGACCACAAGACGTCGGGAAATTCAGCAAAAATACAATACTGACCATAATATAACTCCAAAAACCATCGTTAAAAAGGTCAGCGAGATTCTCGAAATTTCTACTCATAAGGACGATGAATTTAAGAATATGCGCCAGATGTCGCGCCAGCAGCGCGAGGAGCTTATCAAGAGTCTTTCGCGCGAGATGAGAGCTGCTGCAAAGCTGCTTGAATTCGAGCACGCGGCATATCTGAGAGATAAAATCAAAAAGCTACGAGGTGAAAAGTAGTGCCAAAGAAGAAGGTAAATGAATATAACGACGAAAGTATTTCCTCCCTTAGCGGAGCCGACCGCGTCCGTAAAAGACCTGCGGTTATCTTCGGCTCCGACGGTATAGAGGGCTGTCAGCACTCTGTTTTTGAGATTCTTTCCAACTCTATCGACGAGGCTCGCGAGGGCTACGGCAGACTTATTCAGGTGACCCGCTACTCAGACGGCTCGTTTGAGGTAGAAGACCACGGTCGAGGAATCCCTGTCGGCTACAACAAAAACGAGGACAGAATGAACTGGGAACTGCTGTTCTGCGAGATGTACGCAGGCGGTAAATACAACAATAACAGCGGTGAAAACTATGAGTTCTCACTCGGCTTAAACGGCCTCGGCCTCTGCTCAACGCAGTACGCATCCGAGTATATGGACGTTGAGATTAAGCGCGACGGCTATAAATACTCACTTCACTTCGAGCGCGGCGAGAATATCGGCGGTCTAAAAAAAGAAGAATACAACCGCAAGGACACCGGCACGAAAATCCACTGGAAACCCGATCTTGAGGTTTTCACTGATATTGACGTAAGTCCCGAGTATTTCCTCGATATTATGAAACGTCAGGCTATTGTCAACGCAGGCGTTGAATTTGTTTTCAGAAATCAGAACGGCAGAAGCTTTGATGTTACAAACTTCAACTATGAAAACGGTATTGAAGATCACGTCAAAGAGATAGTAGGTTCCGACGGACTTTCCACCGTTCAGTATTGGGAAACCGAGAGAAAGGTACGCGACAGAGCAGACAAGGATGAGTACAAGTGCAAAATCTGTGTGTCCCTCGCGTTCTCCAACAAAATCGCTCAGGAGGAGTACTACCATAACTCAAGCTGGCTTGAATACGGCGGTGCACCCGAGAAGGCTGTGCGCAACGCGTTCGTGTATATGATAGACAACTACCTCAAAACCAACAATAAATACAATAAGACTGAGAGCAAGGTCAAATTTGACGACGTAAAGGATTGCCTTGTAATCTGCATATCCTCGTTCTCGAGCGTAACCTCATACGAAAACCAGACAAAAAAGGCTATCACGAACAAGGGTATTCAGGAAGCTATGACTGAATTTTTACGCCACAGCCTCGAGGTTTATTTCATAGAAAATCCGCTTGAAGCGGAAAGAATTGCCGGTCAGGTTCTCATAAACAAGCGTAGCAGAGAAAGCGCTGAGAAAACGAGACTCAACATCAAAAACAACCTCACTGGCAAGATTGATATAACAAACCGTATCGCGAAGTTCGTCGATTGCCGCAGCAAGGACGTAAACGAACGCGAGGTGTTTATTGTTGAGGGTGACTCAGCTCTCGGCGCGTGTAAACAGGCGAGAGACCCTGACTTTCAGGCGATTATCCCGATCCGCGGTAAGATTCTTAACTGCCTTAAGGCTGATTATGACAAGATTTTTAAGAGCGAGATTATAACCGATCTTCTTAAGGTGCTCGGCTGCGGAGTTGAGGTAAAGGCGAAGGCTAATAAAAACCTCTCTAATTTTGATATCAACAATCTTCGTTGGAATAAGGTTATTATATGTACCGATGCCGACGTCGACGGTTTCCACATCAGAACGCTTATTCTGACTATGCTTTACCGCCTTACTCCTACCCTGATCAAGGAGGGAAAGGTGTTTATCGCCGAGTCTCCTCTGTACGAAATTACGACAAAGGATAAGGTTTATTTCGCGTATGATGAGCTTGAAAAGGACAGATATATAGCAGAAATAGGCGACAAAAAATTCACTATACAGCGAAGCAAAGGTCTCGGCGAGAATGAGCCCGAGATGATGAGCCTTACCACTATGAATCCTGCAACGCGCAGACTGATTAAGGTTATGCCGGACTCTGCCGAGCAGACTGCCGCAATATTCGACACCCTGCTCGGAGACGATTTACAGGGAAGAAAAGATTTTATCGTTGACCACGGAGCTGAATATATCGATCAGCTTGACGTTAGTTAATTGGTGTTTAGTATAACGTTCCCCCGATTTGGAAGGTGATTATTTGGCTAAGAAAAAGAAAACCCCGAAGCCCTCAAAGACAGCGCCCGTAAACGGCATAATTGAGGGAGCGGGAGAGGTAGCGGAACAGCATATTGTCTCAACCGTTCAGGAAAACTTTATGCCATACGCAATGAGCTTGATTTTATCGCGTGCTATCCCCGAGATTGACGGATTCAAGCCCAGCCACAGAAAGCTGCTTTATACTATGTATAAAATGGGTCTGCTCACGGGTGCGCGCACAAAATCGGCTAATATCGTCGGCGCAACAATGAAGCTTAACCCGCACGGCGACGCGGCAATTTACGACACAATGGTGCGTATGTCGCGTGGCTACGAGGCGCTTTTGCACCCTTACGTTGACTCAAAGGGTAACTTCGGTAAGTTCTACAGCCGCGATATGGCTTGGGCCGCGTCGAGATATACCGAGGCAAAACTCGATAAGCTCTGCACGGAGTTGTTCAAGGACATAGACAAGGACACCGTAGATTTTGTTGATAACTACGACAACACTATGAAGGAGCCGACCCTCCTTCCGGCGTCATTTCCGTCCGTTCTCATAAATTCAAACACAGGTATCGCCGTAGGTATGGCGTCGAATATTTGTCCGTTTAATCTTCGTGAGGTTTGCGAGACTACAGCGGCCCTCATTCGTGACCCCGACCACGACGTGATGTCTACAATGCCTGCGCCTGATTTTCCGGGCGGTTCGTTTATAGTCTACGAAGAAGAGACTATGAAAAAAATCTACGAGACAGGCCGTGGCAGCGTTAAACTGCGCTCGACTTATCAGTATGACAAGTCTGCGAACTGTATAGATATTTTCAGTATCCCGTATTCCACAAACAGCGAATCGATTATAGACAAGATTATCGACCTCGTAAAGAGCGGAAAGGTAAAGGAAATCTCCGATATCCGTGACGAAACAGGTCTTGACGGACTGAAAATTACTATTGACCTCAAGCGCGGAACAGACCCTGACAAGCTGATGAAACGTCTTTACAAGCTGACTCCGCTCGAGGACAGTTACGCTTGTAACTTCAACGTTCTTGTCGGCGGTACTCCAATGGTGCTCGGCGTGAAAGAACTTCTAAACGAGTGGATTGCATTCCGTATTGAGTGCGTGCGCCGCAGGACTTTCTTTGATTTAAATAAAAAGAAGGACAGACTCCACCTTTTAAAAGGTCTCGAGAAAATCCTCCTCGATATTGACAAGGCTATCAAGATTATCCGCGAAACCGACGAAGAGGCGGAGGTCGTGCCGAACCTTATGATAGGCTTCGGTATCGACGAGGTACAGGCTGAGTATGTAGCTGAAATCAAGCTGCGCCACCTCAACCGTGAGTATATCCTGAAGCGCACAAAGGATATTGAGGAGCTCGAAAAAGAGATTGCCGAGCTCGAATTAATACTCAGCAGTAAGGCGAGGGTAAAGACAATCATCGTCAAGGAACTCAAGGAGGTTGCCGATAAGTACGGTCAGCCCCGTAAGTGCGAGATTATCTATAACGACGAGATTGAGGATATCGAGGATGTCGAGGAGATCCCCGACTATCCTGTTCATATTTTCTTTACAAAAGAAGGTTACTTTAAGAAAATCACACCTCAGTCGCTGCGTATGAGCGGCGAGCACAAGCTCAAAGAGGGTGACGAAATCACAGAGGCTATAGAGATTACTAATAATTGCGACCTTCTGTTCTTTACTAACAAATGCCAGTGTTATAAATCCAAGGCGTATGAGTTTAAGGACACTAAGACAAGCGTGCTCGGCGACTATATCCCTGCAAAGTTACAGATGGATGAGGGAGAGACCGTAGTTAAGATGATTGTTACCAAGGACTACAAGGGCTTCATTCTCTTCGGTTTCGAAAACGGCAAGATAGCTAAGGTGCCTCTCGAATCCTATGCGACAAAAACGAACCGCAAAAAACTTGCTAATGCGTATTGCGACAAGTTCCCGCTCAGCGACGTTGCGTTCTCCTTAGAAGATAAGGAGTTTATAATCAGCTCTTCGTCCGGAAGAATGTTACTCCTTCATACAGGAGTGCTCAACCTCAAAACCTCGCGCACAACGCAGGGCGTTAGTGTGTTAAAGCTAAAGAAAGGCCACGTTCTTTATTCTATAAAAGAATATAAAGAAGGAACTTTCAGCAAGCCCTCACGCTACAGGACAAAGAGCCTGCCGTCACTCGGTGCATTACCGTCGCCTGAGGATAACGGAGAACAATTAAGTTTAATTTGATGAAAAAAAGTCTTGCAAAATGGTAATTTATGTGTTATCATATTAAGGCTATTGAAATTTAACGCAGAAATGCGTGTCGAAAGGACGATATAAATGGGAGTATTAGAAATTATTTTAGGCGCATTATTAATCCTTATGTCAATCGGTATCATCATCGTTATCATTCTTCAGGAAGGTAACCAGCAGGGCGTAGGCGTTGTAACAGGCGGTGCCGACACATTTTTCTCAAAGAACAAGGCTCGTTCAATTGACGCTTTCCTTTCTCGTTGGACAAAGGTTTTTGCAGGCGTGTTTGTTCTCGCTGTAATCGCGCTCAACGTTATCGCGTTCTTTAAGTAATTGTTCTAAATATTTAATACTGAACATAATTATAGACCGTAGGCAAGTCCTACGGTCTATTTTTTTATAGGAAGTGTTCATTATGGAATGGTATCATATCGCGGGGATTTTTTCAGGAGCGTTTATAATATTCATCATTATTCACAAAATCGGCAAAAACAAAAGGCCCGTCAGACGAGCCTTTCTGTCGTTTTTGTCGGGATTTCTTACGCTTTTAGCGGTTGAGCTTACGAGTAGTTTCACCGGAGTGTTTCTGCCGTTCAGCTTGCTTAGCGTAATGGTATCTGTTATAGGGGGAATCCCCGGAGTTACTGCGCTTTTGACGCTCAATCTCTTCTTTTAGCGTCCTTTCTTTATCTCGTCAAGACACTCGGCGACCATACGTTTGTCCTTGGTCATCGTACCCATAATCACCTTGTATAGCAGTTCGGGGTTTTTGTGGAAGTTTTTCTTGATAATTTTTGCCTGATTGTTGTCGGGAGCATAGATGTCTATCGACACGAGGTCGATTTCTCCGCCCGATATCCGACAGTTAACGTTATAGCCCTTGTCGGTTTTTGTAATTGTAACGGTGTTTTCCTTCTCAATCCGTCTCTGCTCGAGCAGGGAGAGCGCGCAGGTGTACGCCTTTTCCTTGACAGAGGTTGCAAGGGTAGTTTCAAGCTGTTCTGCTACCATTTTGCCGTTAGGTGTTATAAAATATAGCCTTTTCTCCTCGTCAACAAGCTCAATATTATTATGCGAAATAAGATCGTCAAAACACGCGCTCGTTTCGAAATAGTTCGCGAGCCCGCGCGTCTGAATAATCTCGACGACTGTATCCTTATCCATTGGCTTATTAACGGATAAGTACATATAGCATATAAGCGTGCGTATCTCGTTTTTGGAGCGTACTCCGCCGTAGATTATACCCTCGTCAAATGTATTTATAAGTTCATCGTTGTCGTACATAATTTCACGTCCTCTCTTTTATTTTAGCACAGTTTTTAAAAAATGTATAGCGTTTATGTAACTTTTTCTGTATTGACTTAAAGCCCTTAAAATGGTATCATATCCTTACATTGATAAGGAGGGCATTATGGAAAATTATATTATATTTGTATGGATAATTTTTGCAGTATTTATGCTGATTTGTGAGGCTCTCACGAGCCAGCTCGTCTCAATCTGGTTCGTAATCGGCGGTGCGTGCGCGGCTGTGACCTGTTTCTTTACCGACAATATTCTCATACAGTCGGTCGTGTTTATAGTCGTATCCCTTGCTTGCCTTGTTGCAACGAGACCGCTTGTTAAAAAATTTGTCAACGGAAAAAAGGAACCTACGAATTCCGATCGCCTTATCGGAAGAGTAGGAATCGTCACCTCGGATATACTAAATCAGAAGGGTGAGGGACAGGTAAACGTTGATGGTAAAATATGGAGCGCCAAGAGCGACGACGAGAACGAAATCAAGTCCGGTGCAAGCGTAAAGGTTTGCTCAATCGAGGGCGTTAAGCTTGTTGTTAAAGTAGTTTAAGGAGGAATTAATATGCCGGGTATTCCATTTGGATTTATTGCATTTGTTATAATTGCTATTATTGTTTTAATCATTATCGTAAGAAATATCAAAATTGTGCCGCAGGCTCATGCGTTTGTAATTGAACGTCTCGGTGCTTATCACTCTACTTGGGACACTGGTCTTCATCTTAAGATGCCTTTTATCGACCGTATCTCAAAGAAGGTGTCGCTTAAAGAGCAGGTTGTTGACTTCCCGCCTCAGCCTGTTATCACGCGCGACAACGTTACAATGCAGATTGACACCGTAGTATACTTCGAGATTACTGACCCGAAGCTTTACACCTACGGCGTAGAGAGACCGCTCTCCGCTATCGAAAACCTCACAGCAACAACTCTGCGTAATATTATCGGTGACCTTGAACTCGATTCGACTCTTACATCGCGCGACACTATCAACGATAAAATTCGTATTATCCTCGACGAGGCTACGGACGCGTGGGGTATCAAGGTTATCCGCGTAGAACTCAAGAATATTCTGCCTCCGCGTGAGATTCAGGACGCTATGGAAAAACAGATGAAGGCAGAGCGCGAGAGACGTGCGCGTATTCTTGATGCCGAAGGTGAGAAGAGAAGTCAGATTCTTGTTGCAGAGGGTATGAAGGAGTCCGCTATCCTTAAGGCTGACGCAGTAAGAGAGCAGAAAATCCGCGAGGCAGCAGGTGAAGCTGAGGCTATCCTTGCAGTTCAGAAGGCTAACGCCGATGCTATAAGAATGCTCAACGAAGCCGCACCCTCCGACCCTGTTGTTGCGCTTAAGAGCCTCGAAGCTTTCGCAAAGGCTGCCGACGGCAAGGCTACCAAGATTATCGTTCCGTCCGATATTCAGAATATGGCGGGTTATGTAACCTCGCTCAAGGCACTCTGGCAGGACGACTCAAAATCAGTTGAAAAGTAATTTATAACCGACTGTATCTTTGCAGTCGGTTATTTTCATTTCGCTATTTCTTGTCAAAGTTTTACAAAATTCTCGGAGTTTTTTTATTTTAATAACGCTATATAATGAAATCTTGAAATAACGCGCTAATCTATTGAATATTTTGGGATTTTTCAGTATAATATAGGGGTAATTTTTATTTTGAGTAAAAGGAGCATTTCGATGAAAAAAGTTGCAGTAATTATGGGCTCTGACAGTGACTTTAAGGTTGTTCAGAAGGCTGTGCTTAAATTAAAGGAATTTGACGTACCGTACGAGGTGCACGTTATGAGCGCACACCGTACTCCCGACGCGGCCGCGGAGTTCTCTAAGAACGCAAGGAAGAACGGCTTCGGCGTTATTATCGCGGCGGCAGGTATGGCTGCTCACCTTGCAGGCGTTTTAGCCGCACACACAACTCTGCCGGTTATCGGTATACCGATTAAGTCCGCGGCGTTCGACGGTATGGACGCGCTGCTTGCGACTGTTATGATGCCGCCTGGTATCCCTGTTTCCACAGTTGGTGTTGACGGTGCGGCGAACGCTGCAATTTTAGCGGTTCAGATGCTTGCTCTGTCTGACGAAACTCTTAATACAAAGCTTGAAGCTATGAAGAGTGAAATGGCAGATACAGTAGCTGATAAAGACGCTGACATTCAGAGAAGGGCTTGTGAGCTTTGAGAAGTGTAACTATCGACAAACGTTTAGATAAAGTAAACGAGGAGTGCGGAGTTTTCGGAATATATCGAGGTGACGATATAGATATCGTGTCCGCAACTCACGATGGACTCTATGGACTTCAGCATCGAGGTCAGGAGAGCGTCGGTATAACGGTGCTTAAGGACGAGGAACCATACACGGTCAAGGATTTGGGAATTGTTTCCACAGTCCTTACCGAAAAAGCTTTGCAAAAGTTGCCGCAGGGTGAGATGGCTGTTGGTCATGTTCGCTACACATCGACCTCATACTTAGACAGAGCCGCTACTCAGCCGCTCGTTATGCGATACATATGCGGATCGCTTGCTATAGCTAACAACGGTGCAATTACTAACTTTGCCGAAATTCGTGACCAGCTTGAGCACGGCGGCGCCATCTTCCAGTCTAATTCTCACGCTGAGATAATAGGTTATATGATAGCCACAAGGAGAATCGAGTGCGATTCCTTGGAGGACGCAGTGCTGAAAACTATGAAAGTGCTGAAAGGCGCTTACTCGATTGTAATCGGCGCACCCGGAAAGCTCCTCGGCGTGCGAGATCCTCACGGCTTTAAACCGCTGTGTATAGGAAAGATAGGCAATAGTTATGTGCTCGCTTCGGAAAGCTGTGCGATTGACTCAATCGGCGGCGAGTTTATCCGCGACGTTGAGCCGGGTGAGGTTGTCGTTGTAGACGGTGAGGGACTACACAGTTATCATTGCAATAAGAAAAAAACGAGTTCGTTGTGCCTTTTTGAGTATATTTATTTTGCACGTCCCGATTCGATTGTTGACGGCGTTAATGTAAATATAGCGAGACGTAGAGCGGGAAAACTTCTATACGAGGAAAATCCCATAGAGGCGGATATTGTATGCGGTGTGCCCGATTCGGGACTTGACGCTGCGCAAGGCTATGCCGAGGCTTCCGGTATTCCGTACGCTACGGCATTTATAAAGAATAAATACATAGGCAGAACCACCGGCGTTGGCGGTGTCGACAAAAAGAAAAAACTTCTCAAAACACGCCTTAATGTGCTAAAAAACATTGTTAAGGGAAAAAGAGTTGTAATCATAGACGACTCCATTGTGCGCGGAAATACCGCGGCACATATCGTAAAACTGCTCAGGGACGCAGGGGCTAAGGAAGTTCATATGCGAATAAGCGCGCCGGAGTTTTTCTATCCGTGCTATTTCGGAATCGACCTGCCTTCACAGGAAAATATGATTTCCAACAGATTCTCGGTCGACGAGCTTAAAAATGAAATTGGTGCCGACTCACTCGGCTTTCTGAGCATAGAAGGTCTGCACAGCATAGCAGATGGCTGTAAAATCGGCCTGTGCGACGGTTGCTTCAGCGGAGTTTACCACGCTGATAAACCGAAGATTATATACGAAGATAAATTCTCGGTAAAAATAAAGAAAGTTTAACGGGGGTAAGTATGAAGAGTTTCAGTGAAAGTTATAAAGCAGCAGGTGTTGACGTAACAGCGGGCTACAAGGCGGTAGAACTTATGAAAAGCCACGTTGCGCGCACTAAGATTGACGGCGTTGTGTCAGGAATCGGCGGTTTCGGTGGTCTTTTTGCACCTGACCTCAGCGGTATGAAGGAGCCGGTGCTCGTTTCCGGTACAGACGGTGTAGGCACAAAGCTCAAGCTTGCGTTCCTTCTTGACAAGCACAACACAATCGGTATTGACGCTGTTGCAATGTGTGTAAACGATGTTGTGTGCGGCGGCGCTCAACCGCTGTTTTTCCTCGATTATATCGCTTGCGGCAAGAACGTGCCCGAAAAAATCGCCGACATCGTTTCGGGAATTGCCGACGGTTGTGTTCAGTCGGGTTGCGCTCTTGTGGGCGGCGAAACTGCGGAGATGCCCGGTTTCTATCCGATTGACGAGTATGATGTTGCAGGCTTCTGCGTAGGTATCGTAGATAAGCCGAGTATCATTGACGGCAGCAAGCTTTCAGAAGGTGACGTTCTTATAGGACTTCGTTCCTCGGGAGTTCATTCAAACGGTTTCTCACTCGTCAGAAAGGTATTCGGTATTGACGAGAATACGATTCATAATACATATCCTGAGCTCGATAAGCCGCTCGGTGAAACTCTCCTGACCCCGACTAAGATATATGTAAAGCCGATTCTCGCTCTTATGAAAGAAGTAGAAGTAAAGGCTGTTTCCCATATCACGGGCGGCGGCTTCTACGAGAATATTCCGCGTATGATGAAGGACGGCCTCACGGCTAAAATTGACAAAAGTGCAGTTCCGGTGCTTCCGATTTTCAAAGTTTTACAGAGAGTTGGCGAAATCTCCGAGCACGATATGTTCAATACCTTCAATATGGGTGTAGGTATGATAGCCGCTGTAAACAAGAATGATGTTGACAAGGCGCTCGAGGTGCTTAAGGCTAACGGCGAGGACGCAGTGGTCATCGGCGAGGTAGTCAAGGGCGACGAAGGAGTAATCATAGAATGATGAAAAAAATCGTTGTTCTCGTATCGGGCGGAGGTACAAACCTTCAGGCTCTTATTGACTCTCAGAAGTCGGGAATTATAAAAAACGGCAAAATAACCTGCGTGATATCGAGCAATCCGAATGCTTACGCGCTTACTCGTGCAACGGACAACGACATAGATACCGCTGTTATCCGCCGCAAGGATTTCTCGAAGTTTGACGAGTATGACGAGGCTCTGACCGAGCTTTTGAAGAGTAAAAACGCTGACTTGGTTGTACTTGCAGGATTTATGACTATTTTAGGTCATAAGGTTATCTCGGCTTTTGAAAATAAAATAATCAACATTCACCCAGCACTTATTCCGAGTTTTTGCGGCGAGGGATTCTACGGACTCAGAGTTCACGAAGCCGCCCTCAAAAAAGGCGTAAAAATAAGCGGAGCAACCGCGCATTTCGTCAACGAGGAGTGCGACGGCGGACCGATTATTATTCAAAAGGCTGTTGAGGTAAAGTATGGAGATACTCCCGAAACTTTGCAAAAAAGGATAATGGAACAAGCAGAATGGAAGATATTGCCCGAGGCTGTGTCGCTGTTCTGCGAGGATAAAATAAAGGTAATCGACGATATCGCTGTTATCAGCGAGTAAGAAAGGACGATTAGTGTGAAAAATCACACTAAATTGTTTTATATTGTCCGCGCAGTAGCGCATTAAGTGTGCGCACGCGCGATGGCTGAATTTCCATACACACCTTATCCGCCCACGGTAAGGTTGTGTTAAATAATTTCTTAAATTTGTGGGCGGAAAGGCTATGGGAATTAATATGAAAGCAATATTACTTGAAAAGGAAATTTCTTCCACAAGCTATCCGGGCAGAGGAATAGTCCTCGGCAGAACATCTGACGGCACAAACGCTGTTATCGCGTACTTTATTATGGGTCGCAGCAGCAACAGCCGCAACCGCGTATTCGTAGAGGACGGCGACGGAATTCGCACAAAGGCGTTCGACGAGAGCAAGCTCGAGGATCCGAGCCTAATAATCTACTCTCCAGTACGCACACTCGCTGAGAGCACAATCGTTACAAACGGCGACCAGACCGATACTATCCATGCGCTTATGTCCTGCGGCAGAACATTCGAGCAGAGTCTCAGCGCGCGTGAGTTCGAGCCCGATGCTCCGAACTACACACCTCGTATCAGCGGTATCGTAAATTGCCGCACAGAGGCTGACGCAAGAGGCGAGAAGGTTTCCTACACAATGTCTATCCTCAAAAGCGCAAACGGCGATCCGAAGTGCTGCCAGAGATTCACATTCGACTACGCTCACCCGATTCAGGGTATGGGTCACTATATCCATACATATATGGGTGATGGCAACCCGCTCCCGAGTTTTGAGGGCGAGCCTACTCTCGTAGAAATCGGCAACGACGATATTGACACATTTGCAGAGAAAATCTGGAACGCTCTTGACGACGATAATAAGGTTAGTCTTTTTGTAAGATATATCGACATCGCTACCAACAAGGCAACTTCAAGAATTATTAATAAAAACAAGTAATCGGAGGTTATTATGAACGAATTAGCTTTAAAATACGGTTGTAACCCTAATCAAAAGCCCTCAAGAGTTTTTATGAACGACGGCTCTGATTTACCTATTGAGGTCTTAAACGGCAAGCCTGGTTACATCAATTTCTTAGACGCATTTAACTCATGGCAGCTCGTATGTGAGCTCAAGGCTGCGACAGGCCTGCCTGCTGCTGCTTCCTTCAAGCACGTTAGCCCCGCGGGTGCTGCTGTTGCAACTGAACTTTCAGACACGCTCAAGAAGATTTACTTCGTTGACGATCTCGAGCTTTCTCCGATTGCAAGCGCGTACGCAAAGGCGAGAGGCGCTGACAGAATGTCTTCATACGGCGACTGGGTTGCTCTTTCCGATACCTGTGACGTTCAGACAGCAAAGCTTTTACAGAGAGAGGTTAGCGACGGTATCATCGCTCCCGACTACACTCCCGAGGCTTTAGAGGTGCTCAAGACAAAGCGCAAGGGCACATATAACGTTGTAAAAATTGACCCGAATTACGTTCCTGCTCCGATTGAGCACAAGGATGTTTTCGGTATCACATTTGAGCAGGGCAGAAACGAGCTCAAAATCGACGAGGAAATGATTACCTCTAACATTCCTACTGCTAACAAGAACTTTCCGGAGGAAGCTAAGCGTGATCTTCTCATCGCTCTTATCACCCTCAAATACACTCAGTCTAACTCCGTTTGCTATGCAAAGGACGGACAAGCTATCGGCGTAGGCGCAGGCCAGCAGTCGCGCGTACACTGCACAAGACTTGCCGGTAATAAGGCTGATATCTGGTGGCTCAGACAGCACCCGAAGGTGCTCGGACTCCAGTTTGTTGATAATATCCGTCGCCCGGACCGTGACAATACAATTGACGTATATATTTCCGACGAGTATGATGATGTTCTCAGAGACGGCACTTGGCAGAATCTCTTCAAGGTTAAGCCCGAACCGCTTACCGCTGAGGAAAAGAAGGAGTGGATTGCAAAGAACAGCGGCGTAAGCCTCGGTTCCGACGCTTTCTTCCCGTTTGGCGACAACATTGAGCGCGCAAAGAAGTCGGGTGTTCAGTATGTTGCTCAGCCCGGCGGTTCAATCCGCGATGACAATGTTATCGAGACCTGCGACAAGTACAATATGACAATGGCGTTCACCGGAATCAGACTCTTCCATCATTAATCAAGAGGTACGGAAAATGAAAATATTAATGGTTGGCTCGGGCGGCAGAGAGCACGCTTTAATTAAAAAGTTAAAAGAGTCGCCCAAGTGCACAAAGCTATATTGCGCACCGGGCAACGGCGGTATTGCAAAGGATGCCGAGATCGTAAATATCGGTGCAATGGACATTGAAAATATGGTGAAGTTTGCTAAGGACGAGGCAATTGACCTAGTGTTCGTAGCTCCGGATGATCCGCTCGCTGCGGGTATGGTTGACGCTATGAACAACGCTGGACTGCGCGCCTTCGGCCCCGACGCAAACGCAGCTATTATCGAAGCTTCCAAGGTTTTCTCAAAGAACCTTATGAAAAAATACAATATTCCAACAGCGAAGTACGAGGTTTTCGACGACGCTAAGAAGGCTATGGAGTATGTTGAGAAAGAGAACACAGTTCCCGTTGTTGTAAAGGCTGACGGTCTCGCACTCGGCAAGGGTGTAATTATCGCTCAGACGATTGATGACGCAAAGGCAGCTATCACGTCCATTATGGAGGGCAAGCAGTTCGGCGACTCGGGCAACAATATCGTAATCGAGGAATTCCTCACGGGTCCCGAGGTCAGCGTTCTTGCATTTACAGACGGCAAGGTTGTCAAGCCTATGGTCAGTTCAAAGGACCACAAGCGCGCTTACGACAATGACGAAGGCCTCAACACGGGCGGTATGGGCACGATAAGCCCCAATCCGTACTACACCGATGAAATCGCTCAGGAGTGCTACGATACGATTTTTGTGCCGACTATTGAGGCTATGAGCAAAGAGGGAAGACCCTTTAAGGGTTGTCTCTACTTTGGCCTTATGATTACTCCTAACGGTCCGAAGGTTATCGAGTACAATGCTCGTTTCGGCGACCCCGAGGCGCAGGTAGTTCTCCCGAGACTTAAAACTGACCTTGTTGATATTTGTGAGGCTATCATTGATGAAAAGCTCGCTGATATCGACGTTGAGTGGTACGACGGCGCGACAGCCTGCGTAGTTATGGCGAGCGGCGGCTACCCGCTTGCGTACAAGAAGGGTATCGAGATTACAGGTCTTGACGAGAATGGCTCTGTTGATGGTGCAATTGTGTACCACGCAGGCACAAAACTTGAAGACGGCAAATTCCTCACGAACGGCGGCCGTGTTCTCGGCGTGACAGCAAAGGCAGATACACTCGACGAGGCTCTTGAAAGAGCATACGCTGCGGTCCACAAAATCAACTTCGACGGCGCTCACTTCCGCAAGGATATAGGTAGAACAAAATAATACAGTAAAAGGTTGTCTCTTTGAGACAACCTTTTTTAAGAATGGAGGACAAAATGACAAAAAACGAGACAATTAAAGGTATTATCGGTATTTTTTTAAGTATGTTGGTAGGATTAAATATATTGATTGGTTTTTGTTTTAACGAGCTTATTAAATTTTGTTCTATTTTTTTCGTGTTTCTCTATATATTTCAGATTGCTGTAGTTCCGTATGCACATCGTTTTTTACATAATAAGAAATGGTATACTGCAACGCTGATAACGTTATGTGTTTTAAATATATTTTACTGTGCGATATTTGCCGGAATTATTGTTAGTATAAAATCATCTGGCAATCCTTGGGCTGAATTAGGCGTTTTTGTAATGATAATAATCCTAATTCCTATGTTAGTAATTACTTCGGCTATAATAATAGCGTCTATTATTTCATATAATAAAAGAAAGGGCAGTTTTAATTAACTGCCCTTTATCTTATTCGATTCCTGTTACTGTGTATCCTGCGTCGGTGATTGCTTTCCTGATAGCGTCATCCGAGACGGATTTGTCAATTGTTGCGCTGCCTTTTTCGAGGTCAACATTTACAGGTTGGTCTGTCAGTGCTTCGAGTGCTTTTGTCACATGAGCCTTGCAATGCTCACACATCATACCCTCTATTAAAACTGTTTTCATTTCTAACACCTCCTTTTCAAGCACAATGGTTTCATAATCTTTTATTTGTTTTGCAGTAGAAGTTACTGCCTTTGGCTTGAATCTCCTCAATCTTAGCGCGTTAGATACCACACAGATTGAGCTCAGACTCATTGCAATCGTGCCGAACATCGGCTCGAGCTGCCATCCGAGTAGGTGATAGAACGCTCCCGCCGCGAGAGGAATACCGATAACGTTATAAATAAACGCCCAGAACAGGTTTTCCTTAATATTTTTCAGTACAGCGCGGCTGAGCTGAATTGTCGTAACAATGTCAAGCGGATCGCTTTTCATAAGAACAATATCGGCCGAGTCGATAGCGATATCCGTGCCAGCGCCGATTGCGATTCCTACATCGGCAGTCACGAGGGCAGGGGAGTCGTTAACTCCGTCTCCAACCATTGCAACAGCACCGCTCTCCTTAAATGTGCGGACAACCTGCTCTTTTTGGTGCGGAAGAACCTGAGCGTAAGCTGTTTTAATTCCTGCTAATTTCTGAATTGAATTTGCTGTCTGCTTGTTATCGCCCGTGAGCATAACAGTGTCTACTCCGATACCGTTAAGGCTCGAAATCGCCTTTTTACTTGTCTCTTTTATTGTGTCGGCAACAGCAATAACGCCGATAACCTTTTCTTTATCTGAAAAAATAAGGGGAGTTTTACCGTTGTTATATAATTCTGATAAAGAATTATTATCAAATTTTATTCCGAGACTTTCTATAAAGCTGTAGTTACCCGAGTAATATGTGCTTCCGTTTATTTCCGCGGAAATACCCGAGCCCGTGAATGATTTGAAGTTCTCCGTTTTTAATATCTCGAGGTTTTTCTCCTTAGCAAAATCTACGACGGCCTTAGCAAGCGGATGTTCGGAGTTATTTTCGATAGAGTACGCAATCTGCAAAAGTTCGTTTTCGTTGATGTAGGGGATGATGTCAGTGACCTGTGGGGTGCCCTTTGTAATAGTTCCCGTTTTGTCGAGCACAACTGTTTTCACTTTGTTTGCAGTCTCCAAAGCAAGAGCGGATTTGATAAGGATTCCGTACTGCGCCGCCTTACCTGTACCGACCATAATCGCTGTAGGCGTCGCGAGTCCAAGCGCACATGGGCAGGAGATAACGAGGACAGCTATTCCGAACGAGATAGCCTGACCGACCTCTGCGCCGACAAGCAGCCATATAATAGTCGTAACAATTGCAATTGCGATAACAACCGGAACAAATACAGCCGCAACCTTATCCGCAATTCTAGCAATAGGAGCCTTTGATGAGGTCGCGTCTTCGACCAACTTTATAATCTTCGAGAGCGTAGTGTCGTCGCCCGTGTTTACCGCCTCAATCTTTATATAACCCGAGGTCAGCACTGTTCCGCCCGTTACGTTGTCGCCGATATGTTTGTCAACAGGAATACTTTCGCCCGTGATAGCAGACTCGTCAATGCTGCAATCACCCTCTACAATCCGTCCGTCCACAGGTATACTCATACCGTTTTTGCATATTACAACGTCTCCTGCGACAATATTATTGGTATCGATTTCTACTTCGACGCCTTCTTTCTCAATCAGAGCAGTTTTAGGCGTAAGCTTTACGAGCTTGCTGATAGCCGACGAGGTTTTACTCTTACTCTTACTCTCGAGGAATTTGCCGATTGAAATAAAAGTAAGTATCATTCCCGCGGACTCGAAGTAGTAGTGAACGCCCATATGCATAGCGTGCATTACTGTCATTTGGTTTATAGTGGCGATAATGAAGTTGTAAAGGCTGTATACAACCGAAATTCCCGCGCCGAGCGCAATCAGCGCGTCCATATTCGGGTTAAGCTTAAAAAGCGATTTAAAGCCGTTTATAAAGTATTTACGATTCAGTATAAGAATAGGAATGAGGAAAACGAGCTCACATATACCCTGAATAGTCATATTGTCGAGCAGTTCTATGTGCAATCCCATCATATGCCCCATAGCGACAATCATAAGCGGAATGAGGAATACTACTGACCATATGAGCTGCTGTTTAGCGGAGTTCGCAGGTTCGTCGTAGCCCTCGCTGTCGTGCGAAAACTCCTTCGCTCCGTAACCGGCGGATTTAACGGCGGATATAATAGTGTTGCTGTCAATCTTGCTTTCATCAAATTTTACGTCCATAGTGTTTGCAAGAAGATTGACGTTTGCAGACATAATGCCGTCAAGTTTTCTGACTGCATTTTCAACGTGCATCTGGCACGCTGAGCAGGTCATACCGGTTATATTGTATTTCTGTTCCTTCATAATATCACCTTAGTTAGTATCAACTAACAAGATTTTAACATAACAGGAAAAATATGTCAATACATAGAAAAACGGCCTGATTTCAGACCGTTTCTTTTCATTAGCTTGCATTTCTCAGCTGTAATCTAAGCTTATCGGAAATCATCGCAATAAACTCACTGTTTGTCGGCTTGCCTCGACCGTTGTGAATCGTATATCCGAAGTACGAGTTGAGCACATCCACATCTCCGCGATCCCACGCAACCTCGATAGCGTGGCGAATTGCTCGTTCAACGCGCGATGAGGTTGTCTCATATTTTTTCGCAACGTTAGGGTAGAGCTGCTTAGTCACCGCGTTAATAATATCAGGCTTTTCTATTGACATAATTATTGAATCTCTAAGGTAATTATAGCCCTTTATATGAGCAGGAACTCCGATTTCGTGCAAAATTTCCGTTACTCTTACTTCTATCCCGATGCTGTCGTAAGGGTTATATGTATTACCATTCGATTTACCCTTGCGCACAAGCGTCACTATATCCTCGCAGATTGAATTGATATTATATGGTTTTAGAGCGTAGTAGCTTGCGCCGTTGTTCATTATCTCGCGTTCAAGCGCAGGGCTGTTGAACGACGCCGTTACTATCATAGTCGGCTCCTTTATTCCGTTCTTCTTGATTGAGCGCATAACTCCGAGCGAGTCAAGCCTCGTCATAAATAAATCCATAAGCACCACGTCCGGACCTTGGTTCGAGATTTTAAGCAGGAGCTCCTCGCCGTCTTTGTTGCAAAACGCAGGTTCGATATTATAACTGTCGAATATTTTGAGGTCATCTGTACTGAATCCTGACGCATCTTCTGTAATCAACAGTTTTATTACTTCGTTCATTTGTATTCCTCCATAAGATTATTTTGTGAAAATATTTTACCATAAAGCGGTAAAATTGGCAATACTTTCCAAAAAACTTTTTTAAAAAATCTCAAAAATATTTTTACTAACATTATAATTTCTAAAAAATTTCACAATATATTGTATATTGCGTTAATATACGACACAAAATATCGACTTTCTTTGCGGAATTATGTAGCCCTACCGAGATTGGTAGGGCTAATTTAGTCTGAAATTATATTTTCTGCAAGTATTCCGTAGCCCTCTGTACAGTTTTCGAGGAAGACGTGAGTCAGCGCTCCGACAAATTTTCCGTTCTGTATGATAGGACTACCGCTCATACCCTGAACAATACCTCCCGTTTTTTTGAGAAGTCTTTTATCCGTTACTTTAATTATAAAATTTCTATTGGTGTTTTCGTTGTAATTGCAAATACTCTCAATTTCAACTTCGTATTTTTTAGGTTTAGTACCGTCGATAGTAGTATACATATAGGCGTTACCTGTTTTTAGTTCACTGTTTTCAGTAACGTCGCAGATTATTCTGCTTTGAGGGCAGGTGTTCAGCTTTCCGTGAATACCGAGAGCAGTGTTGTCTGCTATTGTACCAATGCTGTCATCGGTAAAATAACCGTTAAGCGTTCCGATGTTGTTGTTTTCTGATTTAGTAACGCTTGATATTGAAGCGCTCAGTATTTCACCGCTGTTTGTCGCCATAAGACACCCCGTATCGACGTCGCAGATTCCGTGACCTAACGCGCCGTAGGTCATACTATCTGCGTCGTAGTAGCTTATTGTTCCGATTCCGGCGCAACTGTCGCGGACCCATATTCCGGCAAAATACTCTCCTTGGCTATTTTGCTCAGGTGTTATATCAATATTAAGCTTACCTTCGTTTCTTAATATACTGAGCCTTAGCTTTTTACCTTCAGAGTTCTTGATAATATCGTTGACCTCTTCGTTACTCTTTACCTTTTTATTGTTTATGCTTGTAATTATATCTCCTTTTTTTACTCCTGCTTTTTGTGCAGGACAGATGTCGCCGTATTTGCCTTCGAAACTTTCGAGGCGTGTCACCATTACGCCCTTGCAGTAAAGCTTGAGCCCAAAGGATTCTCCGCCAATAATTACCTGCTTTGTTTTAGCCTCTGCGGGAATTAACCCCGAAAATAGGAAGAAAATAAATACAAGCACTACAGAAATTAGTTTTAAATTTTTTTTAGATACATTTTTTGCCATTTGTTCACCACCTTTCATTTAGCTCTATTATTTTTTGACAAGGTGGTGTATAATAGTATGGAAACAAATCTTAATACAAAATATTTTGCTAAGTATATTCGGATTTTTCGAATGAATCCGCATTATTTTTCAAAATTTTTCAATAAAGTCATTTATTGAGGTAGCTATGATAAACGATAGGATTATTAGTCTTAGCCTTTCTGATTCCGAGGTAAAAGAAAGAATCGAAAAAGGACTTGTCAACAAAAACTCACAATCAAAATCTAAATCAATCAAGCGCATAATTTTTGATAATACGGTAACGCTCTTTAACTTACTTAATTTGTTTTTGATGTTACTGCTGCTCATCGTAGGTTCGTACAAGAATATGTTGTTTATGGGCGTTGTTCTGTGCAATACTATTGTCGGTATTATTCAGGAAATTCGCTCCAAGCGCGCCGTCGATAAACTTTCTATTGTAGTTTCGAGTAACGTTGATGTCGTAAGGAGTGGAGAGATAGAAAGTATTTCAATTGATGATATTGTTCTTGATGATATTATCATCCTGCGTTCGGGCGTGCAGATTCCCTGCGATTGCGAAATCGTAGACGGCTTTTGCTACGCTAATGAAAGCTTGCTTACCGGCGAAAGTGATCAGATAGAGAAAAACATAGGCGATAGCCTTATGTCGGGCAGTTTCGTTTCGTCGGGAGAAGTGTATGCAAGGGTTTTACATATAGGGAAAGATAACTACGCGACAAAGCTCCACCGTGAGGCTTCTTATACCAAAAAAATTAACTCCGAGATTATGAACACCCTCGGCAAGATAATTACATTTTGTTCCGTTGCGATTTTCCCGATGGGTATTGCGTTGTTTATAAACCAACATTATTTTAATCACATAAGTGTAAATGACGCGATTGTCAGCACAGTTGCCGCGCTTATCGGAATGATTCCCGAGGGTTTGATTCTGCTTACGAGTACAGTTCTTGCTGTTTCTGTGGTTAGGCTTGCACGCCGTAATGTGCTTGTGCAGCAGCTTTTTTGTATCGAAACGCTCGCGCGCGTTGACGTTCTCTGTCTTGATAAAACGGGAACGATTACAACAGGCGAACTTGAGGTTGTCGATATTGACTATCTCGATAGTGACAGCGCTTATGTAGATAAGGTGCTCAAGTCCTTAGCCGAGAGCTCAATGGATAAAAATTCTACTATCACCGCAATTGATAGGTACATAAATTGCAAAACTATGAAAGCTTTTCAGGTGATTCCTTTTTCATCTGAGAAGAAATGGTCGGGAGCAGTGCTTGATGACGGCAAAGCTTATGTCCTCGGTGCAGCTGAATGTATTTTTGATAATTCTCAAAAAGAATTATTTGATATTATTAATGAAATTCCCGATATATTCAGAGTAGTTACCCTTGCGGTAAGCGATACGGAGTTTACGGACAAAGACACCTTACCCGAAAATCTAAAGCCAATAGCACTCATTAAAATAAAGGACCAAATCAGAGACAACGCCGCTGAAACGATTAACTTCTTTAAGGAACAGGGCGTTAGGCTCAAGGTTATTTCGGGCGATAATAACAAAACCGTTCAGCAGATTGCAACTGCTGTCGGTATTCCCGATACCGATAAATCTGTCGACGCGACCACTCTCGATACCGAAGAAAAGATTAAGAACGCTATTGAAAGAAATACTGTTTTCGGCAGAGTTACGCCTCAACAAAAACGCTGTTTTGTTCAAGCTCTCAAGGAAAACGGTCATACCGTCGCAATGACAGGTGACGGAGTAAACGATGTCCTCGCGCTCAAGGAGGCTGATTGCAGCATAGCAATCGCTTCGGGCTCTGATGCCGCGAAGAATATATCTCAGCTTGTTCTTATAGATAACGATTTCGGCTCTATGCCGAAGGTAGTGGCAGAGGGTAGACGTTCCATAAATAATATTCAGCGCAGTGCGTCCTTGTTTATTGTTAAGACTCTATACTCGATTATTCTTGCTTTCGCATTCATATTTGTGGATATTAATTATCCATTCCAACCTCTACAACTTTCGCTTATAAGTGCGTTCACTATAGGCCTTCCGTCCTTCGTCCTCGCTTTGCAACCGAACAAAAACAGAATTCAGGGTAAGTTTATCAAAAACGTTATACTCCGTGCGTGGAGCGCGGCGTTTATGGATGTTTTGAATATATTAACCCTCGTGTTCTTTATGGATAACCTCAGCTACGAGGAGTTCTCGACAATGGCTGTAATCCTCACCGCGCTTGTCGGCGTGATGATGGTAATACGATTGTCAATTCCGATAAATGTGCTCAGGGGTGCGCTGATTGCCGTTGTGATAAGCGGCATTGTAATCGGTGTTCTTGTATTTGGAGAATTGTTTAATATCGTTTTGTTGTCGCCGTTTTCGTTGACAATACTTGCGGTACTGTCAGCTATATCAATTATTGTATACAATATTTTATATACAATAAGCAGCAGATTTATCAAGTCATAAGGAGATTTATAATGGTATTTAATCTAAAAACAGATAACGCTAAGGAAATAATTCAAAATGATGTTGATAAGAAATATTTGAAAAGCGGCTGCAGACTTGGCGGAAGTGTGAGCGGCGATAAGCTGCATTTATACATAGAGGACGACTTTGGAAAACACTCAAGCTTTATGTCACAGTGCTTTTACGGAAAATTCGAAGACGGGAAGATAAACGGCGTTTTCAGAGTAGCAAACTATGTTTTAATATTATTAATTATATTATTTTTAGTCGCTGTCGAAAGTATAGTTATGGCGGGTATAAACAGTTCTTTAAGCTCAGTTTACGCTCCTGTTGTTATTATATTAGCGGAAATACTGTATCTTTTTGCACTGAAAAGGATATCAAGTGAGAATAACAGATTAATTTGTGAATATTTATCAAATTTATAAGAGGTTGGCGTTGCCAACCTCTTGTTATATGTGCTATAATTATTCTATATTTTATGTCGGAGAGGTCTATGAAATTCAATATCCCGAAAAATGTCAGATATATAATTGATAAGCTTGAAAAAAATGGCTACGAAGCATTCGTAGTCGGCGGTTGCGTGCGCGACAGTATGCTTGGTATCGAGCCTAAGGATTGGGATATAACGACCTCAGCAAAACCCGAGGAGATAAAAAATTGCTTTGACGGTTATCAGCTTATTAGCATTGGGGAACAGCACGGTACAGTAGGAGTTATAATTAACAACGAAAATTATGAAATTACTACCTACAGGATTGACGGCGACTATTCTGACAATCGTCACCCAGAGGAGGTAACCTTTACCGATAATATTGAACTCGACCTCTCGAGGCGAGACTTCACTGTCAACGCTATGGCGTATAATGATAAAAGAGGTCTCGTTGACCCCTTTAACGGCGCGACGGACGTGAAGTATAAGGCGCTCAGGTGTGTGGGCGATGCTGATACAAGGTTTTCAGAGGACGCTTTGAGAATACTTCGAGCCCTCAGATTTGCGTCAGTGTATAATTTCAGCATAGAGAACAAGACATCCGCTTCGATACTTAAAAACAGGGCTGGGCTTAGTAAAATTGCGTTTGAGAGGATTTCAACTGAATTTACAAAATTTTTATGCGGAGATAACGTAAACTTTCTTCTCAGAAGATACAAGGACGTAATTGCAGTTTTTCTCCCCGAGATTGTAGCCACATTCGGTTGCGAACAAAACACACCTCACCACAATCGTACGGTGTGGAAACACACCACGGCCGCTGTTGCCGCAATTGAACCTGATCCGCTTTTGAGGACAGTTATGCTATTGCACGATATTGGCAAACCTCTTGCACGCAGGACGGATAGCAAAGGCCGTGACCATTTTAAAGGTCATAATCATTTCAGCGCGGTACTTGCTAAAAATTTGCTCGAAAGATTGAAACTGCCGACAAAGTTTATTGATGATGCGATTACTCTTATTGAGTATCACGACGTGAGATTTACTGATAACAAAAAGCAGATAAAACACGTCCTTAACAGCATTGGAGAGAATAGTTTCAGAAATCTTATAAAGATTCAGTATGCTGATATTGCCGCTCAAACCCGATATAAGAGGGAGATAAAGCTATATAATATGAAGCTTTGCGAAAAATCCTTTGAAGAGATTGTTCAAAACAACGAATGTTATAGCCTTAAAGACCTTAATATAAACGGTTCAGACCTTATTCATCTTGGTATAACCGACGGAAAAAAAATCGGCCACATTTTACAATTATTGCTCGATAGCGTTATTGAAGAGGAAATAGCCAATGAATCTGTTATACTTAGAAAAAGAGCATTGGAGATATACAATACCGAAAAATAGAAAATGCCGACAAGCTGTTACTTGTCGGCATTACGCATTTCTTTAAAAAATTTTTTTATCATAGCGCTGCATTCTTCCTCAAGTATACCGCCTGTAAATTCCGGACGGTAATTGTTTAGCATATTCAGTACGTTTAAGTCTGAGCCGCATGCTCCGTTTTTTACGTCATACGCACCGAAGTAAACCTTGGGGATTCTTGCGTTCACTATAGCGCCTGCGCACATAGGACACGGCTCAAGCGTGACGTATAGCTCACATTCCCATAATCTCCAACCGCCGAGCTTCTCGCATGCTTTGTATATCGCCTCGGTTTCAGCGTGGAATAGCGCGTTTTTTCCGGTCTCGCGCCTGTTGTATGCAGCGGAAACAACCTCGCCGTTTTTTACAACAACGGCGCCGATAGGAACTTCTTTCAGCCTATATGCAATTTCCGCTTGCTCGAGGGCAAGTTTCATAAATTTTTCGTTCATAATGTGTAATTAACAGTCCTTATAATCAAAAATATACCTGTAAATATAATTCCGACTGAGCTAAAACATACACCCATACATTCCCTGAATTTATATTTACTCAGATTTGTTTTAAATAAATCTTTGTTGCTACTGAGAATAAACGCGGATAAAACACCGCCTAAAACTACAACAAAAAGGAGTATAAAGTATATTGTGTTATTTATATCTGTAGGAACTTCGTAATACTTCGCCGCGTCTAAGTAAACGCTCAATAGATTTATAAAGAAATGAGATATAATCGACGGTAGCAGGGAGTTGGTCTTAACTACGCTGAACGCCATCGCGAGTCCGCCCACAAACGCAAAGGGTATCTGGACGATGTTTCCGTGAAGCATTGCAAAAAGGATTGTCGTAACAAGAATCGCAAATGTAGTTCCGTAAGGCAGAAGTTTATGTAATATAATACCCCTGAACATAAACTCTTCTACGAGCGCGGGTACAACTGCTACGCTTATAATTTGCAGCAGAACAGAAAAACCGTCACCTGAATCAATATCCACAAACGACTTACTTGATATTCCTATAAACGAAAGGTTATCAAGCAAAATGTCTGTCATATAGCTTGATATAAACGATACTGTCAGCGTAATCAGTACAAAACAACACAGCAGTTTCGGTTTTACACGAGATACAGGGACAAGCTTTGACATATCGGATGATGAAAGTTTACAGTATATAGCTCCTACTATAAACAGACTTACGATTGAGTCGATACAGCTTATTATCGGCTCGAGCGTTGCGCTGAGAGGATTGATACGAAAAATTCCCGATATGATGCTCATTGAATACGGTATTATATGCAGAAGAACGGCAGATGCGAACACCATAAATCCGATACTGCTGCAGGTTTTTCGGAGAGAAATTTTGTCATTATAATTCATTTAATCACTTCCAACCCGATTTTATCATAAAGTAATTGTTAATGCAACTTAAAGCACGTTCATAAATGTTACATTCTTTTTACAAAAATTGACAGCGTTAATATTAAAGTTTATACTTAATATATAATTAGTGTAAATAATAAAGGGGTAGTGTGCCCTAAATTGACTTTGCGCAGTAATTATGTTAAAATACATTAATATTATCCACCGGAGGTGTGTATGAATACTGCTGTTATCCTTGCAGGCGGCGTAGGTTCGCGTATGGGAGTAGATCGTCCCAAACAGTACCTTGTTGTTAACGAAAAACCTATCATTGTGTACTGTCTTGAAATATTCCAGAAGCACAAAAACATAGATAAAGTAGTTATTGTTGTTAGTGATGAGTGGAAGTCTTACGTTGAGGAAAACGTAAACAAGTACGGTATCGGTAAGGTTTGTGGTTACGCTCCAGCCGGCAGAACTCGCCAACATTCCATATATAACGGCTTGCTCTGTGTCGAGAATAATGCTCCCGATACGAAGGTTTGTATAATCCACGACGCGGCGCGTCCGCTTGTGTCGGACAAGATTATAGACGATTGTATCACTGGTGCAGTTGAGGACGACGGCGCTATGCCGGTTATCTCGGTTAAGGATACTATTTATCAGAGTGCAGACGGAAAAAATATTGATAACCTGCTCAAGAGGTCCGAACTCTTTGCAGGACAGGCTCCCGAAAGCTTTGATTTCAGAAAATATCTCGATATACATAACTCTGTTAGCGATGAAGAAATTGCGAACACAGCAGGAAGCAGTGAGATTGCATATCGTCACGGTATGAATATAAGGCTCGTTGAGGGCAGTGAGAGGAATTTCAAAATCACAACAATAGAGGATTTGGAAACATTTGAGACCATAGTCAAAGGCGACTGATTGGAGGTTCTATTGTGAATACAATGAAAGCGCGCGTTTTGCACGCGGTAGGCGATTTAAGATATGAGGATTATCCGATGCCAACACTTAAGGAGGACGAGGTTCTTCTTCAGGTGAAGGCTTGCGGTATCTGCGGCTCGGACATTCCGAGAATTTTTGTAAACGGAACTTATCATTTCCCGACTATTCCCGGCCACGAATTTGCCGGCAAGGTAGTTGCTGCCGCAAGCAAGGAAAACGAGCACCTTATCGGTACTCGTGCAGCGGTTTTTCCGCTCATTCCTTGCAGAAAGTGTACAAGCTGTAATAAAGGCGTGTTCGAAACCTGTAAGAGTTACGATTATCTCGGCTCGCGCTCGGACGGTGCTTTTGCTGAGTATGTTAGAGTTCCTGTGTGGAATCTTGTCCCGATTGCTGATAACGTTTCTTACGAAGAGGCGGCTATGGCGGAACCTACCGCGGTTGCTCTTCACGCTTTAAGACGTGCAAACATCGAAATCGGTGATACTGTAGTTATATACGGTCCGGGTACTATCGGTATGCTCATCGCTCAGTGGGCGAGAGCATGGGGCGCTAAGAAAGTTCTCCTCGTCGGCACCGACCTTAATAACTATGAATTTATCGAAAGCTTAGGCTTTTATGATTATTTTAATGCTTCAAAGGGCGACCCGATAAAATGGGTTATGGAGCAGACTAACGGAAACGGCGCAGATGTCTGTGTTGAGGCTGTAGGTATCGCAGTAACTGCGGGCAATTGTCTTGATAGCTGTGCGTCAGGCGGTAAGGTTGTATTCGTTGGTAATCCTCACGGAGATTTCACCTTCCCGCAGGACACATATTGGCAGATTCTCAGAAAGCAGCTTTCAATCTACGGCACATGGAACTCACGCTATGACAATACGCCTAAGAGCGACTGGAGTATCGTTGTTGACGCTATGGCGTCGGGTGCTGTTAAGGTAGCTCCGCTTATTACTCACAAGTTTACCCTTGAAAATATGGACGAGGGTCTTGAAATAATGAAAAACAACACTGAATTTTACAGTAAGGTAATGGTCGTAAACGACTGATTGAGGTAACTGATATATGAGGGGTTTATTATCGCCTTCCGTTATGTGTGCTGATTTGTTGCATCTTGCGGACGAAATTGAAAAACTTGATAAACTCGGCGTTGAATATCTTCACATTGATTTTATGGACAATAAGTTTGTGCCCAATATCACTTTCGATACAAATATGGTCAGAAGCTTCAAAAAACCGATGAGGAATATTAAACGCGACATTCACATTATGGCTTTCGAGCCTCAGCAGTACTTTGATGCTATGGAAATCGGAGAAGGAGATTTGGTTTCCGTGCATTTTGAGGCTTGTAAGGACGTGCACGCTGTCTTAAATGATATAAAAGGCAGAGGAGCTGATCCCTGCATTGCTATCAGTCCTGACACGCCCGTTGATACGGTTAAGGATTTTCTTGACGAGGTTAAAGCTGTTCTCCTTATGACGGTTTATCCCGGATTTGCAGGTCAGCCTATGGCTCCGAAGAGTATGGAGAGACTTTCCGAGTTAAGGAAAATTGTCGACGACTCCTGCAAGGATGTCAAAATTGAAGTTGACGGACATGTGAGCTGGGATCACTGCGGTGAAATGCGCGAAAGAGGAGCGGATATTTTCGTAGCAGGCTCGTCCTCGGTTTACGGTAAGGATTATCCGCTTGATAAGGCGGTTGAAAGATTTTATACCTTGGTAAAATAATGGGGGATAAGGATTGCAATATAATATAAGTGTAAACAGTGTGGTTGTGGAAAAACAGAAAATGACAATCAATATTTCCGGTGAATTTATTGATTCGTCTATCAATCCGAAATTTCTTTCCACACCAAAAATTGTACTATATTTTGAAAACGGAAAAGAAGACCGACGTATTCCTCTCGTTGTAAGATTCAATAATTTGATGTATATCGACGGAAAATGTCTGTTTTCGGGTACTTATACCTACCGTCTTGACTATATTTTCTGGAAAACAAGGGGAGAAGCTCTCCCGTTTAATATGTATATCAACTTAGGTCTTGCTGATTTCTACGAGGAAAAGATACCTGTTGATATTACTCCCGTTGAGGTGGAGCAGGACGAGAGATTTTTCACTATTAAATTCCGTGGAAACCACTTTAGTATAACATCAAAGCCCGAGAGACTCGCAGGCGAGGACAGAAAAAGGGCTTTGGTTCAGGCTGTTAACAGTGTCCTCAAGTTTATTACATGTGTATTTTCTGTACTTCTCATACCGCTGTATATATTAGAGGGACTCCTGACCTTTACCGGATTTACCTCAATGCCAAGTAAGATACAGGCGGAAAATGTGTTTGTACGCCTTGGTTCGTATATTGTTTATCGTATGGCTGTTGTATCAAGAGAGAGCTTTACGATGGACAGATATAAAAGGAACCTTATTCGCAAGAAGTATAAGCATAAAAAGCGTCGTCGCAAGGTTCAACCTAACAAGATTACATTTTTCTCTACACGCAGAGAGGAACTTTCGGGTAATTTTGAATTTGTGTACAATAAGATTAAAGATGACGAAAATCTTGACATACACTTTATGTTCAACACCAAAACTTTCAGACAGATGACAAGGAAGGATATAGATGAATTTGCCGAGATGTGCGCTACGAGTAAAGTTATCATCCTTGATGAGTTCACTCCGCAGATTCATTTGATTGACCTCAAACCCGAGACAAAGCTTATCCAGCTTTGGCACGCGTGCGGCGCGTTCAAAACATTCGGATTCTCACGTCTCGGAAAGCCAAAGGGCTCACCTCAGCCTACGAGAATGCACCGTAACTATGACTATGTTACGGTAAGTTCAAAATATTGCAAGAAGTGCCACTCAGAGGGCTTTGGTATTTCGACCGATAACATTGTCCCGACAGGTATCGCCAGAACAGATATTTTCTTTGATAAAACGTACAAAGAAAAGGTCACAAACGAGTTTTATGAGGCTTATCCGAACTTCAGGGATAAGAAAATCATCCTCTTTGCTCCGACCTTCCGAGGCGACCTCAAATCGAGCGCAAGATACCCTATGGATTTATTCGATATTCGCGAGGTATGCGAATCTCTCGGTGATGACTATGCTATAATTATCAAGCATCATCCCTTTATAACCGAACAACATCCTATTCCTGAGGAGTATAGCGACAGGGTTATCGACCTCTCGGAAAGCACAGAAATCAACGATTTACTATTTGTTTCCGATGTAGTTATAAGCGATTATTCTTCGCTTGTATTCGAAGCGTCGTTGCTTAATATTCCGATGCTGTTTTACGCTTATGACCTGCAGTCATATATTAAATCGCGTGACTTTTATTTTGATTTTAAGCTTTATATACCCGGTAAAATCTGCACTTCTCTGTACACTTTGCTCGAGGCGATTAAGAAAGAGGATTTTGAAACTGAGAAAATAGAGCGTTTCAGAAATATGTTCTTTGACGATCTCGACGGTAAGTCAACAGAGAGAATTGCAAAGTTAATTTACAAATGTTTGGAATAAATACTTGACAAACAACATTTTTAGGTATATAATCAGTGAGTAAAAATAAAGCAAAGCAGAAATGCTTTCACCTGTGGGGTGTCGTCTGCACGGGTCAATACTCAAAAACTTAGAGTTTCTTTGTATTGTAATGCGGACGGATTTCTGTCCGCATTTATTTTTTATGTAACATATGGAGGTGCTTTGTTATCAGTAAGCAGGACATTCAGATCAACGACGATATCCGAGACAGTGAACTTCGCGTTATAAGCGCTACGGGTGAACAGCTCGGTATTATGTCGGCTAAAGAAGCGCTTGATCTGGCGGCTAAGGACGATCTTGATCTCGTGAAGGTTGCCCCGCAGGCTAAACCGCCTGTGTGCAAAATTATGGATTACGGTAAGTACAGATTCGAGCAGGCTAAGCGTGAAAAAGAAGCCCGCAAAAATCAAAAGATTGTTGATACTAAGGAAGTGCGTCTTTCCCTCAATATCGACACTCACGACTTTAACACCAAGCTCAACAACGCAATCAAGTTTATTAAGCACGGTGATAAGGTGAAGGTATCTATCCGTTTCCGCGGACGTGAGATGGGTCACTCTGAGTTTGGCTACGATATTATGAAGCGTTTTTCCGACGCTTGTGCGGAACACGCTGTAATTTCTAAGCCCGCAAAACTCGAAGGCCGAAATATGCTTATGTTCCTTGCACCGAAACCAAACAAGTAAAAAAAGTTAAGGAGGATAAATAATTATGCCAAAAATTAAGACACACAGCGGAGCTAAAAAGCGTTTTAAGCTCACAAAGAACGGAAAGGTTGTTAGAGCACACGCTAACAAATCTCACATTCTTAACAAGAAGACAAGAAAGCGTAAAAGAGGTCTCCGCCAGACAACTTGTGCTGATAAGACCAACGTAGCACAGATTAAGAGACTTATTCCTTACAAATAATCTTACTTTGATATTGAATTAACGGAGGTATTTAACAATGGCACGAGTAAAAGGTGCGATGGCTACTCGCAAGAGAAGAAAAAAAGTTTTAAAAGCCGCTAAGGGCTATTTCGGTTCTAAATCAAGACATTTTAAAATGGCCAAACAGGCCGTTATGAAGTCCGGTAACTATGCATATATCGGTCGTAAGCAGAAGAAGAGAGATTTCCGTCGTCTCTGGATTACGCGTATCTCTGCTGCTTGCAAGGCTAACGGCGTAAACTATTCTACATTTATGAACGGTCTCAAGAAGGCAGGCGTAACACTTAACCGCAAGATGTTATCCGAAATTGCTATCTCTGACCCTGCTGCTTTCACTGCTCTTGTTGAGCAGGCTAAGGCTGCAAAATAATTTAACGTAATTGCGTTTGGGTAAATTCCCAAACGCTTTTGCTATTTCTATCGGTGGTATTATGATTAAAATTACTGCAAAAGATAATCCGCTTATAAAGCATATTAATAAGCTTATAAAAAGTGCGAAATACCGTAAAGAAAGCTGCGAGTTTATCGCAGAGGGCGTAAGATTGTGCGAGGATGCGTTTCTGTCTGATGCTGAAATAACAGCTTTGGTTGTAAGTGAGACAGCGCTCGAAAAATATGCTGATGTAATAAAAAAAATAAGTCAGAGTGCAAGTGGTTTTTATGTTGTTTCAAACTCACTTTTCAGCTCGATGTCGGACACAAAATCTCCGCAGGGCGTACTTTGCGTTATAAAAACTCTTGACAAAAGCACTCTATTTGATAAAATAAAAGATAATGGGAAATTTTTGGCTCTTGATAACGTTCAGGACCCGTCAAACCTCGGTACGATTCTAAGAACTGCCGAGGCTGTCGGCATTGACGGTATTGTGATGTCAAAGGATTGCTGTGATATATATTCTCCGAAGGTTGTCAGGGGAAGTATGGGCGCTGTTTTCAGACTTCCGTATATTATCACCGAAACAATCGAGGAGTTTATAAAATCTAACAGAAGCCTCACTTCATATGCGTCTGTTGTGGACAGAAATGTCGCTAAAATTACAGATATAGACTTTAATGCTCCGTGTGTTGTGGCTATCGGCAACGAGGGTAACGGACTGAAAAAGGCTACAATCGAAGCCTGCAACTCATCTTTCACCATTCCGATGAAAGGCAGGGCCGAGTCGTTGAACGCTGCTGTTGCCGCAAGCATAATAATTTGGGAACTTGTAAAATGAAGAATATAGAATACTGGATTTGGTTTACTCAGGCAATCGGATATTGTACGCCTGCTGCAAAGCAAATAACTCAGATTTACGACAGTATAGAGGATTTTTACCACGGCGGTGAGCCCGAGTGGATTTTATCGGGACTTTTCAACAGTAACGAAATTGATAAACTTCTGAAAACTCCCCTTTCGGTTTCTGACCAAATTATCCAAAAGTGTAATAAATACTGTTATGAGATGATGACAATAGAAGATAGCTCGTATCCCAAGTGCCTGTATTCTATAGATAATCCACCCGCGGTTTTGTATATCTCTGGATTTTTGCCCGATATTGACGACAGAATGTCTATCGGCGTTGTCGGAACACGCCGTGCGTCTGTATATGGAATGAACGCTGCGTATGATTTCGCAAAAAATCTTGCGAAACACGGTGTTACTATCGTAAGCGGCGGCGCAAGAGGAATAGACTCCTCCTCGCACGTCGGTGCGCTTGCTGCTGATGGAGTGACTGTTTGTGTACTCGGATGCGGCATTAACTACGATTACCTCAGAGAAAACGAGCGTATGCGCAGAGATATTACTTTTAAAGGCGCTGTTATCTCAGAGTATCCGCCTGATACAGAGGCCTATCCTTTCCATTTTCCGCAGAGGAACAGAATTATTTCCGCACTTTCCGACGGGATACTTGTGATAGAAGCGGGCAAAAAGAGCGGTTCACTTATAACTGTAGAACACGGTCTGGAACAGGATATAAATAAGAAGATTTTTGCTCTCGCAGGTTCTATAGACTCTCGTTTTGACGGCACAAATACGCTGATTAAGGAGAGAGTCGCGGAGCTTGTCACTGATTATAAGGATATTTTAAATGCATATGATAATCTCTATGCAACGAGTGAGGTAACGCCCGACTCTGTTCCATATGACGATTACGTTGAGGTGGTACCTGTAAAGGGTAAGGCGCCAAAGGATGTTTACGGTATCCGCACCAAAGATCTCACCGAGGCTCCTGCGCATAGGGATAACCTGAATCTTACCAAAGAACAAAGCGATATTTATTATGCAATAGGCAATAAGCCTGTTCATATTGATGAAATATCTGAAATTACTAATCTGCCGGTGAACGAAATTCTTCCGGTTCTTACGATATTAGAACTTCAAAAGCTGATTAAATCGGTTCAGGGCAGAGGTTATATTCTAAATTAATATTATTTTATCGACAGCGGTAAGCCAAAAGAATTGAAATATAGAAAGGTTATGAAAATTAATGTCAAATCTTGTTATTGTTGAGTCGCCTGCAAAGGCTAAGACAATCAAAAAGTATTTAGGAAAAGACTACGATGTTATTGCGTCGATGGGTCACGTTCGAGACCTTCCTAACGCAAGACTGAGTGTTGATATAAAAAACAATTATGAGCCTAACTATACCATTATTAAGGGAAAAGAAGCACTCGTAAAGGATATTAAAAAGCACGCTGAAAATTCGGATAAAGTATATCTCGCAACCGACCCCGACCGCGAGGGTGAGGCGATTTCGTGGCATTTAGCATATATTCTCGACTTGGACCTTAACGATGCAAATCGAGTTGAATTTAATGAAATTACAAAAACAGGCGTCAGCAACGGTATGAGTGCTCCCAGAAGCATCAATACTAACCTTGTGAATGCTCAGCAGGCTCGCCGTGTGCTCGACAGACTTGTCGGCTATAAGCTCAGTCCGTTCGTTTCTCAGAAAATCAGACGCGGTATGTCGGCTGGCAGAGTTCAGTCTGTTGCGGTAAGAATTATCGTAGACAGGGAGGAAGAAATAAGAGCCTTTAAGCCCGAGGAATACTGGAGCATTGACGCTAAATTTATACCGAAGGGTTCGAGAAAGTCTTTCCCCGCAACCTTATATCTAGGTAAAGATAAGATAAGCAATCAGGAGGAAGCTGAGAAGATTCTCGCTGACCTCGAAGGCGCAGAGTACACCGTAACAAGCGTAAAGAACGGCACACGCAAGAAATCTCCCGCACCGCCGTTCATCACCTCAACTCTCCAGCAGGAGGCTTCAAGAAAGCTAGGCTTCCAGTCGAGACGTACTATGCGTGTTGCTCAGGAACTGTACGAGGGTATTGAAATAGACGATTTGGGCGCAACAGGTCTTATAACATATATGCGTACTGATTCACTGAGGATTTCAAACCAAGCTATCGCCGAGGTGACTGATTATATCGGCAAGAAGTACGGCGAAAAGTACCTTCCGTCTAAGCCGAGATTCTTTAAATCTCGCTCCAATGCTCAGGACGGACACGAGGCTATTCGTCCGTCTATGCCGTCATTAGAGCCAGATAAAATAAAACATAACCTTACAAGCGACCAGTATAAGCTATATAGCCTTATCTGGAAGCGTTTCGTTGCATCTCAGATGGCTGAGTGTGTACAAAAAACTACGCGAGCGGACATCGAGGGCAATGGCTACGTTTTCAAAGCGTCCGGCTACAGAGTATCTTTCGACGGATTTACTTCGCTTTATGTGGAGAGTAAAGATGTTGCGGAGGAAAAAACCTCTGAGCTGCCAGAGCTCGAAAATGGTATGACGGTGCGTAAAAAGGAGATAGTTCCTAACCAGCACTTTACCCAAGCACCGCCGCGATACACCGAAGCGTCTCTTATCAGAGCGCTCGAGGAGCACGGTATAGGCAGACCGTCGACATATGCCGCAACTATTTCTACAATTACAAACCGTGAGTACGTTAAGCGCGAGAGCAAAACTCTTGTTCCCACCGAGCTCGGCGAAGCTATGGTTAAGCTAATGAAGGAACGTTTTCCGAATATTGTAAACGTAAAGTTTACTGCTCAGATGGAGCAGGACCTCGATACGGTTGAACAGGGTGACGTCGAGTGGAAGGCTCTTATTGACGACTTCTATAAGGATTTCGAGAAAACCTTAGCTGAGGCAAAGAACGAGATGAACGGCGTAAAGATTCAGCTCGAAGAAGATAAAACCGATATTATCTGCGAAAATTGCGGAAGAAATATGGTTATAAAAGTCGGCAGATTCGGAAAGTTCATCGCTTGTCCCGGTTACCCGGAGTGTAAGAACGTTAAAAAGTTCGTTCAAAAGGTGGGTGTTAAGTGCCCGAAGTGCGCCGACGGTGATGTTATAGTTAAAACTACTAAGAGAAAAACTAATTTCTACGGTTGCAGTAATTATCCGAAATGCGACTTTGTTTCGTGGTATGAACCTGTTGATGAGCGTTGTCCGCAGTGTGGCGAAATTCTCTTCAAGAAGAAGGGCAAAAAACAGGTGCTTTTCTGCCAGAATAAGGACTGCGGCTACGAGAAAGCCGTCAAGAACTGATGCATATTAATGTTATCGGCGCAGGACTTGCAGGCTGTGAGGCATCGCATCAGATTGCAAAGCGTGGAATAAAGGTAAAGCTTTATGAAATGAAGCCTTATAAAAAAAGTCCTGCTCATAAATCGGATTTATTCTGCGAGCTTGTATGCTCAAATTCCTTTAAAGCGGACAGAGTAAGTTCTGCCGCGGGACTTCTTAAGGAAGAAATGAGAAAACTCGACTCACTTCTTCTTAAAGCCGCAGATAATGCGAGAGTTCCTGCAGGTGGTGCACTCGCTGTAGATAGAGATATTTTCTCTGAATATGTTACAAATGCAATAAAATGCAATGAAAATATAGAGATAATCAGCGAGGAAATTACTAAGATTCCCGAGAATGAAATTACTGTTATTGCAACGGGACCTTTGACATCCGATAAATTTGCTGAGAAAATTTATGATAGATTCGGTAGCGCTATGTCCTTTTATGACGCAGCAGCGCCGATAGTTACGCTAGAGAGCGTTGATTTGGAAAGAGCGTTCTTTGAGTCGCGTTATGGTAAGGGAGACGGAACGGATTACCTCAACTGTCCGATGAATAAGGAAGAATATGAGGTTTTCTATGACGCTCTCGTAAACGCCGAGCGCGCACCTGTGCACGATTTTGACGTTCGCGATCCGAAGGTGTATGAGGGCTGTATGCCCATTGAGGTTATGGCGCAAAGAGGACACGATACAATTCGATTCGGACCTATGAAACCCGTAGGACTCACCGATCCACGCACGGGTCACAGACCGTGGGCTGTGTTGCAACTGCGCAAAGAGAATTCGCAGGGAACAATGTTTAATCTTGTTGGATTCCAGACCAACCTGAAATTCGGCGAGCAAAAGCGTGTTTTCAGCCTTATTCCTGCGCTCAAGAACGCAGAATTTGTGCGTTATGGGGTTATGCACAGAAACACATTCCTAAATTCTCCTAAGGTTTTAAACAACGATTTTTGCACAAAAACAGACAGCAACCTGTTCTTTGCGGGTCAAATTACGGGGGTAGAGGGCTATATGGAGTCCGCTTCGTCGGGTATAATCGCCGGTATTAACGCCGCAAGAAGTGCAAAAGGTGAGGATACAATACTTCTGCCTAACACGACTGTTATAGGCTGTCTCAGTAGATATATTGCAGACGATAGTATAAAGAACTTTCAGCCTATGGGAGCAAATTTCGGAATACTACCTGAGCTTGAAAACAGACCGAGAGACAAAAAGCTTCGCGGACAAGCGTATGCCGACAGGGCGTTAGCTGATTTGGATAGATATTTAGAGGATGTGATTTGATGAAGATTATCGTAGACGCAATGGGTGGGGATAACGCGCCGCTTGAAATTATAAAAGGCTGCGCAGAGGCTCAGACTGAATTTGAACTTGATATTATTCTTGTAGGCAATGAGGATATTGTCAAAAAATCCGCCCAAGAAAACGGTATTGATATTTCAAAAATGCAACTTGTAAATACCACTGAGGTTATTGCGACCGACGACGACCCACAGTCTGTCCTTAAAACCAAGCCCGACAGTTCAATGGCTGTCGCTTTGAAAATGCTTGCTGACGGCGATGGTGACGCGTTCGTAAGCGCCGGAAACAGCGGTGCGTTGTGCGTAGGCGGCACCTTGATTGTCAAGAGAATAAAGGGCGTTAAGCGACCCGGATTCGCTCCGATTCTTCCGCATTTTAACGGTGGGTGCTTTATGCTTGTTGACGCAGGCGCAAACCTCGAGTCACGACCCGAAATGCTTTTGCAATACGCTATAATGGGTTCTGCGTATATGGAAAAAGTTATGGGTATAGAAAACCCGCGAGTTGGACTTGCAAACGTTGGTTCAGAGGAGCATAAAGGACTTGAGTTACAACATAAAGCGTTTGAACTCCTTAAAAATTCCGGGCTTAACTTTGTCGGAAACGTTGAGAGTCGCGACTTACCGTATGGCGCATGCGATGTGCTTGTATGCGACGGTTTTACGGGCAATATGATACTAAAAACCTACGAGGGCGTTGCAAAAGCTCTTATGAGCAAGGTTAAAGAACTTTTTTCAAAGAATACTAAGAATAAGGTTGCCGCTGCTCTGGTTATGAGCGATTTAAAGGCAATGGCAAAAGAGTTCGATTATAACGAATACGGCGGCGCACCGATTATGGGCACAGCAAAGCCCGTATTCAAGGCGCACGGCAGCGCAAAGGCAAAGACCTTTAAAAATGCTCTTAGGCTTACAAAAGACTATGTTGACGCAAATGTTATTGAAGAAATAGCTAAGGCTGTGAAATAAATGAAAGATTTCGAAAGTATTATCGACTATAAATTTACAAATAAAAACTTACTGCACGAGGCTCTTACTCACTCATCTTACGCCAACGAGCAAAGAGATAAAGGTATAAAATGCAACGAGCGGCTCGAGTTTCTCGGAGACGCGGTGTTGTCTATCGTTGTTGCTGACTATATTTTTAAAAACTTGCCCGAATTACCCGAGGGAGAGCTCACTAAGCTCAGGGCTGCACTCGTGTGCGAGAAAGCGCTTTATAAATTCGCAAAACAGATTAACCTCGGCGACTATTTGTTCTTAAGCAAGGGCGAGAAAAACGGCGGCGGAGCTGACCGTCCGTCTATACTTTCAGACGCTTTTGAGGCTGTTATCGCTGCGATTTACCTCGACGGCGGTATTGAGCACGCGGCTAAACACATTCTTCGGTTTATTGTACCTGAACTTAAAAATATGAGAAAAAAGCCTTTTAAAGACTATAAGACTACTTTGCAGGAGATTGTTCAGAAAAATCCCGGTGAAAAACTTTGCTACAATCTTGTTTCCGAGAGCGGTCCCGACCATGACAAGCATTTTGTTTTTGAGGTTCTCCTCAACAGCAACGTTATCGGTAAAGGCGGCGGCAGGAGCAAAAAGGAAGCTGAGCAGAATGCTGCAAGAGAGGCTTTGGAGTTGATGGGCTATTAAGCACAATAACATAGCAATTTTTATCCCGCACAACGGTTGTCCGCACCAATGCTCGTTTTGCAATCAAAGGGAGATAACGGGACAGTCCTATCAGCCGACTGCGAATGACGTGAAAGATACAATAGAGAGGGCTATAGTAAATCTCGGGGAAGATACCTACAATTCTGAAATAGCCTTTTTCGGCGGAAGCTTTACCGCGATTGACAGGGAGTATATGCTCTCACTTCTCGAAGCAACAGAGCCATATGCGGACAGATTTATGGGTATAAGAATATCAACGCGTCCCGATTATATTGATCATAAAATTTTAGTTCTTTTAAAGAAATATAAAGTTACTACAATCGAACTCGGAGCACAGTCTATGAATGATGAAGTGCTGAGAGCTAATAACCGCGGGCACTCTTCTGATGACGTAAAAAACGCAGCAAAACTCATTAAACAACACGGTTTTAATCTCGGATTGCAGATGATGACAGGGTTATATAAAGCAACGCCCGAAAGCGACCTTTTGACGGCTAATGAGTTTGTTAAGCTAAATCCCGACTGTCTGAGAATTTATCCCACTGTTGTGATGAAAAACACAGAGCTTGCAGACTTATATTTGAATGGTGTTTATAAAACATACAATTTGGAAGAATCAGTCAGGCTTTGCGCTGAAATTATGATGTTATTTGAAGAGCACTCTATTAACATTATAAGGGTGGGTCTCCATTACAACGACGAGCTTGTTGAAAATCAGCTTGCCGGAGATTATCATCCCGCTTTTAAAGAACTGTGCGAGACAGAGATATTTTATAAGTATATAAAAAGCAAACTTACTGTAAACAAAAATATTATCATATACGTTAACCCGAAATCTGTCTCAAAGTTAATAGGACAGAACAAAACCAATATCAAAAGGTTAAGTGAGCTCGGATATAACGTGACTTTAAAAACAGACGATACACTCGGAAAATACGAGGTTAAAGTTAAGGGCAAGGGTGATTAAATGCTATTAAAATCCCTCGAAATTCAGGGCTTTAAGACATTTCCCGACAAAACTAAATTAACATTCGATACAGGTATGACCTCTGTTGTAGGACCCAACGGCTCGGGTAAAAGTAACATCACCGACGCTATACGCTGGGTTTTGGGCGAGCAGTCCGCAAAGACTCTTCGATGTTCTAAAATGGAGGACGTAGTTTTTAACGGCACTGACGACAGAAAGGCTCTCGGGTATGCCGAGGTAACTATGAATATCGAAAACCGCGACAGATTTTTGCCTTACGACGGCGACGACGTTTCCGTTACAAGGAGGTACTATCGTAGCGGAGAGAGCGAGTACCTTATTAACGGCAGTCAGGTTCGACTCAGAGATATAAACGAGCTGTTTATGGACACCGGTCTCGGACGTGACGGTTATTCTATGATTAGTCAGGGTAAAATCGACAGTATCGTTTCTTCAAAAAGTGAAGACAGGCGAGAAATCTTCGAAGAAGCCGCCGGTATTTCGCGCTACAGATACAAGAAAATTGAGTCCGAACGTCAGCTTAAGCACACCGAGGAAAACCTTTTAAGACTTCGTGACATTGTAACGGACTTGGAGGAGCGCGTTGGTCCACTTAAGAAGCAGTCCGAAAAGGCTGAAAAGTTCCTTGAATATTCGGGCGAGAAGAAAGATATAGAAATTGCTTTATGGGTTAATACGCTTAACAACAGCAATAAAGTTCTCAAAGAGGAAGAGGACAAAATCGCAATCTCCCGCTTACAACACGATGAAGCAGACAAGGCGCTTGACGATATTCAGACGGAAATTGAGAGCATTTATGCAAAAAACGGCGAGTATTCCGCTGATATAGAGAGCATAAGAAGTGACATTAACAATATAATTGCCGAAATAAGCTCCAAGAAAAGTTCAGTATCCGTCGCAGAGAACGATATTCTTCATAACCGCGATAATATATCACGTCTTGAAGACGAAATAAAAAAGGTTGACACCGACGCGCAGGACGCCCTCACAAGCATTGAGGAAAAACGCGCAAAGATAAAAGAGCTTGAGGCGGTTATTGAGCAAAAACAAAAACTTTATGACGAGACTTCCGATAAGCTTAACATAGTCAACACCGACTCCAGCCGAAGCGGAGATGAAATTCAGGCGTTGAGCACAAAGCTTGCTGCTCTAACCGCCCAGTCAGCCGACGCTCGAGTTACACAGATGACCAGCGTAACCTCAGTTACGGAGCTACAGTCAAGAATCGAAAGCATATCAAGTACAAATTCACAGAGACTCGAGAAGTATAACACTACGCTCGAAATGTCCGAGAATTATAAAAAGCAGATTGATAAGTGCAACGATGAGGTTGAGTCTCTATCGAACTCCATAAGGGGTCTTGAACTAAAGCTTACTTCAAGACAGAAAAAGCGTGACGACTTAAAGGCACAGGCTGATAACCTTATGCTTGATACTCAGGAAGCGCTCAGACGAGTTAAGCTGCTTGAGGATTTAGAGAGGAATCTCGAGGGCTTTTCCTATTCAGTTAAGAATGTAGTCTCAGCAGCTAAAAAAGGTCAGCTTAAGGGTATTCACGGTCCTGTTTCAAGGGTTATCAACGTACCCTCCGAGTACACTGTTGCGATTGAAATTGCGCTCGGCTCGGCTATGCAGAATGTCGTTACAACAACAGAGCAGGATGCAAAAAGCGCTATCTCGTTCCTCAAAAAGAGAGACGGCGGTCGTGCGACTTTCCTGCCGATGAATACTATTCGACCTAAATCATTAAACGAAAATGGTCTTGATGATTGCTATGGATTTATCGGAATTGCTTCCGATTTATGTGATTGCAAGCCTGAATACGAAGACATTCTCAAGTCGCTTTTAGGCAGGATTGTTGTTGCGGAGGATTTGAACGCAGCTACGGTGATTGCTAAAAAATACGGCTACCGTTTTAAGGTCGTTACACTCGATGGTCAGGTTGTAAACGCCGGCGGCTCTCTCACAGGCGGTTCGCTCGGTAAAAAGTCGGGACTTCTTTCTCGTGCGTCTGAAATCGCTAAAAATAAAGCTAAAGCCGAAGAACTTAATAAAAAGGCAGAGGCTGCTAATAAAGAGTACGAGAAGGCAGTGTCTGAGTATGCCTCAATTGAGGGTGAGATACTCGGCACGCGAGCCGACCTTTCAAACGCTCAGCAAGAGCAGGTAAGAGTTCTTACCGAGGCTAAGGCGCTTGAAAATGACCTTAACACACAGAAGCAGGCTATTGATAATGCTGAGACAGAGGTCAAAAATTGCCGCGAGAGAATCGAGCAGTATAAGGTCGACGAGAAGCGCGCTAAGGAGCAACTTGATGGTATCAGTCGTTCTATTGCGGAATATGAGGCTAAATTAGAGGAAATAACCGGCAGCCGCTCAAAGCTTACCGCTCAGCGAGAGGAAATGTCTGAGCAGTTGCAGAACATCAGGCTCGAGATTGTAACCGCGAAAAAGGATATCGAAACCTATAATTCCGAAATTGCTTACGCGATTTCAAGCGAAGAGGGCAGAGATAATCGCAAATCAGAAATTAATTCAGAGATTGAAGGTTTCAATAAGCTTATCGAAAATACGCAAACGAGAATTTCTGTACTTAAAAAGGATATTGATACCTTAAACGCAAAGGTTAACTCACTTAATAAAGAGATTGAAGACATTAATAATAAAAAGAATGAATTTGAGAAACGCAGTGCAGAGCTGAGAAACCTCGAACGTGAGAAGAATAACGAGAGAGAAATCTCCGGAAGAGAACTCGCAAGACTCGAGGAGCGTAGAATCAACCTACAGAAGGAATATGATAACATTATTGCGAAACTGTGGGAGGAGTATCAGCTAACCAAAAAGGAAGCAGAGGAAAACGCTGTTGAACTTGAAAGCGTTTCTGAGGCACAGAGCAGACTGAACTCCCTTAAGGGTAAAATCAGAGCGCTCGGTACTGTCAACGTCAGCGCTATTGAGGAATACAAAGAGGTTTCTGAGAAGTATGAATTTATCAGCGCTCAGGTTGAAGACGTTGAGAAGTCGAAAAAAGAAATTGAGCGTCTTATAACAAGTCTTACAAAGCAGATGCAAGAGGAGTTTATCGTCAGCTTTGAGCAGATTAATCATAACTTTACATACACATTTAAGGAACTGTTCGGCGGCGGTACAGCATCGCTTGCGCTTACCGACCCCGAGGATATTCTCACAAGCGGAATAGACATTATCGTTCATCCACCGGGCAAAATCGTAGTACACCTTGAGGCTCTCTCGGGCGGCGAGAAGGCTCTTGTTGCAATCGCTTTGTATTTTGCGATTATGAAGGTGCGACCTGCGCCGTTCTGTGTAATGGATGAGATTGAGGCGGCTCTTGACGAGGTTAATGTAGACAGGTTTGCTCAGTATGTGCGCAACCTTACTCACAAAACACAGTTCATACTTATTACCCATAGACGCGGCACAATGGAAGAGGCGGACGTTCTCTATGGTGTCACAATGCAGGACGAGGGCGTTTCCAAACTGCTCGAGCTCAGGGCAAGCGAGGTTTCCGCAAAACTCGGATTATAATACTTATCTCATAAAAGGAATGAATTAAATGGGATTATTCAGTAAAATTAAACAAGGCTTAAAGAAAACGAGAGACAGCGTAATAGGTCAGATTGACTCAATGCTTAAGTCTTTCACTAAGATTGATGAGGAGCTTTTCGAAGAGCTTGAGGAGCTTCTTGTGATGGGCGATGTCGGTATGACTACCGCAGAGGAAATCTGTGATAGGCTCAGAAAGAGAGTTAAGGAAACAGGTACTACTGACCCGGGACAGATTCACGTTCTCCTTGAGGAAGTAGTCAGCGAGATGCTTAAGGGCGGACAGGAACTTAACCTCAGCACAAAGCCGTCCGTGATTCTTGTTATAGGCGTTAACGGCGTAGGCAAGACAACCACAATCGGTAAAATGGCAAATCGTTTCAGAAACGAAGGCAAGAAGGTTCTCCTCGCCGCTGCTGACACATTCCGCGCGGCTGCTATCGACCAGCTTGATATATGGGCGCAGAGAAGCGGTTGCGAAATAATAAAGCAGAACGAGGGCTCTGACCCTGCCGCTGTCGTGTTTGACGCAATCTCTGCCGCAAAGGCGAGAGGTGCAGACGTTATTATCGCTGATACTGCAGGAAGACTTCACAACAAAAAGCACCTTATGGACGAGCTTGCTAAGATTAACAGAATCATTGACCGCGAGCTCCCCGATTCCGACAAGGAGATTTTACTTGTTCTTGATGCTACAACGGGACAGAACGCAGTATCTCAGGTTGAGCATTTCAAAGAGGCTACAGGTATAACAGGTATAGTTCTCACAAAACTTGACGGCACTGCAAAGGGCGGTATCGTCCTTGCGATTAAGAACTCTCTCGATGTCCCTGTTAAGTTCATCGGTGTTGGCGAGCAGATTGACGATTTACAGCCGTTTGATCCTGATGATTTCTCGAAGGCTCTCTTTGATTTTAGCTAAGAGGTCACTATGAAATTTATAATCGCTACAAATAACGCAAAAAAATTAGTTGAGCTTGAGCGTATTCTTCAACCTCTCGGTATAGAGGCGGTTACTGCTAAACAAGAAGGCATTGCTCTCGATGATGTCGAGGAAAACGGCACGACATTTATGGAGAATTCGTTTATTAAAGCTGACTCCGCTTGTAAAAAATCGGGACTGCCCGCGATAGCAGATGATTCCGGTATTTGTGTTGACGCTCTTGGTGGTGCACCGGGAATATATTCTGCTCGTTTTGCGGGTGAAGAAGCAACGGACGAGGATAAAAACGCCTTGATACTCGAAAAGCTCAAAAATGTTGAGCAAAGTAAGCGCGGTGCTCACTATGTTTCGGCTATATCCTGTGTTTTCCCAAATGGCGACAAAATTCAGGTCGAAGGAAAATGCTTTGGCGATATTGCCTATGAACCGTCGGGAAACGGCGGATTTGGTTACGATCCGATTTTTCTTTATGAAGGAAGATCGTTCGGTGATTTTACACCCGATGAGAAGGACAAGGTCAGCCACCGCGGTAACTCGCTTAGAATGTTAAAAGAAGAATTGATAAAATATTTGGAGGAAAATAATGCTTACAAGTAAACAGAGAGCTTATTTAAGAGGCATTGCAAATACTATAGATACAATAGTTCATATAGGCAAAGGCGGAATGTCTGATGAAATTATAAAACAGGCGGATGATGCTCTTACTGCGCGTGAGATTATAAAAGGCAAATGTCTCGAAAGCAGTCCGATTACTCCGCGTGAGGCTGCAGACACAATTGCTGAGAAAATTAACGCAGACGTAGTTCAGGTAATCGGCTTTAAATTTGTTCTTTATCGTCCCAATCCCGACGAGCCTGTTATAAAGCTGCCTAAAGCAAAGAAATGAGAATTGCTCTATTTGGCGGCAGCTTTAATCCCGTTCATCTCGGTCATATAAAGCTTGTAAATGACGTAAGAAGTGAATTTAACATTGATAAGGTTATAATAATGCCGACCTATTATACTCCGATGAAGGATAACTCTGAATTTGCAAATTCTGAACATAGATTTGAAATGTGTAAGCTCGCTTTCGAAGCTATGGACAGCGTTGAAGTCTCCGATATGGAGATAAAGAGACAGGGTAATAGCTACACATACTTAACTTTAAATTCTTTAAAAGAAATATATCCTTATGACGACCTATTTATGATTGTTGGAGCGGATATGTTTTTAACTCTGCAGAACTGGAAGAATCCGCAGGAGATTTTTAAATCAGCATCAGTCATTGCTGTTCCTCGGGAATGTGAAAGCGACGAGCTGTATAATCATGGCCAAAGGCTTAAACAAATGGGTTGTAATTCATATATTATGTCGCATAAGGTTATGGACGTCAGTTCCACACAAATCAGAGAAAAACTAAACAACAATGAAAATGTTGATGAATTTTTAGATACTAAGGTTTTTGAATACATAAAGAAATGCCATTTATATGGGACGTGATATTTTGAATATGAATGAGTATCTCCCGCTTATCAAAGGAAGAATGGGTGAGAGGCGCTATATACACAGCGTGAATGTTTCGAAATCCGCTGTAGAACTTGCAAAATTATACGGTGCAGATGAAAAAAAAGCGGAAATCGCAGGTGTTTTGCACGACTGTTGCAAGGAAATTCCACGCGATGAAATGTTGCAAATTATCTCAGACGGTGGTATAATACTTGACATTGTGGAGCAAAATTCCTCAAAGCTGTGGCATGCGATTGCAGGCAGCGTTTATATTCGTGATAAATTAGGTATTGCAGATGAAGATATCATAAACGCAGTACGTTACCATACCACAGGACGTGCAGGTATGTCACTTCTTGAAAAGGTTATTTTTACTGCAGATTTTATCAGTGCGGAACGTGATTATCCTGACGTAGATATTATGCGAAAAAAAGCGTTTGAGGATTTAGATGACGCAATGCTATATGCACTGCAATTTACACTGAAAAATCTCAGCGAAAGAAAGCTTCCGATACATAGCGACGCTGTTGATTGCTATAATGATATATTGATTAATTTAAAGAAAAAGGAAACATAATATGACAACTTTTGAACAGGCTATTAAAATCGCGCAGGCGCTCAGCGACAAACTTGCGCAGGATATAAAGGTGATTGAAATTAACGACGTTACGGTGCTTGCTGATTATATGGTAATTGCTACCGGTCGCAGCAGCACGCAGGTGAAAGCCCTCGCCGATGAGGTAGAATATCAGCTTGACGAGCTCGGAATTCCTGTCCATCATATCGAGGGACACCGCTCCGACAGCTGGATTCTGCTCGATTATGTAGATATAATTGTAAATGTTTTCAATGATGAAGCGAGAAAATTCTATGATCTTGAACGCCTATGGCAGGACGGCAAGGAAATAGATTTGACTGATATAGTAGATTAACGGAGGTTATGAATTTGAGATACGACCACAAAAAAGTTGAAGTAAAATGGCAGAAAATATGGGAGGATAAGGGTGTGTTCCACGCAAGTGAGGACACATCTAAAGAGAAGTTCTACGCTCTTATCGAGTTTCCTTATCCGTCGGGACAGGGCTTACACGTCGGACATCCGCGTCCGTACACAGCCCTCGACACAGTAGCGCGTAAAAGAAGACTTCAGGGCTATAATGTACTTTATCCTATCGGTTGGGATGCTTTCGGCCTTCCTACAGAAAACTATGCTATAAAAAATCATATTCATCCCGAAATCGTTACTAAGCAGAATATTGCTCGTTTTAAAAAGCAAATTCAGTCTCTCGGTATTTCGTTCGACTGGAGCAGAGAGATTAACACTACAGACCCCGACTATTATAAGTGGACGCAGTGGATTTTCCTCCAGCTCTTTAAGAAGGGCCTTGCTTACAAGAAAGAAATGAACGTTAACTGGTGTACCTCCTGCAAGTGTGTGCTTGCTAACGAGGAGGTTGTTAACGGCGTGTGCGAGCGTTGCGGCAGTGAGGTTATCCATAAGGTTAAATCCCAGTGGATGCTTAAAATCACTGCATATGCCGACAGGCTTATAAACGACCTCGACCTTGTTAACTATCCGCCGAGAGTAAAAGCTCAACAGAAGAACTGGATTGGTCGCTCAACGGGTGCAGAGGTAGATTTTACCGCCACAACGGGAGACAAGCTTACTGTTTACACAACACGTTGCGACACACTCTTTGGCGCTACATATATGGTTATTTCTCCCGAGCACCCGCTTATCGAAAAGTGGGCGGATAAACTCGAGAATATAGACGAGGTAAGAGCGTATCAGCTTGAGGCTTCTAAGAAATCTGACTTTGAACGTACAGAGGTTGCTAAAGATAAGACCGGTATCCGTCTGCAGGGTGTTGAGGCGATTAACCCCGTGAATGATACAAAAATTCCGATTTTTGTGTCCGACTACGTTCTTGTTTCCTACGGTACGGGCGCGATTATGGCTGTACCTGCTCACGATACGCGTGACTGGGAGTTCGCTAAAAAGTTCGACCTTCCTATCATCGAGGTAGTTAAGGGTGGAAAGGACGTTCAGGCAGAGGCGTTTACAGACTGCGCTACCGGAGTGCTTACAAACTCAGGCTTCCTCAACGAATTATCTGTAGAGGACGCTAAGGTTAAAATGATAGAATGGCTCACAGAGCAGGGTATAGGCAGAGCAAAGGTTAACTATAAACTGCGCGATTGGGTGTTCTCGCGTCAGCGTTATTGGGGCGAGCCTATCCCGATTGTTCACTGCGAGAAGTGTGGCTTTGTTCCGCTCCCGGAAAGCGAGCTTCCGCTTAAACTGCCTATGGTTGACTCCTACGAGCCTACTGACACAGGCGAATCTCCGCTTGCTAAGATAACCGATTGGATTAACACAACTTGTCCTTGCTGTGGTGGAAAAGCAGTAAGAGAGACGGACACAATGCCTCAGTGGGCGGGTTCATCGTGGTATTTCCTCAGATATATGGATCCCCACAATAACGATGCTTTAGCGTCGAAAGAGGCTCTTGAGTATTGGTCACCTGTAGATTGGTACAACGGTGGTATGGAGCACACAACACTCCACCTGCTCTATAGCCGTTTCTGGCATAAGTTCCTTTACGATTTAGGCGTAGTTCCTACTCCGGAGCCGTACGCAAAGCGCACAAGCCACGGTATGATTCTCGGAGAGAATGGCGAGAAAATGTCCAAATCCCGTGGCAATGTCGTAAATCCCGACGAAATCGTAGATGAATACGGCGCTGATACAATGCGTCTTTACGAGATGTTCATCGGCGACTTTGAGAAGGCTGCTCCTTGGAGTCCGTCAAGTATTAGAGGCTGCCGCAGATTCATTGAACGTTTCTGGAACTTACAGGGTATTCTTGTTGACGGCGACGAAATCCGTCCTGAGCTTGAGGGCGCGTTCCACAAGGCTATCAAGAAGGTCGGTGATGATATAGAGAACATCAAGTTCAACACTGCTATTGCTGCTCTTATGGCTCTTATCAATGACGTTACATCTTTCGGCTCAATAAACAAAAAAGAACTCGGAATTTTCGCAATTCTTCTCAACCCGTTTGCGCCACACGTTACAGAGGAAATTTGGGAAACATGCGGCCTCGGCGACGGTATTGTTGCAGAGCAGCAGTGGCCTGAGTACGACGAAAGCAAGTGTGTAGAGGATTCTATCGAAATTGCTGTACAGGTTAACGGCAAAATTAAGGCTAAGATTAATGTTGCTGTTAACGCCGAGCAGGACGAGGTTCTTGCACTCGCTAAGTCTGACGAAAATGTTGCTAAGGCTATTAGCGGAATGAATATCGTAAAAGAAATTTACGTTAAGGGTAGAATTGTAAACATTGTTGTAAAACCGTAAAATACATATTTTTTAAATAGTGTTTAGTATAAGAAAAAATAATTTAGTATTTTTTAACTAATTTTTTGATAACCCTTGACAAATTATGTGAAGATATTGTATAATACTACTCGCAGTATTTGCATATTACCCATGCCGTTTGGCAGATGGGAGGGAAATAGAAATGTCAGAGGTAAGACTTAAAGAAAATGAATCTCTTGAGAGTGCTTTAAGAAGATTCAAAAAACAGTGTGCCAGAGCTGGCGTTATTGCTGAGGTTCGCAAGAGAGAGGCTTATGAGAAGCCGTCTGTAAAGCGTAAGAAAAAGTCCGAAGCAGCTCGTAAACGCAAGTATAGGTAAATAACAAAGCGGACAGAATAATTCTGTTCGCTTATTTATTTATGTTGTTCAAATCCAGTATAAGGAGTTTCGTTATGAAAAAAGTTCTTGTATTACTCGGTCCAAACCTGAATATGGTTGGAATAAGAGAAAAGGGAATCTACGGAAACGAGAGCAGCGAAAGTATTGCTGACCAGATTATCGGCTACGGTAAAGCAGACGGCTTTGACGTAGAGGTTTATCAGTCGAACCACGAAGGCGATTTGATTGACAAAATTCACGCTGCAAGAGATGTTTTCGACGGTGTTGTAATTAACGCCGGTGCGCTTACGCATTATAGCTATGCTTTAAGAGACGCGATTGCTTGCGTGAAGATTCCGTTTGTGGAGGTACATATGTCTAACATCCACGCTCGTGAGGAATTCAGACATACGTCGGTAATTGCGCCTGTATGTGCAGGGCAGATTGCCGGATTCGGCAAATACAGCTATTTGCTTGCAATGAACGCTTTAAAGGAAATGATGTAAATGTCCGTTCAAAAACGGAGAATAAATAATTTAAGAAAGATTATTGACGATAATTCCGTTGCACTTCTGATAACAGGCGAGAACAATATTTATTATTTCTCGGGATTTCAGAAGAGCGAGGGAGCAATGCTTGTCACCAGAGATGAAAGCTACTTGCTTGTTGACTTCAGATACGTTGAGGCGGCGACAAAGACCGCTTGTGACTGCAAGGTTATTGAGTTTAAGTCGCTTGTAGATGAAGTTAAAGCCTTGCTTCAAAAACACGATATTAAAACGCTCATCTTAGAGTCTGATGTTGTTACTGTAAGCAAGTACAATAAATATGTGCGTGCGTTTAACGAGGTCGGCGTATCGATTGTGTCCGACGATACACTCAGTAAAGCTATTTCTAACCTTCGAATCATTAAAAGCGAGGAAGAGATAGCCTTTATATCTGAGGCACAAAGGATAACCGAAATGTCGTATAACGAGGTTTTAAACTTTATAAAGCCCGGTATAAGCGAGAAAACTGTAGCAAATGAGCTTGAGTACCTTATGAAGAAAAACGGTGCCGAGGGCATTTCTTTCGATTTAATCACTATCACCGGTAAAAAGACCTCGCTGCCGCACGGTGTGCCGTCTGACGATGTGATTAATGAGGGCGATTTCTTTACTATGGATATCGGGGCCTTGTATAACGGCTATCATAGTGATATGACCCGAACAGTAGCGGTAAAAAGTTGCAGTAACGAGCAAAGAGAGATTTACGATATTGTATTAAAGGCACAGATTTCGGCATTAAACGCGGTTAAGTCAGGCGTTAAGGCGTGTGATGTTGATAAAATTGCTCGCGATATTATTACAGACGCGGGGTATGGTGAAAACTTCGGTCACTCAACGGGCCACGGAGTAGGTCTTGATATTCACGAGGCGCCTTTTGTTTCTCCTAAGGGCGAGACTATTTTATCCGATAATATGATTATCACTATTGAACCGGGTATCTATCTCGAAAACAAATTCGGAGTTCGTATAGAGGATATGGTTATGGTGCAGAATAACGGGTTTAGAAACTTTGCAACGCTTGACAAGGAACTAATTATCGTTTAACTATTGCAATTTTTGCGCTTTTTATGTATAATAACTCTTGATAATATATGGTAAATATATTTATGTAATTTTAGGAGGTAAATTTATGATTTCAGCAGGTGATTTCAGAAACGGCGTTACATTTGAAATGGACGGTCAGGTAGTTTCTATCATTGAGTTCCAGCATGTTAAGCCGGGTAAGGGTGCGGCTTTTGTAAGAACAAAAATCAGAAATGTTATTACAGGCTCTGTAGTTGAAAAAACTTTTAACCCTAACGATAAATACCCGAAGGCTTTTGTTGACAGAAAGGATATGGAGTACAGCTACAACGACGGCGAACTCTATTACTTTATGGATACAGAAACTTGGGAGCAGCTCCCGATTAACGCTTCTGTTCTCGGCGACAACTTCAAGTTTGTTAAGGAGAATATGGTGTGCAAGATTCTGTCCTACAAGGGCAACGTTTTCGGCGTTGAGCCGCCGAACTTCGTAGAGCTTGCGGTTACTAAGACTGACCCCGGCTTTGCAGGTAACACAGCTACAAATGCTACAAAGCCCGCTACTGTTGAGACAGGTGCTGAGGTTAAGGTTCCTCTCTTCATCAATGAGGGCGAGGTTATCCAGATTGACACACGCACAGGAGAGTATCTCGGCAGAGCATAAAAGGAGTACATTATGACCCTAAATGAAAGAGCGGCTTATTTAAAGGGCCTTGCCGACGGTCTTAACCTCGACGAAGGTAAACCTGAGGTAAAGGTTATTAAAGAAATGCTTGAACTTATATATGACCTTACGGACGAGTTCAGCCTCACTCAGGATGAGATAGAGGACGTTTGCGACGTAATCGACGACCTCCGCGACGAGGTGTGTGAACTCGAAGAGGATTTTGACGACCTCACAGATTTCCTCGCAGAGGATGATTACGATGATGAGTATGAGGACGATGAAGACGAAAATTTCGACTACGAGGTAAAGTGCCCTGATTGCGGCGCTGAGATTTTAGTTGATGAAGATACTCTCATCGAAGGCGAAATCAATTGCCCGAACTGCGGCAACGAGCTTGAGTTCGATTTCTCAAGTCTTTTTGCAGATGAGGTTGACGATAGCGACGTTGATAGCCTTACAATCGACGAGGACGCTATTTAGTTCTGATTTTTTTCACAAAATAAACACCTCTCGTGTATTATAACGAGGGGTGTTTTTTTGTTATGTAAACCTAAAAAATCGAAGCGATTTAGAAAATTCCGACGTATTTTAATAATTTCTCTTATAATAATGCTTGCTATTTCAGTATACTTCGAGAAAAACGCGGTTGCTTTTTCAAAAAAATATGTAAAAAAACAATCAAAAGCAATTTCCGGGGAAATAGTTGCGGATACGGTTAATGACGTTTTAGAGAAATTTGATGTTACTTATGACGATCTTGCTGTAATTAATTATTCTGACAACGGTGATGTGCGGTCAATTTCAGAAAACAGCATTAAGGTCAATAAAATTAAGTCCGAGGTAGTAAGACGAATACAGAAAAAACTCGATAGGGAAGATATATATACGTTCTCATTACCTATGGGTTCGTTTACCAACATAACGCTAATTAACATCGTAGGACCGAATCTCGATATTAACTTCAGACTCACAGGTTCTGTTAATTGCAAATTTAAAAGTACATTCGAAAGTGCGGGAGTTAATCAGACGCTCCATAAAATTTCACTTGAGGTTAAGACCGATATAATCTCAGTCAGCACGGATTTCAGCGAGGAGTATAAGTATAAAACGGATTATGAAATCGCTCAGACTGTTATAGTCGGAAGTATTCCGTCTACTTACGCGGATATTATTAGGTGAATTTAATGCTTAAATACGCACAGCGAGCAGCTCACGATACTGTTTATAGAAGCTTTCAAACGTACCATTGTCGAGTGCCTCGCGAATTTTTTCGAGCAGTGTATTATAAAAATAGAGGTTGTGTGTAACACAAAGTCGCATTCCGAGCATTTCGCCTGCCTTCATAAGGTGGCGCACATATGCACGGCTGAAGTTTCTGCATACAGGGCAATCGCACTGCTCGTCAATCGGACTTTCATCAAGCGTATATTTAGCGTTCATTATGTTTCTGATACCGCTCCAGGTAAAGAGATGACCGTGTCTTGCGTTCCTGCTCGGCATAACGCAATCAAACATATCCACGCCTCTATGAACTGCCTCGATAATATTAACAGGAGTGCCCACGCCCATAAGATAGCGCGGCTTATTACTCGGCATATAGGGAATAACTTCGTCGATAATTTCGTACATCACTTCTGTTTCTTCGCCGACAGCAAGTCCACCAATAGCATAACCGGGTAGGTCGAGCTCAGCTATTTCCTTCATATGTTCAACACGCAAATCCTTATAAATTCCGCCTTGATTAATTCCGAAGAGTTTTTGTTCATTGTTGATGGTAGTTTCAAGACTATTCAACCGTTCCATCTCAGCCTTGCATCTCTTTAGCCATTTTGTCGTAAGCTTTGCCGAGTTTTTAGTATAATCGTAAGGTGAAGGGTTTTCAACACATTCATCGAACGCCATGGCGATAGTTGAGCCGAGATTTGATTGAATCTGCATACTTGTCTCAGGGGACATAAATATTTTATGGCCGTCTATGTGCGAGTTAAACGTTACGCCTTCCTCAGTGATATTTCTCAGCTTTGCAAGCGAGAAAACCTGAAAACCGCCGCTGTCCGTGAGTATAGGACCGCTCCATTTCGTGAATTTGTGAAGCCCACCCATAGCTTTAACATTCTCATCCCCGGGGCGCAGATGTAGATGATATGTATTGCTGAGCATAATCTGACATTTCGCTTCCTTAAGGTCGAACGCGGACAGCGCTCCCTTAATAGCACCGCAGGTAGCTACGTTCATAAACGCAGGAGTTTGCACGGTTCCGTGGACTGTGTTTATAACGCCTCTGCGTGCGTCACCTTCTTTTTTAATAATTTCAAACATATTATTTATAACTCCTTATAGGATAGCCATAGCGTCACCAAACGAGAAAAATCTGTACTGCTCGTCTACTGCGGTTTTATAAGCTTTCATAATATTATCGTATCCTGCAAATGCGGATACAAGCATAATCAGAGTGCTTTCGGGAAGATGAAAATTGGTTATAAGTCCGTCGAGCACCTTGAATTTGTATCCCGGATAAATGAATATATCTGTCCAGCCGTCGGCTGCCTTAATCTCACCAAATTGTGTTGCAACACTTTCAAGCGTTCGACAGGAGGTTGTCCCTACCGCAATAACTCTGCCGCCGTTTTCTTTTGTTTCTTTGATGATTTTAGCAGTTTCATCGGGTACTTCGTAGTGCTCGCTGTGCATTTTGTGATTTGTAACATCGTCAACCTTAACAGGGCGAAATGTTCCGAGCCCGACGTGAAGCGTTACATATGCAATCTTAACGCCCTTAGCCTTTATCCTCGCCATAAGCTCGTTTGTGAAGTGAAGTCCAGCTGTCGGAGCGGCAGCAGAGCCTAGCTCATTTGAGTACACTGTTTGGTATCTTTCCTTATCCTCGAGTTTTTCGGTGATGTAGGGTGGAAGAGGCATTTGTCCGATTTTATCAAGTGTCGCAAAAAAGTTTTCGTCGCAGTCGAATTCCACAATTCTGTTGCCGTCGTCCTTGACATCTACAACCGTAGCGGTCATAAGTCCGTTACCAAAGTCAAATTTTGCGCCGACTTTCGCTTTTTTTCCGGGCTTACATAGCGTTTCCCATTGATTGCCTTTGATTTGTGTCAGCAGAAGAAATTCAACATTTGCGCCCGTGTCCTTTTTTGTCCCGAATATTCTCGCGGGTAGTACGCGTGAGTCGTTTGCAATCAGGCAGTCTCCGGGGTTAAGATAATCTATAATATCATAAAAATGCTTGTGTTCAATCTTTCCGTTATCTCTGCCGAGCACAAGAAGTCTTGAAGAATCCCTCGGCTCGAGCGGGGTCTGAGCAATCAGCTCCTTAGGTAAATCGTAGTAAAAATCTGATGTTTTCATATCGAATCCCTTTCATATTATATATCCAAAAAATTATGATTTTTAATTGACATTAATCTAACATAATGGTATATTATAGAGTAGGTAAATTTTATGGTAAATTGTAGTTTCCTAAATATAATATATTATTTTGTGGGAATTTACAACTATTTTACGAGATTGTAATTTTATGGAGGTCAAAATGAAAAAATATAACGTAGGTATCATCGGCGCAACAGGTATGGTAGGACAAAGATTCCTGCTTCTTCTCGACAAACATCCGTGGTTTAATATCACAACCTTAGCTGCAAGCTCACGCAGCGCAGGCAAGAAGTATGGCGAACTTATGGAGAGCCGCTGGCTCCTTTCTGAGCCAATGCCTGAGCAGGTTAAGGATATGACAATTCTTGATGCTGCAAATATTGAGGAAGTTGCGGCTGGCGTTGATTTTTGCTTTTGCGCAGTAAATATGCCCAAGGACGAAATTCGCGCGCTTGAGGAAGCATACGCTAAAGCAGAGTGCCCGATTGTTTCCAACAATTCCGCACACAGGCACACTCCCGACGTTCCGATGGTAATCCCTGAGATTAACGCTGATCACATCAAAATCATTGAGTCGCAGCGCAAACGCCTTGGCACGAAGAAGGGTTTTGTAGCTGTTAAATCCAACTGTTCTCTCCAAAGCTACGTTCCTGCAATTCATCCTCTTAAGGAGCTTGGCGTAAACAAGGTTTTAGCTTGCACATATCAGGCTATCTCAGGCGCCGGTAAAACTTTCGAGACATGGCCCGAGATGGTAGATAACCTTATCCCGTACATCAGCGGCGAGGAAGAGAAATCCGAGAAAGAGCCGCTTAAGATTTGGGGACATATCGAAAACGGCGAGATTGTTGATAACACAGACATCTCAATTACATCACAGTGTCTGCGTGTTCCTGTTTCAGACGGTCACACAGCGGCAGTGTTTATGTCATTTAAAGACAAGGCACCGAGTGTTGATGAAGTAATAAAAGTTTGGGAAAGCTATAAGGGCAGAGCACAGAAACTTGAGCTTCCGAGCGCACCGAAGCAGTTTTTACATTACTTTACTGAGCCTGATCAGCCGCAGATTAAAAGCTCGAGGAATATCGAGAACGGTATGGCAATCTCAGTAGGTCGTCTCAGAGAAGATACTCAGTATGATATGAAATTTGTATGTATGTCACACAACACCCTCAGAGGTGCCGCGGGCGGTGCAGTATTGCTCGCTGAGTTACTTTGCGCAGAGGGTTATATAGGATAATTTGGAGGTCTATATGAATAAGCCGATTTTTACAGGTTCAGGTGTAGCTCTTATTACACCTTTTAACGAAGATCTTACCGTTAACTATAGCGCTTTAGAGGAACTTATTGAGTTCCATATTGCAAACGGTACAGACGCAATTATTGCCTGTGGTACTACAGGCGAGGCAGCCACTCTTACAGAGAAGGAGCATTGTGAGGTTCTCAAATTTGTTGCCGAGAAGGTAAATCGCCGTGTTACAGTTATCGGCGGTACAGGCAGCAACGATACTCGCACAGCTGTTGAACTTTCTAAATCTGCTCAGATGTCTGGTGTTGACGCGCTTCTTTGCGTAACTCCTTACTATAATAAAACGTCTCAGGAAGGACTCATCAAGCATTTCAACACAATAGCGGACTCTGTTGATATTCCTATCATTCTTTACAACGTACCGTCAAGAACAGGTTGCAACATTAAGCCTGCAACATACGCTGAGCTTTGCAAGCATCCTAATATCATTGCCACCAAAGAGGCAAGCGGTGATATTTCGCAGGTTGCACTCATCCGCTCATTATGTGGCGATAACCTTGATATCTATTCGGGTAACGATGACCAGACAGTTCCGTTTATGTCGCTTGGCGCTCTCGGTGTAATTTCCGTATTTGCTAACATCTGTCCTAAGGAAATGCACGACATCTGCCAGCTTTGTATTGATAACAACTTTGCAGAGGCTCAGAAAAAGCATTTCCACTATCTTGAACTTATGAATGTTATGTTCAGCGATGTTAATCCTATACCGATTAAGACCGCTATGAATTTGTTCGGTTTTGAGGCAGGCGAGTGCAGACTCCCGCTCGTACCTATGAGCACAGCAGGTTACCATAACCTAAAGGATTGCCTCTCAAAGTACGACTTGCTCGACAAGTATAATAAATAATTACAGAAAGGGCGTACTGAGTACGCCTTTTTCGTCAAAATATACGCAAAAGGGGACGTTTAAAATGACAAAAATTATCCTTCTCGGTTGCAACGGAAAGATGGGTCACGTTGTTGCAGACGCAGTAAAAAACAGCGACGACTGCGAAATAGTTGCGGGAGTAGACGCTTTCGGAGATAATGACTACAGTTTCCCGACATATAAGGATTTTTCTGAGGTAAAAGAAAACGCAGACGTTGTTATAGATTTTTCAAATCCCGCGACTCTCGATGGGCTTCTCAGCTACGCAGTTAATAATAAAGTAGCCGCCGTAATATGTACAACCGGTTATTCGCCGGAGGAAGTCAAGAAAATTGAAAATGCAGCTGAGCAAATCGCTGTATTTTATTCGGGCAATATGTCTCTCGGTGTAAATCTGCTCATTGAGCTTGCAAAGCAGGCTACAAAGGTACTCGGTAATGATTTTGATATCGAAATTATTGAAAAACATCATAATCTCAAGGTCGACGCACCGTCAGGTACTGCGCTGATGATTGCGGACGGTATTTCCGAAGAACTTGATAAAGAGCCTCAGTTCGTTTATGACCGCCACAGCTACAGAAGAAAACGCTCAAAAAATGAAATCGGTATTCACGCTGTGCGCGGCGGTACAATAGTCGGTGAGCATGATGTAATTTTTGCAGGTCACGATGAGGTTGTTACAATTTCGCATCAGTCACAGTCCAAGGAGCTTTTTGCCACAGGTGCGATTAACGCCGCTGTGTTCCTAAAGGATAAGCCAGCCGGAATGTACAATATGAGCCAGATGCTCGCTGATAAATTAAAATAACAAAAATCAGCTTTTTAGGTCGGTTTTAAACCGACCTTTTTTATTAGTCACCTCAAAAAACATATAACATATGATAATAATAAAAACGAGGTGAAAATTATGGATAATTTAGTTCAGCTGTCCTCTGTCACTCAGGCTATGCGTGCTCGGGATTTGCTGAAATCACATGGCATTAATTCAGCCGTACAGCGCATTACTGCCCTTAGAGGACAAGGACCATGCGCCTACGGCTTAAAAATATTTAATCGGTTTGACGAGGCGATTTTGATACTCCGTGAACATAATATCCATGTTATAGGACGAGCTCGGGGTGAAATCCGATGATATATTTTGATAACGGCGCTACGACCTTTCCAAAGCCGAATAATGTAATAAACTCTGTATGTAATACTCTCCGCAATTACGGGGCAAATCCCGGCAGAGGGGGCCATAAGCTTGCAATGAAGGCGTCCGAGCTTCTTTACAATGCGCGAAAAAATGTAGCAAATTTTTTTGGAGTAGAGGATAGCTCTAACGTAATTTTCACGCCAAGTTGCACAACTTCACTGAATATAGTTATAAAGGGTCTTTTACAAAAAGGCGACCACGTTATTATCTCCTCATATGAGCATAATGCGGTGTTAAGGCCTCTCGAAAAGCTCAAGGATAGGGGAGTGACCTATTCCGTAGCTGAGGTGTTCGAAGGTGATAACGAGCGTACAATTAATAGCTTTCGTGAACAGATTAAACCAAACACACGTCTTTTGGTCTGCACATATGCGTCAAATGTATTCGGCATAAAGCTTCCTGTGGAACGTATCTGCGCGCTTTGTCATCAATACGGAATAATCACTTGCGTAGACGCTGCACAGGCAGCAGGAATTGTTCCGATAAACCTCTCGGACTCCTCAATCGACTACCTTTGTATTGCCGGACACAAGGGGCTTTACGGTCCTATGGGCACAGGTGCGCTGATAGTAAACTGCGACACAATTCCCGATACCCTTATTGAGGGCGGTACGGGCAGCAATTCCGCAAGTACAGAACAACCCGATATTCTACCTGACAAATTTGAAAGCGGCACGGGAAATCTTCCGGGATTCGTAGGTATGGGTAACGGAGTCAATTTTGTTAAGAACAGAGGAGAAATTAATCTATATAATAAGGAGATTCAACTTATTCAAAGGGCTTATAGCGCGTTATCCCGAATGGATAACGTGATATTATACACAGACTATCCGAATATGAACTACTATGTTCCTGTTTTGTCGTTCAATATAAAAGACAAGGATAGCGAGACAGTCTCGCAAATACTTAGTTCTCGCTATAATATTGCGACACGCGCGGGACTTCATTGCGCTCCGCTTGCGCACAAAAGCAAGGGAACGCTCGAAACCGGAACAGTTCGCGTTGTGCCGTCTGCATTTACGACATTTAATGATATAAATTTGCTTATTTCAGCAATATCTAATATCAAATAATTCTTGAATATGACTTTTTGTTATGATATAATTGAACTATATTTCATAACAAGGAGGTTAATATGAACGTATTGGTTGAGTTATTTAACGATATTATTTCTGTTTTTCGCACAATACAGGTCAAGGATATTATTGATATAATTGCAATTTCCTTCATCATATTCAGCCTCTTTAAGCTTGTGCGTGAGACCAGAGCCGAGCAACTGCTCAAAGGCGTTCTCGTATTACTTGTGGTCTATATTTTATCGTCCACTTTCGGACTTACAATGATGACTACTCTCACGCGCCTGTTCTTTGAGTTCTCTGTGCTTATTATTGCAATAATTTTTCAGCCCGAAATACGCAAGGCTCTCGAGCGCATCGGACAAAGTAGTTATGTGCGAAAATATTTCGGCTTCCTCTTTAAAACTAAGAAGAGCGACGAGGAAGTCAGAACTATCAAGAGATGTATTGTACATGTTGCTGATGCGGCGACCTTGTTCTCGAGTTCGCGCACAGGTGCTTTGATTGTTTTCGAGAGGAACGTAAAGCTTTCTGATATTGCTGCGTCCGGCACAGTTCTTAACAGTGACCCGTCCGTAGCTTTGCTCGGAAATATTTTCTTCAACAAAGCCCCGCTACACGACGGCGCAACTATAATCCGTGACGGTAAGATTTTAGCGTCGGGCTGTATTCTTCCGCTCACCGACTACAAGAAGGTTGATATAAACCTCGGAACTCGCCATAGAGCAGCAATCGGTATAAGCGAGGTGTCCGACGCTGCTGTTGTTGTTGTCAGCGAAGAGACAGGCTCGATTTCGGTAGCTGTAAACGGTAAGCTCAGACGAGATTTGAACCGTGAATCACTTATTGCCGACCTCGAAAACCTTATGGTCGATGATACGAAAGTATATGTAAAAAATTCATCAAAATTTTCCTTAAAGAGAAAGGAGAATAACGATGAAAAATAAAAAAGAACGCAGATTCAGTATCTCAGCTGTTTTCAGAAACAATAAATTTTTAATCGTAATTTCCGTTTTTCTTGCTATTGCAATCTGGATTTGGATGAGCTTAGGCGATACAAACGAGTCGGTTTTAACTGTAACGAACATTCCTATTCAGATTAATCTTTCCGATGAAGCGGTCGACGACGGTCTCGAGATTTTCTCGGGTGCAGATCAGACGGCTTCGGTTACTGTAACAGGTAACCGAGTTTCGCTCGGTTCGATTTCTGCTGAAGATATAATTGTATCAGCCCAGACGGCCGGAACAATTACCACTCCTAACACTTACACTCTGTCGCTTTCTGCGCGCAAGGCAAATCCGTCCGACAACTTTGAGATTACATCAACTGTATCTCCGTCGGTAGTTGTGGTGGTTGTAGACCATAAAAGAGAGTCAACGTTTAACGTCAAAAACGAGATTAAGTACAATGTTTCGGAAGGGTATCACGCTGCCGCTACTTTATCATCGGATTCTATCACCGTTACAGGGCCGCAAACCGAACTTTCGAAAATTTCCTACGTTTCCGTTACAGGAAAGATACGCGGAGAGCTTAAGGACGATACCTCGCTTGAATGTGATGTTAAGTTGTTTGATAATTTAGGCTTTGAACTTACTAATAATTTGTTTGTACTCAGCGAGGAGAAGGTTACCGCAAATTTCTCCGTTCTTCCTGAAAAAGAAATTCCTCTTGAAATAAGTTTCAAAAATAAACCTTCAGGCATAAAAATGGAAAATTTCGTCGAGATTTCGCCGAATAAAATACTTGTAGCCGCTCCGCAGGATGTGCTCGATGAACTAGAATCAATAAAGACAACTGATGTCGATTTCAACACGCTAAGCAACAAAAAGAACACTCTTGAGTTATCTTTGGATATTCCTTCGATGTGCACCAATTTAAGCGAAACTGAAACAGTTGATGCGACAATTGATCTTTCGTCGTTTAACACACGCCACGTCAATACGAGCAATATATCTGTCAAAAACCTTGATTTAGCTTATTCCTACAGCGTTTCGACTGAGCATCTTAACGTTACACTTAAAGGAAAAAAGAGTGAGCTTGACGATATAAATGCATCAAATATAATTTGTGATGTTGACGCATCGGGTATAGACGGCGTAACGGGTTCGATAACTCTGCCTGCTACTGTTCGTTTGAGCGATAGCAAATCCTGTTGGGTTTACGGAGAGTACCAAGTCAATATTTATGTAACAACAGTTTAATAAACTAAAAAGGACTGCCGAGGCAGTCCTTTTTCTATGTCAAAATTAAATTTTACTTCTGCTCTGTGAGCCGAGCCTTATCTTAGCTCTATCCATATCTATTTCCTGATTATTCATAACGCTTTGCACTAAACCCACGCTTATCATCATACTCATCACAGACGTTCCACCTGAACTAAAGAAGGGGAGAGTAATACCGATAACGGGTATAATTCCGAGCACCATACCTATGTTTATAATGGTCTGCGACGCAATCATAGCAAATACTCCGTAGCAGATAAAAGAACCCTTTTTGTCGTACGCGTTTTTTCCGTTCAGAAGAACTCTGAACATAATCACCGCCAAAATAAGTAAAAGTATAACACACCCGATAAAGCCGAATTCCTCGCCGGCAACCGTAAAAATAAAGTCGTTTTCCTGCTCGGGAACTATGCCGAATTCAACACGATTACCCTTATAAAGACCGGAGCCAAACAACTGTCCTGAGGCTATTGATACTTTGCCTTGATATTGCTGCCAGCCGTAATTTGTAAGCGCATTCCCGTCGAGGTCAAATAGCGCGAGGATTCTGTTTCTGTGCTCATTGTTAAGAAAGAAGTTCCACAGAATAGGAAGTCCTACAGCTAAAGCTCCGCCGAGAATGGCGAAATATTTCGCCTGAACTCCTGCTAAAAATGCCATAACAAGCGCTACAACAAGGAAAATCAGCACCGCGCCATCGTCGCCCTGCATATGAATCAGTATAACCGGTACTCCAACGTGCGCAAGCAGGCTCATAACACCGCCGAACGACTTAATCTTGTCAGTTTCGTTAAGAAAACATAGGTGTTTTGTAAACGTAATTATGAAGCATATTTTCATAAATTCAGACGGCTGGAATGTAAAACCGCCCGGAAGCTGAATCCACGCAGTGTCGTCGGTGCCTGATACCTGAATACCAAATAAAAATACAAGTCCGGCAAGTCCAACTCCGATAAGCGCAAACAGCCACCATAGCTTTATCAGAAAATTATAATTAACGAGAGAAATTACAACAGCCACCACAATTCCAAGCACAATCGCTATAGATTGCGTGAACATATAGTTGTAGTTTCCGGCTCGTTGCATATCGCTTATTAACAGCAAGCTGTATACGGTGGCAATTCCTGTGAATAGCCACAGCACAACGTCAGCTTTTGAAAAATATGACTTTAATTCGTCCGTAACTTTCTCCAAGCTTATGCCACCTTTCCGTAATTTCATACCTATTTATTATATAAAATTATCCGTTTAATATCAAGTATATTTTCAAATTAGAATTTTTGTTATATAAATATATGATAGAATACAGTTACGAACGTTATTATATGGAGGTGTGTTTCAATATGTTGACAGATATTGAAATTGCACAGCAGGCAAAATTATTACCTATTAAAGAAATTGCGGATAATCTTAACATCCGCGAGGAGGAGCTTGAACCCTACGGAAGGTATAAGGCAAAGCTTTCTGACGATTTGATGGAAAGATTAAAAGATAAGCCCGACGGAAAGCTTATTCTTGTAACAGCGATTAATCCGACTCCGGCAGGAGAGGGTAAGACCACTACTACCGCGGGCCTCGGTCAGGCTATGGCTAAAATCGGCAAGAACGCGATTATCGCCCTTCGTGAGCCTTCTCTCGGACCTGTGTTTGGTATAAAGGGCGGTGCTGCGGGAGGCGGCTACGCTCAGGTTCTACCAATGGAGGATATTAACCTCCACTTCACTGGAGATATGCACGCTATCACAGCAGCAAACAATCTCTGTTGCGCTATGCTTGACAACCATATTCAGCAAGGTAACGACCTCGGAATTGACCCGAGACGTATACTCATAAAGCGTTGCCTCGATATGAACGATCGTGCTCTTCGAAATGTTGTTATCGGTCTCGGTGGAAAAATTAACGGTACTCCGCGTGAGGATCATTTTATCATCACAGTAGCAAGTGAAGTAATGGCTATTCTTTGTCTTGCAAACGACATAGACGACCTCAAGAAGAGACTCGGCAACATCCTTGTCGCTTACAACTATAACGGTGAACCCGTTTTTGCCCGCGATTTGCAGGCTGACGGTGCAATGACAGTTCTCTTAAAGGACGCTATAAAACCGAATCTCGTGCAGACTCTCGAGGGAACTCCTGCAGTAATGCACGGCGGACCTTTTGCAAATATTGCTCACGGTTGTAACTCTGTTAGGGCTACAAAGCTTGCGTTAAAGCTTGCTGATTATTGTATTACCGAAGCAGGCTTCGGCTCTGACCTCGGTGCCGAGAAGTTCCTCGATATCAAGTGTCGCTACGCAGGACTTAAACCGAACGCTATCGTGATTGTTGCAACGTCGCGTGCGCTTAAGTATAACGCCGGAGTTCCGAAAGCGGAATGTGGCGATGCGAACCTTGAGGCGCTTAAGAGCGGTATATGCAACCTCGGTGTTCATATTGAAAATATGCGCAAATACAACGTTCCTGTTGTCGTTGCTATCAACAGATTTATAACAGACGCCCCCGAGGAACTCAAGTTTATTGAGGAATACTGCAAGGAAAAAGGCGCTGACTTTGCTCTTTCAGATGTTTTTGCAAACGGCGGGGACGGCGGCAAAGAGCTTGCTATGAAGGTGTGCGAAGCTGTTGAAAAGCCGTCTGATTTCACTCCGATTTATCCGATTGAGCTTACTGTTAAGGATAAAATCAAGGCAATCGCGCAGAAAATTTACGGAGCAAAAGATGTTGTTTACACAACAGTTGCGGAAAAGGCTATTAAAGAAGTTCAGGCTCTCGGTGCCGATAAGCTTCCTGTTTGCATAGCAAAAACGCAGTATTCTTTGTCTGACGATCCGACTCTGCTCGGTGCGCCGAAAGACTTCACAATCACTGTAAGAAACGTATCTCTTTCTAACGGTGCAGGCTTTGTCGTAGTTTACACAGGCGATATTATGACGATGCCGGGTCTGCCTAAGGCTCCTGCCGCTCAGAAAGTGAATATAGAAAACGATAAGATTGTAGGATTGTTTTAATGGAAGAATTTATATCACATTCGGTTAAAGAAACCGAAGACTTTGCTGAAGATTTCAGTAAAAACCTCAACGGCAACGAAATAATTGCGCTATACGGCGGACTGGGCGTTGGAAAAACTGCGTTCACTCGCGGTTTGGCGAGGGGCTTAGGCGTTGAGGATAATGTATCAAGTCCCACATTTGCTATCGTTAACGAATATATTGGTTCCCCGAATCTCTACCACTTTGATATGTATCGCATAGAAAGCTGGAATGATCTCCATTCAATCGGCTTTTTTGATTATATCGGCAACGGTGTTGTTGCAATTGAGTGGAGCGAGAATATCGAGGGTGCATTACCCGATGATTCTATCAAAATTGAAATCCATAACGGCAGCAAAGAAAATGAAAGAATAATTAAAATCGAAGGGATTTAGCGTGGAAATCACACTAAATTGATTTATATTGCCCGCTCAGTTTGCCGTAAACAGCAACGAGCGATGGCTGAATTTCCATTTACGCCTTATCCGCCCACGGTAAGATTGTATGGAATTTAAACTTTAGTTTGTTTGTGGGCGGAAAGGCTATGGAAATTAATTTGAAAATTCTTGCAGTAGATTCGTCCGCCAAGGCTTGCTCAGTAGCTTTGACGGACGGAGATAAGATAATCGGCAGTTTCTTCATAAACACTGCTCTCACGCATAGTCAGACGCTTGTGCCTATGATTGACGCTGTTCTGAATAACACAAGTACAGAGTTGAGTTCTGTGGACGCTCTTGCGGTTTCTGTGGGACCGGGTTCTTTTACGGGAGTGCGTATCGGAGTAGCTGCTGTAAAAGGGATGGCTATGCCTCTTGAAAAGCCCTGTGTTTCTGTCTCAACGCTTGAGGCTATGGCGTATAACCTCATAAACGATGACTGTGTTGTGTGCGCTGTGATGGATGCTCGCTGTAATCAGGTGTATAACGCACTTTTCAAAATCAAGGACGGAGTTATTGAACGGCTTTGTGAGGATAGAGCGCTTTCGATTAACGAGCTTTATGACGAGATTAAAACCTATGGAGAGAAAGTAGTCTTAGTAGGCGATGGGGCAGAGCTATGTTATAATTCCTATAAAGAATTAACATCTGATGTATTTATAGCTCCTGAGCACATAAGATATCAGAACGCTACAGGCGTAGCAATGGCCGCAAAGGTGAAAGAACATATAACCGCGACAGAGCTTATGCCGACCTACCTACGGCTTCCTCAGGCTGAAAGAGAGTTAAAGAAAAGATTGGAGAATCAAAAATGATTGCACTTGGATGTGACCACGGCGGAATTAACCTTAAAAACGCCATTATTGAGTATTTGAAGGAGAAGAATATCGAGTACAAGGACTTTGGCTGCTACACAGACGATAGCGTAGACTATCCTATATATGCTTACAAAGTAGCGAATACTGTTGCAAACAAACAGGCTGAGCTTGGCATTCTTTGCTGTGGTACGGGAATCGGTATCTCAATTGCAGCTAATAAAGTTAAGGGTATTCGCGCCGCTGTTGTAAGCAATGAATTTGGCGCAGAAATGACAAGACGTCACAATAATGCTAACATTCTTTGTATGGGCGGCAGGGTAACGAGTGAGGAGGACGCTGTTAAGTTCGCTGACATATTCCTTAATACTCCGTTCTCTGAAGATGAAGAGCGTCACACGAGACGCGTACAGATGCTTTCTGATATCGAATCGGGCATTTTCTGTGAGAAATAATTTCACAATTCAACTCTATTCTACAGAATGTTACAAATATCAGATAATGATTCAACATAAAATTACTCTATTGTAATAAAGATTAGCAAAAAATTTCATTTTTTTAAATTTATTTACAAAAACCCCTTGTTTTTTTTCGTTATTCGTATTATAATAATCTCACATTGTTTTTAAAGAATTATTTAAATGAATTAAAATGTTCGGGGAGATAGAAAATGAGATTAAGAAAACAAGAATTAGGCGATAGAAACCTTGTAGGACATCGCGTTGAGACTGTTAGAAAGAAAAAGGGTATGAAGCAGAAGGAACTTCTTGCTCAGCTTCAGGTTAACGGTGTAGATATGAACGCATCAGGTCTTTCGAAGCTTGAGGGACAGATAAGGTTTGTTACAGATGTTGAGCTCGTTGCTCTTGCTGATATTCTTGAGGTATCTGTGGATTATCTCCTTGGCAGAGAAAAAGTTTAATTATAACAATATTAAAAAGCCGAAACTTTTCAGAGTTTCGGCTTTAGTTATTTTTGGGCTTAATTTTACTTAGGGGGTTACTCTGCGCAGCGTCTTTTAATTGCTGGTTGGATAGGTGGGTGTATATCTCAGTTGTACCAAGGTTTTCGTGCCCGAGAATATCCTTTAAAACACGAATATCAACCTCTCCGGTCTGATACATAAGCGTAGCGGCAGTGTGCCGGAGTTTATGACAGGAGTAACCCTGGCTGTCGAGTCCGATTTTTTGTAAGTATTTATATACCATAGCTTGAATAGTCTTGGACGACATACGACGTCGATTTCTGCTTATGAATAGCGCGTGTTTATCCTTAACATCGTCAACAGGTCGAACCTCTTTGTATGCGTTTATGGCGTCTATACACGCCTTATTAAGGTAAACAATACGTTCTTTGTTACCTTTACCGAGAACTCTCATAGTGTTATCAGTGCGAATGTCGGTGTAATTTAGACCTGCCATTTCAGAAAGACGAAGTCCGCAATTAAGAAACAGAGTTAGTATGCAGTAGTCACGGTGGTAATAATCGCCCTCGACAGCGTTAAGGAGTTCTATAGACTGTTCAAGTGTCAGATATTTTGGTAGAGCTTTTTTTGTCTTAGGAGTTTCTAAATCTTTTATAGGATTAGTTTCTATTAAATGATTTCGCTCAAGATATTTATAGAACTGACGTAGGGCAGAGGTTTTGCGCGCCCGAGTGGATTGGTTATTATTGCGCTCACGAAGAAGATAGTTCATAAACTCATATGTATCTCTCAGTGTAACGGTTTTAACAAGTTCAAGATCAACGTTATCAATTTTTATTTCATTAAAATCGAGTGAACTGTCACACAAACCACGATTCTTATTAATATATCGAAAGAAAGTGCGAAGGTCGATATAATACTCGTCAACAGTCTTAACTCCGCGACCTTTTATGTTTTGCATATAGAGAAGGAACTGTTTTATTATATCGGGAGCCTCGCTCATAAAGTCTACAGCCATAATAAACCACCTTTCTTTTTTTATAATATTATATCATACGGGAAGAGGATTATAATTCTTATTAGGAAAATTATACAAAATGAATATTTTATATAATTCAGGGGAGCGCTTAAAGTGGATATTGTGTAATAGGAGGTGTTTCGATGGGTGTTTTATATCATTCAATTCATCAGTTATAATAAACATTATTATATAAATTAGTATATATAATTGTCATTACATAAAATTGTTTAGTAAATATACTTCTACAATTAATTTTTTTGTTTGTATTTAATTACGAAGCTGTGTAAACATAAAATTATTTTTATTGTATACAAGAAAAGTTTTTTACAGACAATTTTTATAAGTGATACATTGATTTAAGCTTTATAAAAATCTATGCAATACATTGTCACAACTCGTTAGATGACGTACGACATATTATAATTTAAAAGGGTCCGTTTACCCTCTGTTCACCTTGTGTTTAAAACTAAAATATTTTGTATAATTAAATTTACGGTTTTCCACACTGTTTTAACAATATTTTGTATAGTTGGGAAGTTTATACTATTTGTAATATTTACAAAAGATGAAAAGCGGACTTATCATATTACGATAAATCCGCCTATATCATATAAATTATTCTCAGTTAAGCAAACAATATTTATATTTTTACTGTCGCAGAACTGCTTTATACCTTTGCAGTTTGGGTGGTTATCTATATCTCCTGTAAAGTATACGTTTTCGTTGTAGCTAAAGCAACAGCCGCCTATAAATCCGTAATTAACGCCTTTTAGTTCTATACATCCGCTTTCTATCAAAAGCCCCTCTACCCCATTTTGTGATATTGTATCAAAAATAGCTCTATCTGACGTTATAAAACTGTCTCTGATTATAGCGGTGGAACATTTTGTATAGCCTTGGTTCACATTAATTATTTCAATTTCATTTTTAATGCAGTATTTTTTTACAGAGTTGTCGAGCGCTTTCGTGTTGCAATAAAGCTTATTTTGTAGATATACAGCGTTCAGAAGAACGTTACCCGGATATTTAACGGAAATATCTTTTTCCGTTTCTATCACGTTGTATCCCATTTTCTGTATAGTTTCTATTAGCGTTTTGCATTCCTTAAGTACAAAGAAGGTATCGTTTATCCTAAGGCACTGCATATCCGCATGCCGTCTTTCAAACGGCAACAATGTTTTCATATTCTCGGATTCTATTATTCTAAAGCCGAGCCTGCGTAGATTTTCGTTAACCTGCGCAAGCTCGGTCGACATTATTAAACTATTCACTTAGCGCCTCAAAAGCCTGTCTGATATTTCGCACACCAACGATTTCTGCGCCGTGTGAGTCGATACCCTTTGCGTTATGATATGGTAAAACTATTTTATTAAATCCGAGCCTTACCGCCTCATTAACTCTCTGTTGCGCCTGAGAAACTGAGCGTATTTCACCTGCAAGTCCGATTTCGCCAAATGCAACGGCATTCTCAAGAATAGGAGTGTCCTTGAGACTGCTGATAAGAGCCATACATATAGCAAGATCAACGGCAGGCTCGTCTATACGCAGACCGCCTACAATATTCACATATGCGTCCATATTATTGAAATAATACCCGGCGCGTTTTTCGAGCACGGCGAGCAAAAGCGAAAGCCTGTTGTAATCAAATCCTGTGGACATTCTTCGAGCGTTTCCGTATCCCGATTGAGTTGCAAGTCCTTGAATTTCAGTGAGTATCGGTCTTGTGCCTTCTAATGAGCAAGTAACACAAGTTCCCGAGACATTCTTCGGCCTGCCTGAGAGCATCATACGGGAAGGATTTTCGATTTCCTGCAAGCCCTTGTCAGTCATCTCGAATACGCCGATTTCGTTCGTAGAGCCGAAACGGTTCTTAACCGCACGCAGAATCCTGCACGACATTTGCTTATCGCCTTCAATATAAAGTACAGTGTCCACAATATGCTCAAGCACCTTAGGACCCGCAATAGAGCCTTCCTTATTTACATGACCGACCACGATTACGGGAATATCATAGTCCTTAGCCGTGTGCATTATGAGGTTAGTACACTCGCGCACCTGCGTTATACTGCCCGCAGAGGACGTAAGCCCGTTAATCATCATAGTCTGAATTGAGTCTATCATAACGAGCTCAGGTTTTTCTTGTTTGATTTCCTCGCATACAATTTCAGCGTCAGTTTCTGTCATAATTCTTAGATTGTCGTTGTTGACGCCGAGCCTGTCCGCCCTCAGCTTCAGCTGACGTAGTGATTCCTCACCCGAAACATAGAGAATATTTACATTATTTAAATTACAGCAAATCTGCATTAAAATAGTTGATTTTCCGATTCCGGGATCGCCGCCGAGAAGGATTAAACTTCCCTTCACTATTCCGCCGCCTAAAACTCTGTTGAGTTCCGAAAAGCCTGTGTCAAACCGTTCTTCGGATTTGGTTGAAATTTCGGTCACAGATACAGGTTTAGAATATGCCGAAACACGCTTTCTGACGGATAGATTATCCTTAACGGATTCCTTGATTTCCTCCTGCATTGTGTTCCATTCGCCGCAGCCCGGACATTTTCCGTACCATTTTGGGCTTTCGTAGCCGCATTCGTTGCATATAAACGCACTTTTAATCTTAGCCATAATATAACCTCAATTATTTATGTAATCCATAAAGCCTGCAAAAATCGCAAAGACTATTTTATCCTGATATTCCTCAGTGTTTAACTTCCGTGATTCTTCATAGTTCGAGATAAAACCACATTCAACTATAACCGCAGGAACGTTCGTGTTATTCAGCAGAAAAATTTCAGTGCCCGCGGGTTTGCACTCACGCGTGTTATCCGGTTGTATAAGTAATCTGACATCGTCACGAATTGCTGTGGCAAGAGATAAACTTTTTTCATTATTTGCAGAGTAAAATATCTGCGTTCCGTGATATTGTTCCTGAGTGAATTTGTTCTGATGTATACTTATTACCACGTTGCTTTCGTTTTCGTTGAAGATATCGAGCCGATTATGCATATCCGAAACCTTACGATTACGCAAGGTTTCTCCCTCAGCGTTAACCATTTCGTCCTCAGAGCGTGTCATTACCACCTTATACCCTGCGGTTTTAAACACGTCAGCGAGCTTATTGGCAATAGAAAGGTTTATGTCTTTTTCGGTAATATCATTGGCGACAGCGCCGCCGTCCTCACCGCCGTGACCCGCGTCAATAACAACTGTAACGTCATTGTTTATAACATTTGAATTAGCGTCAGTATAGCGTTCAAGATTAAAAAATGCAACGAAAACAAGAAAAATATATATTAAAAATAAGCTGATGGTAATTAAGTATATTTTTTTAAACCGCATAATCTCACCAATAAATTGTATGAAATTCTGCAATTTATATGACTTAACTAAATATCAATTTCGAGCATAACCGGACAATGGTCGGAGCCAAATACATCTGTGTATATGTCAGTGTTTATGATTTTATTTTTGATACTGTCGGACACTATGAAATAATCAATCCGCCATCCCGCATTGTTTTTACGCGCGTTAAAGCGGTATGACCACCAGGAATAAACGCCTGTAGTATCAGGATGCTGATAACGCCAACTGTCCGTAAAGCCTGCATCTAACAGCTCGCCGAATTTGCCGCGTTCTTCATCAGAAAAGCCTGCGTTTCCGCGGTTGCTTTTCGGGTTTTTGAGGTCAATTTCCTGATGAGCAACATTTAAGTCACCACAGAGAATAACCGGTTTCTTCTCGTTTAACTCAAGCATATAAGCACGCAAATCGTCCTCGAACTCCATACGGTAATCTATCCGTTTAAGCCCGTCCTGAGCATTAGGAGTATAACAGCAAAGCAAATAAAAACTATCAAACTCGCAGGTTATAACTCTTCCCTCGTCAGTATGTTTGTCATTAACGCCGAATGTTACGTTAAGCGGTTTTATTTTAGTGTAGACTGCTGTTCCCGAATATCCCTTTTTTATAGCACTGAAAAAATATTTTTCATATCCTTCGGGTGAAAAATCAGCTTGATCGGGTTGCATTTTTGTTTCTTGAATACAGAAGATATCTGCGTTAATCTCGCTGAAAATATCCGCAAAGCCTTTATTAAGACAGGCTCGAAAGCCGTTTACGTTCCACGATACCATTTTCATATTAGTTTAAACAACCTTTCATATATAGATCTTGTTCATTTCTTTTCTGATTCTTTTGTAATCAGGGCAGTATTTTTGAACAATTTTATAAAAATTCTGACTGTGATCGTGCACTAAAAGGTGCGAAAATTCGTGTACAATAACGTAATTAATCTGCTCCTCGGTGCAATATATAAGATTTGTGTTGAGTGTAATTATACATTTTTCGTAATTACAGCTTCCCCAACGCGATTTCATTGTTCTCATCTTAAGTTGTGGTAAATTGATAAAGTATTCAGCAGAAAAGAGTTCATAAACATTTTTAAAAGTATCCGAAATAAAGCGGGTAAATTCTTCGAGTGTAAAAACAGGATTTGGCTCAGTTACGCTGATATTTTTGAATTTATCGATTGCTGAGAGTATAAAATCTGATTTTCGAAGTACAAAGTCATCTATATACTTCACCCCTACCCTGCTATTGGCTGAAACTAAAACAGTTAAATCCGGTTTTACGCGCAGATTGATGTTCTTAACACGCTTACGCTGTAGGTCATATTTTATTATCGTTCCTTTATAATTTACTTCTCTTACCATTTATAGATTGCTTGTTCTTTCGTATTTTTTTCTAAGCGTTTTAAGCGCCTTAGTTTCGATTCTACTAATGTATGAACGGCTTACTCCGAGAATTTTTGCTACTTCTCTCTGTGTTGCGGGCTCGTTGCCGTCGAGGCCGTAGCGCATAATGATGACCTTTTTCTCGCGCTCGTTGAGTTCAGAGTTAATATATTCCGCGAGCTTACTTGTGTTTAGTTTTGTATTAAGCGATTCAAGTATATTGTCATCGGTTGAGAGAACATCGAGCAGACTGAGAGGATTTCCATCCTTGTCGGTGTCAATAGCTTCGTTAAGGGATATATCCTGAGAAGTTTTCTTTAAATTCCGGAAATACATAAGTATTTCGTTTTCAATACACCTTGACGCGTAGCTTGATAGCTTAATATTTTTGTTGATATCGAAAGTATTTATCGCCTTTATAAGTCCGATTGTCCCGATAGATACGAGGTCATCCTGGTCGCTATGAGACGAATAATACTTTTTAATTATGTGCGCTACAAGGCGAAGATTGTGCTCCACAAGTTTGTTGCGAGCGTCAATATCTCCTTTTGACGATTTTTCGAGATAGTCTCTTTCTTCCTTTGATGATAGTGGCTTTGGGAAACTTCCGTTTCCGCATACATGGAGCAGAAAAAAACATATGTACTGCCCTAAAAAAGTAATCAGTTCAAACAAAAACAACACTCTCCCATTCAGAATATTTAATCATATTCATATTGAGTGTTATTTTTGCAAGTCCGATTTATTTTTTCATACTCTGAGCAACCTTCATCATAATCGCACATTCCATACGCTTTTTAAAAAGCTTGCAACCGTATTCGTACACGCCGTTGATTGAACCTGTCGCGTGGTATGCGTTAGCAGCACAGCCACCGCTACAGTAAAGCTTTGCCCAACAATCCTTGCAGTCAGGGTGCGCGTAGGCGTTGCAAAGCTTAAATTCGTTCAGCATATCAGTGTTGGTAACACCTTTCCATATGTCACCCATAAGGTATTTATCATCGCCCACAAACTGGTGACACGGATATAGGTCGCCCCAAGGAGTAACCGCAAGGTATTCGGTACCTGAACCGCAGCCTGAAATGCGCTTGTAAATGCAAGGACCGCCGGTTAAATCTATCATATAGTGATAGAACGTTATAGGTCTACCCTCTTCCTCGCGCTTGAGCATTTCTTTCGCGAGAATTTCGTATTGCTCATAAATCTTCGGAAGATCATCGTATGTAAGCGCATACGGATCATCCGGTGCACAGACAACAGGCTCCATCGAAAGCTCAGTGAAGCCCAAGTCAGCCATATGGAAAATATCGTTTGTAAAATCTACGTTATTATGAGTAAATGTGCCTCTGACGTAATAACCTTTGTTTCCGCGGCGCTCAACAAAATGCCGGAACTTCGGCACAACCGTATCATAGCTGCCGTTGCCGTTTATAGTCTTGCGGAGATTGTCGTGCACTTCTTTTCGTCCGTCAAGACTGAGGACAACGTTGTGGCACTCCTTGTTTGCGAAATCAATAACATCGTCATCAACAAGAACGCCGTTTGTCGTAAGAGTAAAGCGGAAATTTTTGTTATGTTTTTTCTCTATAGAACGAGCATATTCCACAATACCCTTAACCACATCAAAGTTCATCAATGGTTCTCCGCCGAAGAAATCGATCTCAAGATTTTTGCGTTTTCCGCTGTTCTCGATAAGAAAGTCGATAGCTTTCTTGCCTACTTCAAGCGACATAAGAGCACGTTCACCGTGATATTTGCCCTGACTTGCAAAGCAATACTCGCAGTTAAGATTGCAGGTATGCGCAATATGCAGACACAGTGCTTTTATTACAGTGTTTCTCTTTTTTAGGTCGATAGCAAGGTCTGCGTAAGTATCCTCAGCAAATAATTTTTCGCTTTCCTTAAGTTCCTCGATATCGCTTATACATTCCTCTATATCCTGCGTTGTAAGCTCCGGATATTTTTCTGAAATAATTTTATTTATTTCTTCCTTATCTGTGTCCTCGTAAAGAGAAATAATATCATAAGCTACCTCATCCACAACGTGCACAGAGCCGCTGAATACGTCGAGGACTATGTTATAGCCGTTTAACTTGAATTGATGTATCATAAACCCTCCATAGGAAATAAAATGATAAATAAAAGGAAAAGCCGTTTAACGCAGATGCGAAAAACGGCAGATATCCTCAAAATTTTACTCTTCGTCTAAGCACTTTTCGCACTGCTGGTTAGCAACGCCGCATGAAGTTTTGCAAGCTGACTGGCAAGATGTCTGGCACTCGCCGCAGCCACCGCTTACTGTGCTCTTCTGTAAATCGCGAGTTTCAATAGTCTGAATTCTTTTCATATTGAAAAACCTCCTTTTATACATAGAATTTTATCACATAGTGTCATTATTGTCAATCCTGACAGTATATTTTTTCAGGAATTTCACCGTAGGTGCTCTGGATATTTACGCTGTTCTCTATAGACTTTTTAACATAATCTACAATATCCATTGAAATTATCTCTCCGGGTACAACTATCGGGACTCCCGGAGGATACGCCCATATGTATTCCGCTGAAACCTTTCCGACGGATTTATCGAGTGGATAATAAGCCTTTTTTTCTATTTCGTAAGAAGCTTTAGCTTTAACAGGTAATTGCAAAGTTATGTTAGAATAAAACTCACTCGCATTTAAATTACGGTCAATTTCCACAAGCGCGTTTTTGAAATATATTAGATTTTCTTCGGTATCACATACGCTTGTCATAGCGACAATATAATCCTTCGAAGTCATTTCGATTTCAATGTTATAATCGTTTCTTAGTAAATCAGCAAGTGCAAAGCCAGTGAGATTCGTATTGCCAGTGAAAATTACAAGCTTTCCCCTATCGTCATATTTAAGCAGCTTTAAATACTTAAGCTTAATATTATAGAATTTATCAAGAATGTTGTTGTATTGCCCGAATTGGACTTTATTATTAAGTATAAAGTCTGCGCATTCGTCGATTGAAGTCATTAAAACATATGACGGGCTACTTGTTTCGAGCATTGAAAGTTTAATCTGAAACTCTTTATAATCAACTAAATCGCCGTATATATTTGCCGCTGCACATTGCGTGAGCGCTGGCAGGGTTTTATGCAGGCTTGTAATAACAATATCAGCGCAAGTGTATTCGTCAAAGAAATGCGCACCGTGGGCAGCGTCAATCAAGACAGGGATATTATTCTTGTGGGCAAGCTTGCAGATACCATAAAGGTCAGATTTTACGCCTTCATAGGATGGCGATGTAATTACAATAAGCTTGATTTCATCACTTAGTTTCTCTTTAACTTGCTCTGTTGTAACGCCGAGTGCGATACCATATTCATCATATCTTGGCTCAATATACACAGCGTTAGCTTTAGCAAGTTCTATTGCATTGTACACCGATTTATGACAATTTCGTGCTAAAAGAACAGTGTCATTCTCTTTAACTATGCTTAAAACACCCGCAAGGATACCGACCGTCGAGCCGTTTATAAGTGCATAGGAATGGTTTGAACGATAGATTTTTCCAAGCTTATCCTGAACTTTCTTGATAACACCCGTAGGAGCGTGGAGATTGTCAAAGCCTTCTATCTCGGTTATGTCGATTTCATACGGCAAATTATTTCCTAAAAGCTTGATGTTACGCTTGTGTCCGGGCATATGGAGAGGTATTCGGTTGTTTGATTTAAGCTTATCAAATAACATAGCCGCTCCTTAGTTAGTTCCGAACTCCTGTAATACGAGACCTTTATTGTGGTCGAGAGCCCAGTCAATGCTCCAGTAGCTTGTGAATAAAAGAAGATGATTACCCTTTAAATCCTGTATGCGTTTGGTGTCTGATGCGAGATCGAGGGTCTTTGGGTCAATATCGTCATTCTCAATCCAGCGTATAAACTCAAAAGGAAGGTTTTCCATAATTATATCTACGTTGTATTCGTTCTCAAGACGGTATTTAAGCACATCAAACTGGAGAACGCCGACAACGCCGACGATAACCTCTTCCATACCCGCGTCAAGCTCTTGGAAAATCTGAATAGCGCCTTCCTGAGCAATCTGTGAAATGCCTTTGATAAACTGTTTACGCTTCATCGTGTCTTTCTGACGGACAAGACAGAAGTGTTCGGGAGCAAACGTTGGAATTCCCTTGTATTTGACCTTGCGTTTTGCAGTACATACGGTATCACCAATCATAAAGATACCCGGATCAAACACGCCGATAATATCGCCCGCGTACGCCTCGTCGATTACTTCACGTTCCTGCGCCATAATCTGCTGCGGTTGGGATAATCGCATCTTCTTCTCCCCTTGGAGATGATATACATCCATATCCTTTTCGAATTTTCCTGAGCATATGCGCATAAACGCAATACGGTCGCGGTGGGCTTTATTCATATTAGCCTGAATCTTAAATACAAATGCGGAGAAATCGGAGTCGGTCTCTACTGTTCCGTCTGCGGTATCGCGCGGAGTCGGCGGAGGAGTAAGCTTTAAAAACTGTTCTAAAAACGGTTCGACACCGAAGTTTGTTAAAGCTGAGCCGAAGAATACGGGTGTGAGCGTACCGCCGCGTACAGCGTCAAGGTCAAATTCATCGCCTGCGCCGTCGAGCAGCTCGATTTCGTCAAGTAAATCTTGTTTTTTATCTTCAAGAAGGTCATCGAGACGGCTGTCGTCGATAGGAATAACCTCCTCCTCTACCTCCTTTTGACCGTTGTTAGCAGTGAATGAGAGCACGGACTTTGACTCTCGGTCATAAACACCCTTAAAATCTTTTCCCGAGCCTATCGGCCAGTTCATAGGACAAGTATTTATTCCGAGTACGTTTTCGATATCTTCAAGAAGGTCAAACGGACTTTTAGCGTCTCTGTCCATTTTATTAATAAATGTGATGATAGGAATGTGCCTCATAACACAGACCTTGAAAAGCTTTTTAGTCTGATTCTCAACACCCTTTGACGCGTCGATAACCATTACCGCGGAGTCGGCCGCCATAAGTGTGCGGTAAGTGTCCTCGGAGAAGTCCTGGTGTCCGGGTGTATCGAGAATGTTGATACAATATCCGTTGTATTTAAACTGTAATACAGACGAGGTTACGGAAATACCTCTCTGTTTTTCAATCTCCATCCAGTCGGATACAGCGTGCTTTGCAGTCTTTTTTCCCTTTACAGAGCCTGCGAGGTTAATTGCTCCGCCGTACAAAAGGAGCTTTTCGGTCAGGGTAGTTTTACCTGCGTCAGGGTGAGATATAATGGCAAAGGTTCTGCGCCTGTTGATTTCTTCCCTTAAATTACTCATTTTATCCTCCATAAAATATCATTATAACCATAGTATTTTACTATTTTTACCTTGTATATGTCAATAAAAAAGGTTATTTTTTTACTTTCTATTAATTATAAAATAATGCTTGACAAAATTGTTAAAATATTGTAATATAAATGTAACAAATTGATTTTTCCTATTTTTTCATATACCTTCCAAATTTGGGGCAGAGACAGACGTTTCTGCCTCACCCCTTTTTTATATCTATTTTAGGTGATATTTATGAGTGATACTATAGGTTTATATATCCACATACCATTCTGTCGCAGCAAATGCCCTTACTGCGATTTTTTTAGTTTGAGAGGAAATGAAAGTGATTATAGCAGTTATGTTGAATTGCTGAAAAGTAAAATTGAAATATGGGGTAAAAAAATTAAAAAAAAGGTTGATACTATATATTTTGGAGGAGGCACGCCGAGTGTGCTCGGTGCAGAGTATATATGTGATGTACTGAGTTATATAAAGAATTATTTTGAAGTTTATGACGATGCAGAAATCACCTTAGAGGTCAATCCGGCTTCGGGCAAATTTTTTGACTTTGCAGCGGTTAAGAAGCACGGAGTGAACAGAATTTCGCTCGGACTACAATCAGCTAATGATAACGAATTAAAACTTCTCGGCAGAATTCATAGCATTGACGATGTTAATAACACTCTTTCTCTTATAAAAAACAGTGGTATTGATAATATTTCACTCGATTTGATGCTTGGGATACCGGAGCAGACTAAGGAAAGTCTAAAAAGGTCTATAGATTTCTGTGCAGAGTCCGGAGTTACTCATATATCGTCTTATATACTTAAAATTGAAGACGGTACGATTTTTGATAAACGACGTGAACAGTATAAATTCCCCGACGAAGATACTACAGCTGATTTGTATTTGTTTGCGGTTGAGTATCTTTCTGCGAAAGGCTTTAAACAATACGAAATATCTAACTTTTCTCAAAGCGGATTCGAGAGCAGGCATAACTTAAAATACTGGAATCTTGACGATTACCTCGGTATAGGTCCGGCCGCTCACTCCTGTGTTGACGAGAAAAGGTTTTATTACAATAGGTCTATTGAAAATTTTAAAAATGATGTCATTGTTGATGACGGTACAGGCGCAACAAGCGAAGAATATATTTTATTGCAATTAAGGCTCTCAAAGGGCATTAACATTGAAAAATATAAAGAAGTCTATGGAGAATCACTCCCCACAGACTTCTATAAAAAAATTGATAAATATTGCAAATTAGGATTAATGAATCAAGACAAAAACTCCGTTTCATTCACCCCACGCGGTTTTTTAGTATCTAACTCTATAATCGCTGATTTGATTTAGTAGTAGAAGCGTATAAATTTCATAGTGTAAAGATCACAGGCTGTCACGTCGTTGGTATCAAGCTCATTTAAGAGAAGATAATTCTGAGCTACTGCGAGGAGATAGCCTGTTCTGCTTATCATCGTATCGCTGCCGACAAGAAAATCAATGGTGACACGTCTGCCGATTTGCGTACGGATGAAACCATTGAGGTATTGAAGGCTTTCTCTGGTTACTTCGTAAGGAATAAACAAATCAGATGCGCTCACTGTGCTGCTTAGTTCTTGATTTTCGAGGTTCTGAATCTCCTCATTTACTATAGCAGGTGTAGGATACAACTCGCTTTGCTCTTGGGTTATAGGCTCGTACATTTGCTTTGGATCACCCATTATAGGACTTGAATCCCTGAATGCGGTTTCATCGGCAGAAGGTTGGAGCACCTCGGCTATTGTGGTGTTTTGAATTGGTTCGTATGCAAAATCCTCTATTGTAGGAATCGGAGAGGCTGTTGAAATTGTATTGCTGACACAACTTCCGCCAATACATCTGTTAAGATCATACAAACTATTTAAATCAATACTGTTACTACGGTTAACCTCACCGTGTTCTTGACTGTCAGTCATAATTACCTCCATTAAGTATCTTTATATGCGGCAGTAGGCGCGTAAAAGCAGTGCTTGCCTACTTTATTGTAAATTATTCCGATTTTTGTGGGAAAATAGTTCGGACATTGTTCGGAATAAGGATTGAAAAAGAATAGTGAATTTCCTACAGATGAGGTTGTGTTCCCTGCTAAGGCCCAGTCGGCAATATCGTAGTGGATATCTGTCGGATTCATATTATATATATTCTGCTTATTATTGTTTGCAGTGCTCAGGCAGGTGAATTGCCCCGGTTGTGTTATTATAGCACGGACGTCGCCTCCGTTAGATACGCGTGCAAACTCGCCGTTAGGTGCGTTTACTCTGTTCATTATTACAGATGCAACAGCACGCATGCCTTCCTCCCCTTCTCCGCCGGCTTCACACTGAATCAATCTGGCGAGAAGCTCTCTTTCGGAAAAAGCCAAATTTATCACCGTCCAATCTACATTATAATATGCGAAAAACTAAACCTTGACAAAACTAATTTAAACGGGTAAAATATATGAGTATCACACGGAGACGTATCGAAGTGGTCATAACGGGGCTGACTCGAAATCAGTTAGGGAGCAATCCCCCGCGAGTTCGAATCTCGCCGTCTCCGCCAACGCAAAGAAGCGTGCGCATTATGCGTGCGCTTCTTTTTGTATATGTTAAATAAATAATACAGATTTGCATAAAATATTTAATTTATACGACAAAATTTTATTGATATTGCTTTAAGAATATGTTATATTTAATAATGTATAATTTGGTAAATTTACTAAAAGGAGCGAAATGATGGCTAAGGATATGTTAGATGCTATACTTTCAGCTGAGGAAGAGTCAAAAGCCCGTGAAAACGAAGCGAAGACACAGGCCGAGAAAGCTATAGCGAAAGCGAAAAAAGATGCCGAGTTACTTGTTGCAAACGCGGAAAAGTCTGCTTATGACGAAGCTGAAAAGCTCTTTGAAAAGGCAAGAAATAACGGCGATAATGAGCTTGACAACGCAAAGAAGGACGCTGTGGTTCAGTGTAACGCTATCGAAAGTCTTGCTGAAGAAAGGCGCAACGAAGTAATCAAAGGCGCGGTAGACTCAATTCTGAGCTGAATTAATTCGTTTAAAAGCGTGGTGATGCTAAATTGTCTAAATTAAAAATGAAGAAAGTGCGTATAGTCGCTTTACGGGAAGATAGAAAGCGATTACTCGAGCATTTGCAGGACAGTGCGCTGATTCAGATTAAGAAATCAGAAAAATCCGAAAACGGGTTTTCTAAGGTTGATTTGACCTCGCAGATGCAAGTTTTCGAGAGAAATGTAACTCTTACGGAGCAGGCGCTAAAAATACTCGACGATCATTCTCGTGAGAAAAAAGGACTCCTCTCCTCTTTCTCGGGACGAAAGGAAATTGACCCCGACGAGATTGGAACTATTGCTTCAAATGCAGGAGAAGTTATCAGCATTTGCAACAGAATCGTTGAACTTAATAAAATTTGCGCTGAGAATGCTGCTGAGCAGAGTAGAATTGACACAACGCTTTCACAGCTTAGTGTATGGCAAAACCTCGATATTCCGCTTAATACTGCGGACACGAAGTCGACTGCTGTATTTGTCGGAACTCTTCCCGAACAGTATGACGATATAACCTTATCTGAAAAGCTTGCAACTGAAAATCCGAAATTAGAGTTCGAATTTGAAATACAGTATACCGAAAACAATATGACGTGTCTGGTGCTGTTCTCGCCTATCAGTCAAAAAACTATGGCTGAGGACGTGCTGAGAAGTATCGGATTTGCAAGACCGATGAGTCCAACAAGTCATACGCCGAAAATAAAGGCGCAAAAGCTTCGCGAAAAGTATTTGAAACTCACTAAAGAGTCTCAGAACGCTGTTGATGAAATAATTTCACTCGCTGAAAAACGCGAAGAAATCAAGGTTACTCAGGACTATTTCAGAATCCGAGCCGACAAATATAACGTTATAAACGAACTCGATCACACGAGAAATGTATTTGTTATAAACGGCTACATTCCCGACGAAGACTGCGACAAGCTTGAAAAGCTATGTAACAGAGTTGCGACGTGTTATATAGAGTTTGAGGACGCTGAAGATGACGCTCCGATTAAGCTCAAAAACAATCGTTTTGCAAAGCCGGCTCAGGGTATACTTACTATGTATGCGGCGCCCTCTTACGCTGACGTTGACCCTACCCCGTTGCTTGCATTCTTCTTCTACTTCTTCTTTGGAATGATGTTCTCGGACGCGGGCTACGGATTGCTTATGGTTATTGCAATCGGAATAGTTCTCAAGCTGTTTAAGCCAGACGAAAAAATGCGCAACAATCTTAAGCTGTTTCAATATTGCGGTGTTTCGACCTTCTTCTGGGGATTGATATTCGGCAGCATCTTCGGTGACGCTCCGGCTACACTTTATAATCACTTCACCGGTGCAACACTGACTATGGCGGATATACTGCCGTGGCCGACGATAGATCCGCAAAAAGACGCACTTATGCTTATGGTAATTTCTATTGCGTTCGGTCTTATTCACATTTTGGTCGGTATGGGTTGTAAGTTCTATATCTGCTTTAAAAACAAGGACTATGCCGGCGCATTCTTCGATACAGGATTGTGGATGCTTTTACTAATTGGTCTTGCAGTACTTGCGGCAGGTATGGTTGTAGGACCGATACTTCTCTACATCGGAGCCGGAATAGCAATCGCCTGTGCGGTAGGTCTTGTGCTCACACAAGGCAGAAGCAAGAAAGGCTTTGGCAAGGTTATCGGCGGTCTCGCTTCGCTGTATGACATCACAAGCTATATCAGTGATTTGCTCAGCTACTCAAGACTCCTTGCGTTAGGACTGACGACCGGCGTAATGGCGCAGGTGTTCAATATGCTCGCGACTATGTTCGGAACAGGTATAGCGGGCTCAATAATAATGGTTGTGATACTTATCTTAGGTCACGCTATAAATATCGGATTAAACGCACTCGGCTCATATGTACACACGATGAGGTTGCAGTACGTTGAAATGTTCAGTAAATTCTACGAGGGCGGCGGACAGGAATTTGAACCGTTCTCGCTGAAAAGTAAATACATTAAAATTCAGGAGGAAAAGTTAAAATGAATGGTATGTTTTTTGCATTATTAGGCGCTTCAATTGCGACAGCTCTCGCGGGTTTTGGCTCTGCTAAGGGTGTTGGCGGTGCCGCTCAGGCATCTATGGGAGTTCTCTCCGAGGATTCTTCTATGTTCGGTAAAATGCTCGTACTCACACTTCTTCCGGGTACTCAGGGTTTGTATGGCTTTATTGTAGGCTTCCTTGTGCTCGTGAATTGCGGCGTTTTAGGCGGTGCTGTTCCGACAACAGGACAGGGTCTTGCATATCTCGGCGCTTCTCTTGCTATCGGTATCGGAGGTATGGTATCGGGCTTTGCTCAGGGTAAGGCGGCTGTATCGGGTATCGCAATGAGCGCTAAAGATGACAGAAACTTCTCCAAAGCAATGGTATCCGTAACACTCGTTGAAATCTACGCACTTCTCTCATTCATCGTATCACTTCTCGTAGTTATTTCCGTACCTGCTCTCAACATTTAATGGGTACGAATAAATCGAAAGGCGGTGTCTGAATGAACGGCGGAGACAAAATACTTAACCGCATAAAGTCAGATTGCGACGAAAAAATTAAAGAGATTGAAATTCAAGCGAGCGAGAAATGCGACGAAATCCTTGCTGAAGCAAAAGGTCAGGCAGAAAAAATTTCTGCTCAAATCGCCGAGCAAGCTAAAAAGAAAATAGCGCAGATTAACGCTACCTCGAAAAGCAGAGCAGAGCTTGAAGTCAGAAATACTTTGCTTAAAAAGCGCAGAAGCGAAATTGATAGGACTGTTGATGGTATTCTTGATTATTTATTGAATCTTAGTGACAGTGATTACTTTGAGTTTATCTATAAGCTTGCTTCCCAGCTGGATGGTATGAGCGGTGTTATCGCTATGAACAGTAAAGACAAATCGAGACTGCCTAAGGACTTTACAGACAGGCTTGCTGAAGCTGGTCTGAAAGCTGAGGTAAGCGATGACACTGTCGATATTGTCGGTGGATTTATACTTAAACACGGCGATATTGAAGAAAATATGGGTTTTGGTGCGCTTATTGACGCAAAGCGCGACGAGCTTGAGGACTACATCAACCGTGAGTTGTTCTCAGAGTAAGGAGGATTTTTATGGGTTTATCATATGAATTTTCTATCGGCTCTGTCCGCGCAAAAGAAAAATCCTTGTTTGATAATTCCGATATAGAGCAGATGCTTTCTTGCAAAAGCGAGAATGAGCTTGCGGTATTGCTCAAAGACAAGGGATATGGCGACGGAAATACTGTTGATGAGATTATAGAGTCGCACACCGAAAAGGTGTGGGAATACCTTAGAAGTGTTGCTCCCGACTTTGATATATTCAGTCCATTCATTGTACAGAATGATATCCATAATCTTAAGGTCGTTTTAAAGGGCACAATGTCGGCGAGAAAATATTCTCACCTGCTCGTAAACCCTTGCACGATTGACACGGATTTGATTATCAGGGCAATTGATAACCAAAAATTCTCACTTCTTCCCGATTGGCTTTCTAAGCCTGCCGAAAAAGCGTATGAGCTTATTTCTCACAAAGGTGACGCGAGGGAAAGCGACGCTGTAATTGACACAGCAGCTATGAAAAGAGTGCTCGAAATCAGTGAACAATACAATTCTGATTTCTTAAAACAGTACTTTAATACTCTTGTGTTCTATAGCAATATTAAGACAGCTATTCGCAGCTCAAGGACTAAAACCAATAAGGATTTTTTAGAGAGTGCTTTTTGTGATGTGCAGGAATTTCGCAGAAACTCGGTAATAAATGCGACTCTAAAGGGAAATGACGCGCTGCTTGATGAACTTTCGAGATATAGTGAATATGAGTGCAACAAGGCTTTGGAACAGTACAAGCTCTCCCCTTCCTCGTTCGAGCGGTTTGTTGACGACAAACTTATGAAAATGGCCAAGGAAAGCTGCAAACGCACAAGCGAGGGAGCCGAGCCTATAATCGGTTACTATCTTGGAAGTGAAACTGAGAAAAAGGTTATCCATATCATAGCGAGCGGAATCAGAACCAACAGCAACATCGAAATCATCAGAGAAAGGCTGCGTGAGATATATGGATAAGAATATTGCTATAATCGGCGACTCCGAGAGCATCAAGGGCTTTTCCGCTATTGGAATTGACATTTATCCTTGTACAGACGGTGATGACGCGGCACATCTGCTCAGAAATATTGCTGACAGTGAGAAATACGCGATTATCTACCTCACCGAAGAGGTTTACAATTCGGTAGAAAAGGAACGGAGTCGATACGCGGACAGAATTACTCCCGCAATTATCCCCGTTCCGGGTGTTAAAGGAAACAGCCAAACGGGTAAAAGACGACTTTCGTCATTTGTTGAGAAAGCAGTCGGCTCTGATATAATCTTCAACGATTGAGGTGTAAAATTTGAAAACAGGTATTATAACTAAAGTTGCAGGACCGTTGGTAATCGCCGACGGTATGCGCGACGCCAATATGTTTGACGTTGTACGCGTAAGCGAACAGCGACTTATCGGCGAAATAATAGAAATGCACGGAGACCAGGCATCTATTCAGGTATATGAAGAGACCTCAGGCTTGGGTCCCGGAGAAAAAGTTGAGTCTACGGGAGCACCTCTTTCTGTTGAATTAGGCCCCGGTCTTATCGGCGCGATTTATGACGGTATTCAGAGACCGCTTAATGAGGTTATGAAGGTTGCGGGAACGAACCTTGCGCGTGGCGTTGACGTTCCTTCTCTCGACCACAGTAAGAAGTGGAAATTTACTCCTTCTGTTAAGGTTGGCGATGAAGTTAAGTCAGGCGATGTGCTCGGAACAGTTCAGGAGACCGCAGCTGTACTTCACAAGATTCTTGTACCTAACAAGGTAAGCGGCACTGTAGAAGAAATCAATGAAGGCGAGTTTACACTCGACGACGTTGTGGCCAAGATTAATGGCGACAAGCAGACCACGGACGTAAAAATGTTTACCACTTGGCCTGTGCGCGTAGGTCGTCCATATAAAAAGAAACTTTCTCCCGATATTCTTCTTACAACGGGTCAGAGACCTATAGATACTCTCTTCCCCCTTGCAAAAGGCGGCGTTGCGGCTGTTCCCGGTCCTTTCGGCTCAGGCAAGACTGTTGTACAGCATCAGCTTGCTAAGTGGGCGGCTGCTGACATTATTGTATATATCGGTTGCGGCGAGCGCGGAAACGAGATGACGGACGTTCTTAATGAATTTCCGGAACTTAAAGACCCGAGAACAGGCAACTCGCTTATGGAGCGTACTGTGCTTATCGCAAACACTTCCGATATGCCGGTTGCGGCGCGTGAGGCGTCAATATACACCGGTATCACTATCGCTGAATATTTCCGCGATATGGGATATACGGTTGCTCTTATGGCTGACTCAACGTCACGTTGGGCTGAGGCTTTGCGTGAGATGTCAGGTCGACTCGAGGAAATGCCGGGCGAAGAAGGTTATCCGGCATATCTCGGCAGCCGTCTTGCTCAGTTCTACGAACGCGCAGGCCGTGTTATCGTAAACGGTACAGAGGACACAGAGGGTGCGCTTTCGGTTATCGGCGCGGTTTCGCCTCCGGGCGGCGATATCTCCGAACCTGTTTCACAGGCTACGCTGCGTATCGTAAAGGTGTTCTGGGGACTTGACGCGAATCTCGCATACAAGAGACACTTCCCTGCTATCAACTGGCTTACAAGTTATTCTTTATATACAGATCAGCTTGAAAAGTGGTTTAAGGAAAATGCCGCTCCTGACTTTATGGAGTTAAGAGGCAGAATGATGGCTCTTTTACAGGACGAGGCTGAGCTCGAAGAAATCGTAAACCTTGTTGGTATGGACGCACTTTCATCGGGCGACAGACTTAAGCTTGAATCAGCGCGCTCTATTCGTGAGGACTATCTGCATCAGAATGCATTTGATTCTACCGACACATACACCTCGCTTAAAAAGCAGGTGCTTATGATGCGTGCGATACTAAGCTATTATGATAAGGCGCTCGACGCGCTCGACAAGGGTGCGAACATAGAACTACTCGTAAATATCCCGGTAAGAGAACGCATAGGTAGATATAAATACGAGCCAGAAGAAAAGATTGAAAACGAGTTTGAGTCAATTGCGGCTCAGCTTGATTCGGAGATAGAAGACGTACTGAAAAGGAGTGATGACTGATGCCGAAGGAATACCGCACTATACAGGAGGTCGCCGGCCCGCTTATGATGGTAAGCGACGTTGACGACGTTAAGTATGATGAGCTCGGAGAGATTGAGCTCCCTAACGGAGAAACACGCCGTTGTAAAGTGCTCGAGGTTAACGGCAATAACGCTCTCGTACAGCTTTTTGAATCGGCTGCGGGTATCAACCTTGCAGGCTCTAAGGTGAGGTTTTTAGGAAGGTCTATGGAACTTCCCGTTTCTCCCGATATGCTTTCGCGAGTTTTTGACGGTCTCGGCAATCCTATAGACGACGGTCCGGCACTCATTCCCGAAAAACGTCTGGACATCAACGGAACTCCGATGAACCCTGCAGCAAGAAACTATCCGCAGGAGTTTATTCAGACGGGCGTTTCCGCTATCGACGGTCTTAACACACTTGTAAGAGGACAGAAGCTTCCTATCTTCTCCGCGTCGGGTCTTCCCCACGCTCAGCTTGCGGCGCAGATTGCGCGTCAGGCAGCTGTACGCGGCAAAGACGAGCAGTTTGCGGTTGTATTTGCCGCTATGGGTATAACGTTCGAGGAATCCGAATACTTCGTTCAGTCGTTCAAGGAAACAGGCGCTATAGACAGAACGGTAATGTTTGTAAACCTTGCTAACGACCCCGCTATCGAGCGTATTGCTACTCCGCGTATGGCGCTTACCGCTGCTGAATATCTTGCGTTTGACCTTGGTATGCACGTTCTCGTTATTATGACAGACATTACGAACTACGCTGACGCGTTGCGTGAGGTATCCGCCGCGCGCAAGGAAGTTCCCGGTCGCCGCGGATATCCCGGATATATGTACACTGACCTTGCAACTCTTTACGAACGCGCAGGACGACTCAGAGGAAAGGATGGCTCTATCACACTTATTCCCATTCTCACAATGCCCGAGGACGATAAGACTCATCCTATCCCCGACCTCACAGGCTACATCACTGAGGGACAGATTATTCTCTCGCGTGAGCTGTTTAGAAAGGGCGTAACCCCGCCTATCGACGTACTTCCGTCGCTTTCACGTCTTAAGGACAAGGGTATCGGTCCCGACAGAACGAGAAAAGACCATGCAGCTACTATGAACCAGTTGTTTGCTGCTTACGCAAGAGGTAAAGACGCGCGTGAACTTATGGTTATTTTAGGTGAGGCCGCTCTTACAGATATGGATAAGAAGTACGCTGAATTTGCCGAAGCGTTCGAGAAACAGTATGTATCACAGGGTTATGATGCAAACCGTTCTATCGAGGAAACACTCGACATCGGCTGGAAGCTGCTCGAAATCTTCCCGAGAAGTGAGTTAAAACGTATTAAGGACGATATGCTCGACGAGTTCTACGGCAAAGAATAATGAAGGTGTAACCTTATGGCAGTTATGAATGTTAATCCGACGCGAATGCAGCTGAGCAAGCTAAAAAAGCAACTCACTACTGCCGTGCGCGGACACAAAATGTTAAAAGATAAGCGTGACGAGCTTATGCGACAGTTTCTTGACCTTATCAGAGAGACCAAGGAGCTTAGAGAAAAGGTAGAGGCTCAGATTGAAAACTGTAACGCTCACTTTGTAAATGCGAGCGCGGTTATGTCCAAACAAAGTCTCGATGCATCACTTATGTCTCCGAAACAGCAGATAAATATTGAGACTGAGACGAAAAACGTTATGAGTGTAGATATACCCGAGTTTATCTCGAAGTCGCGCACAAGCGACAGCGGCGATATCTTCCCTTACGGCTTTGCCTTCACCTCTTTCGAGCTTGACGACGCTATAGTTTCGCTTAACAACGTTCTTCCCGACCTTATAAAGCTTGCGCAATACGAAAAAAGCTGCGAGCTAATGTCAGCAGAGATTGAAAAGACGAGACGTCGCGTGAACTCTCTTGAGCATGTTATGATACCAAGGTATCAGGATACTATAAAATACATTTCTATGAAGCTTGAGGAAAATGACCGATCGAGCCGAACAAGGCTTATGAAGGTTAAGGATATGCTCCTTGATAAAGCGCATAATTACTCAGGAAAACAGTAAAACGTATAAAAACAGTGGCTATCGCAATTGCAATAGCCACTGTTACATTTGTTTATTTAATTTTTGCACTCAGCTTTCGACTGTAGAGACTGTAGACCTTTTTGCCGTCGACTTTATTATAAGAACGTATTCTGAAATAGTAGGTTTTGCCTGATTTTAACTTGAGCTCAAGTTCTTCGCTATCCATTGATTTAACAGTGGCTTTCTTATATGATTTGAAGCTGCTGCTCGTTGAATACTGAACTTCGTAGCCGAGACAATCTGATGTTTTGGCGTTCCAAGTAATGTTTGCTTTCCCTTTTTTATATGAATCAGCGGAGATAAGGCTCACTTTTTTGTATTTTGTATACGCAGTGAAATCAGTCGAATCACCGTAATACTTTTTACCGTCAATTTCGAGTACGGCTCTTATTCTGAGGTCGTATTTTGTTCCTGCCTCAAGGAAAAAGTTGTCGTACGAATTTGTGTAGGTTGTATCTATTTCGTTATATGTTCCGTCTGTCGGGTCATATTCTGAAATCTGGTAATACGAAGCTCCTTTTACCGCATTCCACTTAATGTTCATCTCGTCAACATATGAGGTGACCTTTATATTTTTGACTTTCGTTGCAAGGATTGTAAAGAAAAACGTTTTGGTCTCGTAATATTTGGAGTTTTTATATCTGACTATTTTAATTCGTGCTTTACCTGAATTTTTGTTGCCAAAATAGAACGCCTTGTAGTCGACTTCGTTTTCAAGCTTTGTTTTACCGTCATAAATATCGAACATCGGCTTTACGCCGCTCTTTTTGTAGGTATATGCGCTCTCTAAGCCGTTTATCGTAAGATTTGAGTCTTCCTTACTGTAATCGTAAAAATCGTCATACGCCACATTTGTATCAAAAACAATATCGTTAATTGTGTAAGTGCTTGCAAACTGCCATATTTCGGGATTTGTTTTGTTATGCATTTTTGTTTTTACGGTTGTGTCGAGTTCGCTCGCGCTCGGCCAGCGTGCGTACCATATTTTTACGCCTTTTTTCTGAAATTTATCAAGATAGAGGTAATCTTTGAAAAAGCTCTCGTATGAGTATACGACAGGGATATATCCGTAACTTTTAGTTTTGTTGCAGAATTTCTGTACTCCGTCCTGAAGATACGACTTGCTTATTTTTTTGTTTAATACAGCATTCTTTTGATAGGAATCCTCAATGTCGTAAGCAACGGGAATTATGCTTCTGTTTTTCGTATAATTTCCCATAGCTTTTAGCTGTTTATGTACCCAAGCGGCGCATTTTTTTGTTTGAGTAGGCTTGTATACATATGAGTATACATACACACCGAACTCGATTCCGCTTTCAACGCATTTTTTGATGTTAGCTTTAAATTCAGTGTCAATATGTCCGCCCTTATCGTCGTAATATCCAACTCTGATAAAAGCAAATTCTACGCCGGCATCTCTTAGCTCTTCCCAATCGAGATCACCATTCCACTTTGATACGTCAATTCCGTAGTGAAAGTTGTAGTTTTTCGGTATTGATTGAAACGTCGCTGCATTCACGGCAAATGTCGATAATGCAATTACAACGGCTAAAGAAAAAGCTGTAAGTATTCTGAGTAATTTTTTCATTATTCTCATATCCTTTCAAATCTTCCCTATTATCCTACAATAAAACACAAAAAAAATCAACCGTAAATCCGATTTGGTCAGATTTGGATTAGTTATTGCAATTTTGCGACATTTATTTTATACTATAGTTGGTGATAATATGTTTAATTTTACAATTGATAACGCAGATTTTCTTAACGACTTTTACCGTGAGTTCAAAGAGTACATAAAGAGCGCGTACGCGTTTTCGGCTAAGTTCCTTATAAACCCTACACTTATGGAGAATTACAAGGAGCAGGAAAAACTTACTTTGATACTTATAAATAAAAGTATCTACCAAAATATGTTCAATACAATAACGCAGATTGATAACAATATGATTTTTTCGGCGTTATCCTGCCTTGAAAACGCGCTGTATAACATTCGCTTATTCTATGTCCTTAAAATCAATCATAATAATCTTTACAAGTATATGACCGACGAGTATTTTGACCTCAAAAAATGTGAAGAAATTGCGGACAAAAACACGGATGTTAAGGATAGAAACGAGTTTTCCGTAAAAGATTTCTATGAAGAAATCAAGAAAAACAACCGTTTTGATGATATAAAGACGATTATGCCTGCTCAGATTAACGACGGAAACTTATACATAGGGCTTGCAAATGGTAAAGAGCTTAGCGATAAGCTACAGGATAAAATCAGAGGCTATATCATCTCGATGTATAAGGCGTTGAATTTCCACAACCAAATGTTCTTTAACGGCGGTATAGACAACGAATTCGAGGAAATCGAAGGAAGCATTTACCGCAAGTTTATGGATTATGTGAAGCTTTACGTCTGATTATGTAGATTTTCTCCGTTTTGCATAGCTTTATGCTCAGCGGAGATTTCTTTATATAACTCGTAGGAGTTGTAGCTTAAGTTCGTTTCGGTTGCTGCAGCTTTGAGCGATACCGTCGCCTTTTTTCGACGAAGCTGTGAAAGAAACTTATCAAGTTCATAATCTGTGAGATTATATATGTAGAGCATCTCTTCCGTGAAGCTCTCCCCTTCATCACAACTGTTTTCAGAAGATAGACCGAGAACTTGTGAGAGCTTATACCCATACTCGCCTTCTGAAACCACGGCAAAGGGAACTCGTAGTTTATGGCAAATCAATTTAATATCTATTGCTTTTTTACCATTTATGTTGTAAAGCAGGACCATTTTCATATATATCACCCGTAACATTATATTATAAACTTATTTTATGGCAACAATGAAGCATTATAATTCTTTAAACGAATATTTAAAATCCAAATACGGAAAGAAAGTGTACAAGCTTTCGATAAACGGCGGTATGACATGCCCGAACAGGGACGGTACACTCGGAAAGAACGGCTGTATTTTTTGCAGTAAAGGCGGTTCGGGAGAATTCGCAAGCTGTGCAAAACTCAGCATTAAAGAACAACTTGAATTAGCAAAGAAAAGAGTTGAAAACAAAACTAAAGATAATGCGTATATTGCGTATTTTCAGCCTTTTACTAATACATACGCTGACATATCCTATCTAAGAAAGATTTTTTATGAAGCTATCGAGCCTGAGTATATAGTTGGATTGTCTGTGGCAACGAGGCCTGATTGTCTTGAGAATGATAAAATCAAGTTGCTCGAGGAAATAAACAAGATAAAGCCGGTTTCCGTTGAGTTAGGATTACAGACAATTCACAAAAAAACCGCTGAATATATCAGACGCGGATATTCGCTTAATGTATATAATAATGCGGTTGAACGGCTTCATAAAGCAGATATCGAGGTTGTAACTCACGTTATTATCGGACTTCCTGACGAAAGCGCTGAAATGATGTTCGAAACTGTCCGGTATGTCGGGAAGCTAACTGACGGGATAAAGCTCCAGCTACTGCACATTATTGAAGGCACCGATATTGCAGAAGAGTACTCGGAAGGTACGTTTAAGGTGCTGACAATGGAGAAATATACAGATATTATCTGTGAGTGTATAGAAATACTACCCGAAAATGTAATTATCCACAGGATAACCGGAGATGGTGATAAGCGTAGTCTTATTGCGCCGCTATGGAGTGGAGATAAAAAGCGTGTCCTGAATTATATGAACAATGAGTTTAAACGCAGGAATATTATTCAGGGTAGCAAAAGTGAAACAAGGGCAGAGTAAACCTCTGCCCTATTTTTTATAAATTATCTTTGGCGCGGAGATGGTATGTTTGGTTTAGGAGAAATGGTCATCTCGAACCTTGTGTCCACATAAAGGAGAAAAGTTTCTGCAACGCAACGGGC
>JAFLSK010000001.1:169439-272717 GCA_022510945.1 Ruminococcus sp.
TGATAAATAAAAAAAGATGCCGTGAAGGCATCTTTTTTATTTGGCGCAGAGATGGGGATTCGAACCCCAGATACGGTGTTCACCGTATACATGATTTCCAATCATGCTCCTTCGGCCAGCTCGGACATCTCTGCATAACGACCTTGAATATTATATAGTATAAAACCTCAAAAATCAAGTGTTATTTAAAAGTTTTTAAATTTTTATCGTACATATCTGTTTTGGTGACATCATAATTAAGTTCAAGAGAATAATAACGCTCTATTGCTTTGATAAAAAGAAGTGGGTTAATATTCGTAACACTTCCCGCAGGTAACGTTATATAGATAAGTACACCGCCGATATTACGTTCGGTTTTAATTTTCTCAATATACGGCTTTATATCAATCTCACGAATGCCTTTTTTCTTCGTCTTTTTTTCAATAAGGATTTCGTTCTTATTAAGCAGTTCGTCTGTAAACTGGAGCAGCTTGTCCGTGCTGATTTCATCACACGAAAGCTTTATCTTAAAGCTAGCAAAGGCGATTTCCTTAGCCTTCATCTCGGGCCCAGCTACATCAAAGACGCGGATACCGCTCGGTAAGCACTCATTCATATTATCCTTAATTAAAGCGAAATCATAATCTTCGACGAGCCTGATATCCATACATTCCCTCTTGCCTCTGAACCCCAGTGATAACGGAAGCGGAAACGTGGCGTACGGGTGAACATTGAAACCTTCCGTGTGCCATAGCGGAATTCTGCTCTTATGCAACGCTCTCAACATACAACGGTTGAGGTCAAGGTGAGAAATAAAGCGACATTCGTCGTCCTTAGTAAACCATATTCTAACGTCCTTCATAGCAAACACCTCCACCGTATTTTGCTGCGCCGCAGTTGTTGCACTTCAGTCTGCAGTGCTCTGTGGTCGTATCAGCGTATGCCTTCTCACATTCTTTAATGAGATATTTCTTGCTGACCCCGTAATCCAGAAAATCCCACGGCAGAATTTCGTCAAATTCACGCTGACGTGTTGCATAGAAATCAGCATCAATACCGAGTTCTTCGAATAATCCAAGCCATTTTTCAAGCGAGAAACAGTCACTCCAGCCGTCAAAATGAAATCCTCTTTCACACGCAAGCGCTAAGACCTTTCCGAGTCGTCTGTCGCCGCGCGCAAAAACTGCCTCTAAAAAGCTTGTATCGGCGTCGTGATAGTTATAATTGATTTTCTTTGTCGTAATGGTATCCTTGAGGTGGTGCTGCTTGTCCATAAGCTCGTCGCGGGTATTCTGCCCAAACCACTGGAATGGAGTAAACGGCTTAGGTACGAATGAAGAAGTAGAAATATTGACTGTAACACCTTTGCCCTTCGGCTTATTCTCGCAACGATAGTAGGTATCAACAACATTCTGCGCAAGATGAGCGATTCCTTCAACGTCCTCGATAGTCTCCGTCGGCAAACCTATCATAAAATATAACTTAACCTTAGTCCAACCAGCGTTAAACGCCTTGGAGCAGGTCTGCATAAGCTCGTCCTCAAATACATTCTTATTTATTACGTCACGCATACGCTGAGTCCCTGCCTCAGGAGCAAACGTGAGTCCGCTTTTACGAACGGTCATAATCTTATCAAGAATATCGTCAGAAAAACCGTCAACGCGCAAAGACGGCAAAGAAATACTGACCTTTTCGTCCGTAGTCCATTCGTTAAGTTTTTCGAGCAATTTAACAATCTCTGTATAGTCGCTGGAACTGAGTGAAGACAGAGATACCTCGTCGTAGCCTGTGTTACTGCACAATGTCTTACATTGACTGTTTATGATTTCGATTGATTTTTCTCTTACAGGGCGGTAAATAAAGCCAGCTTGGCAAAAACGACAGCCTCGTATGCAGCCGCGGAAAATTTCCTGTACAGCTCTGTCGTGAACAATCTCTATATTAGGAACTACAAAATTATCAGGATAGTAGGCGCTATCCATATCCATCATCAGTCGTTTTTTTACTATTGCAGGAGCATTTTCCTTTGGGGTAAAGCTTTTTATAGTTCCATTCTCGTTATAGTCGACATCATAGAGAGCTGGAACATAAACGCCTTTAATCTGCGCCGCCAACTTCAGAAACTCATCTTTACTCTTTTTTTCATCACGGCACTTACGGTAAAGCTCAATAACCTCGAGGTCAACTTCCTCTCCCTCACCGATGAAGAAAATATCTACAAAATCAGCAAGAGGCTCAGGATTACACGCGCACGGCCCGCCTGCCACAACAATCTGTTTAAGGTCGTGTCTGTCACTGGATTTAATCGGAATATTCGCAAGCTTTAACATATTCAGAACATTAGTGTAGCTAAGCTCATATTGCAAAGTAAAACCTATAAAATCAAAGTTTGTTATTGCATCGCCGCTTTCGAGCGCAAAAAGAGGAATGTTGCGCTCAATCATAAGTTCCTCCATATCGAGCCACGGAGCAAATACGCGCTCACACCATATGTAGGGAACTTCGTTGAAAATACTGTATAGTATCTTCATTCCGAGATGCGACATACCTATTTCATATGTATCAGGAAAGCAGAACGCAAAACGAACATCAACCTCGTCCTTGTTCTTTATAACAGAGTTAAGCTCTCCGCCGACATACCTGCCGGGCTTTTGAACCTTAAGTAATATTTTTTCAACTTCCTTGTTAATCATAAATACTTATCCTTCCTGATAAATATTGAGAGTATCAGATATAAGCTCAAAAAGAGCAGAGAGAAATTGTAGTACGAGTTTAAAAGCACTAATATCCCAACTAAAAGCAACGGGAATGAAGCAACTAATGTGACTATATCGACTATTTTTGCTGATTTTTCGCCTGAGAAATGTTTTGATAAAAAAAGATATAGTAGCTGTCCGCCGTCTAAAGACGCAGCAGGGAGCAAATTAAACAGCCCTATGAGCAAATTAACATAGGCAAAGGCAGTACATATCGGTAATGCAATTAAGTATGTAGCTATACCGACGAGCGGTCCTGCTGCAGTAATCATAATATCTGCTTTAAAATCTATATAGTGCCTGCTTGTTTCAATGATTTCTATATTGAAAAGTGAAATCTTTATACCGTTTGGAGAAAAACCGCATAATTTCATAGCAAGCAAGTGACCGATTTCGTGAACTAACACTGCGACAAAACACAGTAAATAGCCCGTGTTGATATTCAGAAGTACAATTGAAGCTATGAGCGCAAGAGACGGATAGCTTAGTTCAACAAAAAATCGGTTATTTCTTATCAGCATCAAAAAGATTATCTAAACTGAAATCTTCAAATGTGTCTGACATAATCAGTTCGGCATTAATGTTGCTGTAGTACCACTCACGAACGCTTTTATATAAATCACCGCCGAAAATTTGCAGAATGTAAGCGCATAAAACTGCTATAAGACATAAAATAATCTGTATAATTATGAGAAGCGGACGACTTTCAGGCTTTTTCTTAGCTTTCTTTTTCTGCTTTGGCTTTTCAATTGATTCAGCAGGTTTTTCGTACCGAACAGGGTTATACACTTGCTGCCAATTATCATTTAAAGTTAAAGTCTCGGGATTGTCCATAATATCACCTCAACATAGCTTATGCGAGGTGATAGCGGAATTTAACCTTTAGTTGTCAAGTTTTTTAAAATCTGTTTTTGCTAACTGTACAAACAGAAGTATAGCGAGAATAAGCGACATTCCCTCAGCTATCGGGAAAGCAAGCCATACCGTGTCGAGCGGGAAAAATCTCGACAATATAAACGCGACTGGTAGAATAAAAACAAGCTGACGTGTAAACGAGATTACAAGCGCTCTGATACCCTTTCCTGTTGCCTGGAACAGCGAAATAAAGATAATACCGAGTGCCGCAGGAATAAAGCAGAGAGAAATCGTACGGAACGCAGGAACACCTACTGAAACAAGATTGGGATTATCATTAAACATTGCAAGCAGCTTATCCGGCATAAGCTGGAACACTGCTGTTCCGACAATCATAATGGCTAATGCGATTAAAATACCGCATTTCATTGCAGAGTATATCCTCTTTTTATTTTTCGCACCGTAGTTAAAGCCCATTATCGGAAGAATACCCTGATTAAGTCCGAAACATGGCATAAATACAAAGCTCTGGAGCTTAAAATATATTCCAAGAACAGTTACTGCTGACTGGTATGCAGACAGAATCGCGTTAAAACCGATAATCATAAATGAAGATATTGACTGCATAATAATTGACGGGAAGCCTACGGCGTAGATATTCTTAATGGTTTTGCCGTTAATGCGGAATTTTCTGAAGGTGACGTGCACCTTGTTTTTATGTACAAACAGAGTAATAACTGCAAAAACCATACCCACGAACTGACCGAACACAGTAGCGATAGCCGCGCCTGTTACCCTGAGTTCAGGGAAAGGCCCGATACCGTAAATAAGTAGCGGGTCAAAGATAATATTGGTGATAGCGCCTGCAAGCTGGAAAAGCATAGGAAAAATCATATCGCCGGTTGCCTGGAGCGACTTTTCTATACTAACCTGAACCATACTAAAGCCTGAAAAGCATAGTACAATTGTCAGATACTGAACTCCGTAATTGTAAACATCGTCCGAACAACCGTAAAGAGAAAGGAAAGGTTTGACTGCAAAAAGACCTATCACAACAAACAAAATCCAAGTAAAAATTGCAAGTACTATTCCGTGAGTTGCGGCGAGGTCAGCCTCCTTCTGATTACCTGCGCCGAGGCGGCGGGAAATAAGCGAGTTAACGCCGACAGCGGTGCCTACGGCAAAGGATATCATAAGCATCTGCAAAGGATATGCGTATGACGTAGCTTCAAGCGCGTTTACACCGTCCGAAAGTCGTCCGACGAAAATGCTGTCCACAATGTTATAGAGCGCCATTACTGTCATAGAAAATATAGCAGGGAGCGACATTGACATAATGAGCGGGAACATTTTGGCGTAGCCCATTTTGTTTTGTTCTGTTTTAACTGATTTTTCATCCATATTTTTCATATTCCTTTTACTTGATTTTCTTAAACAATGCAATAACAGCGGTAACCGCTACGAAGAAAAAAGCGCCTGCGCACGCTCCGAAGAAATCGAGAACAACATCCCCTACTTCGGCAGAACGGCCGACAGAGTAAATCTGTATGTACTCATCTACCACAGCTGTAGCAAGACATACAAACCCTACCGAAAGTAAGTTTTTTATAATCCGCTTATTATTAATGTAAGCTGTCCACAACGAAAGAAATCCAAGCAGAGCAAATTCACAGAAATGCGCGGACTTGCGGACAATATGGTCAGTTAAATCACCCGACAGTCCTATCATAACAAGAAAATCGTTCAAAAACTTAAGAACGTTGCCGCTCTCAATTGACGACTCTTCAGCAGACATCGTCGAGTGAATCCAAATAAAAGCTATGTAAGCAGCAGTCAAAATCAGCATAAATATAAAGAGCAGACTGTGCTTTTTGAAAATTAATTTTTTCATATGTATACCTCTCTTAAATATCCTTATTATTTTACAATTATTTGGTGAATAAGTCAAATTTAGAGGTTGAAAAAAAATACAGTATATTATATAATATTTTGGTCGTAATTTATAAAATCGGAGGATTATATGTTGAACTATATAATTGTGTTTTTGATTTCTATGGTACCTATCGTTGAGCTTCGCGGCGCGTTACCCGTCGGCATTGGTATGGGATTACCTGCGTGGCAGTGTTATATAATTTGCTGTATCGGCAATATGCTTCCTGTTCCCTTTATCTATTTTTTTGCAAGAAAAGTGCTATTGTGGGGCAAGGATAAGAAATTTATCGGAAAGTTTTTTACCTTCTGCCTCGAAAAAGGTGAAAAAGGCGGTAAAAAATTGACATCAAAAGCAGGTCGTGGTCTTTTTGTCGCTCTTCTTTTGTTCGTCGGTATACCGCTCCCCGGTACAGGCGCGTGGACGGGAACACTTGCGGCGAGTTTCCTAAATATGGGCTTTAAAAAGAGCGTGCTCGCGTGTATGGGCGGCGTTATACTTGCGGGAATTATTATGGCTCTTGCAAGTATGGGTGTTTTCGGCGCAATCAGCGCATTATTCTGATTTTTAGGGCGGACAATGTTCGCCCTTAGTTTTTAGGACGTGAAAACTTATGAAAAAAGATATTTTAATCATCGGTGGCGGTGCTTCCGGAATGATGTGCGCTATACAGGCAAAAAAAAGATATCCGGAGAAATCTGTCGCAATCCTCGAAAAACAGTCGCGAATCGGCAGAAAGCTTTTGTCTACCGGCAACGGAAGGTGCAATCTGACAAACATCAACGCTGATAGACAGTATTATCACGGATCATTTTCCAAATATATTGATAAGGTTTTTGAGAAATATCCGCCTGAAAAGGTTATAAAAAAGTTTAACGAAATAGGACTTTTAACTAAGGTGGAAGGCGAAGGTCGCGTCTACCCTATCTCAGGTCACGCGGCGTCTGTTCTTGATGTGTTACGTTTTCGCCTTGAAGCACTGGGTGTTGAGGTCGTTTGCGATTGTGCTGTAAAGGATATAAAAAGCAAGGGAAAGTTTTTTGAAATAATTACCGACAAAGACACATATACCGCAGACAAGATTGTTGTATCGACCGGAACATCTGCTGCTCCTAAGCTTGGTGCGGATTACAGTGGCATAAATATACTGAGTAAGCTTGGTCATAAAATAGAAAAGCTATACCCTGCTCTGAGTCCTGTTACAGTAAAAGGAGGTCTGCCTGCATCGCTTAAGGGTGTGAGAGCAGCGGCGAAGGTTGCACTGTATGATAATAACAAGCTTATCAAAGAGGAATACGGCGAGGTTCAATTTACCGAGAAATGTTTATCGGGAATTTGCGTTTTTAATCTTGCTACACATCTTAGGAATACAAAGTCGCCGATTATAAGAGTTTCTCTGCTTAGCGATATGGCTGAAAGTGAAATTGTTGCGATTTTAAATAAGCAAAAGAAGATTATGAAAGACAGAACCTGCGAAGATTTTCTGAGTGGAATTTTTCAGAAAAAACTTGGGATTGTGCTTATGAAATCAGCGGGTATCTCCCCCCTTTCGAGAAATGTTTCTACGCTTAAAAACGGCGAAGTAAATGCGCTTGCTCATCTAATAAACAACTGGGATTTTGCTGTTGAGATGACTAATAATTTCAATAATGCTCAGGTCGCGTCGGGCGGCGTTAAAGGCAGTGAAATTAATCCCGATACAATGGAAAGTAAATTGATTAAAAACCTCTATATTTGCGGAGAGGCGGTAGATATTGACGGAGATTGCGGCGGTTATAATCTACAATTTGCGTTTGCAAGCGGACTAATCGCGGGTGATAACTTATGATAAGGATAAATAATCTTAAGCTGCCGCTCAATTACGATGACTGTTTTATAAAGAAACAGATTTGCAAAGAACTACGTCTTGAAGAAAGCAGCATAGAGAAATTTGAGTTGTTCAGGCGTTCTGTTGACGCACGAAAAAAGAATAACGTTCACTTTATCGCGACCATTGATGTTTATACAAGCGGAAACGAAAACAAGGTTTTAAGCAGAGCTAAAAGCAAAAATATTTCTTCTGTAAAGCCTTATAAATACGAAATCCCAAAAGGCAAAAAGTTAAATCAAAGACCGGTTATTGTGGGCTTCGGTCCCGCGGGTATGTTTGCCGGGCTGATTCTCGCCTACAGCGGCGCTTGTCCTATTATAATTGAGCGCGGTAGAGACTGCGACAGACGTGTTAGAGACGTTGAGAGTTTTATTAAGACAGGTGTACTTGATAGTTCGTCCAATATACAGTTCGGTGAAGGCGGAGCGGGAACATTCTCTGACGGCAAGTTGACTACAGGCACTAAAGATGTTAGAGCAAGGAATGTACTGCTTGAGTTTGTAAAGCACAGCGCGCCAGAAGAAATTCTGTATAACGCAAAACCCCATATCGGCACGGATAAGCTGAGAAACGTAGTTAAAAACATTCGTCAGACTATCATTGAACACGGCGGAGAGGTATGGTTTGAAAGCAAACTCACAGGCTTAAAGGTTCGTGACAACGCAATTATCGGTGCCCAAATTGAATGTGGCGGTAAAACAGAGACTGTTGAAACGGACAATATTATTCTCGCAATCGGTCACAGTTCGCGTGACACAATGCAAATGCTCTATGAAATGAATATTATTCTAGAGCAAAAACCTTTCTCCGTAGGCGCAAGAATTGAACATCTCAGAGAAAATATTGACAAAGCTCAATACGGAGATTTTGCGGGCAACGAAAGGCTCGGTGCCGCTCCGTATAAGCTGAACACAAGAACATCTGATGGAAGAGGTGTGTACACCTTCTGTATGTGTCCCGGCGGAGAGGTTGTTCCCGCGGCAAGTGAAGAAAAAATGGTTTGTACAAACGGTATGAGTGAATTTGCACGGAATAAGACAAACTCTAACGCGGCGCTCTTGGTCGGCGTTAATCCCAATGATTTTGGTAGCGAACACCCGCTCGCGGGCATTGAATTCCAGCGAAAAATTGAGCGCAGTGCTTTTGAGAGCGGCGGCGGAGAATATAAGGCTCCCGTACAGCGCGTTGAAGATTTTCTTAAAAAGCGCAAATCTACTACATTCGGCGAGGTTATACCGAGTTATGGTCGGAAAACAACATTTACAAAAATGGACGATTTTCTTCCCGACTATGTAACAAACGCGATGCGTGAGGCTATCGTTAAAATGGACAGGCATCTAAAGGGCTTTGCCTCTCCCGACGCTGTGCTTACAGGAGCAGAAACACGCAGTTCGTCTCCGGTGAGAATACTCAGAAACGCAGAAACACTTCAATCTGTCGGCATAAAAGGACTTTACCCATGCGGTGAGGGCGCGGGATACGCCGGCGGAATAGTCTCGGCGGCAGTAGACGGAATTAAATGCGCTGAGAAAATACTGACATCATAAAGAAAAACTCCACCTGTGCGGTGGAGTTTTTCATATTGCGACTAAATCTGTAAGCCGGGTTCTGTCGTGAACAGTCATCTATCTTGGCACAGCGTTGCCGCTGTGCTCAACGCCACCTCCACGGGATTGCCGAGCAAGCATATTATCCCTCCACGGTGTTGCTCCAAACAGGGTTTACACGCCCGATACGTCTCCGTATCTGCGGTGAGCTCTTACCTCACCTTTCCACCCTTACCGAAAAATCGGCGGTAATTTTCTGTTGCACTATCCCTAAGGTCACCCTCGGCGGCCGTTAGCCGTTGTTATTGCTCTGTGGAGCCCGGACTTTCCTCGGAAAAATTCTTTTCAAAATATTTCCGCGACTGTTCAATCTACTCGCGCTATTATTTTAATGTAAATATGCGGTTTTGTCAAATCACGGTTTCTTGTATATAGGAGATAAAATAAATAATCAATAGAGTAAGAATTTTGTCGAGGTATTACCTTGAATAAATATACCGAAAAGTTTATAATTATGATAGACTATTTATAAGGAGAACTTTTATGGATATCAGACAGGAATCGCTTAAAAAGCATTATGAATGGGAAGGTAAAATTGAGGTTGTATCAAGAGCACCGCTCAACGATAAAGACGACTTATCTCTCGCCTATACTCCGGGTGTTGCGGAGCCCTGTATGGAAATTAACAGGGATTACGACAAGAGCTTCGAACTTACTAGACGTAAAAATCTCGTTGCTGTTGTGACGGACGGTACTGCTGTACTCGGTCTCGGAGATATTGGTCCTGAGGCAGGTATGCCCGTAATGGAAGGTAAATGCTGCTTATTCAAGGAATTCGGCGATGTTGACGCGTTTCCTATTTGCGTGAGGAGTAAGGATGTTGACGAAATCGCAAAGACCGTTTATTTAATAAGCGGCAGCTTCGGCGGCATTAACCTTGAGGACATTGCTGCTCCGAGATGTTTCGAGATAGAGAGAAAACTCAAAGAAATGTGTGATATTCCTATCTTCCACGACGATCAGCACGGAACGGCTGTTATCGTAGCGGCCGCACTTATGAACGCTTTGAAGTTAGTAGACAAAAAAATCGGTGATATTAAGGTTGTAATCAGCGGCGCGGGCTCGGCAGGTATTGCGATTGCAAAGCATATTATGAATATTGGGGTTAAGAATATTATCCTTGTAAACAGCAAGGGTATTGTATGCGAGGGTATGGACACACTCAACTCCGAGCAGGCGTATATGGCGACTATCACAAACAGAGAGCACAAAATGGGTACTCTCGCTGACGCTATGGAAGGCGCGGACGTATTCCTCGGCGTATCTGCTCCGGGTATTGTTACAAAGGAAATGGTTGCGTCTATGGCTGACAGCCCGATTGTTTTTGCTATGGCTAATCCTACTCCCGAGATTATGCCTGATTTAGCAAAAGAGGCAGGCGCAGTGGTCGTTGGTACAGGACGTTCGGACTTCCCGAATCAGATTAACAATGTACTCTGTTTCCCCGGTATTTTCAGAGGTGCTTTGGATTGCAGAGCAAGCGAGATTAACGAGGAAATGAAGGTTGCGGCATCGTACGCAATTGCAGAGCTTGTAACAGAAGATAAACTTACTCCCGACTATATCATTCCCGACGCTACAGATAAGCGCGTTGGCAAGGCTGTAGCAAAGGCTGTTGTTGAGGCGGCTAAAAAAACAGGCGTTGCGAGAATTTAAAATAATAGTACATATAAAATTAACGGTCAGCTCAGCTGACCGTTTTCTTTATTATAAATTTCATTCGCCGCAAGCATAACGCCAAGCTTTCCTGAGTGGAAGTTGAGACTTCCTTGCATCCATACTGCATAAGGCTCGCGAAGCGGAGCATCGGCTGAAAGTTCAATTGACGAGCCGAGTGTGAATGCACCTGCCGCCATAATTACTTTATCCTCATATCCGGGCATATCGTCGGGATACGGAGTTACAAAGCTGTCTACAGCAGACGCGTGTTGAATACCGACACAGAAATGCTCGAGTTTTTCGGGAGTTCCAAGCATAATAAGCTGGATAATATCTCCCCTATCCTCGTTGTAGCTTGGACTTACTTCATAACCAAGCACACTGAAAAGAGCAGATGCAAAAACTGCCGTTTTAAGAGCCTCACCCGTCGCGTGAGGCGCATGGTAAGCGCCGAGGAAGAGTTCGCGATTCTGGTTAAGCGTTGCACCGAGCTCCTTTCCCGTTCCGGGTGTTGTAAGACGGTAAGAACACATTTCAACCAAATCTTTTCTGCCTGCTATGTAGCCGCCGGTCGGGGCAATTCCACCACCCGGGTTTTTGATAAGTGAGCCCGCCATAAGGTCTACGCCTACAGAAAGCGGCTGCTGTTTTTCAACAAACTCACCGTAGCAGTTATCGAGCATAATTATAACATCTTTATTGATTTCGCGCACAGTTCTTACGATTTTTTCAATATCCTTACAGGTAAGCGTTGGACGAGTCGAATATCCGCGTGAACGCTGGATATAGACCATTTTATAGCTATCGTTAAGAGTGGATTTTATTGCGTCGTAATCAACTGTTCCGTCAGCTTTCAGGTCAATTTCTTCGTAAATAACTCCGAAATCCTTGAGGCTGCCGGGGTAATTACCTTCTATTCCGATTGCGCTTCTCAGTGTATCGTATGGAGTACCGGTAACGCAAAGAATTTTGTCGTTTGGCCTAAGAACACCGAATAGAGCAACAGTAAGAGCGTGGGTTCCGCTTACGAAGTTGTGGCGCACGAGTGCGTCCTCAGCATCAAAAACATATGCAAAAACCTCGTCGAGAGCGTCTCTGCCCCTGTCGCCGTAGCCGTAGCCCGTGGAGCCTACAAAGTGACTTTCGGAAACCTGAGCATTCTGAAACGCCTTTATCATTTTTTGCTGGTTATATTCCTGAATCTCGTCAATTTCAGCTAATTTTTCACGACAAAGCTCCATAGCCTTGTCAGCGGCTGAGTATATTTCCTCGGAAATATTGAAAAATTTATTATTCATTTAATCAATCCTTTATGAATATTCCGCCCACGTTCCGAAGTGCTCAAAACCAAGCTTGTTATAAAAATCAATATTTTCATCGGGAGCACGGTGTAAAAATACACTTTTACCCTCGTTTACAAGCACGTTATTTATGTACTTGATTAAAAATGTGCCGAAGCCGCTGTTTCGGTAGTCAGGGTCTGTGGCGAGGGCTCCCAAAACTGCGCTGTCGTCCGACTCAGCCAAGGTCATAATGCACGAAATAAATGTTAGTTTTTCTTTTATCCCGTATATACGCAATGTATTTTTACTAAGTCTGTGCGAGACGTCGAGAGCAAAGCTTTCAAAACTCGGCACAGCAAAATTTTTAGAAGCACACTTACTGATTACAGAATAAACCTCTTTTACCGTGGGTTCGTTGACGGTAAAAGAACGCTCGTTTTCCATAACAACGCTGCTTTTCAGTATAGGTCCTGTAATTTTGTCAAGTCCTATACAAAGCTTATACTTTCCGTCAGCTATAATCGAAGCAGCTCCCGATACTCGCATAAACGCCGAAAGCTCATCTATATCAGCATAATCGGTTATTTGCAGTATAAATGCAGTCTCAAGCCTTGCAATCAACGCGGTAGGGTTACCATCAATAAGCTGTGCCCAGAAATCAACGAACGGAAGATTATAGTCATAGGTATTATAGAGAGACTTTATACGGCAACCGAAGGGATTACCTACTGCGAGTGCATTTATGTGACTTTCAACATTAAAGTCATTATCGGCAATTTTTATCATACGTTACCACCTGCAATTTCATTTGCAAGAAGTTTTGTGAGATTGTAGACATGGTCGATGTCTGAATTTGCAATCAGCGAAATTTGCGCGTGCAGATATCGGCACGGAAGAGAAATCGCGAGAGTGCGTACTCCGCCCCGCGAATTGTGGATAACACCCGCGTCATTACCGCCTGCGACAGTGCGCTTGAACTGTAGCTTTATACCGTTTTCCTGCGCAAGCTGCTGAGCATTTCTGATAAGACCCTTGTCGTAAATCGTACGCTTGTCCATATAGCTGATAACTGCGCCGTCTGCGACGTTACAGCACTGCTTTGTGTTCGCAACATCGGGCACATCGGCCGCAGTGGTGGACTCAAGAACGATTGAAAAATCAGGATTCACGGTATAAGATGCTGTTTTTGCACCGTTAAGACCCGTTTCCTCCTGTACGACAAACGCAAAATACATATCATAGTCAAGTTCTGACTTAAGCATTTCTATCATCATAAAGCAACCGGCGCGGTCATCTATCGCCTTGGAACAAATAGTATGTCCGTTGTCTTCATAGAGTGACTCGAAGGTTATGCTATCGCCGAGGCTTACTACGGACTGAGCCTGTTCTTTGCTGTCTGCGCCGATGTCGATATACATATCTGAATATGCGGGTATTTTTTTGCTTTCGTCCGAAGAGCAAAGGTGCACGGGCATAGTGCCGATAACACCGAAGGTTTTGTTATTTATAAGCACTGTTCTGCCTAAAAGAACGCGCCTGTCGATTCCGCCTACTTCGTCAAATTTAATTAATCCGTCAGAGGTAATGTCGGTCACGATAAAGCCAACCTCGTCCATATGAGCAGAAATCATAAGCTTGTTTACAGGCGTATTCTTGCCTTTTTTAAACGCAATAATATTGCCGAGGTTATCGGTATAAAACTCTGTAGCGTGATTTTTAATTTCGTTTATGATTATGTCTCTGACGTTGTCTTCGTCACCTGAGATACCGTTTGCGGTGCAGAGTTGTCTTAGTAATTCTAAGTTCATAATATCAAACACCTCCGCTGATTATATAATCGGATATAAGACGAGCCGCGTCATTAATATCGCTGAGATCAACGATTTCCGCCTGAGTGTGCATATTGCGCTCGGGGATTGAGACAACTGCAGTTTTAACTCCCGATTTGGTTACTGCAATATGGTCAGCGTTAGTACCCGTTCTTCCGTTACATACTTCGATTTGATAGCTTACGCCAGACTGTTCGCAGAGCTCCTTGAACTTATTAAACATAGGCTTATTAAGGTTTGGCGAGGTGCAAAGCATAGGTCCTTTACCAAGAGCAATGTTTGAATATTGTCCACTTACGCCCGGCTGAGCGGCAAAGCTGACGTCTACGCTGATACATTCGTCGGGTTCCACATAAAATGCCTTAGTCTTAGCACCTGTAGCGAAAGTCTCCTCCTGACAAGAAAGAAGCACAACAACCTTGTAATTTAATTCTTTTTTAGAAATACACTCACAAACCTTCAATAAGGTCGCAACACCGGCGCGGTTATCAAGTGCTGCGGCTGTTATGCGATTACCTAACAATTGTTTAGGTTCGGCATAGAAGGTTATAGTGTCGCCGACACTCACAAACTCATTTACCCTATCCGCAGGTAGACCGAGGTCAATGATAACCTTATCAATTTCGGGGGCTTTGTCCTCGTTACCGTCAGAAAGATGCGGCGGCATACAGCAGACAACTCCGCTTATATCCTCTTTACCGTGCACAATAACAGGAGCGTCAAGCACTGTGCGCAGGTCAACTCCGCCGCACTTATCGACACGCAGAAAGCCGTCGTCGGTAATCTCGGTCACGATAAAACCAATCTGATCAATGTGAGCGTCGAGGAGAATAGTTTTCTCTGCGTTTTTATTGCCGAGGGTGGCGATAACGTTGTTGTTATAGTCAGTTTGAACTTCTGCATACTTTGCAAGATAATCTTCACAGAATTTTGAAACTGATTTTTCACTGCCGGATACTCCGCTAAGACGGCAGAGATTGAATAATAAATCTTTTATTTCGTTCATATTTATCCTTATTTTAAATTATTTACTATTTCCTTGAAGTGATTTCCGCGTTCTGCAAAATTTTTATAAAGTCCAAAGCTTGCACTTGCGGGTGAGAGCGAAACCCTATCGCCCGCTACAGCGTTCTTGCGCGCTGCGGCTACGGCTTCTTCCATATTATCGACGTTGATTATAACGGGGTTGTTCTCGCAGTAGTTAGAGGAATTTTTAACTGCCTTTTCGATTTTCGGCGCGGTATCACCCATAAGAATCAGGACTTTAACCTTGTCGCAAATCACGGGGCCGAGCGGCTCGTACGGGATATGCTTATCATATCCGCCCGCTATTATAATAATCTTCTCGTCATAGAGTGAAAGCGTTCCCATTGCTGTTCTCGTCGGACTCGATGCGATTGAGTCGTTAAAATACTCGACTCCGTCGAGCTTTCGTACAAACTCAGCGCGATGCTCCACTCCTGCGAAAGTTTTTGCAACGTCCGCGATAGTTTCTACGTCGACTATTCCCCATACCGCAGAGATAGCGGCGAGATAATTTTCGACGTTGTGCATACCGGGGATTCGGATATCATTAATATCGAGCACCTCGGTTTTCGCTCCGTAATCGTTATATACTATGGTTGAGCCGTCGAGGTATGCGCCGTTTTCAACCGTATTGCGGCGTGAAAACTTCGTAAGTTTACCTCTTACATAAGGCGTAAAGCTGTCGGAAATCTCGTTATCAAGGTTCAGAACCGCCTTTGAAAACGCGTCCTGATGAAGTATAATATTCTTCTTTGAATCAACATACTCGTCCATATCCTTATGTATGTCGAGGTGATTGGGCGCAAGATTAGTCACGACCGCAATATCGGGGCTTTTGCGCATTGAGATAAGCTGGAAGCTTGAAAGCTCTACAACTGCGTAGTCGTCGCTGTTGATTTCCTCGATAATCGGAAGAAGAGGTATGCCGATATTGCCGCCAAGGTGGACAGTTTTGCCCGCTGCCTTTAAAAGTTCAGAGATAATCGTGGTTGTCGTAGTCTTGCCGTCCGAGCCGGTAACTGCTACTATTTTGCAAGGACATAAATCGAAGAAAACTTCCATCTCAGATGTCACTACAACTCCCTTTTGCTTTAGAGCCTCAAGCTCCGGACGGTAAAAGGGAGTTCCTGGACTTCTGAACAAAATATCCGTGTCGATATTTTCGAGATAATCGTCACCGAGTATAAGTTTTGCTCCCGCCTTTTCTGCGCGAACGGCATTCTCGCCAAGTGCGTCATAAGACTGACGGTCGCAAGCTGAAACAACAGCGCCCTTTTTTGCAAACATTTCAATCAAAGGAAGGTTACTCGTACCGATTCCGACAAAACAAACCTTTTTACCTTTTACATTCTCAAAAAACCTATCTATTTTATTCACAGGAACATCTCCTTACAAATTGTTTACGACTTTTTATTATACTTAAAAATTAATTAAATATCAACCTTTTATTACGCTTTAAAATATGTTAGAATAGTGAAAAGCTATTTATGGGGTGTTTTTATGATTTCTGACTTTATTATTATCAATAAAAAATCCAATACACCGCTATATCTGCAAATTTTTAACGATTTACGCAAGGCGATTGAAAACGGAAATCTAAAGGAAAACGAGAGGATTCCGTCGGTAAGAAAGCTCTGTGCAGATCTTGAGGTTTCCAAAACAACTGTGGAAAACGCATATAATCTCCTTTGTGTTCAAGGTTATATCGTAAATATTCCGCAGAAAGGTTATTTCGTTGAAAAAGGTTTAAAGTTAGAGAAATCAGACAAAAAGAAAACTTTCCTTACCGATAAGAAGAAAGTATATAAATATGACTTTTCGGGCAAAGGCATAGATATTAAATGCAGCAACATAAAGGAATGGAGTAAATATGTCAAAGATATTCTCAACAAGGAATATCTCCTTAACACATACAGCGAAAACCAAGGTGAAGAGGAACTTCGTGACGCTATAACAAAATATGCGTTTACCACGCGCGGGGTTAATGCTGAGAGCAAAAATATTATAGTAGGCTCCGGCTCACAGACACTCATATACATTCTTTGCGGAATTTTAGGGCTCAACAAAACAGTAGCTATCGAGAAGAACACCTTTCCTCAGGCAGAGCAGGTGTTTAAAGATTTTAAATACAATATAAAATATACTGAGTCCGATAAAAAAGGAATCTCGATAGAATCATTGAACGAAATCAAGCCCGATATTCTTCTTCTTAACCCTAATTACAACAGCTTGAACGGCTCGGTGATGCCGATTAAAAGGAAAATAGAGATAATAAATTGGGCGAAAGAAAACTGCTGTATAATCATTGAGGACGACTATAACGGCGAACTCAGGTACAAAACACATCCTACAGCTTGTATGCAAAGCAACGGTGTGGAACAGACGGTGTATATCGGCTCTTTTTCGAAAATTCTTCTACCGTCCGTGCGCATAAGTTATATGGCGTTGCCCGATATGTTGCTCGAAAAATACGAAAGCATTAAGGAAAACTACAACCAAACAACCTCCAAGGTTGAGCAGCTGGCGCTTGCCGAATACATAAAAAACGGTCGGCTCGAAAAACATCTTAGAAAATCGAGACGTTATTACAGAGAAAAAAGTGAATTTATGCATAGTTGCGTAAAAAAACATTTTAATAGTTTTGTATTTAACGAGACAGGTATGTATTTTGAGTTGAATGTTAATTGCAAAAATGTAGTGAAAAAATGCAGACAAAACGACATAAACGTTATGAATACGTCAACAGACGAGGTGCTTAAGCTGAATATTTCTCAAATTAATAGTGAGCTTATAGAAAGCGGTATAGAACATCTTGCGAAAGTGATAAAAAAAGCGTGTGCTGAATGAATGCACACGCTTTTTTACTTTTAAAGATTAAATTCAGAGAAATCGAAGGTTGCAAAGTAGTCCTTAGGAGTCTCTGCTCGGCGGATAAGCTGATGTGAACCATCTTCTTTAAACATAACCTCCGCGCTTCTGAGCTTTCCGTTGTAGTTATAGCCCATCGAAAATCCGTGAGCACCTGCGTCATGGATATAAATTATATCGCCCAAATCTATCTTTGGGAGCATTCTGTCAATTGCGAACTTGTCGTTATTCTCGCAAAGTCCTCCTGTGACATCATATTTGTGGTCGCACGGCTCGTTTTCCTTTCCTAAAACGGTGATGTGATGATATGAGCCGTACATCGCGGGACGCATCAGATTTGCCGCACAAGCGTCGAGGCCGATGTATTCCTTGTAGATATGCTTTTCGTGAATTGCCTCAGCGACAAGAGCGCCGTAAGGAGCGAGCATATATCTGCCAAGTTCGGTGTAAATTTCAACATCTCCCATTCCCTCGGGAACAAGGATTTCTTCAAACTTCTTGCGCACTCCCTCGCCGATTAATGCAATATCATTCTTCGGTTCTTCGGGCTTATAGTCAACACCTACGCCACCGGAGAGGTTGATGAACTTAATGTGAACGCCTGTTTTTTTGCTGAGGCGAACGGCAAGCTCAAAAAGAATTCCAGCAAGTTCGGGATAATAACCGTTAGATACTGTATTTGACGCTAAAAACGCGTGGATACCGAACTCCTCGGCGCCTGCTTCTTTGAGTTCAATAAACGCTTTCTCCATTTGCTCCTCGGTCATACCGTACTTGGAGTCACCCGGAGTGTCCATAACCTGAACCTTGTCCTCACTGTCTGCCATCTGGAAAACTCCGCCTGGATTATAGCGGCAGCAAATCGTCTTGGGAACGCCGCAAACCTTTTTTATAAACTCAACATGAGTGTAGTCGTCAAGGTTAATGTATGCGCCAAGCTCGTATGCTTTCTGCATATCCTCAACCGGAGTTACATTGGAACTGAACATTATATCTTCTCCTGTAATTCCGCAGGATTCACACAACATAAGCTCGGTGTAGGACGAACAGTCCATTCCGCAGCCTTCCTCTTTAAGAACCTTCATAATATAAGGGTTGGGCGTAGCCTTAACTGCAAAATACTCTTTATAGCCCTTGTTCCAGTTGAAAGCTTTATAGAGTGCGCGTGCGTTCTCGCGTATACCCTTTTCGTCGTAAATGTGAAAAGGCGTGGGAATGTCTTTAATAATATTCTTAGCCTGTTCTAAAGTGATAAATGGTTTCTTTTCCATTAGATTTCCTCCTCAAAACCCTCTATATATTCCTCGATAACCTCTTTAACATCGGTGAGTCCCTGTCCGTTTACGGCAGAGAAAGGAATCAACTCAATGTCTTCGTAATTCTGGAGCTCGTCCATAACCTCGTCCATACGTTTTTCATACGCTGTTTTCTTAAGCTTGTCCGTTTTGGTGAGAACAATAACGAACGGCGCGTTGCAGTTATAAAGAAAATCAAGCATATCATAGTCGTCTTTTGTCGGTTTATGGCGAATATCTATAATCTGAATTATAAGCGCTATATTTCTGTCAGCAGAGAGGTATCCCTCGACAAGGTCAGCCCAGCGGGCTTTTTCAGCCTTAGAAACCTTTGCGTAGCCATATCCCGGCAGGTCAACAAGCTTAAATTCTTCAGCGTTATAGAAATTAATCGTAGCAGTTTTTCCCGGTTGTGAACTAACGCGAGCGAGGTTCTTGCGCTGCACAAGCTTATTTATAAGCGAGCTCTTCCCCACATTTGAATGTCCCGAAAAAACAATTTCGGGCTTATTTTTCTCGGGCAGCTGAGCGACTGTTCCCGCGGCAAGTTCAAATTCTACTTTATTAAAATTCATAGCACTCACCTACTGTCTCACGCTTGACGCGCTTGATGTAGAAACGCTTGGAACGATAACTGAATCGTCGTTATCTTTTGCGATGATTGGCTCGACCGTAGCATTTAATAACACATCAGTAAAATCATCAGCGGGTATAAAATTGATAGCTTCCTTTACAACCGGGTCAATTTCCTCTAAATCAGGAAGATTGTCCTTTGGGATAAAGACAGTTTTGACGCCCGCCTTATAGGCAGCCATAGATTTCTCTTTTAGCCCGCCTATGGGAAGAACTTTACCTCTTAGGGTAATTTCACCTGTCATAGCAATATCACGTCTTACGGGACGCATAGAAAGCGCGGAATAGATAGCCGTAGCCATAGTGACGCCCGCGGACGGACCGTCCTTCGGTACTGCGCCCTCAGGTGCATGGATATGAATGTCCTTATTTTTATAAAAATAACCGTCAATACCGAGCATATCGCTGTGAGAGCGAATGCATGTAATCGCAGCTTTTGCACTCTCCTGCATAACGTCGCCGAGCGAACCCGTGAGGGTAATTTTGCCGTCGCCGGGCATAATCGCAACTTCTATCGGGAGCAATGTTCCTCCGACTGAAGTCCACGCAAGGCCATTAACAATACCGATTTCATCCTTTTCGGATAGCTTGTCAGCAGTGAATTTCTTAACACCGAGATAATCTGCGATATTTTTTTCGGTTATTTTCTCTGACTTAATCTCATCATTCAGATACTTTACGGCAAATTTGCGCATTATCTTCGCTATTTCCTGCTCTAAACGACGGACACCCGCCTCTTTGGTATAGGAGTCGATTATCGAATAAAGTCCTGATTGCGTGAATTTTATCACCCTACCGTCGAGTCCGTTGGCTTTTATCTGCTTAGGCACAAGGTGCTTTTTAGCGATATTGAACTTTTCCTCGCGCGTATAGCTTTCAATATTGATAATTTCCATTCTGTCGTAAAGCGGCGCGGGAATCTGAGACGCGTCGTTCGCGGTAGTGATAAACATCACCTTTGATAAATCGAACGGAATGTCTATATAATGATCGACAAATTTGTTGTTCTGCTCTGCATCAAGTACTTCTAAAAGCGCGGACGAAGGGTCGCCCTTGTAGTCGGAGCCAAGCTTGTCTATCTCGTCAAGAATCAGCAGAGGATTATTGCTGCCTGCTGTCTTGATAGCGTTCATAATTCTACCCGGCATAGCGCCGATATATGTGCGCCTATGTCCTCGTATTTCCGCCTCGTCGTGCACGCCGCCGAGCGCGATTCGGGAGGAATTCCTACCGATTGCAGCAGCTACAGACTGGGCTATCGAGGTTTTGCCGACTCCCGGAGGTCCTACTAGACATATAATCTGTCCCTTGATATCCTCGTTTAGCTTTCTGACGGCAAGCTGCTCGATTATCCTCTCCTTGACCTTCTTAAGTCCATAGTGATTCTTGTCGAGCTTTGCGCTTACCTGTTTAAGGTTGATTTTATCCTTAGTGGAAGTATTCCACGGCAAATCAAGAACAGTTTCGAGATATGTGCGTATTACGGAAATCTCGTGACTGCCGAAAGGCATTTTTGCAAGCTTATTACATTCCTTGAGCAGAATTTTTTCCGATTCTTTTGGTAATTTCAGCGCTCTTATTTTCTCAGCAAATTCGTCAGCGTCGCTTGACGGGTTATCCGATTCGCCGAGCTCGTCTTCTATAACGTTTTTCTGTTCTCTTAAAAAGTACTCACGCTGAGCTTTATCTATGCGCTCGCGCGCCTTTTCGCTGATATGTTCCTCGATTTCGAGTATGTAAATCTCTTCATTAAGAATATCAATTAACGTTTCGAGACGTTCACATGGGTCAGCTATGTTGAGAATCAGCTGCTTGTCCTCAAAATTCGGTAGAATATTGCCCGCGATAAAATCAGCAAGTTCCCCGGCGCTTTTGCACATTCCGATTCTGAACATTACGTCTGAGGAGGGTTTCGGAATAAACTTAGAATACTCCTCGAACAGGGACTTTGTATGTCTTACAAGAGCTATTTCGCGAGAGGTCTGAGGTCCGTCAATCTCGGTTTTAGTCTTAACTTTTGCGAGAATACAGTCGTTTCCTTCCTCGAAGTCCGTAATCATACCTCTGCACTGACCGTCGACAATAATTCTTGTCACGTCATCGGGCTGTTTCATAACCTGTACAATCTTAGCAACAACGCCTACATTGTACAAATCAGCGACCTTAGCATCCCTTATAGCGGGATTTTTCTGCGCTACAAGGAAAACTCGCTGGTCTCTGCCCATTGCATATTTAATTGCGTTTTTTGATTGAGTCCTACCGACGTCAAAGTGAAACAGCGTTTTCGGGAAAACTACGAGACCTCTGAGCGGCAGAACGGGTAATTCTAATACCTTATTATCCATTTTTCTCCTTAAAATCCAAAAGCTGTAGTGTAAAATTCGCCATCGAATTTACAATACAGCATAAGGACTGTGTATTACGAAACCTCTTCGGCTTCGATTACTTTTGATTTATTAAGTGAAATCCCTTTTTTCTTTTTATTGACCTTACGAGATATTATAGGTTCGCATTTCTTATCAACGACATCGCCGTTAATTGTAACCTCGGTTATAGTCTCATCGGACGGGACCTCAAACATAAGGTCGTTTAAGATACCCTCCATAATACCTCTAAGTCCGCGTGCGCCGGTTTTTTGCTCCTTTGCAAGTTCGGCGATTCTTTGCAGTGCGTCTTCGGTAAAGCTGAGTTCAACTCCGTCGAGTGCGAAAAGCTTTTCGTACTGCTTAGAAAGGGAATTTTTCGGCTCTGTGAGGATTCTCACGAGCGCTTCAATATCAAGGCCGTTGAGTGCTGTTATAACAGGAATACGGCCTACAAGCTCAGGAATAATTCCGAATTTAACGAGGTCGTGAGCCGTAACATCGTTCATCCAGCCTTCCTCATCGAGTACTGCCTTCTCCTGAACATTTGCGCCAAAACCGACAAGAGACGCGCCTTTGCGTTTCTCGACGATTTTCTCAAGTCCGTCAAATGCACCGCCGCAGATAAAGAGGATATCCTTGGTGTTAATCTGTAAAAATTCCGCCTGTGGGTGCTTTCTGCCGCCCTGTGGAGGTACATTCGAAACTGTACCCTCAAGAATTTTGAGAAGTGCCTGCTGTACGCCCTCGCCGCTAACGTCACGGGTAATTGACGGATTCTCGGATTTTCTTGCAATTTTATCAATTTCATCGATATAAATAATGCCCTTTTCAGCCTTATCAATATCAAAATCAGCAGCCTGAATAAGCTTTAGAAGGATATTTTCAACATCCTCGCCGACATATCCCGCTTCGGTGATTGTCGTGGCGTCTGCAATCGCAAAAGGTACGTCGAGCGCCTTAGCGAGAGTCTGAGCGAGCAGAGTTTTACCTACGCCTGTGGGGCCTAACAGAAGAACGTTGCTTTTTGCGAATTCAACATCGTCATCCTTGCTGAAAACGCGCTTGTAGTGGTTATAAACAGCCACGCTGAGCGCCTTTTTCGCAGCATCCTGTCCGATAACATATTCGTCAAGCACTTGCTTTATTTCAACTGGCTTTAAAAGCTTGGGAATTTCTATACTGCTTTCGGATTTATTGTCAAACTCGTCAAAGTTCTCGTCCATATCGTCGAGAAGATTTGCACACAAGTCAACGCACTGATCGCAGATATATACTCCGTTTCCCTTAATAAGCCTGCCGACATACTCCTGCGGTTTGCCGCAGAAGGAGCAATATATATTGTCGTCCATATTGTTAGGCATAAGTTTTCCTCACTTATCTTTTCTCAAAAACCTTATCAATCAGACCGTACTCTAACGCCTGCTGAGCGGTCATAAAATTATCTCTGTTCGTATCTCTCGCGATAACGTCCACAGGCTGGCCTGTGTTTTTCGCGAGAATTTCGTTTAATCTCTTCTTGATATCAAGAATGTGCTTTGTATGGATTTCCATATCCGTAGCCTGACCCTGTGCACCGCCTGAGGGCTGGTGAATCATAATATCGGCGTTCGGAAGAGCATATCTCTTGCCCTTAGCGCCTGCTGCGAGCAGGAACGCACCCATACTTGCCGCCATACCCATACAGATGGTGGATACGTCGCACTTGATATAATTCATTGTATCATAAATCGCGAAACCATCAGTAACAGAGCCGCCGGGGCTGTTGATGTAGAGGCTGATGTCCTTAGTGGGGTCCTGTGCCTCTAAGTAGAGAAGCTGAGCAACAACAACACTCGCGCTTGCACTGTTAACTTCCTCGTTAAGCATAATAATTCTGTCGTTTAAAAGACGGGAATATATGTCGTACGAGCGTTCGCCGCGATTTGTCTGTTCAATTACATAAGGTACTAATGCCATAATAGTCACCCTTTCTTGTATTAATGATTGGCAATATTTTAAATATTATACAATCACTTAGTCTTTGCGCTGTCGCGGACAAGCTGCATAGCCTTGTCAACCTTGAGGTCCTGAGCCAAAGCTTCCTCGGCGATGAAGTTCTTAACCTCTTCGCTCTTCATATTGTATGCCTCAGCGAGTCTGTTGTATTCCTCTTCAACAGCAGCAGAGTCTACCTCGATAGATTCCTGACGTACGATAGCCTCTAAAACTAATCTGAGCTTAACTCTCTTTTCAGCCTGCGGCTTGTATGTTGCCTCTAAAACACCTCTGTCCATACCTGTGTACTGGCAGTATGTGTCGAGGTTCATACCCTGTGAACGAAGCTGCATATCAAACTGGTTAATCATATCGTTAACCTCGTTAGTGTACATAGCCTCGGGGATTTCCTCTGTTGCGAGTTCTACAAGCTTATCGGTGAGCTGATTATCGAAATCCTTCTCAGCCTCTTCCTCAAGACGCTTAGCAACCTTCTCCTTGAGTTCTTCCTTGTACTCTTCGAGAGTATCCTTCTCGGAAACATCCTTTACGAACTCGTCGTCAACCTCGGGAAGTTCCTTAGTCTTTATCTCGTGAAGCTTAATCTTGAACTGAGCAGCCTTGCCTGCAAGGTTCTCGGCATTGTAGTCCTCGGGGAATGTTACGTCGATAGTAAACTCCTCGCCTGTCTCGTGACCTACGATAGCCTCCTCAAAACCGGGGATAAAGTTGCCGTCGCCGAGTCTTAAGTTATAGTTCTCAGCCTTTCCGCCCTCAAAAGCCTCGCCGTCAACGAAGCCCTCGAAGTCGATTACAGCTGTGTCGCCGTTCTGTGCAGCTCTGTCCTCTACAGTAACCATTCTGCCGTTTCTTTCTCTTACAGCCTGGAGCTCTTCGTCAACCTGCTCGTCGGTAACCTCGGTTGACTTTTTCTCAACCTCGATACCCTTGTAGCCGTCTACAGTAAGCTCGGGAGCAACTACAACTGTAGCTGTGAATGAGTAACCGTCGTCGGAAACCTCTTTGATGTCGATATCCTCAACAGCAACAACGTTGAGCTTGGCCTCAGCAGCAGCCTCGCCGAGAGCAGCGGGATATGTATCCTGAATAGCGTCATCATAGAATACGCCCTTGCCGTACATTCTCTCGATGATGTGCTTGGGAGCCTTGCCCTTTCTGAAGCCGGGAATGTTGATAGTTTTAACCTGCTTTTTGTAAGCTTTTGTTGTAGCGGCTGTGAAAGTTTCCTTATCAACAGCTACCTCAAGTTCAAATTTGTTAGCATCTTCAAGCTTTGTAGAATTATTTAACATTTTAACTCCTCCATAAAATTTTCTGAAATTATTCTTTAAAACCCATTAAACAAGGGATATTATAGCATTTTTTAAAGATTTTGGCAATATATATTTCACAATATTTGACTATCGTACGAGTACAGGCATAAACGACACAGCATCGCAGGAAATCAGCCTGAACTGTATTCCGTTGTACTCGCCGTTAAATGCGCCGTTTATCATATTTTTACCGTGAATATGACCGTAGTAGCATTTCTTGACATTATATTCTGTCAGAATATCTATGATGTCAGTGCAAACTACATTTCCGTAGAGCGGCGGATAGTGAAGAAACACAACGGGCTCCTTGTCGCTTTCTTTCGCAGAGTCTAACGACATCCTAAGCCTTCCGCACTCACGTTTGAGTATCTGTATATCCTCGTCTGCCGTTGAATCAAGAACCCAGCCTCTCGTGCCGCAAATCGCGTAATTATCGGCTTCGTAGCTGTTATTGAAAAGAATCTTGATAGTATCAAAACCAAATTCGTCGAGAGTGCGGTTGATTTTACTGTAGGTATCCCACCAATAATCGTGGTTACCCTTTAGCAGGATTTTATTTCCGGGCAGTGAGTTAATGTACTCAAAATCTTTATATGTTTCGGAGAGCTTCATTGCCCAGGAAATATCGCCCGCGATAACTACGGTGTCGTTGTCGGTGATTAGCTTATTCCAGTTATCCGTAAGGCGCTGCATATAATTATCCCAGCCCTTAAAGATATCCATAGGCTTGTCTTCACCGAGAGAAAGATGTAAGTCCGCAATCGTAAAAAGGGACATTAATCGACTCCTAAGGCAGATAATACATACTCGGGCATTTCGTCAACCTTTACTGTATCAGTAAATTTAACTTTCTTGTCCTTGAGGGACGCGAGCGGAGCCGGAATATCAACTCCTGTGATATCGTTAAGAAGGTCAACCATATCGAACTCGCTGTCAGGCAGCTGCTCGCTGTCGTTAACAGCTGTGAGGACGGACTTGGAGAACTTATAGGGGCTTGCTGTGGAAGCGATTACTGTGGGAGTATTGTCGCCTGTTTCAGATACATACTGACCGTACACGTTGATTGCAACGGCTGTGTGAGTATCGCAGAGGTAGCTCTGTTCCTTATACATCTCGGAGATTGTAGCCTGAGTCTGTTTATCATCGCAGTATCCGCCGTAGAATACGGAATTAATAGCAGCCTTTACCTCGGGTGTAACCTCATACTTACCGTCAGTCTTAAGAGCGGTCATCCACTCTTTTGTTGTTACGTCGTTATCGCCGGAGAGCTTGTAGAGAAGTCTCTCGAGGTTTGACGAAACAAGAATGTCCATAGACGGTGAAATAGTTGTGTAGAACTTGCGGTTCTTGTCATATACGCCGGTTTTAATGAAATCAGTAAGAACGTTGTTGGAGTTAGAAGCGCAGATAAACTTGTTTATCGGAAGTCCCATACAACAAGCGTAGTAGGATGCGAGGATATTGCCAAAGTTACCAGTCGGAACTACGACGTTAATCTTGTCGCCGAGGTTAATTTTACCTGCATTAACAAGCTCGCAGTAGGACGCGATATAGTAAACAATCTGCGGTAAAAGTCTGCCCCAGTTAATAGAGTTTGCAGAACTGAACATCATATTGTTGGACTCAAGCTTTTCAACGATTTCGCTTGTGGTAAAGATTTTCTTTACGCCGGTCTGCGCATCGTCGAAGTTACCCTCGATAGCACAAACCTTTACATTTGAGCCTTCCTGAGTGTTCATCTGATGCTTTTGCATCGGGCTTACGCCGTCAACAGGATAGAACACGATAATCTTCGTGTGGTCAACATCCTTAAAGCCCTCGAGCGCTGCCTTACCCGTATCGCCGGAAGTAGCAACAAGGATAACGGCGTCCTTGCCGTCGTTAGTCTTTTTGAGTGATTTGGTGAGAAGATGAGGCAAAATCTGAAGCGCCATATCCTTAAATGCGCAGGTCGGACCGTGCCAAAGCTCGAGGATATTCACATCATTGCCATTGTATTTTTTGTAAGCAATCGGAGCGGGATTTTCACCGCCGAACTTCTCAACTGTGTAAGCCTTTTCAACGCACTCGTCAATCTCCTCAGCTGTAAAATCAGAAAGGAAATCACCGAATACCTTTTTTGCTATCCCCTTATAATCAAGAGCAAGCAGGCTTTTTAATGTCTCAAGGTCATACTTCGGGAGCTCCTGTGGAACAAAGAGACCTCCGTCCTTTGAAATACCCTGAGCGATTGCCTGAGAGGCGGATACAACCTCGTTTTTATTTTCTGTGCTGTTATACAACATAAAATCACCCTTTCAGTTACTATCACAAATGTATATTATACTGTAAAATCTACTATTTGTCAAAGTTTTCACAAAATTTGCGAGCATTTTCGAAGAATATCTTCCTCACAAGCGTTTCGTTGTAATTTTCCTTGAGAAAAAGCTCGTAAATTTCGGGAATAGTGTCTACTCCTTTGATGTCATCAGGCAGAGTGCAACCGTCAAAATCTGCGCCCATAGCAAGGGTATCCTCGCCGCCGAGCGACAGAAAATGCTCTGCGTGACGAATAATATCGAATTTACTCGCTTTATCCTCGTCGTTATTCAGAAAAGCTTTGTATAAGTTTAACCCAACGATACCTTTTCTTTTAACAATTGCATTGAACTGCTCATCGGTAAGGTTGCGTTTTACGTTAGTGATTGTGCGCGAGTTCGAGTGAGTTGCGACTATAGGTCTTGTGGAATTATTGAGAACGTCGTAGAGAAGTCTATCGCTCGCGTGGGATACATCGACTGTGATTCTGTTTCTTTCGAGCTCTCTTATAACTTCAATGCCGAATTTTGTAATACCGTTGGAGTGAGTTACCTTTGCTCCGGCACCGAACTCATTTCGTCCGTTCCACGTCAACGTGACAAATTTTACGGAAAATTTGTTGAATAGTTCAATGTTACTCAGCTTTCCTGCGAGTACCGACGCGTTTTCGACGGTAAAAATCGCGCCCTTTCCCCTGTTCTTTATTACATTATCTAAATCGTTGTAGGATTTAATTATTTTAATATCAAACTTATTGCACTGCTCCACAAAGCGTTCGTGTGCCTTTACAAACATATCAGTCGCTCTGTCGCCACTGATTTCTTCGGGAACGCATATCGCGTAGCATTGGATATACGGTGCAATGTTGCGCGTCTTATAAGGAGTAATATGGAATTTCGGGTTGTCGATATCTGTGCCCTTTACCATTGACTCATAAATTGTGTCGCAATGTAAATCAAAAAACTGCATAGTCGCCCTCCTGCCAAAAGGCATTTTTCAGGTAGTTTATGCTCATTTCACCCTCATTGTTCACGATTACCTCAGCTACATCAAAGCGCGGCTGTTTTGAAGTTTTATGCGACTGCATATAATAGCTTGCAGTTTTTAGAAGCCTTTGCTGTTTCTTTTTGTCGACAGAGTATCTCGGCTCAAGCATCTGTCCTTCCTGCCTTGTCTTAACTTCGACGAAAAGGATAAATTCCTTGTTCTCAGCTATAATATCAATTTCGCCTGATTTGCAGCTGAAATTGCGCGTAATAATTTTACATTTATTCTTTTTAAGAAATTTAACAGCAAATTCTTCGCCCTTGTCGCCCTTTATTCTTTTATAATTCATAGTGTGCTATTTAAGAATCTTTCCGAGAAAGCTCATACGATGAATCTCACACGGACCGTATTGCAGTAATGCGTCTCTGTGAAGTTTTGTGCCGTAGCCCTTGTGTTTTTCAAAGCCATACTGCGGATATTTTTCTGCGTATTCTGAACAGAGTCTGTCTCGGCTGACCTTTGCGAGTATTGACGCTGCGGCGATTGACATAGACTTAGCGTCGCCCTTTATAACGTACTCGCACGGGATATTTAAAGGCGGCAGCCTGTTACCGTCTATAAGCGCGTAATCCGCTTTGACATTTAGACCCTCTACGGCCCTTTTCATAGCGAGCATAGTAGCGTTTAAAATATTCATTTCCTCAATTTCCTCAACCGTAGCAAATGCGATTGAATACGCTAAAGCCTGCTCCTTGATTACATCAAACAAAGTCTCGCGTTTTTTTTCGCTAAGCTTTTTCGAGTCGTTAACACCTTCAATAATCTGATTTTCGTAGAGTATGACAGCGGCGGCGCATACAGGTCCCGCGAGCGGTCCGCGGCCTGCTTCGTCAACTCCGCAAATATAATGGAACCCCTTGTTTTTGACCTCATTCTCATATTGTAACCAATCCATAACTACACCTCGGGGTATTCAAGAGTGATATAACCGAATTTTCCGTCGCGGTATTCGTCCATAACGAGATTTGCCGCTCGCTCGGTATCTATTTCGCCTCCCGAAATGAGCATACCTCTTTTCCTGCCTATAAGCTGCAACAGCTCATAACCGTCCTTACCCTCGATATCACTTTCATCAAGTTTAAACCTCGAGAGAAATTCAGGCGTTACATTCTCCTTGATAAGCTCAAGGAAGTTAACTGCGAGTAGTTCTATATCGAGGATATTATCCTTAATAGCGCCTGTAAACGCTAAATGTTCGCCCACGGTCTGGTCATCAAACTTAGGCCAAAGAACACCCGGAGTATCAAGCATTTCTAAGTCCTTGGAGATTGTGTACCACTGATTGCCGCGTGTTACACCGGGTCTGTCCTCAACCTTGGCACGGGTTTGTTTCGAAACTCTGTTAATAAACGAGGATTTCCCGACGTTTGGAATACCTACAATCATAATCCTCAGTATAGGATTTTTGATACCCTTCGCCTGTTGTGCCTTAAACTTGTCCTCTAAGATTTTTCTGACAGAAGGAATGAACTGATTCAACCCTTTTCCGCTTTTGCAATCTACCGGAAGGGCGAGTATGCCCTGTTTATTATAGTAGCTGACCCATTTCGTGGTTGCAGCTCTGTTCGCCTTATCGCACTTATTCAGAAGCACAAGCTTGGGTTTGTTTTGAATAAGCTCTGACAAATCGGGGTTACTGCTGCTTATGGGTATTCTCGCATCTATTATCTCAACAACAACGTCAATTAGCTTTAAACTCGCTTGAATCTGTCGCTTGGTTTTGGTCATATGACCGGGGAACCACTGTATGTACTGTTTTTCGCTCATATAATCACCACATTCTAAAAGAAAACTCACATCTATTATAAAACAGATGTGAGTATTTAACAACAGAATATATAAAATTTATCCGAGAAATTTCATATCCGTAAACGGAAATACGACGCATCTCGCCTTGCCGATTATGTCATTTACATCAATCAGACCGATTTTTCTGGAGCGACTGTCCATAGAAACACCGCGGTTATCACCCATTACGAAAACTTTACCTTCGGGAACTACCGACGGAATTTCGTTGTCGCCGGCGAGGGTTTTACTCTTGATGTACGGCTCGTCAATAACAACGCCGTTTACTTTTACTTCGCCTGTATCGAAATTGATATCGAGGCTCTCGCCCTCGGTCGCGATAACACGCTTGATAATCGGTTCGGAATAAACTGCTCCGTGGCTGATGACAACAATATCGCCGTCCTTAGGAGTGTATAAGAAGTTAGTTATAATAACCTTATCGCCGCCCTTGAGCGTGTCGAGCATAGACGGGCCGCTTACGTCAACAAGCCTTAAGAAAAACGTCAGTATAACAACTACAACAGCAACGGCAAACACAAGCGAGTGTACCCACTCGTAGATTCCCGCAGCGCCCTCTGACTTCTTGAGGTGAATTGTTCTCGGCTCTTTTCTGCCTTTTTTAGTTGTATTTTCTGTATTCACTAAATCTTTTGAATCCATATTAACACCTTTGCTTAAAGTAAAAAAGGGACTTAATAGTCCCCTTGATTACTTTAGATGAGTTCCTTAACCTTGGCAGCCTTACCAACGCGATCGCGCAGATAATAGAGCTTAGCTCTTCTGACTTTACCGCGACGAACAACTTCTACGTTCTTAACGTTAGGTGAATGAACAGGGAAAACTCTTTCAACACCAACGCCGTAAGCTACACGTCTTACAGTAAATGTCTCGGCTACGCCTGAACCTCTCTTGGCAATAACTGTGCCTTCGAACATCTGGATTCTCTCTCTCTGACCCTCGCGAATGTTTACGGATACCTTTACAGTATCACCAACACTAAACTGAGGAGCCTCTGCCTTTACGGAATCGGCAGCGATTGTCTTTAATGCGTCCATTTTGAACCTCCTATAAAATTCAGATATTCGTACATTCATAATGCAGAGGACTATCCGCTTCAAATTACGGCTGAAAGCCGCCCCTTGAACCCCATTACATAAGTAACGGTATCCAAATGCCTAAATATCATATCACATACGGATATAAAATGCAAGTGTTTTTTCTTAAAAAGGAAAATTATTTGCTAAGGTTTTCAAGCTTTGAGAGAAATTTCCGGAAATATTCAGGAAGTTGCGATACGAATTCCATATACTCCCCTGTGGAAGGATGAATAAATCCTATTTTGCGCGCGTGAAGGCACTGTCCATCAAAGTTCGTCTTTTCTCTCTTGTTCCCATACACATCATCTCCCGATACGGGATGTCCGATATACGCCATATGAACTCGTATCTGGTGAGTCCTGCCCGTTTCGAGAATACATCTAATATGTGTATAGCCGTTGTATCTCGCTATGACCTCATAGTGGGTGACGGCGGTTTTTGAGTTTCTGTCGGTTACGGTCATCCTTTTGCGGTCGATATGATGTCTACCTATTGGAGCGTCAACCGTTCCCCTGTCATCTTTTATGTTGCCGATTACAACAGCCTCGTATTCGCGGGTAAAGCTGTGCTCTTTTATCTGCTCAGCAAGGTGCTTATGCGCCTTATCGTTTTTTGCAACAATTAGCAGACCGCTCGTGTTTTTGTCAATCCTGTGCACGATACCGGGGCGTAAAACTCCGTTAATACCGGAGAGATTATCCTTGCAATGGTACATCAGCGCATTAACAAGAGTACCCTCGTAGTTACCCGGTGCCGGGTGAACAACCATACCCTTCGGCTTGTTTACAACAAGTAAATCATCATCTTCAAAGACAATATCAAGCGGTATATTTTCTGCCTTAGCCTCATATTCCACGGGGTCGGGTACGGTAACCTCTATGTCGTCGCCTTCTTTTAGCTTATAATTTTTTGCAGTAGTCTTATTATTTATAATCACATTGCCGCTTTCAATTAAACCGACTATTGCTGAGCGAGTGATATCTTCAAACATTTCGCTCAGATATTTGTCAACTCTTATTCCGGCACTTTCGCTGTCAGCTTTAAAGCAAAACTTATCCATTGCTTATATCCTTTTTATCCTTATTAAACCAGCTTGAGAAAAAGAGAAGATAGATAACCATAATCGCAGCACCTATGGTAATACAGTAATCGGCAAAGTTGCATACCGGCGGGAAAAAACTCACGCTCAGGTAGTCAACAACAAAGCCGTAGAATATCCTGTCGATAAGATTGCCTATGCCTCCACCGATAATTAAAATCACTGCAATATTAAACAACTTGCTGTTTACTCTGTACTTAAATAGAACAAATATAATCAAAGCGATAATAATCAGAGTAAAGAGAATAAAAATCCACCTTGCATTTGAAAGCATACCGAATGCAGCGCCTCTGTTTTCAACATATGTGAGCGAAAACAATCCGGGTATTACCTCGACAGTTGAAATGGGCTTGAGGTTTTCTACTACAAGGTATTTTATAAGCTGGTCAATACCTGCAAGCAGAATTGACAGAATAATAATTAAATATGGCATCAGCACACCTCAAAGAAAAATCGGTGTAAACTTTGCTACACCGATTATAAACTCAGAATATGTATCAGTCAGCGTCTACGTCGTAGTTCTCGCCGAACTTAAGATCGCTGAATTTGGAATCGTCTGTCTTAACATACTCAACCGCGTCTGATGTCACCGGTTCAAAAGTATCGTCAGCAGTCTCAACCTCAACAGCGGGCTCTTCCACGGTCTCAACAGGAGCGGGCTCCTCCTCTACGGGAGTTGTGGGATAAGCTTTGTCGAGCTCTTCCTGTTTTCTTGCAACTACTGCGTCTGTAGGAAGGTCGTTAAGGGACTTAATATGGCTGTTGTAAACTGACTCGAGTTCTTTACGGAGAGAAACAGAATCGCTCTTTAACTTGAGATAAATCTCTTTCTGCTTTGCTGTTGTTGCATTTGCATCCTTAAGTATTGCCTGAGCCTTAGCCTCAGCATCAGCAACAATTTGTGCAGCCTTAGCGTTCGCTTCTTTGATAGACGCGTCAGCCACTCTCTGAGAGGAAAGAAGTGCATTTCTTACTGTTTCCTCGTCGGCGCGGTACTGCTCTACTCGTGTTGCAAGAATATCCATTTTTCTGATTAAATCAGACTTTTCCTTCTTTAATTGTTCGAAAGAAACGATTACCTCGTCGATAAACGCATCAACGTCTTCTCCTCTGTAGCCTCTGCCCTTTCTAAAGGAAATGTCCTTAATCTCATCGATAGTTAACATTTTATACACTCCTATCTGTAATGTTCAATATTAAGTTTCAAGCGTCCCTTTTTCGTAACGCCTGCTTGTTCCTTTATAATAAACTTTCCATTTCCGCGAATGGTAAGAATATCATCTTCTTTTAAAATATAACTGACGTTTTTATTCTCGGTATAGTTTACGAAAATCTTTCCCGACAGAACAAGAGCGGCTGTTTTTTCTCTCGAAAGACCTGTTATTGCCGCAACAATCACGTCAAGCCGCATAGAACTAACTATAAAACTCAAACTCTCTATATCATTAGCGGCGGTGATTTTGCACTCGCTTTCGCTTACAATCTTCACGCCGACTCTGCCTATTTTAGAAATCTGCGACCTGATATAGTCGCTTATCTCCTGCTTTACAAAGCATACTGCGCAGCCTTCGTTTACGATTATATCGCCGACGCTGCTTCTCTCTATACCAAGATTCATCAAAGCGCCTAAGAAATCACGGTGAGAAAGCTTATCTGACTTCCTGTACTTGAAGTAAACTGCGTCTATAGGAAAGGATTCTTCCCCTACCTCATACTCACATACAGCGAGCATATTGCGCACCGCGCCCTCATAGCCGCCGAAAAATCGGTAGCAACAGTGAAATTGCGAAATATAATAAGTCAGCAAATACTGCTCCCGCTCATTGAGAAATCCTAAAAAACAGGGGGTTCGCCTTATAGACGAAAGTCTCAGCGCGTCGTCAGCCCTTGAATAAAGCTCCTTATCCTCTTTATCAGAAGTATACGCCACTTTGCTCGAGTTCGTCGAGGAGGTCGTCTCCCGTAAAGTCAAAGTTGTTCGGTATAATGATGAATGTGCTTGAAGCTACTCTCTTAATCTTTCCGCGGTTAGCGTAAGCAACGCCGCTGAGGAAATCGACGATACGTCTGGAAACGTCCTTCTTAGTCTGCTCGAGATTAAGAACGATTGTGTGAGTTTTCATAAGCTCGTCAGCAATAGCACGCGTTTCCTCACCAAAGCCCTCGGGTCTGAATATAGCGACCTTGAGCTTTGCTGTTGCGCTGATGTTCACAACGTTATTCTTTTTATAACCTGAAGAACGTGAATATGTAGAAACGTCCTCATACTCGTCCTCGTCGTTTTCGGCATAGCCGTATTCGTCGTAGCCGTTATCGTAATCTTCGTCGGGTGCGTCCCACATACGCTTGAACTTGTCAACAAAACTCGCCATTTAAACATCCTCCATAGATTAAATTAAATTGAATAATTACGAGCGCCAAAAAGCGAAGAACCGACCCTCACCATATTGGCACCTGATAAAATTGCTTCATAATAATCGGCAGACATACCCATTGAAAGTATATCCATAGATATATTATCTATTTTTTTGCCCGATATGTCAATAAATATATTGTTCATTTTAGTGAAAAATTTTAAATTTTTTTGTGGAGTATCACAAATCGGCGGGATACACATCAATCCTTTGACCGAAATATTCTCAAAATCCTTTATTTCGTCAAGAAGTTCGTAAAGCATTTCTGCCTTAACTCCGCTCTTACTTTCCTCTTCACCGATATTGACCTCGATAAGAATATCGGTATTGATGTTATTTTTTACGGACTGTCGCGAAACCTCTTTAGCAAGCTTTACGGAGTCGACAGATTGGATTAGGTCGACCTTTCCCACGATTTGTCTTACCTTGTTGCTCTGGAGATGACCGATGAACTGTAAGGACGCGTCGTTTAAGTTATAGGTGTCGTATTTAGTCAAAAGTTCCTGCACCTTATTCTCGCCGATATACCTCAGTCCGAGCGAAATAGCATAGTTTATTACCTGAACGTCAACCGTTTTTGTCGCTGCAAGAAAGGTAATATCCTCTCTGTTCTTTCCGACCTTTAAAGCCGCCTCTGATATTCTTTCCTCGATAAGGTTGTAGTTATATTCAACGTCACGCAATAACTTTTCCATCGTACAAATTGTCTCCTTTTATTACCACCTGATCATACAATTCAAGTGTTGTTGAATTGAACAGCACTCCGTCCTCGGGACTCGGGTTACAGAGAACATAGTCGCTGCCTGAGTACGAAATCGAAATCTGTTTGAATTGCAGTTCCGAGCCGTGGAGCACATAAACTCCCTGAACCTTTTTCTTTTTTGTTTCAGTGTTGCCGATCTTGTCGGTAACCTTTTTATACACATAATCCTCGTGGATAGCACGCTTGGACACCTTAAGTCCGTTATATGTGATGGCTGTTATTTCTATATTCTCGTGTCTTGCGTCAGCGATATAATTATTCATATAGTCGCAAGCGAGTACTAAAACACCGTCTTCCTTTTTTGAGCGTTGGTTTATAGCATAGATATAAACAGGAATTTTTTCATTTGTCACCGCAGGCATCATAACATATATAATCTGTCCTAAATTCTGCAGTTTTGCAAGATTTACGGAATCGTCAGCACTGATTCTGCACGCTATATACCACTCAGGTGAGGTTACAACCTTACCGATTACGTTGCTGTCGGGCGATGATTTCTTTATGTTCTTGAGCTTTTTTAAGGTAAGCTTATTAAGCTTTGTTATATCAAAGGATTTTTCATAACCGTCCGTGCCTGATATAAAGTAACCTGCCTTATCAGACGACACAGAGCCGATTTTAGCCGAACAGTTAGCTTCAAGGTTAGCTTTCTCATTTTTTAGCGTTTTAATTTTTGCTCTAAAATCCTTCGCCTCACCTGTAATCATCTGACGCGCACAGATAGACAGCAAGAGATTATTGTTATAACCTTTAGCATCGGACAGTTTTCCGCTGTTTACGTCCGAGAGGATTGAGTAGATATTATTGTTTATCTGCGTACTTATTGCATCTATACTGATGCTGTCCTTATAATATGACTCGCTAAGGGTACGAAGGCTCTTTATCTGATTGTTTACGTTTTCGATTTGTTGTCTGTAGACGGCGTCAGTCTCGTTTCTGTAGATATCGGCTATAGTCTGGCCTGCGCTTACGTTGTTACCGTTGCTGACATTAAAGCTTAGAACACCGCTGCTGTTGTTAGTGATATATTCCTCGTTCCTGATGAGATAAGCGTCAGAATAAATTACGTCGGACACCTTGCTGTATACAGCTTCCTCAACTTCCACAGCTCGTGAAAAATTTGCGCTCACAAAAAGATAAACGAGATATGAAAGTATTAAAACTGACAACAGAGCAATTATAATTCTTTTAAATAATAATCTATCCATTTATAAATCCTTTTTTATCTATTATACGAGCAACTTCATAAGCCTGCTCGTCTGTGTTTTTTAATTCATCAATGTTAATCCAGTGTATATTTTCGTTACGTCTGAACCAAGTAAGCTGGCGTTTAGCATATCGACGGGTTTCGGTCTTGAGCGTTTCGATACATTCGTCGAGCGATTTATCGCCGCTTAAATACGGTGCAAGCTGTTTGTAGCCGATAGCTTTTGAAGATGTTGCGCTTAAATTCGACTCGAGGATATTTTGTGCCTCGTCAACCAACCCCATCTCGAGCATAATGTCAACACGGCGGTTTATTCTGTCGTAGATATATTGCCTGTCAGTGGCTGTGAGACCGATTATAAGGCTGTCGTAGTCGCTGCCTTTGCGCCTGCTTTCCTCGTTCTGCTCAGTGATGGTTTTGCCGGTTACTCTGTAGAACTCTATTGCGCGTACAATACGCTTAAGGTTAATTTCTTTACCCAAACGGTCAGCAGACTTGGGGTCAAATTCACCCAGAATGCCGAGAAGATACTCAATACCTTTTTCCTGCGCGAGTTTTGTAAGTTCCTCTCGGATATTTTCATCACTGCTGTTATCTGTAAAATCAATGCCGTTAAGGAGTGAATCAACGTAAAGTCCTGTTCCACCGCACAGTATAGGAAGCTTTCCCCGGCTTACAACGGAGTCGACAGCACCGCGCGCGTCGAGGACGTACTGACCTACAGAGTATGACTTATCAGGCTCGAGAAAATCAATCATATGGTGCTTAACACCTTGCATTTCCTCCTCTGTGGGCTTTGCGGTGGCAATTTGCATACCTTTATAAATCTGCATACTGTCGGCAGAGATAACCTCGCCGTTATACATCTTTGCTAAGGCAATGGAAAGTCCGGTTTTGCCACTGGCGGTGGGACCGACCACGGCTAATATCTTTGTTTTCATTATAGTCTACCAAACTGTTTTTCGAGTTCATAACGGCTCATAACCACACATACGGGACGTCCGTGAGGACAATAGCGCAGAGTGGGATCGTCGTCAAGCTTGTTAGCGATATCCATAAGTTCCTCATCGGTGCTGATGTTACCGCCTTTTATAGCTGCGCGACAAGCGACGTTGTGATATATCCAGTCCATTTTTTCGCTGCGGATATCGTTTTTGTTCTGCGCAATGTAGCCCGCCATCTCGATAACAGAGCTTTCAACATCACTTAAATTGAGATACTGCGGAGCGCTGCGAACAATCAACGTCCCGTTGCCAAAGTCTTCTACGTCAAAGGCACATTCCTTAAACATATCGAGGTTATTTATCGCAGCATCATAGTCGGATTTGTTCAAAAGAACAGTGACGGGTTGCAAAAGCATCTGCGAAAAACCCGCACCTCTTTCCTTCTTCAGCCGCTCATAAATCATACGCTCGTGAGCAGCGTGCTTATCAATGATAACAATTTCTTTTTCGTTTTTTTCGACGAATATGTACGTCTTGAACGCCTCGCCGATAAGTCGGAGTTTATTTTCAGGCTCTTCGTAGAGTGTTTTGGGCTCTTCATCGGACACTTCTTCTGTGATTTTCGGAGTATCGTAAGAAGGCTCTTCGGGCAGGTCCGGGATAATATTTTGTGGTTTCTGCTCCGTGTTCTCCGAAACAATCGGCTTGCTATCGTATACAATAGTGGTGTCTTCGGGTTGTTTGCGTTCCTTAATCTGCTCAATCTTATTGTTGAGATTCTCCTGTCGTCTTACGGACTCTTTGGGATAAATATCGGAAAGCTTTGTAGGACTTGCGACATTTGTTGTAACTGAGATTGGAGATTTAGCAGAACCAAATATCTTATCAAGCTCGTCAAAAGGATTGTCAGTCTTTTTCTCTTTCGGCTCGTCGTTGAGCTTAAATCCGGACGGTGAAAACGGCTTTGGCTTTCTTATATCTGAAAAGGCATCGTTTCTTGCTTGTCCGCCGAATGTGATTGATTTGCGCTCGTCGTTGTTGTTCAGGCAAGTCTTTACAGCGTGGTAAACTGCGTCGAAAACAGGTCTTTCATTAATGAATCTTACCTCGATTTTGGATGGGTGGACGTTAACGTCAATCGCCTCGAACGGAATACTTAGGTGAAGGACGCAGGCTGGATATTTGCCAACCATTACGCTGCCCTTGCAAGCCTCCTCGATAGCCGCCATAGCGGTGACGGATTTTACATAACGTCCGTTTATAAAGAAGTTTTGCATACCTCTGTTCGGACGAGCGTTTACGGGCTTTGAAATATAGCCCTGAACCTTAACGCCGTTGAGCTCGTAATTCACGGGAAGAAGTCCGTTAGCGAAATCTCTGCCGTATACGGAATAAATTGCGGATTTAATCTTGCCGTCGCCGGATGTTTTAAGCACCTGTCGACCGTCGCGGATAAAGGTGAACGCAACCTCTGGATGAGAAAGCGCAACTTTGTCGAGAACATTCGCGACAGCATTGCCCTCGGCTCTGTCCTTTTTTAAAAACTTCATTCTTGCTGGGATGTTGTAGAACAAATCCCTTATAATCATCGTAGTTCCAACGGGACAGCCCGCATCGCTGAGTGAAATCTCTTCGCCGCCGTTTATCTCGTAAGAAGTGCCGATTTCTTCATTTTTATGCCTTGTGAGCAACTGTAGCTTCGAGACAGATGAAATAGATGATAGAGCCTCGCCGCGAAAGCCTAACGTAGCAATTTTGTCGAGGTCGTTCTCTAATTTTATCTTGCTGGTTGCGTGTGGAAGGAACGCAAGCTTCACATCCTCGCGCATAATTCCGCAGCCGTTATCGGTGACTCTCATAAATGTGATGCCACCGTTCTGAATCTCGACGGTGACGTCAGTCGAGCCTGCATCTATTGAATTTTCAATAAGCTCCTTTATCGCTGAAGCAGGTCTTTCAACCACCTCACCCGCAGCGATAAGCTCTGCGACGTGTTTGTCGAGCACATTGATGACACCCATTTATTTCACCACTTTTCGTAAAATTTCTTAATATGCTAAATCATACCCTTTAATTCATAGAGAAGATTCATCGCCTCAATCGGCGTAAGTGTATTTAAATCTAACTTTTCAAGTCGTTCGGTAATCGCGTTGTTCATACTCGGCATAAGACTAAGCTGCTCGATTTCGGGCACTTTTTCGACAGGTTTTGTGGGGATATTCGAATTGTTTCCGCTTTCTAAATCGGCGAGTATCTCCTTTGCTCTACCGATTATAGCATCAGGAAGACCCGCAAGCTTTGCGACCTCTATGCCATAGCTGTCGTCAGCACCGCCGGGGACGATTCTTCTTAGGAAGGTTATATCGTCACCGTGCTTTTTAACAGCGATATTGTAGTTGTTTACGCCCTCTATAACCTGCTCCATAACAGTAAGCTCGTGATAGTGGGTAGCAAACAACGTCTTTGCGCCAAGCTTTTTCTTATCCACAACGTATTCGAGCACTGCTCTTGCAATACTCATACCGTCGAAGGTTGAAGTACCGCGACCGATTTCGTCGAGTATAAGAAGGGACTTACCGGTTGCATTGGTCACTATATTCGCAACTTCGCTCATTTCGACCATAAATGTAGACTGTCCGGACGCGAGGTCGTCGGACGCGCCGACACGGGTGAAAATACTGTCAACTATACCGATTTCAGCAGAGGACGCGGGAACGAAGCTACCAATCTGCGCCATAAGCACAATGAGCGCAACCTGACGCATATATGTGGATTTACCCGCCATATTCGGACCGGTTATAATCGCCACACGGTTTGCGTTACAGTTGAGGTAAACATCGTTTGGTACGAACGGAGCACCCTTTAAGAGCCGCTCAACCACGGGGTGTCTGCTGTCTTTTATGATAATATTATCGCTGAGATTAACCTCGGGGCGTGTGTAGCGGTTGTCGGAAGCGACATTTGCAAGAGAAGCAAGAACGTCGAGCGTTGCGATAGCGGACGCAGTTTTCTGAATACGCTCAAGCTGAGAGGCAACATTTTTTCTTATAGCGTCGAACAGTTGATACTCGAGCGCTGTCGCCTTATCCTTTGCGCCGAGGATACGTCCCTCGACAGCCTTCAAATCCTGAGTTATATAACGCTCGCAGTTAGTAAGCGTTTGCTTACGGATATATGTGTCGGGCACCATATTTTTGTAGGAATTGGTGACCTCTATGTAGTAGCCGAAAACACGGTTGTAGCCTACTTTAAGTTTCGGGATACCCGTAAGATTTCTCTGTTCTTCCTCGATTTTAGCAAGAATACTCGTAGAGTCGTTCATATCGGAGCTGACTTCGTCGAGTTCTGCGTTATAGCCTGTTTTTATGATACCGCCCTCTTTTACGGAAAACGGCGGTTCCTCGACGATAGCCTCGTCAATCATTGTGTAGATATCTTCGAGGGTATCTAAATCATTGTAAATACCACGAAGCATAGAGGACTTACACTCGCTTAAAAGCGACTTTATCTGAGGCAATCTTTCGAAAGCTCCCGCGAGAGAACGCAACTCACGGCCATTGGCAGAGCCATAGACAATCTTTGTCATCAATCTCTCAATATCGAATATGCCGACCATCGCGGCAGTGAGGTCGAGCCTCAGAACGGTATCGTTCACAAGCTCCTCAACAGCGCTCTGGCGGTTGATGATTTTCGTAACATTTAAGAGAGGTTTTTCGACCCAGCTCCTTAAAAGTCTCTTACCCATTGAGGTTTTTGTGCTGTCAAGCACCCATAAAAGCGAACCGCGCTTTTCCTTGTTGAGCATAGTTTGGGTGAGTTCGAGGTTACGCTGGGTGTTGAAGTCGAGCTTCATAAATTGATTCTCAGAGAAAATGCTTATATGGCTGATTCTCTCAAGTCCGTTCTTCTGTGTATCGCGCAGGTAATTTATTAGCGCGCCTAAAGCGCAAACTATGACGTGCTTGTCCTCTACACTCTTGTATTCATCTTTGAACTGAGATTTAACAATATCCTGACATGTCAGCAGCGCAAAATTTTCGTCAGGAAGCATATCGACAGAGGTCGAAAGCTTTTCTCTTATAAACGGAGCAAGTTCCTTAAACTTAACAACGTCGCCGCCGAGTAGAATTTCCCTCGGATTGTAGCTTGAAAGCTGACTTTTAATCTTCTCAAGGCTGTCTTTGCATACAATATCGGTAACGTATAATTCTCCTGTGGAAATATCGCAAAAACAAATACCGACATTTTTACCTTCTGCGTATATGCAGGAAATGTAGTTGTTGCGGCTTTCGTCAAGCATACTGCTCTCGATAACAGTACCCGGAGTTACTACGCGGACGATATCACGCTTTACAATTTTCTTGGTTTTTGAAGGATCCTCCATCTGCTCACAGATAGCGACCTTATAGCCCTTTTGCACGAGTCTGGCGATATAACCCTCGCAGCTGTGGAAAGGAACACCGCACATCGGCGCACGTTCCTCGAGTCCGCAGTCCCTGCCTGTCAGAGTGAGTTCAAGCTCCTTTGATGCAAGCTTTGCATCGTCAAAAAACATTTCGTAGAAATCACCAAGCCTGAAAAACAGGATTGAATCCTTATTTTCTTCTTTGATTTTAAGATATTGTTGCATCATCGGCGACAGTTCAGCCATAAACTCACCCCTTTCGAAAATAACTTATCTATCAGCCGCAACCGCCGCAGGTAGAGCAGCTTCCGGAGCAGGATGGCGTGTAGTCCGTTGTCTCGGGATCCTCGCCCTGCGCGCTGTTTTGAAGAATTGTCATAATGCGGGTTGTAAGCTGGTCGAATTCCTGTTTAGCTGTGTTGTAGTCAATCATATTCTGATTAGACATAATATTAGCGTAAACCTTCTGCATCTCGGAGTTCAGTTCCTGAATTTTTTCGTTGTCCTTGTTAGCCTTCTGTGCTTCTGTGTTAAGTTGAAGTCTCTTAAGATTAAATTCCTTGATTAACTCCTGCAGCTCGCTGTCGTTGTCAGCCTTATACTCTGCATCGTGGAGCTTTTTGTAAGCCTCTTCCTTTTGGATAAGTTTTCCTAATTCTCTTGTCATCTCTATAATATCCATAGTTTTGTTGTCCTCCGTTAAATTACTTTTCCTTTTAAAATCCATCTGCCCGCCGAGGTGACCTCAACGTTCTGAAATGTTCCGATAAGCTCTTTAAGAGCCTTCGTTTCTACGACTATGTTGCCCGAAGTGCGGGCGTTTAGTATTCCGTCTTTGCCCTTTTCGCTTTCGATAAGCACTCTCTGAGTTGTACCGACCATTGAACTGCAACGCTTTGCAGCGATTTCCTCCTGAACGTCTAAAAGCTCCTTGAACCACTTGGATTTCTCGCTTGCGGGAATCGGGTCGTCCATCTCAGCGGCCGGAGTGCCGACACGCGGAGAGTAAATAAACGTGAACAGCGAGGTAAACTCAACCTCGCGTATAAGCGACAGGGTCTCCTTGAAATCCTCGTACGTCTCGCCCGGAAAGCCGACAATAACGTCGCTTGTGAGGCTAACGTCGGGGATTTTACTTTTCGCGTAATTTACGATTTCTAAGTATTTTTCGCGGTCATAATGGCGGTTCATCAGCTTTAATATCCTGCTTGAGCCCGACTGAAACGGAAGGTGCAGGTGCTTACTAACGTGTTTTGAATTCGCAATTGCGTCTATAAGCTCGCGCGTGCAATCCTTAGGGTGAGATGTCATAAATCTCAGCCAATAATCGCCGTCTATGCTGTCAATCTCGCTCAGAAGTTCGGCAAAGCTTACGCTGTTTTTCAGATTCTTGCCGTAGGAATTGACATTCTGACCGAGCAGTGTGATGTCCTTGTAGCCGCTATCTATCATTTCCTTTGCTTCGGAAATAATTATGTCCTTTTCCCTGCTGCGTTCCCTGCCTCTGACGTGAGGTACAATACAGTAGGTGCAGAAATTGTTGCAACCGTACATAATCGGAAGCCAGCCTTTGAAGTTACCGTCGCGCTTTATCGGGATACCTTCGTGCACAAGGTCATCGTCGTTATCGCGTACATACACTCGTTTACCTGTTGTGAGCGCTCTGTACATAAGTTCGGGGAATTGATGGAGAGCGTGTGTTCCGAACACAAGGCCGACATACGGAAAACTCTTGTACATTCTGTCAGCTATGTGTTTTTGCTCCATCATACAGCCACACAGGGCTATGAGCGTGTTCGGATATTTGCGCTTTAAGTTTTTAAGCGCACCTACGTTGCCGAAAACTCTATCCTCTGCGTGCTCACGCACAGCGCAGGTGTTAAAAAGAATAAAATCTGCGTTATCGGGCTCGTCCTCAAACTCAAAGCCGGACTTTGAAAGCATACCCTTAATACGCTCTCCGTCGGCGACATTCTGCTGACAACCGTAGGTGTGTATGTAAGCTATAGGCTTCTTGCCACGCATACGCCCCTGCATCAGTTCGTATATAAGGTCTAGGTATTCATTTTGCGTCTCGTTAAAGTCGCCAACTGTACCGTATTTTTCTACCAAGACAAATTGCCCCAATCTAATCTATTATCTATAAGATTATAACACAAAATCTACCTCAATACAATACATTTTAAGTTAAAAGTATCTATATTTAGTATGCGTCTTAAATATATTTACAATATCATCAATATACGTTTAAAAATTTTCTTGCAAGATATGGAAATATCTGTTATACTAAGCAAGTGAATTTAAAACGAAAGGAAAATCAATATGAATAATTTTATACCTGCTATGGATCAAGCTGCTCAAGCCAACGGTGCGTTAGGCGGCAACCAGTTTATCTTAATGATTGTAATTTACGCTGCAATATTCGGCGCTCTCTACTTCTTCCTCATCAGACCGAACTCAAAGAAGAAAAAAGAAGAGGCTGAACTTCGAAACAACCTTGAAATCGGCGATGAGATTACAACAATCGGCGGCATTATGGGTCGCGTGGTTGCTATCAAAGAGGACGAGGACGCTATCATCATTGAGACAGGCTCAGACAGAAACAAGATGAAGATGAAGAAATGGTGTATTTCTTCCGTTGATACTCAGAAGGAAGCTCCTGCTGCACAGCAGACCGAGAAGAAAGGTTTCTTCAGAAAATCCAAAAAGACAGAAGAATAAGAATAAATAATTACGCCCCTGAATATAATCAAGTAGATTATATTCGGGGGAATTTTTATGAATAAAGCGAATTTTAAAATTGACAAAAAACTTGTCAAGGCAACTGTTTTTGGAATTATTATAGGGTGCCTTATTACTATGATTGTCACGCTGATAGCGGCGGTAGTGTTCCTTAAAAGCGGGAAAATGCCGGGTGAAATAGTCGGGTACATAACTTTATCATTTCTCGGGATAGGCAGCTTAGCAGGCGGTTATGTCTGTGCACGCATATATAAATCATCGGGTATTATGTGCGGTGCGGCTGTGGGAATTCCTATGTTTATAATCACTCTTATAGTTGGAATGACTAACTTCGTCGGGAATATCGGGATTATGTTATTACTTAAGTTCGCAACAATAATGCTAACAGCGGTAATCGGCGGGATTCTCGGCGTAAACAAGAAGGATAAAATCAGAATCAAATAGCTTTATAAAAAAACGAGGTGTTGATTTCAACATCTCGTTTTAGTTTATTAAATCTTTTATATCTTCTGGGAGCTCAGATTTTATTTCAACAAACTTTCCGGTTATCGGGTGAACAAAGGATACGAAGTCACAGTGGAGCGCCTGACGCGTAATAAAATTGAGCGAGCCGCCGTACATATCATCACCTGCGAGAGGATATCCGATGCTTGAAAAATGGCAGCGTATCTGGTGAGTGTGTCCTGTTTCGAGAGTAATACTTAGCAGGGTGTGCCTATCGGTGTGCAAAATCGGCGTATAATGCGTTACCGAAGGTGCTCCGTCGGGCGCTGTAGTGCGTTGAATCGTGTGATCTTCAAGCAACCTAATCGGTTTATCAATCGTGCCTTTCTCCACGATTATTCCCTCGCACACCGCAGCGTAGGTTTTATTCATATTTTTGAAAAGCTGATGAGCGGTGTAGCGATCCTTCGCAACGACGACAATACCTGAGGTATCTTTATCAAGGCGATTAATCGCGCGGAACGTAAAGCTCTCCCCTCTTCTTTGCTGTCTGTAAGCGAGGAAATTTGCGAGCGTATCTGTCTGGTGGATTTTTGTCGGGTGGACGGGGGTGTCGCTCGGCTTATCGAGAGCAATTATGTAATCGTCCTCGTAAAGTATGTTGAGCTCGCCCTTAATAGGTATGACCTCGTTTTTATCAGTGGGCATACTTAAAATTATTGTATCTCCTGCTCTTACAGTGTCTATCGTGCGGAGAATTTTTTCATCTCTTATAATTCCGTCTTTTTCACGCTTTAGGCGTGTTATCATACGGGCAGAAACCTTGCAATACTTTTTTAAGAACACGTTGGCGTTCATACCATCACACTCGGACGGAACAGTGAATTCAAGTTTCTTATGCTCCATTAAACATCACCAATCCCAAAAGAAAAATTTCCGCAATTACTATCAGCGGAATACCGAGCATAAACTTAAGCTTTTTCGTTTTGTGGCGGATTAGCTGCATTGTGACGTACATTGCAATTCCGCCGCCGAGTGCCGAGACTATGAGTAAAGTCCGCTCTTTTATACGCCACCTGTCGTAAATTGCACAGTGCTTATCGTAGCAGGTGATTATAACTGCTACTATGCTGATTATGATGAAATATGCAATGAAAAAGTAATGTAAAGGGTTCATACTTACTCCGAGGAATGATGACAATGAAGGTATTGAAGAAATTGCCGCTTGTGCTGTCCGTAGCAGCTTTGTGCGTGATTATTGCAATTTCAGGCAGCGACAGCAGTGTTAAAACTGAAAAAGCAAAAGAAACCGGGAAAACCGCTCCGGTATCTATTGAGAAAAACGAAGAGGAGATGCGCGGAGTATGGGTAACATATATGGATCTTGATATGCAGGAGACGGATAAAAGCTACAAAAGTTTCAAGAAGAAATTCAAATACATTGCCAACACAGCAAAGAAGGACAAGTTTAACACTCTTGTTGTGCAGGTCAGACCGTTTTCAGACGCGCTATATGAGTCGTCATATTATCCCTATTCGCACATATTGACAGGAAAGCAGGGTAAAAATCCGGGATATGATCCGCTTAAATATATGTGCAAATACACGCATAAGCTAAATATGAAGATACACGCGTGGGTAAATCCGTACAGAATAAGAAACTCGAGTTCGCTTAAGCTGTCCGAAGATAATCCGTATAAAAACAACCGAAAGCTTGGCGTTAAGGTCGGCGACGGATTATATTACAATCCAGCCGAAAGAAATGTGCGCAAGCTGATTGAAAGCGGCGTGGTCGAAATCGTCAAAAACTACGATGTAGACGGAATCCAGTTTGACGACTACTTCTACCCCACTAAGTCCGAGCGATTCGACAGCGAGCAATATATGAACTACGTCAGAAATGTCGGCGCCGGCAAAGCGATTAGCCTTGATGATTGGCGCCTTACTAACGTAAATATACTTATTGCAGAGTGCTACAGTCTCATTCACCACACAAAAGATAACGTGGTATTTGGTATATCTCCTCAGGGAAATATCGAAAACGACTACGATTTGTATGCCGATGTGCGCAGTTGGTGCTCGAAAGCGGGATATATTGATTATATCTGCCCTCAGCTTTATTATAGCTTGAAAAACCCCGCGCTTAAGTTTGAAACCGCGCTTAAAAACTGGTCAAATCTCGAATATAGCGACAAAGTAACGTTATATATCGGAATAGCGGGCTATAAAACAGGAACAGACAGTGACAGCGGAACGTGGTCGTACTCTGATAGGATTCTCCAAGAAGAGGTAAAACTCGTCCGAAAAATGAAACTTAAAGGATTTATGTTCTACAGCTTTGCAAACCTCGATAGCAAAAAGGCTAAAAAGGAGGTCAGCAACCTTATAGAAATCTTAGACTAATTCTCCAATACAGTAATCTTCATATGATTTTGTAAGGTTAACATCAACTATAATGCCTGTGATGTCTTTATCTGTGAAGATGTGCACAGGCGTATAGTTTTTGGTATAGCCTTCAAAGTAACCGCCGTCTCTAAGGCGTTCTACAAGGACCGGTTCCGTTCTGCCGATTTGTGAGTTAAGAAAATCTCGTCTACTCTGATTGGTAATGTCTATCATAATTTTACTACGGGAATCCTTAACACTGCTGTCGACCTGATTTTCCATTTTATCGGCGGCAGTGCCTTTGCGCTGAGAATACGGGAAAACGTGGGTTTTTGAAAATCCAACTTTTTTTACAAAACCAAGACTCTCCTCAAATTCCTCATCCGTCTCTCCGGCAAAACCAACCATAACATCGGTCGTGATTGAGGCGTTGTCAAAATTCGAGCGTAAATCATTAACTATTCGCATATATTCATCTGTGTCGTACTGACGGCGCATACGCTTTAGCGTGGCGTTGCAGCCGCTCTGGAGCGACAGATGAAACTGCGGACAAAACTTTTTCTGCTGTGCGAAACGCTTGATAAGGCTCTCGTACATCATCTCGGGCTCGAATGAGCCGAGACGAACGCGCTCTATCTCGTCGAACTCGCACACAACGTCGACCGCGTCAGCTAAATCGAAATCTTCTCCCTGTCCGTATGCGGAAAGATTTATACCGACGAGGACAATCTCCTTATAGCCGTTCTCTGCAAGGTTTTTTATCTCCGCGCGTAAATCGTCAAGCTTTTTGCTGCGCACTCTGCCGCGTGAATACGGAATAATGCAGTAGGAACAAAAGCGGTTGCAGCCGTCCTCAATCTTGACAAACGCGCGTGTATGGCCCTCAAAATTAGTAAGGGTTGTACTCTCAAACTCAGCGTTTTTGTTATCGTGAGCCTCGATATTTATAATCTGCTGACGGGTTGTAAGAAACTCGTCAATTGCAAAGATAAGGTCAGCTCTGTGCTTGTTTCCGAGCACAATATCGCAACCCTCAAAATCGGACACTCTGTCGGGAAACGCTTGCGGCATACAACCCGTGAGTATTACAATACCATTCGGATTATTGCGGCGCACTTTGTGAAGGATTTTTCGATTTTTAGCGTCCGTTACGGCTGTTACGGTGCAGGTGTTGATTATAGTAATATCGGCATTATCCTTGCTATCGGACTGCATAAAGCCGTTTCTTTTGAGCAGTTCGGACATAGCCTGTGATTCATACTGATTAACCTTACAGCCGAGTGTGATTATGTTGAAATTCATTATATCACCAAACATTCAAAAACCCACTAAGTCCTTAGTGGGTTTTTATTCATTATGAGTTCTTATCTACCTGATGGAAGGTTTTGAGGTTTCCGGTTTTCTCGCTGCGTTTGTCGAGTTCTGCGAGAACGTCGTCAAGCGCGATACCCTGCTGTACCATCATAACCATAAGATGGTAAATTAGGTCAGAAATCTCGTATACGGTCTCAGAGTTGTCGTTGTTTTTAGCCGCAATGATTGTCTCACTGCACTCCTCGCCCACCTTTTTGAGGATTTTGTCAAGACCTTTTTCAAAAAGATAGCAGGTATAGGAGCCCTCTTTCTTCTCGTTTTTTCTGTTAAGTACAGTTTCGTATAACGCCTGTAAAACTTTATCATCCATACTATTTACCTTCTTTATTTTATCTGCGTGTAGAAGCAAGAGTGGTTGCCCGTGTGGCACGCGGCGCCTGTCTGTTCTACTGTGATTAAAATTGTGTCGTCGTCACAATCGGAGAAAATTTCGCACACCTTCTGTAAGTGGCCTGATGTTGCGCCCTTGTTCCAAAGTTCCTCTCTACTGCGTGACCAGAACCATGTGTAACCCGTTTCGAGCGTTTTCTCAAACGATTCTTTATTCATATAAGCGAGCATAAGCACCTCGCCTGTGGACTTTTCCTGAATAATGGTCGGAATAAGCTCAGATTTTTCAAAATATTTATCTAAGTTCATTATTCACTCACCTTACCCGCAATCCGGATTGCCTGCGCTAAGTCGAGGTTTCCTGTGTAGATTGCTTTGCCTGTGATTGCGCCGTAAACGTTTAAGGAGTTGAGATTGATTATATCCTTGAGATTGGATATACCGCCGCTTGCGATGATATCGCAGGAAACATTGTGCGCGAGCTCGTCGAGCTGTTCAAGGTTAGGACCCGCAAGGGTACCGTCCTGATCAATATCAGTAAAAACGATTGTCTTAACGCCGATTTGCTCCATCTGCTTTGCGAGGTCTATGTAATTAAGTTCGGACTTATCAGTCCAGCCGTCGGCACATACCATACCATTTTTAGCGTCAATTCCGACAACAATTTTATCGTCGAAGTTGTTGACCGCGTCGATTACAAAGCCCTGATTTTTCACAGCGGCAGAGCCGAGAATTACGCGGTCGATACCGTGCTCAAGGTAGTATTCAATAGTTGCCATATCGCGGATACCACCGCCGACTTCAACCTTAAGGTCAGTGGAATTAGCGACGTCAATAATAAGCTCGGAATTTATGCGTTTTCCGTCCTTTGCGCCGTCGAGGTCTACCATATGCATCCACTGAGCGCCGGCGTTGAGAAAATCCTCAGCGACCTTATACGGGTCGTCGGCTACCTTTGAGGCGGTTGAATAGTCGCCTTTAAATAATCGTACACAATTTCCGTCTTTGATATCAATGGCGGGAAGAATAATCATTACAGTACTCCTTTTGTAGACAATACAACGCCCGAATCATTTTGTTTTACTGCGGCCTTGAGCGCGTGAGCGACCGCTTTATAAATTGCTTCTATCATATGGTGCGAATTAGTGCCGTATTCAACTCTCGTGTGCAGTGTCACACCGGCGTTATACGCGAACGCGCGCATAAACTCAACCGTCATAGCCGAGGTGTAGTCGCCGCACTTCTCCTGCGGAAAATCTGCGTCAAACACTAAGAAAGGTCTTCCGCTTATGTCAACCGAAGCGAAAGCGAGGGCTTCGTCCATAGGAACGTAAAAGCTTGCAAAGCGCTCGATTGAACTCTTGTCACCGAGAGCCTCACAAAAAGCCTGTCCGAGTACAATGCCCGTGTCCTCAATTGTATGATGATCATCAACATTAAGGTCGCCCTTGACGGTGAGTTCAAGACCAAATCCACCGTGTACGGCGAAAGAAGTAAGCATATGGTCAAAAAAACCTATGCCTGTGTCCACCTTTACATCGCCGCCGTCGAGACAAAACTTTAGAGTGATGTCGGTTTCTTTAGTTTTTCTGCACTTTTCTGCAATACGCATAGTTATCTCTCCGAAATAAATTTTCTGATTGCGCCTACAACTGTGCTGATTTCCTCGGTTGTGCCCGCGGTTATGCGCAGGTAGTCGCCCATATAGCGGATTATGATTGACTGCGATTTAAGGTATTCCCAAAGTTCCTTACCGAAGGAGGTTTTGACAAAAACAAAGTTGGTTTTTGTGGGATACGGCTTGAAATCGTCAGTTTCTGCACTAATCTTTAGTAGTTCATTATACAACATTTTTGTATTTTCAACAATAGATTTAGTGCGGTTTATTAAAAATTTCTTATTTTCATAAAGTTTTGCGCCGATTTCCTGGGAAATACTGTTCACGTTATACGGCGATTTTACAGCGGATATAGCCCTGGAAATAGTTTCGTTAGCAATTGCAAATCCGAGCCTCAGCGCGGCGCTGCCGATAGCCTTGGACGCTGTGCGAAAAACAACGAGGTTGTCGTAGCTGTTTACGTCCTTTATAAGGCTGTTTTCATCATTCCAGAAGTCCATATATGCCTCGTCAAGGATGACAAGCGCATTTACGGAGTTTAACAGCTTTACTGCATCATTCTTAGTCATACCCTGTCCTGTCGGGTTACAGGGATTTGAGAACAGAATCATAGATACATTCTCGTCGTTGGCTTTTTGAATAAGAGCGTCTACGTCAATATTTAGGGTTTCGTCCTTGTAATACTTAACGCAGGGATTTTCTGTGATACTACTGTAGAACTCGTACATACTGAAGTCCGGAGCACAAACGAGGAGCTTGTCGCCCTTTTTCATAAACGCTGATTGGAGAATGAAAATAAGCTCGTCTGAGCCGTTGCCGACAGTAACATTTTTATAGTCAATCCCGTAATACTCAGCGAAGGATTTCCTCAGCTTGAGACATACAGGGTCGGGATATCGGTTAAACTCTACGCTTTCTATAGCGGAGTTTACTATTTGTATAAGCTCTCCGTCGTAGTCGAGCGTGCACTCGTTCGCGTCAAGTCGGATATTGTAAGTACCGCAATTCGGCTCATAAGGAACAAGATTTTTTATTTTATCGTTTAATTCGTATGACAAATTTACCACCTTAATCTTCGAAACGGACTGAAATCGAGTTTGCGTGAGCGGTCAACCCTTCGGTGTTTGCAAAGCGGACGATATCATCCGCCTCGTTTCTGAGCGCGTCCTCTGTGTAGTAAATAAAGCTTGATTTTTTCACAAAGCTGTCGACAGAAAGCGGGCTGAAAAAGCGCGCTGTTCCGCTGGTCGGGAGAACGTGGTTTGGACCTGCGAAGTAGTCGCCGAGAGGCTCGGGGCTGTAGTTGCCGAGAAATACCGATCCGGCGTTATCAAGTTTTCCGACATATTCCATCGGATTCTCACAACACACCTCGAGGTGCTCGGGAGCGAGCTCATTTGCAAAATCTATAGCCTGCGACATATCTGAGCATACGATAATCGCACCGTAGTTTTCGAGAGATTCCTCGATAATTTCCTTTCTCTCGAGCAGTGCGCACTGGCGCTTGAGTTCAGCCTTCACCTGCTCTGCAAGCGGCTCATAATCCGTGAGAAGAATTGACGAGGCAAGGCGGTCGTGCTCCGCCTGACTCATAAGGTCGGCGGCGAGAAACTTCGGGTTAGCGGTTTTGTCGGCTATAATAAGAATCTCGCTCGGACCGGCAATCATATCAATATCAACCACACCGTAGAGGAGCTTTTTAGCTGTAGCAACAAAGATGTTGCCGGGGCCGACGATTTTATCTACCTTAGGCACTTGTTCTGTTCCGTACGCAAGAGCGGCAACAGCCTGAGCACCGCCCATAAGGAAAACGCGGTCAACTCCCGCGATTTTAGCCGCGGCGATTATGTCAGGGTTCGGCGTGCCGTCCTTTGACGGCGGAGTTGTCATAACGATTTCCTTGCAGCCCGCAAGCTTTGCGGGGATTGCGTTCATAAGCACGGACGACGGATAAGCCGCTGTACCTCCCGGTACATAAAGGCCTACACGCTCGAGCCCGCGCACGCGCTGACCCATTATAACTCCGTTTTCCTTAGTCGTGAGCCACGACTGCTGAATCTGGCGTTTGTGGAAATCCTCGATGTTGGCGGCGGCCTTCTTCAAGGTTTCTATGTAGTCCTTGTCACAACCCGAAATAATCTTGTCAATTTCCTCGGCTGAGATTTTGACCTTTGAAGGCGCTTTGCCGTCGAATTTAAGAGTATAATCATAAACAGCTTTGTCGCCGTTTTTTCTAACATTTTCTATAATATCGGACACAATACCGCTGACGTCCTTTGCACCGCTGTTTGAGCGCAGTTTAAGAGCGTCAATAAAGCTGTACTCGTCCTTTCCGTTTGCAATTACTGTTGTAATCATTTAATTGCAACCTCCATTTTATTTACAAGTTCCTCAATTTCGTTTTTACGAAGCTTCAGGCTCGCTGTGTTGGCGATAAGGCGGGCGGAAATATCGGTGACAAATTCCTTAACCTCCAAGTTGTTAGCCTTTAAGGTCGAGCCTGTCTCAACTATATCGACAATACCGTCGGCAAGGCCTACAAGCGGCGCAAGCTCAACGGATCCCTCAATCTTGATTACCCTTACGTCCATATTCTTGCCCTCGAAGAAGCTACGGGTGACGTTCGGGTATTTTGTTGCGATTGTTTTTGCACCGTAGCCGTGGTAGAAGTCGTAATCCTTCTTGCCTGCGAGCGCAAATTTACACTTACCGAAGCCGAGGTCCAAAAGTTCGTAGAAAGAAGTTCCGTTCTCGAGAATCGTATCCTTACCCACTACGCCTAAGTCGCACACGCCGTGCTCGACATATGTAATTACGTCGGCGGCTTTAGCCAAAACGACCTCAAACTCGCCGTCGCCGATTGTGAGAATAAGACGTCTGCCTTTGTTGTGAACTTCATCGCAGTTATAGCCGAGCTTTTCGAAAAGCTCTATGGTTGATTTTTCAAGTCTGCCCTTTGTGAGCGCAATTCTAAGCGGTTTCATCATTACTCTCCAATCACCTCGAACTTTTCTATACCGAGCTTTTCGGCAAACTCCCGCGCCTCCTGCTCGTCGGAAAGGTCGGAAAACTGTGCTTTGACTCCGTCCCTGACAAGTTCGCTCGTGTAGGCGATTGCGTTCATAATATCGCTGTCGTTTTTAGCGAAAACGAGCACCTCGGGTATATTGCTCTTTGAGTTATAACGAGCCTGCTCGGCGATATAGTTGATATTAATTGCAAAACCGGACGCTCCCATTGAACAATGGAACATATCAAAAATTTTGTCGTAGCGACCGCCGGAAAGAATCGCGTCGCCGTAGCCGAGTATATAGCCGGTGAATATTATGCCGCTGTAGTAATCGTTGCGCTGAACTAAACCGAGGTCAAGGCTGATTTTATCGCCGAGATTCAGCGAAGAAAGCTCGGAGAACAAATCCTTCAGATAATCAAGCGCCTTTAACGCGTTAGTATCCTTTATAATCTTCTCAGCTTTAGCGAAAACCTCCTCACCGCCGAACAATGACGGCAGAGCACGAATAGCCGCAACGGTCTCATTCTGCTCCAGCTTGTCCAGAAGATCGCCGAGAGCGGAATAGTTCTTGTTTTCGATATAAATCTTGATATTTTCTTTAACGTCATCATCAGCGTCAAGCGAGGTTGAGAGAGCGTCAAAAAGCATTGAATGACCTACCTCAATGCGGAAATCGTCACAGATAGCCTGCATAGTATGGATAGCTGTGGTGATTACCTCGAGGTCGGCACGCTTGCCTGTTGAGCCGATAAGCTCAACGCCCATCTGCATTATCTCGTTACTTCTTCCGGTAAGGCTCGGATTATTACGATAAACAGCCTGATTGTAGTAAAGACGTACAGGCAAAACTTCGTTTTGCATACGAGTAGCAACAAGTCGCGCAATCGGGAGAGTTGAGTCGGGGCGTACGGCAACAATACGACCCATATTATCTGTAGTTTTGAACATAGACTCGGGTGTAATACCGCTTGAGTCGTTGGAAAACAGGTCGTAATATTCGAGAGCAGGCGTAATTACCTGATGAAACCGATGATTTTCAAACACGCTGCTGATTTTATCACATACGAAATTTACAGCGGTACATTCCTTAAAAAGATAGTCCTTAGTACCCTCGGGCGTGATTTTTAGGTTTTTCTTCATAAAATTACTCCAAACAAATTACCATTTAAATCGAGAATGCTTTAGTGTGCTAATATGTTAACACATAAAACTGTTTTTGTCAACTATCACTCATTTTCATTACTATCGTCTGTTATCTTTATATCAGTTTCTTCTGAATTATTCTTTTTACGAGGACTTTTTATAACCTTAGCCTTCATATTCATAAGACCGCTCGACTTCACAACCGGCATATTAATCACGCGCTGTGCGTTTTCGCCCTTCATAACAACGCGACTGCGGGTTACCCTACCCATAATAGTATAGATTGCGGCAAATATTGGGGTACCGAGTATCATTCCGGTGATACCGAACATACCGCCGCCGACAATTACGGAGAACAGCGACCAGAAGCCGATGAGACCTACCTGAGAACCGACAACCTTCGGTCCGATGAAATTGCCGTCGAGCTGCTGGATAAGGAAAATAATAATAATAAACCAGAAAGAAAACGCAGGGTCAACTAAGAACAAAAGTGAGGCGCTCGGAATCGCTCCGATAAACGGTCCGAAGAACGGAATAATGTTGCATATAGCAACCAAAACGCTGATTAAGGGAGCGTACGGGAATCCGAAAACAGTCAGGCAAACAAAGCATAGAGCACCAACAATTGCGGAGTCAAGAACCTTACCGACAAGAAATTTACCGCATTTATCGTCGGAAACGTTAATAATCTCGTAGATAGTCGGCAACCATTTTGTCGGCAGAAACGCTGCGCCGGCACGCTTGAGCTGTGTGCAGAGAAATTCCTTGGAGCCGAGCATATATACGGAAATAATAAACGCCATAACCCAGTTATAGAAGAAACTCGCCGTGCTAACTGCCGCAGTATAAATATTGGTTATTGTATTCATATTGGTAAGCGATGAGAGGAACTCTGTTATGGATTTGTTAATTCCGTCAAAGATACTCATATCGAGATTATATGTGTTGTGCGCCCACGTCAACAAATCAGTAGTTGTTTTGTTGAATGAAGTAACGTAGGATGGCACGTTCTGAACGAGTATGCTTATGTTCTCGGAAAGCTGCGGAATTAATATTGCGGTTAAAAACGAAACTAAACCTAAGAATATTACATAGGTTAGAACAAGGGAAAGCGGCTTGTTTATCTTTAGCTGGAAAAACTCACTGTTAATCTTTCCGAAAACCTTTTTCCTAAGGAAGCGATACGGAAAGTTCAGAATATATGCAGTAGCAAACGCATATATGAACGGTTTAAGTATAGAAGCGAAGGTACATACCGCACCCCATATATAGTCAATCCTATCCTTTAAAAACAAAAGAAATACCGCAAAAGTAATGCATATGAGTATACTTGCGATTTTGTTAAAACGTTTTTTCATTCTCAAACTTCCTTTCTTGGAGTTTAGTGTAGGTATCAGAACAGTGACATTTGAGCGCTGTCAGGTAAATCACCGGTAGCACCACATTCTTTGAGTGCCTCGAGTACTGATTTAGATACTTTCGATTTCATCTGTAGCTCGTCAAGCGACATAAAGTCGCCCTTATGGCCTACTTCTGCGAGAGAAATCGCCGCGGACTCGCCGATACCGGGCAGAACCGAGAACGGAAGTCGAATTTTGCCGTCCTCAACCTTGAACATATTTGCATCAGATTTATATATATCTATCGGAAGCACCTCGATACCGCGGGCAAGCATTTCGTTAACCTTGATGAAATTATCGAGTTCGGCGGTATCCTTGGCAGTCGCTTCAAATCCCATCTGCTTAATATCAGTGATTTTCTGCTTTACCGCTTCCCTGCCCTTCATTACGGTGAGTCCGTCGAAGTTGTCGTGGCGGACGGTGAAATACGCCGCATAGAACTCAACGGGTTTGTGCACCTTATACCAGCCGTAGCGCAAAGCGGCAATCATATATGCGGCGGCGTGGGCTTTAGGGAACATATACTTAATCTTAAGGCAGGAATCAACGTACCATTGCGGAACGTTGTTCTCCTTGAACGCCTTGAAGTGTTCATCGGTGAAAAGCTTTGACGCATTACCTTTACGGGTAATCTCCATAATCTTGAACGCCATACTCGGGTCGAGACCCTTGTGCATAAGATAAGTCATAATTGAGTCACGCGTTCCGATAACCTCAGAAATTGTGCAAGTGCCGTTGTGGATAAGTTCCTGAGCATTTCCGAGCCATACGTCTGTGCCGTGGGAAAGTCCGGCAATCTGTAAAAGGTCGGCGAAGGTTCGTGGCTTTGCTTCTTCAATCATTTGCAATGTAAAGCTCGTTCCGCACTCCGGAAGGAAAAGCGTACCAAGCCTACAATCTATATCCTCGGGCGTTACGCCAAGCGCCTTCGGAGACTCAAACAACGACATAACCTCGGGGTCGCTCATCGAAACCTCCATTACGGGGATACCGGTGAATTCTTCGAGATAGTGCCAGATTGTCGGCGCGTCGTGACCGAGCTCGTCAAGCTTGGTGATAGTGTCGTGGATAGAATGGAAATCGAAGTGCGTGGTTATGTTGTCGCTGTTCACATCGTTGGCGGGATGCTGAACAGGACAGAAGTCATAAATATCATAGTCACGCGGAACTACAACCATACCACCTGGATGCTGACCGGTCGTACGTTTTACGTCCGTGCAACCGATTGCAAGGCGGTTGAGCTCTGCTTTACTGTAAAATTTATTATTTTCCTCGGCAAACTTTTTGACAAAGCCTATGGCGGTTTTTTCAGCAACTGTGGAAATTGTTCCCGCCTTAAAAACGTGGTCTCTGCCGAAAAGTTCCTCGGTGTAGCGATGGGCTCTGGACTGATATTCACCGCTGAAATTGAGGTCTATATCGGGGACCTTGTCTCCGTGGAAGCCGAGGAAAGTTTCAAACGGGATTTCGTGTCCGTCGCGGTTGTAAGGAGTGCCGCACTCGGGGCAATCCTTCGGCGGAAGGTCAAATCCCGAGCCTACTTCGCCGTGAGTGAAAAACTCGCTATGCTTACACTTAGGGCAAACATAGTGCGGTGCAAGTGGATTAACTTCGGAAATACCCGAAAGAGACGCGACAAGCGACGAACCTACGCTTCCTCGCGAGCCGACAAGGTAGCCGTTTTCAACGCTGTTGGCAACGAGCTTTTGCGCGGTCATATAAAGAACAGCGTAGCCGTTGTTGATGATTGAATTGAGTTCTCGCTCAAGACGTTCTTCCACTATCTCGGGCATCAGGTCGCCGTAAATCTCCTTTGCGCGGTCGGTTGAAATCTGACGAAGCTCTTCGTTCGCACCCTCGATAAACGGAGGGTAGTTACCGTCGGGGATTGGCTTTATAAAGTCGATACTGTCAGCAATTTTATTCGTGTTCTCAACAACTATTTCATATGCCTTATCCTCACCGAGGTAAGAAAACTCTTCAAGCATTTCGGCGGTAGTTCTGTAGTAGAGCGGCGCCTGCTGCTGGGCGTCGGTATAGCCCTGTCCCGCCTGTAAAATCATACGAAATTCAGCATCAAGCGGGTCCATAAAGTGAACGTCGCAGGTAGCAACAACAGGGATATTAAGCTGTTCTCCTAACCTTATGACCTGTCGGTTTAATTCCTCGAGGTCGGCTTTGGTTTTATAAGTTCCGTTGCGCAGCATAAATTCGTTATTATCTGTGGGCTGAACTTCAAGATAGTCGTAAAACTTTGCGATTTTTCGGATTTCTTCCTTCGACTTACCGCCGATAATAGCACGCATAAGCTGACCCGCCTCACAGGCCGAGCCTATTAAAAGTCCTTCGCGGTGTTTTATAAGCTCCGACTTAGGGATGCGCGGCTTTTTGTAGAAATAATTGAGGTGGCTTTTTGAAATAAGCTTATAGAGGTTTTTTAGTCCCGTCTGATTTTTAACGAGGATAATCTGGTGATAGGTCGGCAGCTTTTTAAAATCTCCGCCGGCAATTTTTGTATTAATATCCTTAGTCTCGTGGATATCGTATTCCTCACCGAGACGACGGCAAAGCTCAATAAAAATTCTGGATAGAATTTCTGCGTCATCAGTTGCGCGGTGGTGATTAAAGTTACCGAGTCGTAGAAATTTTGCTACTGTGTCAAGCTTACAGTTCTTAATATCGTTTAGAATTGAGCGACAAATTACAACTGTGTCAATCGAAGTGCAGTCATATTCTCTGCCCATATTTTCGCATGCAACGCGTATAAATCCTGTGTCAAAAGGCGCATTGTGCGCAACTAAGACAGCTCCGTCGGCAAATTCAAGAAAAGCGGAAACTGCTTCGGATTGAGACGGCGCGTCCTTAACCATTGAGTCGGTGATACCTGTTAGCTGAGTTATTTTCGCAGGAATTGGCATCTGAGGATTTACGAAAGTTGAAAAAGTGTCGGTTACTACACCGTCGACTATCTTCACCGCGCCGATTTCTGTGATTTTATCACGTTTAGCAGAGAGACCCGTGGTCTCTATATCGAAACATACAAAGGTGCCGTTTAATGGTTCGTTCTGCTCACCCGATACGGACTCTACGAGGTCGTCGATAAAATACGCCTCGGTGCCGTAGATAACCTTAATTTTCTGCTCATCCTTATTCAGCTTTCCTGCAGTATTCATCGCCTCGGGAAACGCCTGAGCAACGCCGTGGTCGGTGATTGCTATAGCGGGATGTCCCCAGGATGCAGCGCGTTTTATAAGCTCGCTCGCGGGCGTCATTCCGTCCATCTGAGACATATTCGTGTGCAAGTGGAGCTCGACGCGTTTTTTCGGCGCGTTATCTACTACTCTGACCTTTTTTGCAGTGGAAATGCTGCGCGCGTTGATAACAAGTCCGCCTGCATAACGGTCGTTTTCAACGTCGCCGTGAACAACAATAGTATCGCCTTTTTTTACCTGCTCGACAATCGCAGTCTGACTAATCAGACCGAAAACCTTGACGGTGATTGAACCCGTGTAGTCGGTTATGTCGATAGTAAAAATATTTTTATCACCAGAACGGGTAACCTTTTTTTCTAAATCAAAAACGTCGCCCCATACTGCAACTCTGCCCGAATCGTACGCAATATTCTCTATAGGAATTATTTTACCCTTAGACATACGTCCGTAAAGCGGACGAACTGTGCTCGGAATAATCTGCGGTGTGAGGTGTTTTCCCTTTCTTATTTCAATTTCTTCCGCGACGTCTGAGGCGCGTTTTTCAGCGGATTTTTTCGCTGTGCTCTCCTCTTCCTCGAACATTTCGGCGAGGGACTCGAGATTTTCTCGCTGAATCTGCTTTTCAGCCTTAATCTGTGAGTCGATATATTCCTGATTTTCGGAGTCGAGTTCAATTACGCCGCTGTAATTCACGGCTACCGTCATATCAAACTCACGCTGAATGAGCCTAATTAGTTCAATATCAAAATTTATGCTGTCCAAAAGCATCTTGCCGCCGTTTTTAAGCTCTATGTTAATCGTATCGTTTTCGAATGTGATTTTGCTGTCGCGGAAAGTGCCGTTAATGCGCGGCATATCGACCTTCAAAGCGTCAACAAGCTGAGAAAAATAGTTAACATCAAAAAGTTTTGAGCCGAAATGCGGAAGAAGCTTTATCCTGTTGAAATTCAGAATAGAAGTTCTCAGCATATCCTCAGCCTTATGTATTTCACTTCTCGGCACAAGCGCATTAAAATCAAGATTTACGGCCATTGTGCGGAGAGTCTGATTGACGGAAAGCTCCGATACATTTGCACTGAGGATTTCAGCATTTATTAAGTTTTCATCAATATAATTGCCAAAAACTTCACTAAAGGTTTTCATTATGCTTCCTTATCTTTTTCTATTTCTTCTATAAGTGCGTCAACAAGTTTATCCTCGCTGACTTTGTAGAGAATCTCTCCCTTTTTGAATACGAGGCCGCAGCCGTTACCTCCAGCAATACCGTAGTCGGCCTCACGCGACTCGCCGGGACCGTTTACAATACAGCCCATAACAGCGACCTTTATGTTACGTTTACAGTCCTTGAGGCGTTCCTGAACCTCGTTTGCGAGCGAAATAAGGTCAATTTGAGTCCTACCGCAGGTCGGACAGGAAACAAACTGTACTCCGCCTTTTTCGATATCGAGGGCTTTAAGGATATCCCTCGCGGCGTAAACCTCGCGTACAGGGTCAGCGGTAAGCGAAACACGGATAGTATCACCAATGTCGTGAAGCAGAAGCGAGCCTATGCCTGCAGAGGATTTGATGATCCCGAGCCGCTCTGTACCCGCCTCGGTAACGCCGAGGTGGAGCGGATAATCGCACTGTTGGGCGGCAAGCTCATACGCCTGAACCATAGTGGGTACGGTAGAGCTCTTCATCGAGAGAACTATGTTATTAAAATCAAATTTTTCGAGTAATGATGCGTGGTAGAGCGCACTGTCGCACAAAGCCTGCGGAGTCGGAGAGCCGTATTTTGCGAGGATTTCCTTCTCGAGAGAGCCGCTGTTAACGCCGATACGAATGGGAATATTTTTATTTGCGCATGCTGTTGCAACCGCCTTTACCCTATCGTCCGAGCCGATGTTACCCGGGTTAATGCGAATTTTGTCTATGCCCGCCTCAACTGCCTCGAGCGCAAGCTTATAATCGAAGTGAATATCAGCGACTATCGGAGTGCTCACAGCCTCTTTTAAAGCAGGAATGAGCTTTACAGCATCCTTGTTAGGGATAGCGGCGCGGATAATATCACAGCCGGCTTTCTCTAAAGCGACAGCCTGCTTTACGCTGCCTTCTATGTTATCAGCGGGAACGTTGAGCATTGACTGAATACTTACTCTTGCTCCTCCGCCGATTTTGACATTACCTGCAGTTACTTGTATTTTACTTGACATAGTTTATCCTCCGAATGGCAGTAACTGCCATATATCTTTCAACGCTATAAGTGCCGACAACGCGAGCAACAGTACGAGACCTGCACCGTTTACGATTCCTTCAACCTTACGCGGAATCGGTCTGCGGAATATAGTCTCGATTAAAAGGAATACAAATCTTCCGCCATCGAGCGCGGGAAACGGCAACATATTGAATATTCCGAGATTGACGGAAATCAACAACATAACATAGACTATGTTGTTGACCGCATCCAAAAAGCCTGTTTCAAGTCCCTTCGACGCAACCTGAGTTACGGCTGACGCAACACCGACGGGTCCGGAAACGTCTTTAATGCTGAATTCGCCTCTGACAAGACCTATGAGCGTTGCCCATACCATTCTCGCGACGGAGGTCGTTTGCAGACCTGTCTGCGTAAGGACTGTGCCGATATTCTTCTCGATAGGCTCAACGTAGAAATCGAGCGAAACCGCGGGTTGTTCATCATCGGATTTAAGGTATGTGTAAAACTGAACGTCCTTAAGCAACATCTTTTTGCCGTTTCGGAGCACCTCTAAATCCATCTGATAACGCTGACGCGTTTCTTTCACTTCAATATCAAGCGCTTTATGCTCCGATGTGCCGACTGCTTTTTCAATTTTTTTGCCATATTTGATTGCTAATTCTTCAGCGGTGCTTTTATCTGCTGCAGCGTTTATCTTCTCAGCACCTTCCGTAAGAAGATTGTATGCCTTTGTAATCTGTTTTTCGCTGTAATTAGCCTTTTCTTCGTTATAAAAATCAACATAGAGGTTGCACAAAAACATAGCGCAATCCTGTTTGTAAATGCTAAGAGTATCGCCGTCAACCTCTTTGCATTTAGAGGTGTAGAGAGCGAACTGAATATCCTGACTTGTTAAGATACGGTAGTTGTTGACCTTTGTGATAGTATCGCCAGACTGCAAACCGCAGTTTGCAGAAAATGACGTCTGCGGAAATGAGCTGACTGTCGTAGACGAGTAATAAGGTGTCTGAATAACGATTACAAACATCATAATCAAGCCGAGCACAATGTTCATAAAAGCACCCGCGACAATAATAATCATACGTTTCCAAACCTTTGCGTTGTTGAAAGCGCGCGGATTGTCGCTGTCCTCGTCCTCGCCCTCCATAGCGCAGTAGCCGCCTATCGGGAAAGCTCTGAGCGAATAGGTTGTTTCTCCCCTTGTAAAGCTGAAAAGCTTAGGACCCATACCGAGAGCAAACTCGTTGACCTGTACTCCGCTTCGCTTAGCAGCGAGAAAATGACCTCCCTCGTGGAAGAAAATAATCAACTCAAAAAGTAAAACGCCGATAATTATAAGCGCAATTGTGGTTAAGACTGATACCATAAAAATAAATTCATCTCCGAAAAAGGATTTATGAAATGTGTTCTAATACAAACTCTCTCGCCTTTTTGTCGGCGTTGAGCACATCCTCGACGCTCTTTGCCTCTACGTTATCCTGCGCAAGCATAGCGTCCGTTACAAGGTCGCCGATATCAAGGAAAGAAATCTTTCTCTCTCTGAACATCTTATTAGCCACCTCGTTCGCGCCGTTTGCAGCAGCCGCACAGAGACCGCCGCGGTCAATAGCAAGCTTGCAGGCACGCAGACACTTGAAGGTGTCGTAGTCGGGCTCGAAGAATGTGAGCTTCTGATAATCTGTAAGAGAAAGCTGTTTAACCGGTGACGGTACGCGTGCGGGATAAGTGATAGCGTATTGGATAGGTATGCGCATATCGGGCACGCCGAGCTGAGCGATAACGGAATTGTCGACATATTCAATCATTGAGTGGATAACGCTCTCGCGGTGGACAACCACGTCGATTTTATCAGCAGGCATATCAAACAGCCACGAGGCTTCGATTATCTCGAGACCTTTGTTCATCATTGTAGCAGAGTCGATGGTTATTTTTGCGCCCATATCCCAGTTCGGGTGATTTAGCGCCTGCTCAACCGTTACGTTTTTTAGTTCGTCAATCTTTTTGCCGAAGAACGGTCCGCCCGACGCGGTGAGAATAAGGCGTTTGAGGGCTTTGCTGTCCGGGTTGCCTTGTAAGCACTGGAAAATCGCGGAATGTTCACTATCCACGGGATAGAGATTAACCCCATTATCCTTAACAGCCTGCATAACAAGGCTGCCGCCCGCAACGAGTGTTTCTTTGTTGGCGAGGGCGATGTCCTTCTTAGCGTTGGCGGCGGAAAGCGTTGGCTGTAATCCTACCATACCGACAACGGAATTCAGCACTAAATCAGCTGAATTAATCGTCGCCGCCTCAATAAGCCCCTCCATACCACAAGAGGCTTTAGTGCCTGTATCGGCAATTCTCTGCTTGAAATCAGAAAATTTACTTTCATCAAAAACGACCGCAAGAGCAGGCTTGTATTTCCTAACCTGCTCTTCGAGTATAGATATATTTGTATTGGCTGTGAGAGCCGATACCTTTAAACCGAGATTGTCAACAACGTCAAGCGCCTGAGTGCCGATTGAGCCAGTTGACCCTAATATAGAAATATTTTTAATCATATTACGCACCTATTGTGAACAGCGGGAAAAAGCTGCCGACAAAATATATAATCGGAGCAGAGAAAATCACGCTGTCAAATCTGTCGAGAAATCCACCGTGTCCGGGGAAAATCGAGCCGTAGTCCTTGATATTACAGGAACGCTTTACGAGTGAGAACGACAAATCTCCCAGAACAGAAACAACGCTCACGCTCAAACCCACAAGGAGTACGAGCCCGTAATTAAAGTAGAGCTCACTGAAAATCAAACTGAACACAAAGGCGATTATAAGCGAGCTGAGCGTGCCGGCAAATATTCCACCGACAAAACCCTCAACCGTCTTGTTAGGGCTTACTCTCGGACACAGCTTATGCCTACCGAGGAAAACACCCGAAAAGTACGCGCCTGAGTCAGAAAACCACGGCACTCCCATAGTAAATACAAAAAAGAAGGTGAAGTAAGAACCGAAGCCGTGCGGGAGAATAAGTATGGACGAAAGCCCGAGGGTAACAATAGCCGTACCGAGAAAGGCGAAGGATATATCCGCATATGATAGTCTACGATTGTCGAGAATCATAATAAAGAACATCACAAGCAGATATATGTACAACGGTAACAATCCGATATTCAAAGCAACAAGTATCGGCTGCAGCACGGCATACAAACCGCATGGTATTAAGATTTTCAGGTTGCTGTGGAGTTTTTTAGCGGAGAGCAGCTCGTGCACCATAAGCACAGAAAGCAACGATACAAGAACATACATTATCCAGTGAAAAAACTCACCGAGCAAAAACACAAGTACTACGAGCGGTATTCCGACCGCCGCGGTAATAAGTCTGGATTTCATCGAGTCCATAGCATTTCCTTAAACGTGTATTACACACCGCCGAATCGACGGTTGCGCTGATTAAATAATTTTATAGCTTCGTCTAAATCATCTGTAGTAAAATCAGGCCAAAGCTTGTTCATAATTACAAATTCCGTGTATGCAGCCTGCCAAAGCATAAAGTTCGAGATACGGTACTCTCCCGACGGACGAATAATAAGGTCTGGGTCAGGCTGGCCGGCAGTATAGAGATGGTCGGAGACGGTTTTCTCATCAATAGAGTTTATGTCGATACTTCCGTCTTTAACCCCCTCGGATATTGATTTTACGGCGCGAACAAGCTCGTCGCGACTACCATAGTTCATCGCAATGTTCAGAACCATACCGTCTCTGTCCTTGGATTCCTCTTCGTTCTCTACCATAAGGGCTCGAAGGTCATCATCGAACTGAGACTTGTCGCCTATAAAACGAACAACAATAGTGTCGTCCTTGAAGTCGCTGAGCGCTTCTTCAAGGTAGTCCTTGAAAAGGCGCATAAGAGCAGAAACTTCGTCGGCAGGTCTCCTCCAGTTTTCGGTGGAAAAGGCGTAAACGGTGAGATATTTTATACCGATATCGCTGCAGTAGCGCGTAATGGTACGGAAAACTTTCGCACCTGCTCTATGTCCTGCGGAACGCGGAAGCATACGGCTTTTTGCCCATCTTCCGTTGCCGTCCATTATAATTCCTATGTGCTCAGGCAAAACTAAACCGGAGTAGTCCTGCTTTTCTTTCTTCTTAAAAAGAGCCATTACAGTGCCATAATCTCTTTCTGTTTATCAGACGAGATAGCATCTGCCTTCTTGATAAACTTATCTGTGAGATCCTGCGCTCTCTTCTCGCCGTCCTTGAGGTCGTCCTCGGTGAGGTCACCGTTCTTCTTCATCTTCTTGAGCTCGTCGAGTGTGTCGCGACGAACGTTACGAATCTGAACCTTTGTACCCTCTGCAATCTTAGAAACATCTTTTACGATTTCCTTACGTCTGTCCTCTGTAAGCGGCGGGAAATTAAGACGAATAAGCTTGCCGTCGTTCTGGGGATTAATTCCGATGTCGGACGATAAAATAGCCTTATTGATTTCACCCAGAATAGACGCGTCCCACGGCTGGATTGTGATTGTTCTTGCCTCGGGAACGGATACGGACGCAACCTGATTTATCGGAGTCTGAGTTCCGTAATAGTCAACCTTAACCTTATCGAGAATAGCAGGGTTAGCGCGGCCTGCGCGAATTGACTTGTATTCATCGGCGAGATGGTCGATTCTTCTCTGCATTCTTTCTTCGGATTTCTTTAATAATTCTTTCATAGAAATATCCTCCTAAATCTGTATTATTATCTGTAAATTAATCTACAAGTGTGCCGATTGTCTCGCCTGTAACAGCCTTATAAATATTTTCAGGCTCGTCAATGCTGAACACGAGAATCGGGATAGCGTTCTCTCTACACAGTGACGCTGCGGCACTGTCCATAACGCCGAGGTCCTTATTAAGTACGTCAAAGAACGAAATATGGTCGAACTTAACAGCGTCGGGGTTCTTCTTGGGGTCGCTGTCATAAACACCGTCAACCATAGTAGCTTTCATAACTACATCGGCTTCTATCTCGGCAGCGCGGAGAGCGGCGGCTGTGTCTGTACTGAAGAACGGGTTACCCGTACCGCAGCCGAATACAACAACTCTGCCCTTTTCGAGGTGACGAACAGCTTTGCCGCGGATATAAGGCTCAGCAACCTGACGCATCGAAACAGCGGTCTGGACGCGAACGTCAACTCCGAGTGCCTCAAGAGAATCGGCAACGCCGAGAGCGTTAATCGCAGTTGCAAGCATACCAATGTGGTCGGCGCGTGTTCTGTCCATAGAGCCCGAACTTCTGCCTCTCCAGAAGTTTCCGCCGCCTACTACGATTGCAATTTCCGCACCCATATCGTTGAGGCGCTTAATAGGCTCACAAATTTTAGTAACGGTATCGAAGTCGATACCTGTTTTTTTGTTACCCGCAAGAGATTCGCCTGAGAGCTTTAAAAGTATTCTCTTATATTTTAATTCCATTTTATTCAACTCCATTTCACGGTATAAATATAGTTGTAATAATTTTACTCTATCACGGTTTTATTATAACGCTGTAAAGGAATTAAAATACATATTTTGGATACATTTTTGTAATATTGTACAAAAAAATGACAATCAAGGTGTAAATTTATTTAACAAACAAAAAGAGGGTGGATAAACCACCCTCAAAAGTCTTTAGAAAAGATTATTTTGTCATTGAAGCAACTTCTGCTGCGAAGTCGTCCTGACGCTTCTCAAGGCCCTCGCCCTTCTCGAAACGAACAAAGGACTTAATCTCGATAGAACCGCCGAGCTGCTTAGCAACGGAATCAACGTACTGCTTAACAGTCTGCTTGTTGTCCTTAACGAACTCCTGGTCAACTAAGCAGTTTTCCTTGTAGTACTTGTTGATTTTGCCCATTACAATCTTGTCAGCGATAGCCTCGGGCTTACCGGAGTTGATAACCTCAGCCTTCATAATCTCCTTCTCGTGCTCGATAACCTCAGCGGGAACGTCAGCGCGGTTAAGATACTGAGTGCCGAGAGCGGCAATCTGCATTGCTACGTCCTTACCGCAGGTTACGAACTCAGCCTTGTCAGAAAGGTCTGTGTCGAAGTTTACAAGAACGCCAATCTTACCGCCCGCGTGAACGTAGGATACACAAGCACCCTCATAACGCTCGAAGCGACGAATCTTGATGTTCTCGCCGATAACCTGAATCTTCTCGCGGAGAAGCTCGTCAACTGTCATATCTGTGCCTGCTGCTTTTAAAGCAAGGAGAGCGTCGATATCAGCGGAATTGTTCTCTAAAATTGTAGCTGCAACTGTCTCTACGAAAGTCATAAAGTCAGCGTTCTTAGCTACGAAGTCAGTCTCAGCGTTAACCTCAACTACTACACCTGTTTTATTATCAGCGGAAGTTGTAGCGTAAGCTACGCCCTCAGCGGCAATTCTCGAAGCCTTCTTGGCAACCTTTGCGAGACCCTGCTCACGAAGGATGTCAACTGCCTTGTCCATATCACCGTCAGCCTCTACGAGAGCCTTTTTGCAGTCCATCATACCGCAACCGGTCTTTTCTCTTAAGGACTTAACGTCCTGAGCTGTAAAGTTCATCTATATTCAATCCTTTCGATAATTCTTTTTTAGAAAATTATTCCTCTGTCTCAGCCTCAGCCTCTGCCTCGTCGTCGCGAGCTGCTGCGCCCATCTGACCCTCGCGGCCCTCGATAATAGCGTCAGCCATTGCGCCGGCAATAAGCTTTACTGCGCGGATAGCGTCGTCGTTACCCGGGATAACGTAGTCAATCTCGTCGGGATCGCAGTTTGTGTCAACGATAGCGACAACAGGGATACCGAGCTTCTTAGCCTCAGCTACGGCAATCTTCTCTTTTCTCGGGTCTACGATAAACATAGCGCCGGGCATCTCGGGCATATCCTTGATACCGCCCATAAACTTCTCGAGCTTATCAATCTCGAGGTTGAGCTTGATAACTTCCTTCTTGGGAAGAAGATCAAATGTGCCGTCCTCCTGCATAGCACGAAGCTGCTTAAGACGAGCGATTCTCTTGCGGATAGTTGTGAAGTTTGTGAGCATACCGCCGAGCCATCTTGCGTTTACATAGTATGCGCCTGCGCGCTCAGCCTCTTCCTTAATGGAATCCTGAGCCTGCTTTTTTGTACCAACGAACAGAACGTTCTTGCCGTCCATTGATAATTCCTTTACGAAGTTGTAAGCCTCGTCGAGCTTCTTAACGGTCTTCTGAAGATCGATGATGTAGATACCGTTACGCTCTGTGAAGATGTACTCTGCCATCTTAGGGTTCCAGCGTCTTGTCTGGTGACCGAAGTGAACACCTGCTTCAAGAAGCTGTTTCATGGATACTGCTGCCATAATATTATTCCTCCTTAGGTTAAAACCTCCGCCGGGCCTTTGTTTTTATCGGTTACTGCGCGGGCTGTATCCTTCCCGCGTCACCTCGCCGATAGACCCGAACGTGCGAAATGCTCTAGTATTATACCACCGAATAAAGAAAAAATCAAGCATTATTTTCCAAATGCTTGATTTTATTATATATTAAATTATTACCATCTATCAAAGAATTTTACGTTACCGTAGGATACGATGAACTGTTGACTTTCGTGCCACGCGTTATCAACCATATTTGTAGCGTAAAAATAGAGCACTCTGTGCTGAACTGCGTAGCCGTCACTGTCAAAAATGAAGGATACAGCGTTCTTTACGCTTTGGGTAGGCTTTTTAGCGGTGGAGCCGGTGTACTGGTAAGAGCTGATAATCTCATCAATTGAGCTTGTGCCGGAAAGCGCCATACTGTCGCGGATTGCTTGTGCTACAAGAGCAGAGCCTGTATATCCGAGCGAACCCGCCTCACCCATTACGAGTCTTTCAAGCTTTTCCCTATCGTATTCAGAAAGGCTTATGTGAGCAGGTGTGTAGGAAGCGTCTACGTTAGTTATGGAAAGCAGTCCGTAGTTTTTAGCTACAGATACAACGGACGGAGCCTCTGTGGGAGCCTCGGTCGGGGCTTCTGTAGGTGCTTCTGTTACCGCTGCGATTGTTGCGGGCTCGGTTGCGGTAGTTGTCGGAGTAGTTTCGTTTACTTTCTGTTCAGCTTTTTCCTCGACCTTTTTAGAGGTACTTTCCTTCTTTGTTTGCTTTCTTTCGTCAGACTTAGCAATTACGTCAGAAAAAACGTCCGCGCTGCCTATGCTGAATGTGGCGTTCTTTTTGCTTGTTACCGCCTCAACGTTCTGCACAAGCGTTACGCTCGGGATAACTATAGCCGAGAACACAATCAACACGGAAACGAAAATCGAGCCTAACTTCGAATACTTCTTTGTGTTGTTTTCACGTTTTGCATACTTGCAATGTGTTTTTGATTTTGTCTGTAGGTGTTTGTAGTTTGAACTTCTCAAAATTTTTCCTCCTATTGAGTGCGCTCTAAATCACTACGCATCTTTAGTCGTCAATATTTTGTTGGTTCACACAATTTCATTTCGCCGATATTAAAACATACATTCAAAAATTTTGCAAGTTTTCGTCAGCCGAAATTCGGTTACAATCGTAACAGTTTGTAATTGTATTTCTTTTAAGTGAAAATTGTGTTGGTAATGTTCAACAAAATTAACAGTGATGCTATAAAAGTTTTACAAAAGAGGGAGAAAACACTAATTTTTAAAAAACTTTAAAAAAACCGCCTTTTTTAGTGTTTCTTCGGTGTTTTTCAGAGTTGAAGTCAACGAGAATAGTATCCTCACCGATTAGTTCTATTTTGTCCCACGGAATTACGCAATCGTCCTTTCTGCCGAACAGACCGAAGCACTTGAGTCTGCCGTAGATAATGAGAGAATATATGCGGGCAGATTGTGTGTCAATCTCAAGATCATCTACATATCCTATGCGGCAGCCGTTGCGTCTGCTAATCACTTCCTTATGGCGCAGAGTTGATAAACAGCAGTTCATATGTATTACAACCTTTCTTGACTTTTAGAAAAGACTTTATTATAATTTATATGTTGAAAACAGATTTATATTACTCAAGGAGGTAATTATGAGTAAATACGGAGAATATGTTCTCATAACAGATTCCACCTGTGATATGCCTGCGAAATTAGCAGAACATTATAATCTTGAGGTTTTCCCTATGGTTTTCCTTATGCAAGGAAAGGCATATAGCCACTATCTCGACGCAAGGGAAATGAGTCTCAAGGAGTTTTATTCAAAATTAAAGTCGGGCGTTCTCTCCCAGACAACACAGATAAGCTACCATTCATATATGGAGTTCTTCGAGCCCTTCCTCAAGAGCGGCAAGGACGTGCTTTATATATGCTTCTCTTCGGGATTAAGCGGCACATACAACACAAGCAAAATCGCTGCAAGAGACCTGCTCGAGAAATATCCCGACAGAAAAATCAATATTGTTGACTCGAGATGCGCGTCTGTAGGCGAAGGCCTTCTTATGTATCACATCTGTGAGAAATATGTTAACGATAAACCCGATATGACAGAGCTTACGGATTACGCGGAGAGTATTAAGTTTAATGTATGCCACTGGTTTGTTGTTGATGATATTGAGCAGCTCAAGCGCGGCGGAAGAATTTCCGCTCTTACGGCTACATTCGCAAAGGCTCTGCAGATTAAGCCCTTAATCAGCGTTGACAACGACGGAAAGCTTGTTAACGTCGGCAAGGTGAGAGGCTCGAACAACGTGTATGACGTACTAATAAAGAAGCTTGAGACCTACGGCGAGGATATTGAAAATCAGGTTGTCCTCGTAGGACACGCGAATTACCCCGAAGGTGCTCAGGAACTGAAGAAAAGAGTAAAGAAGTTGGTCAAGGACGTTATCATCTGCGACATTGGACCTGTTATCGGCACACACGTCGGTTCTGGTATGCTTGCACTTCCTTTTATGGGACAGAGAGTTCTTGAGTGATAATACACAATATAACAAAGCACTTAGCATTTTATATTGCTAAGTGCTTTTTTCTTACTCGAGAATTGTATTCACATAATCCTCTGCCTGCTCAAGCTTTTCGCTTGTGAAATCTACGGCTTTGTCAGTTAGGTCGTTTATCATTTCAATTGCTGACCTTTCCTTCCTCTTAAGCTCGCGCTTTGCGGATTTTGCAGTACGCTGTATATCAGAGTTGAGCTCATTAAGATTTCTACTAAGTTCATTATCCATTGTATCCCTCCTATGTAAGAACAATTAACTTAGATAATTAATAACCGCAACCGTTCCCACACCGAAAAGAGTTCCCAGAAAAACGCTAAATACTACATTTAAAAACATTTTATTCTCCCCTATTATGACACCGTTTACACGTCCATAATGCGATAATAAAGCTGAAAGGAGCATTGGCGTGCAAACGATATATGTAGATATTCTTGTCGTAATAAATATGTTCGAGGATTTTCTTCTGCTGTTGTGCGTGAAGTACATACTAAGGTTAAATATAAAATACTTTAGAATTATTGCAGCAAGCGTTTTGGGCGGACTTTCAAGCGTAAGTGTTCTATTGCCAAATGTAAACTTTCTGTACAGCGTGGTTATAAAACTGTTATTAGGCTTTGCGCTTTCATTTATAGCGTTCGGCTACGGAAGCAGAAAGAAGTTTATAAAATCATCGCTGACGCTTATTATGCTGTCGTTTCTGTTCAGTGGTGCGATGATTTTCTTCTACCTTACGGTAAGGCCTAACGGAATGTATATTATAAATGACGTGGTCTACTTCGACATATCGCCTGTACTGCTTATTATTTTAACCGTAGTTATTTATTTTATACTTTTTATCTACAGAAAGGTATTTCAAAACCACGCTCACTCGGGGCTTGTTCACAGCATTAAAATTCTCTATAAGAATAATCAAACTGAATTTAAGTGCAAAACCGACAGTGGTTGCAACGTAAAGGAGCCGTTTTCGGGTTCAAGCGTTATAATCGCAGAGAGAGAGCAACTCAGTGACATAGATGTAAATGAGCAGAATCTTCGAATAATCCCTTTTGAAAGCCTCGGCGGCAGCGGTATAATCAAGGGATTTAAGGCCGACGAGGTTTATATTGACGGTAAAAAATTAAGTGAAGAAATATATATTGGTATTTGCGACAATGTTATTAAATCGGAAATCAAAGGGCTTATGCCTGAAAATATCCAGTAAGGAATGATTTTATGTTCATACAAACTATAAAAAATATACTTCTCAGATTTTTTGTAACAGACAACGAGGTATTCTACATCAACGGTAGCGAATCTCTGCCGCCTCCGCTCAGCCGCGAAGAGGAACAGACAGTAATCAACAAAATCAAAGACGGTGATGAAAGCGGTAAAGAACAGCTTATTGTGCACAATCTCAGACTTGTTGTATATATTGCAAAACGATTTGAAACGGCGGGCGCGAGTGTTGAGGATTTAATTTCTATCGGCACTATCGGACTCATAAAAGCGGTGAATACCTTTAATCCGGAGAAAAACATTAAGCTTGCAACATACGCGTCGAGATGCATTGAAAACGAGATACTTATGTTTTTAAGAAAAAGCAGTCAGCTTAAAAACGAGGTGAGCATAGACGAGCCGCTCAACACGGATTGGGATGGGAACGAGCTTTTGCTGTGCGATGTGCTTGGGTCTGACCCGGATTTAATAAACCGCGACATAGAAAACGAGCTTGAGTGCAATCAGCTGCTTGCGGCTGTGTCAAAACTAAACAGCAGAGAATGTCTTATTATGGAGTTGAGGTTCGGGCTCAACGGCAAAAGCGAGCACACCCAAAAGCAGGTCGCCGATTATCTCGGAATTTCGCAGTCATACATATCGAGGCTCGAGAAGAAGATAATCAAAAGGCTAAAGAAAGATTTGGAAAAAGTAGTCTGAAAGGCAGCAAAAAGGAGGGCGTTTGCCCTCCTTTTTTAGTTAAGATTATCGTTATCGGAAGTGTCGGAAGTTTTATCGTCGGTAGTATCGGATGTGTTGTCGTGTTTATCATCATCGTCGCCTACAACATCATCATCGATGTTATCCTCGTCGCCGATAATTCCGTTGCCGTCGCTGACATTACCGTTATCGTCATCGTCGCCCATCATATCGTCCGCCATATCATCCGCGTCATTTGCTGCATCCGAAACGTCCTCTTCTGCACCCTTCATAACGTCACTTGCACCGCTTACGGTTTCTCTCGCTGTGTTACAGCCTGTAAATGTAAATGCTGCGAGTGCAGCGAGCGCTAATGCTGCTAAAATTCTTTTCATTTTAAGTCATCACCTGTATAAAAATATTACCGTCCACTATGGAACGGTAATATTGTTTACAGATTTTACATTTATATTCATTTATTTTAATAAATCATCAATTTTATAGGACGCAACTACTTCGTCATTTACAAACTCTGAGAGAATAAAGCCGCCGTCAGAATCGAGTGTGATTCCCTTGCCCTGTTTTTTCCCGTCGACATAAGTGCCGAGGAAGATGAAATTGCCGTCCCTGTCAAAGCGGGCGCCTACTCCGTCGGGAACATTTTCGTTCCATTTACCAACGTGAGATACTCCGTCAACACCTCTGAATCCTACGCCAAAACCATGGCGGGCGTTATCCTTCCAGTTGCCGACGTAATTGAGAGCGCCGTTTTTATAATAGAAAGCACCGAAGCCGTTACGCTTGTCATTTAAGTACTCTCCCTCATAAGCGGTTGTTCCGCTTGAGGTTACGGTTCTACCCTTTCCGCTGCGTTGATTGCTTTCATCAACCTCGCCGAAGTATTTGTAGCTGTCGCCAAAGCTTTCAATATTGAGGTCAGGCACGGAATCATCCTGAGGATAAAGCTTTACATCTTCTTCCGGGATATCCACGGCTAATTCTTCGGCTGTTTTTGTCGGAATTTCAACTATAACATCTGACGTATCCTGCACCGGCTCGTTGTACTGCGGGGAAAGATATTGAGCAGTTCTGATATCAAAGCTTCGGTTGAGGTTGCGCTCCATATTGAAGTCGAACGAAGAAAAATCAAAACCGTCGGATATGCTTAAAGAATCGTCGTGTATCTCGGTTCGGGTGATAAACTTATTATTCGGAACGGAGTTAAAGTAAAGAAAACCGTCGATAGTGTACGCTAAAACTGAGAAGTTATCGTTTTCGGTTATCTCGGACTTAGGATAGAGATAAGTTTTTACAGTAGAATCCGATTGACTGAAAACCTGAACTATAACGGGCTGTCCGTCTATAGTTTCGGGATAAAGCGTGTATACAGGATACTTGTTGTCCTTTTCCAAAAACTCCGATTTGAGCCACTTATGGCCAAAGTCGAAGTAATGGCGCTTATAGACAACACCTTCCCCGTTATAAACATTTACTCTGTAGCAGTCGTTTCTTAAAGTTTCGGCAGTCTGATAAATAACGCCGTTTCGGTTTACCTTCCAATTGAGCGGCTCGCCGTTTTCCATATTATATGAAAAGAAAAAGCCGTTACCGTTTACCACGCGCATATCACGACCTGACTGCGGCTTAAGCTCGCTGTTAAAATAATTCGACCTTACTCCTGCAAGAAAGTCGTCGAGAAAGTCAAGTCTGTCGAATTTATCGAAAGCTAATCCAAGATACAGGATGTTTTCACTGATACTCATAACTCAAAACCCTTAACACAATAGAAAATAAGGCGCAATATACGAGATACTGCGCCGATTTGTCAGATAGAAATTGTGCTTGCTATTTCGTAAAGCTGTTTGTCGAATACTCTCGTCATTTCGAGCGCTTCGGTAATATCATAATCAACAATCTCGCCGTTGTTCATAGCGACAACTCTGTTGCCCTTGCCCTCTTCGAGGAGGTCAACCGCTTTGTGGCCCATTATAGAAGCGACAACTCTGTCACGAAGAGTCGGAGAACCGCCGCGCTGAACGTGACCTAGAATTGTGGCGCGCGTCTCGATTCCGAGACGATTCTCGATGTATTTCGCAAGGTCATTTACGCCGCCTACACCCTCGGCAACAACAACGATGAAGTGTTTCTTGCCGGTTTTCTGAGTGTTGACGATACGAGCGATTACGTCCTTTTCAACATCAAACTCAACCTCCGGGACGAGAATTGCAGTTGCACCGCAGGCAATACCAACCTGTAAGGCAATATCTCCGCAACGGCGACCCATAACCTCAACAACAGAGCAACGGTCGTGAGACTGAGCAGTATCGCGGATTTTATCTACCATCTGAATAGCTGTGTTCATAGCTGTGTCAAAGCCGATTGTGTACTCAGAGCAGGCAATATCGTTGTCGATTGTGCCGGGAACGCCTATGCAGTTCACGCCCGCATTAGTGAGAGCGCGCGCACCTGCAAAAGAGCCGTCGCCGCCGATTACAACAACGCCGCTGATACCGAGGTCCTGACAGCGCTTAGCCGCCTTCTTCTGACCTTCGAGGGTTTTGAATTCCTCGCTGCGGGCTGTGTAGAGCATAGTGCCGCCGTTACCGATTATGTCGGAAACTGAACGGAGATTCATCTGCTCAACGTCTCCGTTTAAAAGGCCGTTATATCCACGGTAAACACCGTACACATCCATACCCTTTGCGATAGCTGAACGTACTACTGCGCGAACAGCCGCGTTCATACCCGGAGCGTCACCTCCGCTTGTAAGTACTGCAATCTTCTTTTTGCTCATATATAATACCTCCAAGGTGGAACTTCTTCATTACATTATAATATAAAATCACTTTAAATACAATAGAATAATGTCAAAAATTTGGCAGAATAACAAAATTATGTTGGATTAAGATTTGAAATACATATAAACCTGACACTTCAACATACCGTTGTAGAGTTTACGGCGTTTGTCGGCTTTTCTGCCAAAGACCTTTTCGAAATCGTCATCGGGGCTGATGATAGTGTAACTCTTCCCCTTTTCTTGAGCGAACTTCTGCCCCATTATTTTGTAGAGCTTCTCCGCTTCGTTTATGTCAAGCAGGCGTTCGCCGTAGGGTGGGTTGCATATCACAGTTTCAAAATCGCTGTCAAACTCGAATTCCTTTATATCTCGCTTTACAAACTTTATCCTGTCGGCTACACCAGCCTTTTCGGCGTTACTACGCGCTATAGACAAGGCGTTCTCATCAATATCATAGCCAATCGCTGAGAACGTACAATCGGTATTTATAAGCGACTGAGCGCGTTCGCGCTCTTGTTGCCAGACAGACTTTGGAATTTGATACCACTGTTCAGAAGAAAACGCGCGGTTAAGACCGGGAGCGATTTTCAAAGCCTTTAGCGCAGATTCAATAAGAATTGTACCGCTGCCGCACATTGGGTCGACAACGAAGTGATTAGGACGTACGCGAGCAAGGTCAGCCATAGCCGCAGCGAGCGTTTCTTTGATTGGGGCGTCGTTAGAATCTTTGCGATAACCGCGCTTGTGAAGGCCTGCCCCGCTCGTGTCGAGCATAACGCTCACCTTGTCGTTGATGATGAGAAACTGTATCTGATGAACGGGTCCGCTTTCCTCAAACCACGAAATTCCGTAACGCGAGGACAATCTGTCGACGACGGCCTTTTTTATAATCTTCTGACAATCGGAGACTGAATGAAGCTTTGAGCTGAGGCTACGACCCTTCACTGGAAAAGCGTCGGTCTTACCGATAAACTGCTCCCACGGTATTGCCTTAACACCGACAAAAAGCTCATCAAACGTCACGGCGGAAAACTCGCCGAGTAAAATCTGAATACGTTCGGCATAGCGCGAAATCAGGTTGGCGCGGGCGAGTGTGCTGAAATCACCGTTAAAAATAACCCTGCCGTTTTCGGCTTTCGCGGAGTCTATGCCGTTGAATTTTAAATCGTTGGCGCATATGCCCTCCATACCAAGAAGGCACGGCGCGGAAAAAGTAAGATTATTCATAAATTACCTTGTGTGAAATTTATAACGGGTATCGGCTGACCGATACCCGAAAGTTTATTTTCTTGAGCCGTTACCGCGTCGGCTGTAGCCGCGCGACTCTCCGGAGGAACGCTTTAGGTCGGATATTTTATCCTCACTGGTCTGCTTGAACTTGGACATCATATCCTCAAAGCTTGACGGACCGCTGCCCTGCGCACTCTGCCACTCAAACGAGCCGGGGCTCGTCACGGGCGGCGCGGGCTTATAAGGCTTACGCGCCTTCGGCTTTTGGGGACGTTCGGACCTTTCGGCTTTAGGCTGAGTCTGCTTTATGGAAAGCGCAACCTTACCGTCGTCCTTAGAAAGCACCTTTACCTTTACTGTATCTCCCATCTTGAGAAAATCATTTATGTCGCTGACATAGGACTGCGATACCTCAGATATATGTACCATACCGGTGCTGCCGTCAGGCAAGTCCACAAAAGCCCCGAACTTAGTAATGCCCGAAACCTTTCCCTCAATAATTGTATCCACTTCGATTTTCATATCTTTTCCCATTTTCAATCTCCGGAAATATTTATAAAAACGCGTTCGCCGTTTTTAACGTAGTCCAAGTCCTCTCTCGCGATATTTTCGATGTAGTCGTTGAGTTCATCGCCCGAATAACCCTTTATCTCGCTGAGATAATCATTTTCAATCTCGACAATTTCGAGTTCATTCTGAAGCGACTGTAGCTCAGCTCTTTTCTCGTTAATGTCGATGCTCTGGCTGATAATCATAAAGGCCGCGTAAATCACAAAAGCAAAGCTTGCAATATACAAAAGAATGAATTTTTTACTTCTGTTTCTTTTCGGCTTTACTTCTCTTATTTCGCCGTCTTGGTTTTTCTTTCTTACCTTTTCGTCTTTCATAAATAAAATTCCTTAATTTGTTAAACACGCTACTTACTTTATTTTTAATATTATACATTATTTTTCGGCTGAATTTCAATAGATTTCCAAAGAAAAATGTAGAAATTTTTATCACCGGATTGTATATTTTGTCTAAAAGTCGCCTTACAGTAAACCAAAACACCAAAAAACCGATAAGTTCACCGATAATTACGAAAAATCTTACGCTGCCCTCGAGGGTTGTGAGGCAGTAAAAATAGGTTACAAGGCCGCACAAAAGCATATAAACAATGTCGGCGACGAGATAGTGAATAGATTTATTAATTCCGATTTTATGAAGAAATCGAATCGGCTCGTAGACAACGGCTAAACATAGCCCGACTACGAGCGAGTGTAGAAATGCCGAAACAAGCTCAGTTATTGTAAATTCCATTACTTAAAAAGCCTCTGCATAAAGGATTTACCATCGCGGCTTTCTATATATTGCAGAGAGTTAATAACACCGTCGATATCGACCTCGCCGGTTTCGAGATTCAATTTACTTATATGTAGCTTTGAGCCGCGTACAATCAGGTCGCCGAGAGAAGTCTTTATGCTTACGAGTTCCTCGTTAAATCCCAAAACGTCACTGACGCCAGTAAGACTGAGTTTTTTTCTGTTATCGAGCAGCATTGTGTGCGGTTTACTGAAATTTTCCTGCATATAAAAAATCCTCCATATATTTTTGTATATTATATGGAGGATTGTATTTATATATGATTCTTTTAAATTGCCTCGTACATTGTAGAGGCGTTTTCCTTGGTCGCGTGCTCGGTAACCGTTGTAACGCGGATTTTAAGCTCGCGAGCGCCGAGGGAAATCTCGATTTCGTCGCCTACCTTAACGTTATACGACGCGCGGGCAATGTTGCCGTTTACAGTAACCTTGCCTGAGTCGCACGCTTCGTTTGCAATAGTACGACGTTTTATAATTCTTGAAACCTTTAAATATTTATCAAGTCGCATTAAGCTACTCCTTTACATATTCGTCAAAATTTATGAAAAAAAAGCCGACTTACGTCGGCTTAAATTTCAAAAATTAATTACTTATTTACAGCGTCCTTGAAAGCCTTACCAGCCTTGAAAGCGGGAACCTTGGAAGCAGCAATCTCAATCTTGTTGCCTGTTCTCGGATCAACGCCTGTGCGAGCGTTTCTCTGGCGCTGCTCAAAAGTACCGAAGCCTACGAGCTGAACCTTGTCGCCCTCAGCGATAGCCTTAACGATTGTGTCAAATGTAGCTGCAACTGCCTTCTCAGCATCCTTCTTAGAGATTTCAGCAGCGTTTGCAACAGCAGCAATTAATTCTGTCTTGTTCATAGTTTATTCCTCCAAAAATTTATTTAACTTCATCCCACAGGGAATCGAGTTCGGATAATGACGCCGTTTTTACGTCTATGCCACGCTCGGCCGCGAGCGCTTCGAGAGAACGAAAACGGTCGGTAAATTTATCACACGCGTCGTAGAGCGCCTTTTCGGAATCGACCTTAAGAAAGCGCGATACGTTAACGACGGAGAAAAGTAAATCTCCGAGTTCCTCGGCCTGGTTCTTAGCGTCGTTGTTTTCGATAGCTTTCTTAAGTTCAGCTGTTTCCTCTACGATTTTATCTAAAGGACCGCTTACGTCGTCCCAATCAAAGCCGACCTTAGCCGCCTTCTGCTGAATCTTCGCAGCGCGCATAAGCGACGGGAGAGCCTTCGAAACGCTGTCCATAGCCTCGGACTGTTTTTTCTGAGACTTGGTCTGCATTTTAACATCATCCCAGCTTTTTAAGGCATCAGCGCTGTTTTCGGCTTTTACATCGCCGAAAACGTGCGGGTGACGTACAACGAGTTTTTTACAGATTCCGTTAATAACGTCGTTTATATCGAAATCGTCCTCTTCGGCGGACATCTCGGCGTGGAAAACAACCTGCAAAAGAACATCGCCGAGTTCTTCCTTAAGAAGATCGCTGTCCTTAGTGTCAATCGCCTCGATAACCTCGTAGGTCTCTTCGATAAAGTTTGCGCGGATTGATTCGTGAGTTTGCACCATATCCCACGGACAACCTCCGGGGGCTCTGAGGAACTTCATAATCTCAACTAAATCGTTGAAATCAAAGTTTTCCTTCTCGGTAAAATTCACGTTCTCACCTCACGCAATGTAATAAAGTGTAATAAATAAAACCTAAATTATTTTACCCTATTAAATGATATTTTTCAAGTAAAGTTACAATTTTTTCACCTTTAGGCAGAAACCTGAGCTCATTTCTGGTAAATGTCTTTAATAGTAACAAAATTGTAATATATATAACCGCCGCTGATACTACAGAAGCGATTGTCGCGAGGATATTGGGCATAAAACCCGCATATAGCTTATAGCTGAAATAAGCAGTAAGAGCGCAACAAATTGCGGAGACAAGCGGTTTTACAACCGTCGACATAAAGTCGGGCATTACGCCGGAATGTTTCACAAGCAAATACATCGCGATAACGAGCATAAAGCTGTACGCAATAAGCGAGCCCACAGAGGCGCCCTGAATGTTTATGGACACTATACGGACGAAGAGCCATGTGGTTGCTACCTTGAGCGTGATTCCCGCGGCGTATATCTTGAGCGGCAGGTCTACCCTGCCTATTCCCTGTAGCATAGAGCACAGCGGAGTTACGCTCGCGATAACAATAGCGGTAAAGCCCATCACCTTGAGCACCTGTGCACCGATAACGACCTGAGTGTTGCTCGCGTAGACTATATCCATAATCGGCTGTGCGAGCGCGGTAAGTCCGAGACCCGCGGGCAAGGTAAAGAGCATTGTAAGACGTAAAACAGTCTCGATAGAGGATTTCAATTCTTTCTTGTCGCCCTTTGTCCACGCGCTTGCAACGTTAGGCATAGCAGATGTTCCGAACGCCTGCGTAACCGCGGTCACAAGCTGCATAAGCGGAAGAGCCGCACCGTAACAGCCCCATAAAGCGGTGTGGATAGTGATTTTATCGACCTTATCGGAAATCTGCTTTGAAAGGTCAACGCCCATAGCCTTGTACTGGTTTACAAGTTCCTTGCCGTCGGTGATAGCAAGACCGTGAAGCACATTCTGAATTACTGCGCCGTCAATTTGAGTACCTATATTCATAACAAGAGCGGTAAGACCGATTGGGATAGCGGTCTTGAACATTCTGATGAACGTTTCCTTTTTAGTGCGTGCATCAACAGAATTTTCGTAGTATTCCTCGGGTATACCGTCTCCTCTGACCTTGTAGCGCAAAAACATAAAGAGAAATGATGCAATGCTGCCGAGCAGAATACCCGAAATCGCACCTGCGACAGAGAACGAGATTATTGTGTACATAGCCTCTAACTCGGCATTTTTACCCGAGAACGTAAGGCCGAACACCGTGCCCGTCGAGTGGTAGCTGTCTCCGCCTAATTTCATAATAATGAACGCGATTATAAGGCCGAAAACAAGCTTTGAGCCTGCTTCGATAATCTCAGAAATCGCGGTCGGGAACATATTGCGCTGTCCCTCAAAATAACCTCGATAGATAGAAACAAGACAACCGAACAGTATGGACGGCGAGAGCATAAGCATAGCGTACAGCGAATACGGAGAGTTGATTATGTGGATATAGAAGAAGCTGCTGAAGAACATTATCAGAAAGCATACTGTACCCGTTGCGGTAAAGAACGGCACAGATACCTTGTATATTTGCTTTACGTCCTTGTACCTCTTCTGCGAAATACTCTCGGAAACGAGCCTTGAAATCGCGATAGGAAATCCGGCGGTCGCTATCGTGAACAGCGGAATGTACATTTCGTAGGCGTTGTTGTAGAGACCTGTTCCGATTGCGGCGTATGTATCGCCGAAATAGGAATATAGGTTACTGATTAGAATTTTATCAACAAATCCTAACACCTTAACAACAATCATAGCAAAACTCATTATTGCTGCACCCTTGAGGAGGGTTTGCGATGCGTTTGACTTTGCGGTTTCTATTGCGTTATATTTTTTTGACACAAAAAATCACCTGATTATTCCGAAACTTCGTCGGTCGCGGGTTCGTCTGCGGGGGTATATTCAACCTTAGCGACAGGGTTTCCGCAGGTTAAGCAGAAACGCGCGGCTTTCGGTAACTTTTCACCGCAGACAGTGCAGAATGTAGTGTTGCTTGTTGATGAGATAATTTTCTCAATATCAGCGATATTCTGCTTGATTTCGGCGATTTCAGCCTTAATCTCCTCAACGGTAGCCTCGGGGTCGTTGTTATACACAGACTCACCGAGAGCAGCATACTTCTTGTTAAGCTCGCCTCTCAGTCCTGCCGCGGAAATACGGAGCTTGGACAAATCATAGAACGCGCCTGCCTTCTTGGAAACAGCAGCCGCTGCGGATTTTGCATTTACTACTACATCGTCAAATATAGCCATAGAAAAAACTTCCTTTCAAATAAATTAGACATATTATAGCACTTGAAAACGGATATTTCAATTGTTACATACAATTTTTGTAAAATGTATAGATTTCATTTTTACGCTCAAGCTGTTCTTCGTATCTATCTATATATTCATATGGATATTTAAAATTAAATATACGCTTGAGGTAGGTGTCGCGTGGCTTTTTGAGCTTTGTCACTGCGCCCGCACCGCAGCCGAGGATAGTGTGCGTTTCGTCCATTACATAGATATTATACAGACTCTCGAACCCTTTTTTCGACCAACCTGTGTTCTCGAGGTTGCCGACCATACGGCTTTGGCGATAGAGATAGTACGGGATATATTCCTCGCTTAACAGCTTACTTCCTGCGTAGTCGAGCATTTTTGCGGCGCAGCCAGCATCGTCGCGGTTGATTGATGAGCCGTCTTGCGTAAGGGTTGAACTGCGTTTCAGTGAGAGCGTGTGAATAGTTACACACTCGGGATTGAGCTCACATATGCGGTCGAGAGTCGAGATGAAGCTTTCGACCGTATCCGTGGGCAGACCTGCGATTAAATCCATATTTATGCTGTCGAAACCTACTTTTCGGGCAAGGTTATAAGCATCTATAGTCTGCTGTGCGGTATGTCGACGTCCGATTTGTTCGAGGACCGAGTCATTTAAAGTCTGCGGATTTATTGAAATTCGTCCGACTTTATTTTCTTTTAAAGAAATTAACTTATCCTCTGTGATAGTGTCGGGACGTCCCGCCTCAACGGTGAACTCCCGCAGCTTAGATACATCAAAACTATTGTTAACTGTGGAAAGAACTCGGTCAAGCTGTTCGGCGCTGAGCGTTGTGGGAGTGCCGCCGCCCATATAGACAGTGCTGAGTTTTAGTCCCAAGTCGGAAGCTATCTTCGCCGTGTGTTCGATTTCCTTGCATAGAAGGTCGACGTATGGGTCAATCAAGTGCTTTGAGCGCGCTGTGGAGGACTGCACAAATGAGCAGTAATAACAACGCGACGGACAAAACGGAATTGATATGTATAGACTGAATGAGTCATCCGTGGAAAGGTCGATAATCTGCTTTTCAACAACCTCGGTTTTCTTTGCAAGATTCAGCTTTTCGGGGCTTACGAACAACTTGTCAGTAAAATAGTTATCGGCGTTTTTTTCTCCGTTGGTTTCGAGAAGACGACGATATAGCTTTACGGGACGAACACCCGTAATCATACCCCACGGCGGTGTAACTCCCGTAAACTCGCAGAGAATTTTGTAGAGAAGTTCGCATAGCATTCGCTCGTTTTCAACATCATCGGACAAATTCGCGCCGGAAGAGCGTACGAAATCGCCGATTGTGACATCCACCTCTAATTTATCTGAAATTTTGGTGCATATGTAGGGCAGTTCGTACGCTTCGCTGTTCTTTATGACGTTAATCTTTTCGTTCGGAAAGAAAAGCCGAGTGAGGTTTTCGAGTTCGTAGTGAAAAGAATGGTTATTAATATATAAATTCATTTACAGTCTCCTCATCAGAGGGTTATATTTTCGCTCGTGGTCGAGGGTTGAAAGGTTACCGTGACCCGGCAGAACGTTATAGTCGCCTTCGAGGTTCTTGAGACGTTTTATGGAATTAATCATATCCATATCGTTGCCTGTCGGCAGGTCGGTTCTTCCGTAGCTTTCACAGAAAAGGGTGTCGCCTGCTATTATGTTATTGTCGAAGATATAGCAACCTGAGTCGATAGTGTGACCCGGAGTTGAGATATAGGTAATCTCTGTGTTTCCGAGGTTGAATGTATCACCGTCGGACAAGATAATATCGCCAAAAAACGGCTTTATATCATCAAAATCGTCGTGGAAAGCGGAGTGATTTAGAATGTTATCATTAAAGAAATCGCTTGACTTGCTACCACAGACGATCTTTGCGCCATACAAATCCGCAAGCTTCTTTGCGTAGCCGATATGGTCGTAGTGTCCGTGAGTGAGGATAACGTACTTTAACTCACCTTTTGCGCTGTTAATAGCAGAAATCAGCTTTTCGCTTTTTGCTCCGGGGTCGACTACTGCCATATTGTCTGTGTCGATGTCTGTGAGCAGGTAGCAGTTGGTGAAAAGCATTGTGACGTGAAAGATTTTTATGTCTATCATTTTAAGTCCTCCGAGTCTATAACGAGAGTTATAGGTCCGTCGTTAAGAAGGCTAACCTTCATATCTGCGCCGAACTCGCCTGTCTGCACGTCCTCGACGCCGTTTTTCCTCAGTTCATCGCAGAAAAATTCGTAAAGAGGGTTTGAAATTTCGGGTCGCGCGGCGTTAATGAAGCTCGGACGTCTGCCGTGGGAGCAGTCGGCGTAGAGCGTAAAATTCGAAACAACTACGACAGAACCGCCGACATCGGCTAATGAAAGGTTCATCTTGTCGTTTTCGTCGTTGAATATACGAAGTCCCGAGATTTTCTTCGCAAGCTTTGTCGCGTCCGCCTCGGTGTCGCCGTTTTTAACGCCGAGCAAAAGAAGAAAGCCCTTCCCTATCTCAGCCACTTTTTGTCCGTCTATTTTTACATTACATTCGGATACAAGCTGTAAAACTACTTTCATTTTGTTCCTTTCACATATTAAAACTATGATTAGCGTAAATATAAATTGATATCTCCATTGGCTTTATTATCAATATCCTCATCAGAAATAAAAGATATATCTACACAACTGCTGTTTAGCGATGTAATTATCTTTGAAACTTGCGAGTCTATTTCTCCAATAAATATATCATCGTGTTCAAATGATTTAATAACTGATTCAAAAGCATCACTCGGATATCCGTTTTGAATTAGGCAATCAATAGTTCTTTGTTTTATTTCGTCTGTTTTTTTCTGTTTTATTATATTTTCTAAATCAATATTTGTTTTAAAAATAAAGAAAATCGAAAGAGAGCGTGGATCTTTTTCGTAATTTCCAAAATAGTATGAATAGAAATACTCATTAAGCTTTGCTCTATATTCTTTCTCAACACTTTTTAATGATTTTTTAATTATTTTATTAATCCGCAAAAATCATATCCTCCTTGATTATTTAATAAAATCTTGTTTTAGATATGGTTATGGGCAGGTGCAGAGACCTGCCCTGATATTAAAATCTTTTTATTGAAATTACGTCTCGGATGGACTGCAAGCGTCGCACAACGGTGTCAAGGTGCTCGCGGTTTGCGACGTCTATGGTCGCGGTGATGAGCGCCTGTCCGTTGTCAATCTGACGCGTGTTGAGCGTATGGATAAAAATGCGCATCGAAGAAAGCGCGATTGTAACGTCCGCGAGCAGACCCGTGCGGTCGGTGCAGGTCATCTCGAGTGTGGAGCGGAAGTTGTCGTTGACGTTGTTCTCCCAGAATACGTTAACATAACGCTCGGGCTCCTCCGCAGAAGAGATGTCGTTCGGAATATTGGGACAGCTGCGCTTGTGGATAGAAACGCCGAATCCACGGGTAATGTAACCGATTATATCGTCGCCTGGCAACGGATTACAGCAATGAGAGAACTTTATAAGGCAATCCTCCATATTCTCGACGATAACGCCCGATGTAATTCTTCTGCGTTTTGCGGGAGCGGTCTGGCGTACAAGTGGTTTAATCTCCTCGGGCTTGAACTTAAGTGTATATTCCTCGCGGATACGCGGCATAACCTTCCAAAGCTGGATACCGCCGTAACCGATTGAGGCGTAGAGATCCTGTACGTCGTTGAACTTGTTCTTCTTGAGCATAAACTGCAACAGCTCCTCAAGCTGCTCGTCAGCGAGGGAAATATTGCTGCGCTTGAGCTCGCGCTCGAGCATCATTTTGCCTTCAATTATGTTTTCGTCGCGCTTTTCACGCTTGAACCACTGGCGGATTTTTGAGCGTGCAGATGAGGTTTTGCAGATTTCGAGCCAGTCACGTCTCGGGTGGCTGTCCTTCTGCGTTAAAATTTCACAGATTTCGCCTGTATTGAGCTTGTAGTCAATCGGAACAATTCGCTGGTCAACCTTTGCGCCGACCATATGATGACCGACTTCGGTGTGGATAAGATATGCAAGGTCGATAACCGTGGAGCCGTTCGGAAGGCTGAAAACATCGCCCTTCGGGGAGAAAACATAGACCTCGTTCTGGTCGAAGTCGTTGCGGATGTTGCGGATAATATCGGTCGAGTCGTCGGCGTCAATCTGAGCCTTCAGAACATCCTTGATTCGGCTTATGTTCTCGTCGAGTTCACGCGCCTTTTTATTGTTTACGATACGAGTAAATCCAAGCTTGTATTTCCAGTGCGCCGCGATTCCGTTCTCGGCGGTCTGGTGCATTTCCCATGTGCGGATTTGTACCTCGAAGGGAATGCCGTCGCTGTCGATTACAGTGGTGTGCAAGGAGCGGTACATATTAGGTTTCGGGGTCGAGATATAGTCCTTGAATCGGTTCGGAATCGGGTTATATAAATCGTGAATAACGCCGAGCATATTGTAACATTCCTGCACGGTATCAACGAGGATACGCATTGCAAAAACATCATAAATCTGGTCGATTGTTTTGCCTTTAACGTAGGTTTTTTTGTAGATACTGTTGATGCTCTTAACACGGCCGTAGACGGTGATTTTGTTATGCGGGAGCGTTGAGGCTTTGAGGATATCCTTCTTCTTGCGCTCGATAAATTTCTCGCGCTCGCTCTCCTGCAGCATAAGTGCGGACTCAATCTCGCCGTATCCTATGGGGTCGAGATAGCGCAGGGATAAATCCTCGAGTTCCTCTTTCACGGCTTTCATACCGAGTCGGTGAGCAATCGGTGCGAAAACCTCCATATTTTCGCGGGATTTATCACGGCGTTTCTGCTCGGGCATACACTCGATTGTACGCATATTGTGCAGACGGTCGGCAAGCTTTACGATGATTACGCGGATGTCGTTGGACATCGCTATGAGCATTTTGCGGACGTTTTCTGCCTGTTGTTCCTCACGCGAATAGAGCTTGATTTTGGAGATTTTGGTCACGCCGTCTACTATGTTTGCAACGTCCTTGCCGAACTCCTTACGGACAAAATCGAGCGAATAAGAGGTGTCCTCAACCACATCGTGGAGAAGGGCTGAGATAATGCTGTCGGAATCCATACCGAACTCGGCGACGATGCACGCAACAGACGTCGGGTGCAGGATATAAGGTATACCTGAAACTCGACGTTGGTCGCCGTGAGCCTCCTCGGCGAGAGAGTATGCCTTCTGGATTTTGCGCATTTCGTAGTTATTATTGCTTTTTTGCAGAATAGCCATAAGCTCGTTAAAATCCTGATAGTGAGCTACGTTCTCATACTTGCCCATTGCGGTACACCTCCCCTAACTTCTTAAATATTTTTGCGTCCTCTAAATTGACCTTTTCGGAAATATCGAGGGACTTTATTTCAATTTTATGTATATCCTCACAAAGTGTGATTATACCTAAATCATCAAATGCCTCTAAAGCGACCCTAAGCTTTGCGCAGGTCATATCGCCGCCGAGACGGCGCACAATTACGGAAAACGACAGGCTCTGCGGCGTCGGAAAGCTCATAAGATAGCGGAGAATCTGTCTGCACTCAGTTTTGGTCGGGATTATCGAGAGCAACTCTTCGTGCCTAAGCGACACTCCTCTGCAGAATTTCTCAAAAAGGCGCAGGCTTTGAATGTGACGGTCGTTATCCTCTCCCGAAAACTTCATATCCACTATTTTTACAGTGAGGTTTTCCTCATCGTGGTACACACCCACGAAAAGCTCTACAGCGACATCAACTACGTCTCCCTCGTTGTACGGAAACGAGTTAAACGGCACGCTGAAATACATCGCGGTAATTCGTGTTGAACCGCGCGCGAAGTGAACACGCGTATGGGAGCCGTTTGAAGTCGGTTCTTTGCGTAATATCGAAAGGTTGCTGAGTTGGAAAACAGGATAAGCGTTTCCCTCTCCGTAGGGCTGAAGATAAGAAAGCTCCTTGGAAAGTGCAAGGTCGACGAAATCGGGCGACAGCTTGCAGTCAATTTTCAGTGTATCTATAGGCATTTCGCCGATTGAGTCACAATACTCGTTTATCCTTCGGCGAAACTCGTCAATTTTATCGCAGTTAAGGCTAAGACCTGCTGCCATTGGGTGACCGCCGAAGTGGTCGAGCATATCACAGCAGCTTTCGATAGCCTTCCAGAGGTCAAAACCCTCAATACTCCTGCCGGAGCCGCGCGCATATCTTCCCTGGCGTGAAATTACGATACAGGGCTTGCCGTAAATGTTTCTTATTCTGTTGCTAACGATTCCGATTACACCTATGCTCCAATCGTCGCCGTCAATAACGATAACATTGTCGCGAACAATTTCAGGATTATTGAGTATTTTTTTATTTATTTCATTTATGATTTCATTTTCAATATTCTTGCGTTCTGTGTTCTTTTCGCAAAGTATTTTCGCTATCTGCGCCGCTTCCTCCTCGTTTTCGGTGGTGAGTAGCTTAACGCAGATATCAGCGTGGTCAATACGTCCGACTGCGTTGATTCGAGGGTCTATGATAAAGGAAACATCTGAAGAAACAATCTCCTTGTTATCGTAGCCTATCTCCCGTAGCAACGCTTGTATGCCGACTCTGTCACTATTATTAATGCTCTCGAGTCCTCGCTTTACGAATACCAAATTCTCGTCGGCAAGCTTAACAACGTCGCCGATTGTGCCTATGCAGAGCAAGTCGGAGTAGTTGTCGAGCATCATATCGACATCGCAGTACTCGCCCTCAATCGCTAAAACAAGCTTGAACGCAACTCCTACTCCGGAAATTTCCTTGAAGCGGCTGTTGCAGTCAGGTCGATGTAAATCTACCACAGCGACAGCGTTGGGCAGTTCTCCCGACGGAATATGGTGGTCGGTGACAACAGTGTCAATACCGAGGGACTTTGCGTAGGCGATTTCCTTAGCGGCGGAAATGCCGTTGTCTACAGTGATTATAAGATTTGTGCCTCTGTCCTTAATGATGTCGACAGCCGACATATTCATTCCGTAGCCTTCGTTTTCGCGGTGAGGTATGTAGTAGGTAACGTCAGCGCCAACGGTTTCAAGATAAGAATACAAAAGCGCGGTCGAGGTCACGCCGTCGACGTCGTAATCGCCGTATATGCAGATTTTCTCGCCTGAATCGATTGCACGTCGCACGCGTTCAGCAGCTTTATCCATATCCTTAATCTCAAAAGGATTGTCAATAACGCCTTCGCCGACGAGAAAATCGTGCACCTTCTCGTCGGTGTCCATACCGCGCACAGTAAGGAGCAGGGCGATAATCGTCGGGAGTCCGAATTTGCTTTCAAGCTCTCGTGCTTTATCTTTATCAAATTTTGAAACTAACCATTGTTTCATATTATATAACCTTCGTTTGTTATTTATAACTCATAAGCTGCTCAGCGTGAGCGAGGGCTGTGTCGGTAACCTTTACGCCGTCAAGAATACGCGCAAGTTCGCGGAGACGTCCGTCGTAGTCGAGGAGTTTTATATCGGTGTATGTTCTGCCGTCCTTGACATTCTTCTGAATCAGGAGATGACTGTCCGCGAGAGCGGCAATTTGCGCCTGATGTGTTACGCAGAGAACCTGTCTTGAAGAGGAAACTTCCTTTAGCTTAAGACCGACTTTCTGAGCCGCTGAACCGGAGATACCGGTGTCGACCTCGTCAAAAATCAATGTATCTATCATATCGGTGGACGCCAAAACCGTCTTTATAGCGAGCATCATACGCGAAAGTTCGCCGCCTGAGGCGATTTTTGCGACAGGCTTTGCGGGCTCGCCCGGGTTAGCGGATATCAAAAGCTCGATTTTATCCTGTCCGTTTGAATTAAGCTCGCACTTTTCCTGCGAAACAACGAGGTTTACGTTAGGCATATCGAGAAAGCTCATTTCCGTTTTTACACGCTTTTCAAAGTCACGAGCGGTTTTCTCTCGTGATTCGGATATCTTATCGGCAAGCTTTTGTGCTTTTTTAAGCGCGTTATCCCGCTGAGTTTTCAGTTCATTTGCGTTTTCGTCAAACTGCAAAAGTTTATTAAGCTCCGCTCGGGCATTCTCAAGAAACTCGAGCATATCAGACTCGGTCTTGCCGTATTTTCTCGAAAGCTTGTTGAGAAAATCAAGCCGCTGCTCTATCTCCTCGAGTCTGTAGGGGTTTTCCTCGCTTTCGTCTATTGCCTCGGAAATATCGTTATCGGTATCCTGAATTTCATAGTAGAGGTCGTTTAGGCGGTTAAAAATCCGCTCATACTCGGGATTCAGGTCACTTGCCTTACCGAGAGCAGTGACAGCGTCGTCGAGCATATCAATTATTCCGCTTGAAGAATTGCCCTCAAGGTAGGATTTAGCCTTATGCAGAGAGGCGGTGATTTTACCTGCGTTCATAAGCACGCGGCGTTCATCGCCGAGCGATTCTATCTCTCCTTCTTCGATAGCGGCGTTGTCTAACTCATCGACCTGATAGGTCAAGAGGTCTATGCGTTGCTCGCGGTTTTGCTCACTCGAAAGGAAGTCGTTCATCTGTTTATCAAGTGACTTGTACTCCTTATAAGCCGATCTATATTCGTCTATCAGAGCGGTATTATCCGCGAGGTTGTCTATATAAGTGATGTGGGTTTCGGGATAGAAAAGCTCGTAGCTTTCGTGCTGTCCGTGAATGTTGATTAGGTTCAATCCGAGCTCGCGCAGAAAACTTACGTTACAGGGTCTGCCGTTTATGCGACAGGTGGTTTTGCCCGAAACAGACAATGTTCGGCTGATTACGAGCTCGTCCTCGTCTGTGTCGTAGCCGTTTTCGGAAAGCTTTTCCTTCACAATATCGTTGACATCGGAAAAGGTCGCGAAAACAGTGGCGTTCTCGGCGCCGCTTCGAATGAGTTCCTTGCTCGTGCGCTGTCCCATTACGGCGTTTATGGCGTCAATAACAATACTCTTACCCGCGCCTGTTTCGCCGGTAAGAATATTAAGTCCCAAACCAAGTTCGATATTCGATTTTTCGATTACTGCGATGTTTTCGATATAGAGTGAGGTTAACATAGAATCCCCTTATCAGAGAAATTTCTTTAAATCTATTACAAGCTTTGAGGCGTACTCGTTGTCGGTGCAGACGATAAATATAGTGTCATCACCCGCGATTGTTCCGACAACTGATGTGAAATCGTTGCTGTCAATAGTGGCGCACAGAGCGTTCGCCATACCCGCGAGAGTTTTAACAACTACGATATTCTGAGCCGGTTTTATTGAGATTACGGAGCTGTTGAAGAATCCGTGGAGATTGTCCTTTATATCGGACGAGCTCTTTGAAATCGAGGTGTAACGGTACTTGCCGTCCGGAGACAGCGACTTTAAGAGCCTTAGCTCCTTAATATCGCGCGAAACGGTAGCCTGTGTAACGTTAAAGCCGTTGTCCTTAAGGCGGATGAGGAGCTCCTCCTGAGTTTCTATTGGATATTGATTTATAAGTTCAAGAATCTGGGCTTGTCTTCTCGTTTTCATCAGGATTTCCTTTCCTTAATCTTTTCGCCTAAATGCTGGTAAAAATTGCGGTCATAAAGAGACATCAACTTTAGCACTTGGGGAGATTTCTTTATTGTTATCAAATCTGTTGAATCAATTTCTATATTCTTCTCGCCGTCTACGGAGAGAATTGCGGGAGTGTTGTCCGTAAGCTGTACAGTTGCAGTAAGGGACGCGTTGCTGTCAAAAATCACGGGTCTTGACACAAGTGAATGCGGGCAAATAGGAGTCAGGAGAATGCACTGCATCTCGGGGTAAATTACAGGACCGCCGGCGGAAAGCGCGTAAGCGGTCGAGCCCGTTGGGGTTGAGAAAAGAATTCCGTCGGCGCGGTAGGTGGAAATCGGTGAGTTGTCGAGCGAGACAGATATGTCGATTATGTGCGAAAGCTGTCCGCGCGCTATCACAGCGTCGTTTACTGCGAGATACTTTTCTCTTGAGCCGTCCTTGTGCGTTACACTAACGTCGAGCAACATACGATTTTTAAGTGTGTAATCGCCCGTAATCAGGCGCGAAAGGTCGGATATATTATCGGGCTCTACCTCCGCGGCAAAGCCGAGACGTCCGACGTTTACGCCGATAAGCGGCTTATCAGAATTCGCGGCGTACTTTGCGGAGTGGATAATCGTACCGTCGCCGCCGACAGTAATCGCCATATCACATCCGGAAAACAGCGCATTGAAATCGGGCGCATATACCGAATCATCGCCGAAAATCGTGCCGTAATCGGAAAGCGTAAGCACCTGCGCATTGTTATTTCTCATCTGCTCAGCGATACTTTGTGCGCAGGTGATTGCGGCGTCTTTACTTGTATTGACAATAATCGCGATTTTCATAGTCTTACCTACTTATCAAGGTCTGTGTGTGAGTTTTTGACGAGCTGTTCGGGTGTTATATCCGTAAACGACTGCGGAGAGTCGGATTTTTGCAAATGTATAAGGTATTCGATATTGCCCTCGGGGCCCTTTATCGGAGAATAGTCGAGGTTCAGAACGCTGTAACCGTTTTCAAGGCAGAAGTTATAGATAGACTCTACTACCTCAGCGTGAACAGCAGGGTCGCGCACAACACCCTTTTTGCCGACCTTTTCCCTACCTGCCTCGAACTGCGGTTTTATCAGGCAAACCGCCTGAGCATTTTCGGAAAGGAGCTCTCGCGCTACGGGCAGGAGCAGCTTAAGCGAGATAAAGCTAACGTCTATTGAGAAGAAGTCGATTTTATCGGGCACCTCTTCCGTAGTGACATTGCGCATATTTGTGCGCTCGAGATTGACAACTCGGGAATCATTGCGCAGTTTCCACGCAAGCTGACCATAGCCGACGTCGATTGAATAGACCTTTTTAGCGCCGTTTTGGAGCATACAATCAGTAAATCCGCCTGTGGACGCACCGATATCCATAGTTATCTTATCGGTAAGGTCGAGGTCAAAATTATTTATAGCCTTCTCAAGTTTTAGCCCTCCGCGGCTGACGTACTTCGGAGATTTTCCGCGGAATTCTATATTCACGTTTTCGTCGTAGGACTGGCCGCATTTGTCCGCCTTCTGATTGTCAACATAGACCTCGCCGGACATAATGATTGCCTTTGCCTTCTCTCTGCTCTCGGCAAATCCGCGCTCAAAAACGAGCACATCTAAACGCTTTTTCATATGTTTTCCTTAATTATTTCCACCATTCCGTCGTCGTCGAGCTTGAGTTCAGCTAAAGCCTGCTCTACGCTTTCGTGACGGACGAAACAGTCCTTTATTCCGTGTATTTTATAGTAAAAATTCTTGCCGGTCTTTTTGAGTTCATAACCGAATGACTCACCTATTCCGCCCGCTACGAGGGATTCCTCGAAGAAGAAGATACTCTTACTTCTTGAAGCCTGTTCAACAGCACGGACGTCAAGCGGTTTAATCTGACAAAGCTTGATTATGTTGATATTTATGCCGTCCTGTGCAAGTCTTTCCTTCGCTTTGCACGCGTAGGAGAAAAGTCTGCCGTAGGTTACGAGTGAGATTTCAGCATTTTCATCACCGTAAACACTGAACGAGATATTCGGCTTGACATAATCGTCGGGGCGATAGAGCTCGCCGCCGCGCGGATAGCGGACAGCAACGAGGCCGTCGCACATATACGCCGCTGCGTTGAGACAGTTTTCGAGCTCGTCGAAGTATGACGGCGAGAGAATAGTTGTGTCAGGGATTGTGTTGAGCATACTTACGTCGAACGTGCCCTGATGAGTTTCACCGTCGTCGCCTACAATACCAGCACGGTCGATACAGAGCACAACGTGGAGCTTCTGAATAGACGCGTCGTGAATAAGCTGGTCATAGCCGCGCTGTAAAAAGGTCGAATACACTGCAAAGAACGGTATAATACCCTTTGTCGCAAGTCCGCAGGCGAAGGTAACGGCGTGTTCCTCGGCGATACCAACGTCGAAGAATCGGGGCTTGTACTTCTTGCTGAACTCGGAAAGTCCCGTACCGAGGGTCATAGCCGCGGTAACAGCGACAATATTCTTGTCCTTAGACGCCATTTTGCACAACTGCTTACCGAATACATACGAATAGCCCTTGTGACTCGAAATCGGCTCGCCCGTGTCGATGTCGAACTTACCGATACCGTGGAACTCCTTGGGGTGGGACTCCGCGGGCTCGTAGCCCTTACCCTTCTTAGTGACAACGTGCACAAGAACAGGTGCGTTGTTTCTCTTGGCGGCGTTGAGAGCGTTGCGGAGCTCGTCTATATCGTGGCCGTCAATAGGTCCGATGTATGTGTAGCCGAGGAAGTCAAAGAGAGTGTTTTTGTAAATCATATTTTTAAGCTTTGACTTACTGCGCCTTAATACTTTTTTGAAGAAATTGCCGATAAGCGGAATATGCGAGAGAATTTTCTCGGTGCGCCGCTTAACTCGGAGATAGGTCGGCTTTATGCGCATATGGGAAAGGTGGAGCGCCATTGCGCCGACGTTATTGGATATCGACATTTTGTTGTCGTTTAAGATAACTATGAAGTTTTTCTTGAATCTTCCGGCGTTGTTAAGGCCCTCGTAAGCGAGACCGCCCGTCATAGAGCCGTCGCCTATCACAGCTATGGTGTAGGAATTGTCGCCTTTAAGCTGTTTTGCGCGGGCTATACCGTATGCCGCGGAAATCGAGGTGCTGGAGTGACCCGCGTTAAACGCGTCGTAGTCGCTTTCCGTACGCTTAGGAAAGCCCGCGAGGCCGTCTTTTTTACGAATAGTGTTAATCTTATCGTAACGACCGGTGAGCATTTTATGTACATAGCTTTGGTGTCCTACGTCCCATACTATGCTGTCCGCGGGACAGTTAAAGCACTTGTGAAGCATTACGGTGAGCTCAACTATACCGAGATTTGAAGCAAGGTGACCGCCGTTAGCGGAAACAACCTCAATAAGTTTTTCGCGGATTTCGGCGCAAACCTCAGTGATTTCGTTGTCCGAAAGTTTTTTTATATCATCGGGAGATTTAATTTTTGAAAGGATTGGAAAATTATTGTCCATTTCCTTCACCCCACTTTAGTTCTTGATTGGATTAGTTTTGGCGCTTTGCAAGCATCAGAGCAAGCTTTGTAAGCGGCTCGGTATCGCCGCTGAAAAGCGAGAGTGATTCTATAGCCTCACTCGTAAGCTCGTCCACAACCTCACGGCAACGTTCAATACCCAAAAGGCTGACGTAGGTTGACTTGTCGTTTTCAATATCGCTGCCGATGGGCTTGCCGAGTTCTTCAGCTGATGAAGTAACATCGAGGATATCGTCCATAATCTGGAACGCGATTCCGATATTTTCGCCGTACTTACGCGCGGCGAGTATCTGCTCCTCGGTAGCACCGGCGGCAACACAGCCCATCTCGCAGCCCGCTTTTATAAGCGCGCCTGTTTTCTTTCTGTCCATTTCGGTTATCGTGGCGAGGTCGGCGTGCTTGCCCTCGTTTTCGAGGTCGATCACCTGACCGCCTACCATACCGACTGCACCGCAATATTCAGCGAGAATATTTATACATCTGCACGAGGCAGCGGTGCCGACGTTTTTGACCGTCTCGGGCGCGGACATAGCGGAAAACGCGAGACTCTGCAGAGCATCGCCCGCGAGCAGAGCAATATCCTCACCGTAGACCTTATGGTTCGAGGGCTTGCCGCGGCGCATATCGTCGTCGTCCATACACGGTAAATCGTCGTGTATAAGCGAATATGTGTGTATCATCTCGAGCGCGCATGCAAACGGGAGAACGTTTTCGTCCTTACCGCCGCAAAGGCGCGTAAACTCGAGCGCGAGAAGCGGACGGATACGCTTTCCGCCTGCTTTAAGGCTGTAGTCCATAGAATCTATGAGATTCTGTTCGTAGGTCACGCCCTTGGGGATATAAGAATACAGGGCGTTTTCTATAAGCTGTAAATCATTCATTTCACAGTCAGTCCTTTTTCATAAGTGAATTGATTCGGGTGTTTATGTCGGTAATCTGGCCCCTACATTCGTCAAGCTGCTTGTAGCAATATCCCAAAAGTTCAAACGCCTGCTCGTAGTATTTCATACTTTCCTGCAGGGTAAGCTTTCCGCTCTCCATAGCATTGACGATTTTCTCAAGTTCGGCATTAGCCTGCTCGAAGGTTAGATTTTCTTTCATAAGTCCTCCTGAATACTGTCGGCGATTTTCAAAAGCCGCTCTATTCTGTGGTTTACGCCGCTGCGGGAAATCGGCACGGAAAGACTCTCGCCGAGTTCCTTGAGAGACATTTCGGGGTTGTCAAGTCTTAATAAAGCAAGCTCCTTAAGCTCGGGAGTGAGACTCTCGACACCGCTGTGTTTAATTATCTTTTTTATAGCGTGAATCTGGCGCGCGGACGCGTCGGAAATCTTGCGAATATTTGCGAGTTCCGAATTGTGTCGTCGGTTGACGCGGTTAATAACCTCTTTATACGCCGAGGTCTCTATCATCTTCATAACGGAGTTTCCAGCGCCTATGTAGCCCAAAAAGTCGCATATACTGTCGTTACCCTTAAGATATACGACGTAGCCTCCTTTTCGGTTAATAAGCCGAGGCTTTATAGAAAAGACGTCAATCTCGTTTATTAAGAGAATAAGGTTGTCCGCAAGAGTCTTGTGCCTTACGGAAAGTTCGAGATGATAGCCCTTATTAGGGTCGGTAACTGAACCGCAGCTGAGAAACACACCGCGCAAAAACGGAACATAAAGGCTGTCGTCGCTGAGATTCGCCCTGTTTATGCGCAGGCGAATGTCCTTTACATTATGGCCGAAGTTTTCAAAAATGCTTTTACATTCCTCTGCAAGCGGCAGGGATAATTTGCACAACCGCTGCTTGCTTTTCTCGGGATTCAAATCCTTCCTGAACTCTATTATCGGAGCAAATAAATCCGAAAGCAGAGTTTCAAGGCGTGTTGCCGCGTAGTGATTTTCAGTTTTAAATATTATTTCGCGGGCGGAAAACCTGCTTGCAAACAGCAGCATACCGTAGCACTCGGCGTACTTCTGCTCTCTTGAACCGAGGTCGGCGCTGATTAATTCCCGCTTTACATCTGATGAAAATGACATAATTAACTGTTAGGCTTATGCATATCTCGGTGGTAGACCGAGGTTTTGTATCCTTCATTAAGGAAATGACGGCGCAGATACTCGGCAATGGCAACGCTGCGGTGCTTTCCGCCGGTGCAGCCTATGCCTACAACGAGCTCGGCCTTTCCTTCCTTTAGATAGAGCGGAACTGCGAAATCGAGAAGGTCTTTAAGTTTTTCGACAAGCTTTTCCGTGTCGTCGGAATCAAAGACGTAATCATACACGTCCTTTTCGAGGCCTGTCCTCTCGCGCAATTCGGGCAAATAGTACGGATTAGGAAGACAGCGGACATCAAAAATCGTGTCACAATCCGTGGGAGCTCCGTGCTTGAATCCGAACGACATAAACGTAACGATAATTGACTTTTCATTGTCTCCGAGGAATATCTGAACGATACGCTCTTTTAAAATCTTTGTCGTTACGTTGGTGGTGTCGATAGTGTAGTCGGCAATTTTTTTAAATGGTTTGAGGTATTCGATTTCAAGCGACAGTGCGCTCTCGATAGAATTATCCTCAGCAATATCCGCGAGCGGATGGCGGCGGCGCGTCTCCTTGTAGCGGGTAACGAGCACGTCCTCCCTCGCGTAGAGGAAAATCAGTCGGAATTTCTTGCGGTCTTCCTTTAACGCGATGATATTGTCGTAAAGCTCAAGAAAATTATTCTTGTCGCGCACGTCGATAACCACCGCGACGCGCTTCATCGTCTCGTCGCTTGAGGTTTCACAAAGATTGTAAAATGTTCTGAGTAAGGTTGTCGGGAGATTGTCCACGCAGTAAAAACCGATATCCTCGACCGCGTGGAGCGCGCTGGTCTTGCCCGCACCCGAAAGTCCCGTGATTATTACAAATTCCATACGCTTTCCTTAATCTATAAATATAACCTCACGCTCAAGGTCGTATCCTGTGTTTTTCTTTACTGTATCCTGAATTTTTTTGATGAGGTTTTTAACATCCTCGCAAGTAGCAGAGCCGGTATTTACGATAAATCCCGCGTGCTTAGGAGATACCTGAGCTCCGCCTACGGACGCACCCTTAAGTCCGCATTGCTCAATCAGAGCCCCTGCAAACGCACCCTCGGGTCGTCTGAAAACCGAACCAGCCGACGGAAACTCGAGCGGCTGCTTATCCTTGCGACGGGACATATAATCGTCCATACGGTTGCGGATTTCTGTTCTGTTATCGAGCGAAAGCTTAAGAGTAACACCGATTATGGTGTAGCCATTCTCCTTATAAACACTGTGACGGTAGCCGAAGTCGAGGTCACAAGCTTTAATCGTGCCGATATTTCCGCTGCGGTCTATATGGCGAACAGAGTAAACAACGTTTCTTATTTCTCCGCCGTAAGCGCCTGCGTTCATAAACACAGCGCCGCCCACAGAACCCGGAATACCCCAGGCAAACTCGAGACCGGAGAGTGAATAATTCTCAGCCTCTCTGCACAGGCCCGCAAGCGAAAGTCCTGCGCCGCAGTAGAGCGTGCTGTCGTCGAGACGTTCTACGCTGCAAAAATCGCCACCAAGGTGGATTACCACCTTATCGAGTCCGTTGTCGTTCACTAAAATATTGCTGCCCTTGCCGATTACTATGTACTCCGCTTCATTTTCAAAAAGAAAGCGGATAAGCTCAGAAAGCTGATTTACTGTCGTTACCTCGACGTAGAGAGCAGCATTACCGCCGATTTTGAAGGTAGTGCGGCTTTTCATCGAGGCGTTGTACTCGGGTAATGCTCCGATTTTTTCGGCAAATTTATAAATTATTTCATATTTATTCATACGATTGTTCCTAACTTAATTATTTATATAATTTTATGTTCAATCCCAATCCTTTACAACACGTTTTTCAATCATTTCTTCATCAATTTCCATACCGAGACTCGTGAGCAGATCCTGCGCCGCGTTGTAGCCCATTTTCTTCTGTCGATTGTTCATAGCGGCAACCTCGATAATATTAGAAAGGTTTCGTCCCGGCTTTACGGGGATTGTGAGTATCGGCACATCTATGCCGAGGATTTTCATATACTCGTTTTCAAATCCCATACGCTCGTACACCTTAGTGCTGTCCCAATTCTCGAGGTTAACTATCATATCAATCTTCTCGCTGAGCTTGATTGAACCCATACCGAAGAGATTACGGGCGTTGATAATTCCTACGCCGCGTAACTCGACGAAGTGACGGATATTCTGCGGCGACTGACCGATAAGGGTGGTGTTGTTAATCTTGCGGATTTCCACGGCGTCGTCGGCTATGAGACGGTGTCCGCGCTTCATAAGGTCGATTGCGGTCTCGCTCTTTCCGACGCCGCTGTCTCCGATTATAAGACAACCCTCGCCGTATACCTCAACCAAAACACCGTGGCGCGTGATACGCGGAGCAAGCTCGGCGCTGAGGAACGTAACAAGTCCTGCGGAAAGTCCCGAGGTGCTGTCAGACGACTGCAACACCGGAATATTATAACGCGTAGCACACTCATTCATAGCGTCGGATAATTCATAGTCACGGCAAAGAATAACCGCGGGAGGTCCGAAACGGAAAATCGAGTCGATAACGTGCTGTTGCTGTTCAACGCCGAAACGCGACAGATATGAAAACTCTGTATGACCGAAAACAAGTATTCTTGTTTTGTCAAAAAAGTCAAGATAACCCGTAAGTTGCAAGCCGGGACGTCTGATATTACTGTTCTTAATCAGAATCTCTTCCGGCTCAAAAGGCATATATAAGGGCTTAAGCGACAGAGCGTCGATAAGTTGCTTTAATGTTACAGAATATTCAGTAGCCATAATCTACTCACCCGTTTCGTAAATGTTGAAGGAAATAATACCTATTTAGAGTACATTATACTACAAAATTGCTGATTTGAAAAGTAAAATTCAGTAATTTTTTGCAAAAAATGTATATTAATTCATAGTTTGCTTTTAATATTACGCGCAAATATAGCGTAAACCAATATTGTCAGTACCGTAACAGCTGTTAATATCAGCGCAAACGGCTGCCACATAAGGAAATCTCCTACTACTTTTGCATAGCTTGCGGTGATTGCAAGACCCATACATACGGAGATATAAATTCCGTGCGCGATATATTTGTGCTTGAATTTTTCGAAAAGCGATATTGTACCGAGCGAAGTGATATAAAGAGATGAAACAGAGAGAAAGCCGAGCAACAGGAAATCTGCCGCACGAAATACGCCGACGTGGGAGTTTTCAGGTATTTCCTGTATTGGATAAGCTCCGTTTACGCCGTACGCAAACAAGGAGAACAGGAAGATTACTCCGAAAATTATAGCGGAATATATGAGCGATACATAAGGCTTATTCTCGGTAATATTGTCGTAGAGGAGAACGTACGCAGCGGACGGAAAAAGTAAAACAAGCGACGGAAGGATGTTGCTGTCGAAGTCTAAAGTTATATTAAAGCTCATATCCCCGAGTGCACAGATGAGAATATATATCACGGACACAATTGTGAAAAAACCGATTATAGTCGCCGCGCGGGAGACAGCCTCTATCCCCTTTACCGTACAGAAAAAAGCAAAACCGAACAGTAGCAGCGCAGTAAGCCACAAGGGCTTGAAGTCGAGTACAGTGTACATATAGTCTATAAACCTGTGCGACGCAGATACTGCGAAAACAGTAAAATATACAGAAACTACAGAGCGCAGAATAATATTAGTTTTTCCATTATACAGAGACACTACGGCGATATTTATGCCGAGTGCGGCGGCCGTTTCGGCAAGCAGAAATACGGACGATTTGTTGTCGATAAAGAGAACTGCAATAAGACACGAGAGCAACATAGAAAACCAGAACTGCGAGAGCGTTATTTTATTATTTTTCATATACGCTGCCTCCCTTTAAATCCTGAACATTCATATTGAACTTTGAAAGCTTTTTCCAGCCCATACGGACGAAAACATCACGCATATTCTTCTTGGCAAAAGGCGTAATCGGGGTAACATAGACAACACCGAGGGTTGATTTTGAACACATAAAAATCGTAACAACGCAGCAAAGCATCGCTATTCCCCACGTTCCCAAAAGCCCGCCGATAACTATGAACGAAAGGCGCAGGACTGTTATCTGCGGATATAGGTCGGGAATTACATAGCTGCAAATCGCCGCGATTGCGACCGCCATAAGCGTGGGCGCGCCGATTATACCCGCGCTGATTGCACAATCGCCGATAACAAGAGCGCCGACGATACTTACAGCGTGGCCGAGCACCTTCGGAAGTCTGAGACCTGCCTCGCGCATTATCTCGTAGACAAAGTCAATCATAATAACCTCAAGCAACAGCGGCAAAGGAGTATGCTCGATACTGTCTTTAATATTACTTATCATCTCTTTCGGGAAATACTCAGGGTGGAAGGTTACGAAGGCGATGTATAAGCCCGGCAGAAGAATAGAAAGAAAATAGGAAATGTATTTTAATACACGGGTAAGGGTCGCGAAATAAGGGCGGTTTGAGTAGTCGTCGACGGACTGGAAGTTCTCGGCAAAAAGGTGCGGAATCACAAGCACGGACGGAGTACCGTCGACGAGGATACCTATTCTGCCCTCCATAAGCTTACCGCACAAAGTATCTGGACGTTCGGTGATTCCGATACCTGTAAAAATTTCATTCTTTCCGCTGTCCTCGAGGTACGGGACGAGGTAACCGCTACCGAGTACAATTTTTAAATCGCAAGCCTTAAGTCGGTTTCTGAGTTCTTCGACGGATGCTTTCGTCGCCTTATCGTTTATATAGCAAAGCGCGATGTTTGTGTTGGACTCGGAGCCGATTTTTGATGTTTCGAACACGAGATGCGGGTTCTTCATTCTGCGGCGAATAAGGGTCATATTTACACGCAAAGC
>JAFLSK010000010.1 GCA_022510945.1 Ruminococcus sp.
ACCATCCCCATAATTGGAGGGTAAATGTACAATTTATATATAATAAATCAATCTTGACTTTTTAAGAATTAAGCCGTATAATATTTCAAAATTCATCTTAATATGATAAAACGACAGCAATGTGTGGCTTTTTTAATAGGAGCAACGATTATGAAAAAATATCTTAAGAAATTTTCCGGTTATATAATTACTGTTATAGTAGTGTTTTTGGTTATTTTTATATTTAAATCAATCAAGACATTAAATGACGACCTTTTTAATCTGCATCTTTACATAGGCTGGCAGGAAGTGAAAATCGATGATTACGCTACAATTAAAGTTCCGGGGAATTGGAAGCAGGGAGAAGAGAACGGTCTGATATATTTTTATGATTCTGATTTGCCCGATGGTGATAATGTTGTTCTTTTCCAAACCAATATGTTATATGATATGTTTGATATCGGCAGTCCTATAAAAATTGATGAAGGTAGTACGGAGCAAAATATTGCAAGTGACAATTTTCAGCGCGTAGTTACTTTAACCGGCACCGGTAATTCATTAGGTTCATCCAACGGGAAAGCGCTTGTTTGTGTTAATAACAATTCAAAGATAGAAGATTATATCCACTTTACCAATGGTAGATATGATTTTGAGTTTTTCAGTAATGAAAATCGTGTTGACGAAAAAACGATAAAGAAAATCGCTGATTCAGTTGATTTTTTATACGAATAATGTATGTTTTAAATTTAATGATTTAAAAATATTAACTCAGAGGTAACTATGCTGAATGTACTTTTTGTGGGGTTAGGCGGATTTGTCGGAGCGATTCTGCGGTATCTTCTCGGACTTATTCCGGTCGAGAATCCCAACGGATTTCCCGTATGCACATTTTTAATAAATATAATCGGAGCGTTTGCGATTGGAATTGTCACGGCTCTTGCGATGAAATATTCGTCATTTGACCCGAAGCTCGTTTTGTTCCTGAAAACAGGAATATGCGGTGGATTTACGACGTTTTCAACATTCTCGCTTGAGACTATGGAACTGTTCAAAAGCGGCTCAGTTGCGGTTGGAATAACGTACATTATTTTGAGCGTGACGCTTTGTATCCTTGCGGTAATGCTCGGTCAGTTTCTTGTAAAATAAAAAACACAGCAGCTTTTCTTGAGTAGATAGGGGAAGCTGCTGTTTTTTATTCGGATATTATTCAGAACCGCTGAATTTTCTCACCCTTAGCGGGATATTCAGGCTGTCGGCTATTTTTTGGCATTTTGCAATCTCGTCATCACCGATTACGTCGACCACGGAGAACGCGACGTTTTCTGTATATTTTCTGCACTCCTTAGCGAAGTCGAGCATCGCGTCGAACGACTTTATGCCGAACTTAGGTCGCACAATCTCAAGATACTTCTCCTTGTCCGAGCAGTTAAGGCTGATTGAAACTGAGTCAACATTGTCGCAAAGCTCTTTTGCGATATTTCGCTCGTTTATCAGACTACCGAGGCCGTTTGTGTTGACCCTTGTTTTTATTCCGAGATTATTCCGTATGTGCGCGGCGGTTTCAATAAGAACGTCAAAGGAGTTCGTAGGCTCGCCGTAACCACAGAAAATTATCTCGTCACAGGTCTTAACGTCGTCGTAATTATTTATCGCGGCCTTCACCTCATCAAAAGAGGGGTTGTGCCTGAGCCACAAGCTGTCCGCACTGCCTATCGCGTCCTTCTGACTTCTTATGCAGAACGTGCAGGCGCAGGGGCATTTGTTTGTGATGTTAAGATAGACTTTGTTTTTATATGTATAAATAATTTCTTCGTTCATACGTCACCTCAGAAGTTTCGGGAAATATTTGACTTGAACTTAATAGCGTCCAATCCGAGTCCAACAGCAATGAATACAACAGCCGCGAGACCGGGCTGAACATACCAGGTAGCGAGCTCCGCAACGGCGCCGCCCAAGTCAAAGAGGAGAAGGTTCGCGATAAAGTAGCCGAACACAGTAACGAAGCTTGTCGGAATAAGCGTCATAATCGAGCCCGCATTTATAATTCTGTTGTCCTTATTCTTCTTAATTAAGAAGTTCCTTAATATAACAAAGGGCACCGCGTTAAGCGCCTTGATGATTACGGTCGGCAAAATCCACTGAGGAAAGCCCGAGATAAGGTCCGCAAATCCTCCGCCAATCGCCGAGGCAATTATACCGTAAGGTCCCGGCAAAATACAAGCCGCAAGATAAACCATTGAGTCACCGGCGTGGCAGTATCCTAAGGCGGTGGGAACCTTAATAAAAGCTGTCGCAACAGTAACCAATGCCGCAAACATTGCCGTCAGGGTGATTGTTTTTACGTTAGAATTTGAGGTTGTCTTTGTCCTGGTCATAACTTCACTCCCTTTGCAAGGCTAATTTATATAGATATTTTTCAAAATCAATGCCGTGATTTTTTTCATAAGGCGCTTTGACAGTATCCTTAATTACTTCTTCGATAAAACTCGTCGCCTTCTCGACCGCCTCGGAAAGCGAAATATCATTTAAAATACTTCCGCAGATAATTGACGAGAAAATATCTCCCGTTCCCGAAAAGCTGCTGCCGTATTCCTTCGAGCGGAAAAACTGCGCGTTACCCCTCTCGAAAACGCCGTTATAAATATAGCCATCCTTTTTGATACCCGTAACCGCGATTTTCATATTATCGTGGGAAATAGCATTTTTCGCGATGTTTTCTATATGTTCGAAGAAGAAACCACTGCTGCTTTTTTCTGTAACAGAATTAAAATCTGCTCCCGAGAGGAGACAAAGCTCCGTTAAGTTCGGAGTAATTATGTCGGCAGTTTTTGCGAGCTCTCTGATTTTGTCGCAGGTGGTTTTATTGTAAGGCGGATAGAGCTGTCCGTTGTCGCCCATTACAGGGTCAACGACAATCTTTGTGTCCGACATTTTGAATTTATTTATAAAATCTTTGATAAAATCAACCTGACGTTCTCCGGCGATATAGCCCGAATAAATACCGTCAAAGCGGGCGTTGTTCTTTGCCCACATATCGGTGTAAAACGGCATATGCTCGCTGAAATCATAGCAATAATGATTTTTATAGCCGGTCTGATTGGTGAGTATCGCCGTCGGCAGGGGACAGGGCTGAATCCCCATAACGGATAAGACCGCTATCGCCGCGGTAAGAGAGCACTTGCCGAAACCCGAAAGGTCGTTTATTACTGCCACTGATTTTGTCATTTCGTTCACTCCGTTAATTAATTGAGACTATAATACAATAAAATTGTCATAGTTTAAATAGACAATTTCGCAATTTTTAATCAGGACAGTTGTGCTCCGCTAAAAAAATAATTCTAATTTAAAGAGTTGAAATTTGACAGCAATAGGCTATGGTGATAAAATTGAGTTGGAAATTAACCGATTATAAGGAGCATAACGTGAGCAGAGATTTAGAGTTCTATCAGAAGGTAGAAAGAAGTATAACAAAAAAATACAGAAAAGAGATATGGACTCCGTTTATCGCTGCACTTAAGCGCTATGAACTCATAAACGCGGGTGATAAAATCGCGGTATGTATTTCCGGCGGCAAGGATTCTATGCTTATGGCAAAGCTGATTCAGCTGCTGCAGCGTTACTCCGACGTGCCGTTCGAGGCAGTGTACCTCGTGATGGACCCGGGCTACAACGAAATAAACAGGCAGAAAATCGAGAGCAACGCGAATCTTCTGAACATCCCGATTACCGTGTTCGAGACGGATATTTTTGAAATTGCGGACAACGCTGAGAAATACCCGTGCTACCTCTGCGCGCGTATGCGCCGCGGGCATCTCTATAAAAAGGCGAAACAACTCGGATGCAATAAAATTGCCCTCGGCCACCATTTTTCGGACGTTATCGAGACAACCGTTATGGCGATGTTCTACGGTTCGCAGTTACAAGGTATGATTCCTAAGCTGCATAGCTTAAACTACGATGGAATGGAGCTTATCCGTCCGATGTACTGCATACACGAGGACAGCGTTATCGCGTGGGCGCGCTACAATGGGCTTGAGTTTATTCAATGCGCGTGCCGTGTTACGGAGAAAACCGCGATGTCCGACGACGGCATAGGCGACAGCAAACGACAGGAGATAAAAATGCTAATAAAGCAGCTCAAGAAAACTAACCCGAACATAGAAAAAAGCATATTCAACAGTATCCACTCCGTCTGCCTCGACACATTCCCATCCTACAAATCGGACGGCGAAGAGCACAGCTTTCTTGAAAAGTATTAACAGGAGCGTAAAATGGATACAGTAATGTGGATCTTTTTGATTGTCGGGGTACTGCTCGCCTGCGTGTGCATAGCGGTTATAATTACGACGATATACTTCTTCGTATTTACGGTTCATCGCAAGCCGACCGCAACGCTCGAGAACAATATCGGCGCAAACACCGATTGGTGCAAGCATATGGATTTTATATCCGAGTGCAGACAGTGGCTAAATCAGCAGAAGAGCGAGGATGTTTTCATTAAGTCCGACGATGGACTCAGGCTACATGCCACGCTGATAAAAAATAAATCGGAGAGCAAGAAAATCGTCATCTGTTTCCACGGCTACACAAGTTGCTCGACGAATGATTATGTTGCTCTTTCTAAATTCTATTATGAGCACGGGTTCAATCTTCTGCTCGTTGACGAGCGCGCACACGGACAGAGCGAAGGCAAATATATCGGCTTCGGCGTTCTTGACAGAAAGGACGCGCTGAGGTGGATTGACTATGCGGTCGAGTTGTTTGGCGGCGACAGCATAATTTTTCTCCACGGTATTTCGATGGGTGCGGCGACCGTCCTTATGACGAGCGGACTTAATTTGCCGGATAATGTGAAAACAATCGTCGCCGATTGTGGCTTTACGAGCGCGTATGACGTCTTTTCGCATATTCTAAGGCGCGATTACCACATACCGAAGTTCCCGATAATGAACCTCACCGATTTGCTCACTAAGACCTTCGCTGGCTATGGCTACAAGGACGTGAGCACCGTTGACGAGGTCGCAAAGACAAACGTGCCGATAATATTCATTCACGGCGATAAGGACGATTTCGTCCCGACATATATGAGCGAGCAGAATTATAAGGCGTGCGCGTCGGATAAACAACTACTTATCGTAGATGGCGCAGATCACGCCGAGGCATATTATGTGAATCGCACCGCCTACGAAAACGCAATCGTCGCCTTTATGGTTAAATACGCAAAATAAAAACAATAAGAAAGAGTTGGAGTTAAATGAAGTATTTTTTTAAGTTTCTTATCGCATTTCTGATTTTTGCAGATATTTTTTTCTTTGCTCTTTTCGGCTTTCTGTTTTTTATGATTATACATACGAACGAATATGAGCAATTGTATGTGATTATTCCTTTGTTTATTGTAGCAGTATTGTTCTTAGGTTGTCTCGAAGTGTTTTTACTAAAGTACTATGCAAATATAGTGATATCGGTAAGCTTTGAGAACGAAAATTGCATTATCAAGACTAACATAAGGGAGTATGTTTTGCCGTGTGAAAATTTTTACAGAGTTGAAGATTGCAAATGGCAAGGTCGTATATTTGTTTTCTATGATGGCGGAAATTTCAAAAGAAAATTTACATTCCAAAAACAATACTTTCCGTTCTATAAAAATCATCTGAACATAGACGAAATGAGAATACATATGAGTAACGCTGTGTTCAGATAGTGTATTTTTTGAGGTTGATACAAAACAATAGCCGACTGTCTTTTGAGACAGTCGGCTAAATTAATGTTATGTTAGATTATTGAAAACTCCGAGTGAGCCGAGCAAGAGGATAAACAGCAGTATCGGGGCGATAAACCTCACCATAACTATATAGAGTATCTTTCTGCCGAAGCGCTCGCCGTTCTTCGTTACCTCGTCGATAACCGTCTTTGGCTTGACAATCCAGCCTATTAGCAGGCAGGTTCCTATCGCGACAATCGGCATCAGAATGTTGTTGCTGAGGTAGTCCGCGATGTCGAGCAGTTGAGCTGTCGTACCGTTCGGGAGCGGGAATTCGAAGTACAGCAGATTGTAACCCATACAGATTACAACGCCGATAGCGAGAGCGACTACGCCCTCAATCAGTGTTGCTTTCTTTCTGCTTGTTCCGGTCTTATCAATCGCGCTCGCAACTATCGCCTCAAGTATTGAAACAGAGCTTGTAAGCGCTGCAAAGAGTACCATAAGGAAGAACACAATGCCGATAATTCTGCCCGCTATACCCATCTGCGCGAAAATCTTCGGGATAGCTACGAACATAAGCCCCGGGCCCGCTGACATTCCGTCCCTACCGAGGAAAACGAATACCGCGGGGATAATCATAACGCCCGCGAGGAACGCTACAATTGTGTCAAAAATTTCAATCTGATTTACGGACTTCATAAGGTTGTCTTTGTCCTTGAAGTATGAGCCGTAGGTCACCATAATACCCATAGCTATGCTTATGCTGTAGAACAGCTGTCCCATAGCGTCCATCACGACGACAAGAATATCCTTGAGCCCCATTCCATCAATGTTCGGAACAACGTAAACGAGAAAACCCTCTATACCTGTGCGGTTGTCGTTTTCGGGACCGCCGTGAATGGTGAGTGAATAAATCGAAATTCCGACAACGAGCACGAGCAAAGCTGGCATAAGCACCTTGGAGAATGCTTCTATTCCCTTGTTTACGCCGCGGAAAACGATGAAGCACGTTGCCGCAAGGAAAACCACGTTGTAGACAATCGGCTCTACAGGGCTTGAGATAAAGCCCGTAAAATAGCCGTCGCCCGCCGCGTCAAGTCCCTGACCTGTTATAAAGGCTATGCAGTACTTGAGTACCCAGCCGCCTATAATGCAGTAGTAGGGCAGTATGATAAACGGGACGGCGCTCGCTATCGAGCCGAGCCATTTCCACTTTTTGTGGATATTTCCGTAAGCGGTGAGACAGCTCTGCTTTGTTTTTCTGCCTATAGCGACTTCGGTCACGAGCAGCGTAAAGCCGAACGTAAGCGCAAGGATAAGATAAACGACGAGAAAAAGTCCGCCGCCATCCTTAGCCGCAAGGTAGGGAAATCGCCAGATGTTGCCGAGTCCGACTGCCGAGCCTGCCGCCGCAAGCACAAAGCCTATCGAACCCGAAAAAGAATTTCGTTTTTGTTCCATAATGTAACCCTCATTTATATAATTTATTTATTCCAATATCTGCGGTCGAGGCTTCGGTACTGAACCGCCTCGGCGAGGTGAGTGGTCTCAATCGTCTCGCTTCCGTCGAGGTCGGCGATTGTGCGCGCGACCTTTAGTATTCGGTTGTACGCTCTCGCCGAAAGTCCCATTGATTCAAAAACACCCTCGAGCAGCTTTGCTCCCTCTTCGCTTACGGTGCAGTACTGTTCAAATTCAGAGTCCGTAAGTCGTGCGTTGCACGTTGTGTTCGAATCCTTAAAGCGTTCTGTCTGAACAGCGCGCGCCTTGTCGACGCGTTTCTTGATGTCCTCGGAGCTTTCCTCGCTGTTCTTCGCGGATAAATCCCGATATTCAACAGGAGGAACTTCTATATGAATGTCAAATCGGTCGAGCAGCGGTCCCGAGACGCGGTCGAGATAACGGTGGATTTTCGTGTCGGAACAGGTGCAATCGCGCGTCGGGTGGTTAAAATATCCGCACGGACACGGATTCATCGCCGCAATCAACATAATGTTACACGGATAGGTGTATTTTCCGCTTGCGCGCGAAACAGTCACAGTGCCGTCCTCGAGCGGCTGGCGCAGAACTTCCATCGTTTTTCTGCCAAATTCGGGCAGCTCGTCAAGAAAGAGTATACCGTTGTTAGCGAGCGAAATCTCGCCCGGCTTTACCGTCGCTCCGCCGCCGCTGAGTGCAACAGGGGAGACGGTGTGGTGCGGCGCTCTGAAAGGGCGCGTGCGTATGAGAGAAACGCCCTCGGGCAGAGAGCCTGCGATTGAGTGCACCTTAGTCGTTTCAATAGTTTCATCAAAGGTCATATCCGGCAAAATTGCGGGCATACGCTTCGCAAGCATACTTTTTCCCGAGCCCGGAGGGCCGATAAGCAGCACGTTGTGACCGCCTGCCGCGGCGATTTCGAGAGCGCGCTTTACCTCGTACTGACCCTTTACCTGCGCAAAGTCGGGAATTTCCTGTAGCGCTACAGGGTTGTCGGGAAGCGGCTCTGCGGGGTAAATCTGCTCAATTCCTTTTAAATGAAGAAATAATTGATATACGCTCTTAACGGGATAGACTTCGATTCCTTTTACTACAGCACCCTCGCACGCGTTCGCCGCGGGTACATAGAGACGTTTTATCCCGCACTCCTTGGCCTTGATTGTCATAGGCAGAACGCCGTTAACGCCGCGCAATTCTCCCGAAAGGCTGAGCTCGCCTAAAAAAGCACAGTCCGAGATGTCCGCGCTGAGGTTGCCCGTCGCTATAAGAAAGGCTACAAAAATCGGAAGGTCGTAGATAGGGCCTTCCTTCTTGGTGTCGGCAGGAGCTAAATTCACGGTGATACGCGATACCGGGAACTCGAATCCACAGTTTTTAAACGCGTCGCGTACGCGGTCGCGGCTTTCCTTAACCGCTGTGTCTGGAAGCCCTACCATATCGAACGCTGCTATTCCGCGCGATAGAGAAACCTCCACCTCGACCGGATAGCTGTCTATTCCGAATAAGCCGAAGCTGTTACATTTTACTACCATATTTTCACCAGATGTATTTCTATCATATGAATATAAGTATCATAACAATTATACCATATGAACAAATGTTTTACAAACGGCATAATACCTAATTTATATGCGCTTTTGTTGTCGAAAGTGCACAATCGTTCGACCATTTGTTGACAGTGAAAAATGTTTGCAGTATAATGAAGTTTAATAATAAAAAGGCGGTGATCAGATGAACGGCATAGGTTACGGAAACCTCAGCGACAATCAGCTTGTTCTGCTTTTGCAGAAAGGCGACGAGCGTGCTTTTGAGGAGCTTACTATACGTTATGTAAAGCTGATTTATCAGATTTCCTACGACTTCAATGTTGACGGCTACGAGCCCGACGACCTCGTGCAGGAGGGCCTGCTTGCGTTTTTAATCGCGGGTAAAAACTTCGACGACGCCGGAGGCGCGTCATTCAAAAACTACGCCGTAATGTGTACGAAAAACCGCTTTAAAGACATAGCAAAGAAGGGCAATGCGAAGCGCGCTGTGCCGAAGTCGCAGATTATCACCCTCGACGAAATGGCAGACAGGCATGACGAAGAGCAGAATGTCGAGGATTTCGTAATCGAGCGCGATTATCTGAAAAACCTTATGCTCCACCTGCGCTCGCTTTTAAGCTCAGAGGAGCGCACGGTTTTCGATATGTACCTTAAGGGCTACTCCTACGACGAAATCGCCGACGCTACGCAGACGAGCACTAAGAAAATAGACAACACCCTGCAAAAAATCAAGCGTAAGCTTCGTGACAGCCGCTGATTGCAAAGCTCAGTTAAGCCGCCGCAAGGCGGTTTTTTAAAATCAAAAATTTCATTTGGGATTCAGCTTTTTTTCATATATTTTTCACATTTCGTGGTTATCATAATTAAAACGATACGAAATCAAACGGAGGTATACTTATGAATAATAATCCATTTGAAAACAACTACAATACCGACGGATTTAATCCCGAGACAACCGCCGAGTCTGTTCCTGAGACAGAGCCGAAAACAGACAGTCCGACCATCGAGGAGATTTTCAAAATTCCCGAGGACAAGACAGATACAACTCCCGACTATACACCCGACGAGTATTACAACCCCAATAATGTTAATAAGAGTGAACCGTCGGAGAATAAGACCGATACAACTCCCGACTACACACCCGATGAGTATTACAGTCAGCGCTATGCTAATCAAACAACGCCTGCGGAGGGCTACGCGCGCTACGGCGAGAGCTACTACGGAAACACACAACCCGTAAATCAGCCCTACGCTCAGCAAAATTACAATACAGGCTACTATCAGCAGCCTTACTATGCTCAGCCTCAACCCGTAAAGCCGAAGCCGAAAAAGGAGAAGAAACCCGTAACCCGCGGTACAATCGCTGCGGTGCTCATCATAAGTATTCTCTGCTCGACCGTACTCGGCGCAGGCGGCGGATTTGTTGCGGCGACTTTTTTAGGTAAAAATAACAGCGGTCTGTCAACCCTCGAGGTTAGTAAATCCAATGGCGACAGCTCATCCTACGCATCATCAACCGCGGAGCTCACAACGACTGAAATCGTGAAAAGAGCGGCTGACTCTGTTGTTGAAATTACGACCGAGCAGGTTGCTACGAGCTCCTTTTCGCGCCAGTATATCCAACAGGGCGCGGGCTCGGGCGTTATAATCTCGACAGACGGATACATCATTACTAACTACCACGTTATCGAGGGCGCGTCACACATCACCGTCACGCTCCGAAATCAGACTGAATACACCGAGGTCGACGTAATAGGAACGTATTCCGAGGGTGATATTGCACTGCTTAAGGTGAAGCCCGACGGTGAACTGACAGCCGCAACATTCGGTAACTCCGATAAAATTTCGGTTGGCGACTATGCTGTTGCTATAGGCAATCCACTCGGTCAGCTCGGCGGCACGGTTACGGACGGAATTATAAGCGCGCTCGACCGCGAGCTCACTATAGACGACGTGACTATGAACCTGCTCCAGACTAACGCCGAGATAAGCCCCGGTAACTCCGGCGGCGGACTTTTCAACGGCTCGGGCGAGCTTATCGGTATTGTTAATGCGAAGTCAGCGTCAACCTCAGCCGAGGGTATCGGATTCGCTATTCCGATAAACGATGTTCAGAACGTCCTCTCCGACCTCAAGCAGTACGGCTACGTTAAGGGTCAGATTGACCTCGGTATGTCGCTTACCGACATCAGCTCTACTGCACAACTGTGGATGTACGGCACATCTCAGACAGGCGTGTACGTCACAAGCGTAAACAACGGCAGCAACGCCGCGAGCGCGGGCTTCCGTTCGGGAGATATTATCACGAAGATTAACGGAACCGAGGTCACCTCGACTAAGGAAGTTAAGGCGATTATCAAAAAGCTCAAGGTGGGCGACACCGCAATCTTCGGCGTATATCGCAGCGGCAGAACAGGCACAATTAAGATGCAGCTTCAGGAGTATACGAAGGATTCTGTAACGACCAATAACAATACTGAGCAGTTTGACGACGGTTTTCCGTGGAGCATATTTAATTAAATAACACAGCAACAAAGCCTGCGCTTATTGCGCAGGCTTTAATATTTCTGTTTTAGAATTATTCGTCAAAAAGGGGAGTGGAGAAATATCTCTCTGCTGTGTCGGGCAGTACGGTAACGACGGTTTTGCCTTCTCCGAGTTTCTCGGCGAGTTTCAGCGCAGCCGCCACGTTAGTTCCGCTCGAAATACCGCACATTATACCTTCCATTCGCGCGAGATCCTTTGCGGTTCTGAGCGCCTCCTCATCGGTGACTATATAGATGTTGTCGTAAATTTCGCGGTTAAGAATTTCGGGGATAATTCCGTCGCCTATACCCATCTGGAGGTGTGTGCCGATTGTTCCGCCCGCGAGGATTGCGGCGTTTTCGGGCTCAACAGCCCAGATTTCGATGTCGGGATTCTGTGCTCTAAGCGTTTCGCCTATGCCTGTGATAGTGCCGCCCGTACCGATTCCCGAGCAGAATCCGTGTATAGGACCTGCAACCTGCTCGAGGATTTCGAGTGCGGTGTGGTGCTTGTGCGCCTTTGTATTGTTAGGATTTTCGAACTGCTGAGGAACAAAAACATTTTTATCTTCTTCAGCCATTTTCAGCGCAGTTTGCAGACATTCCTCGATACATGCTCCGATATCGCCGTCGTCGTGGACGAGTATGACCTCTGCTCCGTAGTGACGGACTAATTTTCTGCGTTCCTCGCTTACGGAGTCGGGCATAATGATGATTGTGCGGTACCCCTTAACAGCGCCGACCAGCGCGAGTCCGATTCCCTGGTTGCCGCTTGTAGGCTCCACGATAATGGTGTCGGGCGTGATTTTGCCTTCCTTTTCCGCCTGTGTGATCATATTAAATGCGGTGCGGGTCTTTATCGAGCCGCCGACATTCAGCCCCTCAAACTTCAGGTAAATGTCAGCGTTGCCCTTCTTATTCATACGGTTCAGGCGTACCATAGGCGTATGGCCGATAGCCTCTAAAATATTGTTATAAATCATAAATAACCTCGGTTAATTTTTATATACATTATAAAGTATATTTAAGCCGATTGCAATACTTAGCATTTGTTCAATTTTATTTCATTTATTTTTCACACAATCTTCAAAAAACAATACGCCAGATTTCAAAAAAGGGTACTATTATAAATACAGAAAAGCAAACTTACAAGGAGGAGCCTTTGATGTACATTTTCAAAAATGCAGTAAAGAGCATTACAAGAAACAAGCTGAGAAATATTCTGATTGGCATAATCGTGCTGATTATCGCAGTTTCTGCCTGCGTTTCTCTTTCGATTCAGCAGGCGGCGGAGGTCGCAAAAGAGGACACCTTAAGCAACCTTTCCGTTACAGCCCAGATTTCATTTGACAGACAAAAGGCAATGGAAGAAATGCGAAATAACGCAGACGAGGGCTCAGACGGTATGCCTGACAGAAGCAAATTTGACTTTGACATACTGCAGGGCTCGTCGCTTACGCTCGACAACTATATGACGTACACGAAGGCTCTCGGTGACGGCGACAGCTATTACTATTCGGGAGCCTTCTCGCTCGACGCCACGGGCGATTTGCTCCCGTACGGCACTGAGGAAGAGGATGACAGCGCTACGACGATTGACGACGACTTTATGGGCGGCAGAAATTCCGATGAAGGCGGCCAGCCGAACGGCGAGCAGTTCGGAGGCAGAGGCGGCCGGCGTTTTCAGGTTAACGAGGGCGACTTCACGGTGACGGGTTACTCGTCCTATGACGCTATGCTTTCGATGTTCGGCGAGGACGGTAGCTACTCAATCACGGACGGCGCTATGTTCGACGAGGACTCCGACGCGCTTGAGTGCATTATCTCGAACGAGCTTGCCGCATACAACGGACTCTCCGTCGGCGATACACTGAAGCTTTCCAACCCAAGCTGTGAGGACGAGACCTACAAGCTAAAAATCGTGGGTATTTACACTAACTCCGAGTCGTCCTCGGAGGAGAATAACCGCTTTCGTATGAACGACCCCGCGAACAATATTTATATGAATTACACCGCGTTCTCGAAGATACTCACAAAGTCCGAGAAAGCGGCTAACACAACGACCGACAGCAACGGGGACGAGACCTCTGCTGTGCTTACTAATAACTTAGCGTTCACCTATACCTTCGCGAGCGTTGAGAACTACGAAAGCTTTGCGGATAAGGTCTACGACCTCGGACTCAGCGACGATTACACTGTATCATCTAACGATTTGCAGGCGTATGAAAACAGCCTGCTACCGCTCGAAGCGCTCAGTCAGACCGCAATGTGGTTCTTCTTTATCGTACTCGGCGTTGGCGGTATAATCTTAGTTACTCTCAACATCTTTAACCTGCGCGAGCGCAAGTACGAGGTAGGCGTGCTCACCGCAATCGGTATGAAAAAGGCGAAGGTCGCTATGCAGTTTGTCACCGAGATTTTCATTGTCACATTCATCGCCCTTATAATCGGAACGAGCGTTGGCGCGGCAGTTTCCGTTCCTGCGACGAATACGCTGCTCGCAAACCAGATTCAGAGCTCGCAGACCTCAGGCGACAGAATAGGCGAAAACTTCGGATTTAAGCCTGACGGAAACGATATGAAAGGCGATATGAAGGGTGGTCCGATGGGTGATAGGTTTATGCAGTCAAGGGCTCAGAACTACGTCGACACCGTGTCGAGCGCGACGAACCTTATTGTAGTGCTCGAGCTGATTTGTGTGGGATTGTTCCTCACGATTGCCGCAAGTCTTGCGGCGCTCATCAGCATAATGAGATACGAGCCGCTGAAAATTCTTTCAAACCGTTCGTAAAGGAGGGTTGCACTATGAGTTTATTAAAGCTTGACAACATTTCATATCATTACGACAAAAGCAAGGTTATGGTTTTAAATAACCTCAATATGGAGTTCGACGCGGGCAAGATTTACACGATTGTCGGTAAATCGGGCGCAGGAAAAACAACTCTGCTCTCCGTGCTATCGAGCCTTGCCGCTCCGACAGACGGCAGAATTTTCCTCGACGGAGAGGATATAACACGGTCCGACAAGTACAAATTCCGCAGCAGGCACGTCGGCGTAATTTTCCAGAATTTCAACCTGCTTACTCATCTCACGGCGCTCGAAAACGTCGTGCTGTCTATGGATATCTCGGGCAAGAAGTTCAACCGCCCTAAGAAGGAAATTGCACTCGAACTGCTCAAAAAGGTAGGACTCAGCGAGGATGAAACGACGCGACGCGTGCTAAAGCTTTCTGGCGGACAGCAGCAGAGGGTCGCTATCGCGAGAGCGCTGTCCTATGACCCGAGCATAATCCTCGCGGACGAGCCGACAGGAAATCTCGACGGAGAAACACAGGACGAGATAATCGGAATCTTCCGTATGCTTGCCGACGAAGGAAAGTGCGTAATAATTGTTACCCATTCTCCCGAGGTTGCCGCTGCAAGCGACAAGACATATCGGCTTGAAAAAACAAAATAAAAGCACATAACTGCGAAAAAAATCAAAAGCAAAAGCGTGCGATTAACTCGCACGCTTTCCTTTTAGACGAAGTTTTCTTTTATTGCTGAATGTATTTGTGTCGTGGCTTTGCCGGCGCCGAGGATAATCAGCACCGTGGGGATAAACTTAATAACTTCGCTTATCACTCGCGCCCAAAGAAATACCATAAAGCTGTCTGCGGTGCCTGTGCCGTAGATGAAGTACAGCCAGTAGCCCGAGAGCAGAACCTCTATGAATATCGCGTTGACAGTCCACGAAATCAGCACGCTTTTTACAGTGATATTATTCTTATAAAGAAAAATACCTAAAATCACGCCCGTTAAAAATCCGTTAATCGTAAAGCCGGGGAAGTACGTCGTGCCCGCGCTGTTGATGAAGAACGAGATAATGTCCCCGAGCGCTCCGACGAGACCTGCGCCAATCGGTCCGAAGAGCGCTGCGGCTACCGCGATAGGCAGGAAGTTAATGCTGATTTTCACCGTGTTTGCGAACAGCGGCATAGTAGCATTGGCAAAAACTCCTACGATTACTCTCAGCGCGAGGAGCATAGCGAGAGCGGTGATTGCGTACACGTTACTTAATTCTTTTGCAGAATTAAGTAGTTTTTCTTTCAGTGTCATTTTGACCTCCTAATAATAACGATGTTACAAGGAGACACAAAAAAGGGCTGCACAAAGCAGCCCTTCTTGCACTTAATGTAACAGTGGGATGCGAAGTCTGCACCGCAGTCCTGCGACTTTCGTTCCCCTGACAACTCCCCGTTCAAAGGACACTTTACGCACAAACTTCTACTCTGTGAACATTGTTATTTTACAATTTTAGTCGTGTTTTGTCAATACTCAGATTATTTTTGCGAATATAAGGAGCACGAGTATAAACGTCACCGTAAGAAGCGCGGAAGCGCATACCATAATAATTGTGTTCTTTTTCTTCTCTGTGTCGTTGTCCTCGCGAGTGGGTATGAGCCTCGATTTCCTCAGTGCAGTTACAACACCCTTATAGAGGAAAAGCACCAATGCGGAGTTGAGCGCAACCTTAATTACGTTAAACGGAATAATCAGCGGCAGGAACAGCTCTAATACCGCCTCGCGCGGAACTCCCATATATATAGGAGTTATGATATAATTCCATAAAAGCATTATAATTACCATAGAGAGCGAGCCTGCCACGAGTCCGATAATCGCGCGTGAGAGCGTTTTTCTCCTGTGATAGATAAGGGAGCTAACCACTACAAACACCGCCGATGGTAAAAAGTTCATAAGCAGACCTATAGGGCCCGTAGTGCTTATGGTGAGCATCTCCACGAGGCATACCACGAACGACATAATAAGCCCCGGAACAACTCCGAATATGAACGCGCCGATTGTGAGAACCGCGTCCTTCGGCTCGTAGGTGAGGATACCGCCGATATTCGGTATTCTCAGGAAAAAGTCCACCACTATCGCAAGTGCGGTGAGCATTGCCATTGCGCACAGCATTTTGATACGCTGTGTGCGCTTTTCAGTTTTTGTCATAAAATGACCTCCTAAAAATGTTTATTAGGAGTTGTCGTGGGTAGTGAGACATAAAAAACTCCGTCGCAAAATGCAACGGAGCTAAATTACAGTATCACTGTATCTTCTTTCATCCGGACTATACCGTCGGCACCTGAATTTCACAGGTTCAGCGAGACTACGCTCGGTCGTGGGCTTTACCACCGGTGGGGAATTTCACCCCGCCCCGAAGACAACTTCTGTATTTATTATACGCAAGCCTCGCTATTTGTCAATAGGATTTTTGCTTTATTTGTATTCACCGCTCAGTTTGCCGCAAGCGGCAACGAGCGATGAGAGAAAAAAGCGTGCAAATCACGCTTTTTTGAGCGTTTTCAGGTATTCCTTGAGTTCGCTGTCCACGCGATAGCTTTCCCGTGCTTTCTGAATAGTGCGGTTAAAGGTCAGGTTGTCGAGCGTGCAGTGCTCGAAATATTTGAGTGTAATATCCTTGTTTTTCGCGAACGCTGTCGCCACGAGCCATGCCTGAGCCATACTTATGTAGTAGTGCTCGCTGTGCACACTGTCGGTGAGGGAGAGCGCTTCACGAATGTACTCGTCGTCGAGATAGTAGTTAAGCAAGAGCACAAGCCCGACGCGAACTTTCCACGGGTTGGCACTCTTTAAATATTCTTTTATAGAATTAAAAGCGTCGACTTTATATTTCTTGATGTGCTTTACGCTCGAGCAAAAGCAGTCGCACAATGCCCAGTTGTTTATGTACGGTATCTGTTCTTCGACGAGCTTTTGAAAATCTTCAAAGCTTTCGGGCTTAATAAGTCCCGTCACGAGCCCTCGCAGCATAGCCTCTTCGTAGTAATCTGTGCCGCAAATCGAAACGAATCCGCGCGCGTCGCCTTTCGCGATTTCTTTTGCATAACTTCTCATCTGCGGCATACGGATTCCGATTATTCTATCCGCGTCGTAGTTGGGGATAAGGTGTGAGTGAAATTCCTTGTACTTCAAATCTGCGTTTTGTTTTATAAAATCAATGAACTCCGCATAAAGCGCAGGAGTCCATTTTTCATTCGTTAAGTTCATTTTGTTCCCTTTCTCGGGCATGGCGAATCCAAATCTATATAAGCGAGGTCGTGAGAGATTACCTGCTCCTCTTTTGGCGGCGGCGTCATATAGTCCTTGCCGAACGCTATCTCGAGGTAACGCCTGTAGCCCTTCATTGCTTTAAACTGCTCGCCCTCAAAGGTGATTTCCGTTGTGGACTCGAACAATTCTTTCGGGTATTCGTTGCGCATTATCCGAGGCCCTGCGCACAACTCGCAAATAAGCTCACAGTCCTCTATATCGTATTTCGTCATCTGTTTTTCAGCAAATTTCCAGATTTTCTTGCGCGTTTTATAGCTGCGGAAAATGCCGAGCAGTATTTTACTGCCGAGCGACATCAACCCGCCGTGCTTTTCGGGTATCGTCTGCGCGCGAAACAGCGAGTAAACTATACACCAAAAATGCTGCGCGTACCGCTGTGTTTTGCGGCTCGGACACGGGTCAATCGGGAAGATGTCGAACGCGACTCCGTGCGGAATATCTAAATCCTTCTGGTAGTTTTTAATGAGTGTTGCGCTCGTATCCACAAGTGTCGGGAAACAGTTGCGCGTAAAGGTCTCGTCCGTTTCGTTTAAGAGCACAAAACGCTCGGACGGATTTTCTTTTTGGTATTCCTTTATAAAAATCTCAAAGTCAGGGCGCGGCATAAACACATCGGCGTCGTCGTCCCACGGGATAAACCCGCCGTATCTGAGCGCGCCGATAAGACAGCCGCCGCACACATAATAGGTGAGGTCGTGGCTGTCGCAGAAGTCGCGGAAATATTTGAGCAACTCAAGCTCCTTTAGCTGCAACGAGCGCAGCTGGTCTTTTGAAAGGTTAATACGCTCCGACATCTGAAACTCCAAGGTTTACTTCTTTTTATCTTTTTTGAGTTTTCTTTTCCAAAACGGAATCTGACATATACCTACTATCGTGCCGACGCCGTACGCAATGTGCATAATAGGGAAGAGAATCGGTAACATCAGAAACTGTGGCTGAATATCGCGCATCGTAAAGCAGCTTACCGTGTTTACGAAGTCGAACATTGAGTATAGCAGAAGGAGAATTTCGAGCAGCAGCGGATATCCGAGCAGCGCGATTCCGATACAGCCGAGAAGCGACATCACGAACAAAAACGGAACAAAGTGGTAGTAGGAGAGACATTTCGGCGACACGGAGAGGGTGAGGCCTATCCATTTTCCGTTGCCGTATTTTTGCTTAATCATTTTTTTGAGGCTGTTTCGAGTATGCTGGTATGAAATTATTTCAGGGTTAAAGCATAGCTTAAAGCCCGCTTTCTGCATCCTGTAGTGGATTTCATTGTCCTCGGTTCGTACAAGTTCCTCGTTAAAAAGTCCGACCTTGTCGAACACCTCGCGTTTGTATGCGCCGTGAAAAAGCGAGTTTACATAGGTTCTGCCTTGCTGACGGCGGTACGGAGCAATTGAACTGCCGAACATCGAGGTTTCGACGAGCAGCAGAGTCTCCTTCCACGCGGTAGTCTCGTCGATAATATTGGGGCGAAATCCGCCGCATATGTCCTCATCCTGTAGGGTTTCGATATTCTTCTCGATAAAGTTCGAGGGGATAGACGCGTGCGCGTCTATGCGGACAACCGCGTCTCCGCTGTAGTTTTTGAGTACTACGTTCCAGCCGCACGGCTGAGTCCTCTGCGGGTTCGAAAGAACCTTTACGTCGTAGAAATCCTCCCTGTTATTATCGCGGAAGGTTTCCATAATTTTCTTGGTGTTGTCGGTCGAGTTGCTGTCAACGAGTAGAATCTCGATTTTCTTGTGGTTGTAGGTCTGGGCGCATATATCCCGAAGCAAAGAGCCGAGTGCTTTCTTCTCGTTATATGCGATAACTCCTATTGTAATTATCATACCAGTTTACCTTCCTTATACAGTTTCAAAAGCCACTTCGTCGACGTAGCGACGGTCGTGGTCATATATGGGATAACATAGAGCGCGGGAATTACGAGAAAGCTCAGCGCTATCCACGGAATAAAGGAGTAGTTCAAAAGAATTATATCGAGTTTGTGATGTTTGAAGATGACCTTTGTCGCACGGGAAATTTCTGAAATCCGCGCGTTTTCGTTGTCAACAAATATAAATTCACTAAAAATTATTCTAATAAAGAATAATAAGAACCATACAAAACCAAGTGCAAATAACATCGAGCGGTTTATTATAAATAATGTTGTAATTTCGAAGCTTGTCTCTATTACCGGGATTCGAAATATGTTGTAGCCTAAAAAAGTTATAAAGTATGCGGCGAACAGTTTTGCGGTGGTGAATATGTTGAACTGCATAGCCTTAAAATACCGTTTAGTTTCTTTAAAGAAATAAAACACGTCTGCAAAATTCGCCTCGCGCCAATTAGCTATGTTATAGCAAAGTCTGAAAAAGCCGTTTATAATCGGCATTAGAGCGATAGCGAGCAGAAAGGTCGTAAAGAAAAGGACAAACTGCTTTATAATAACAACAGTGTCAATTTCTTGTGCACTCGTTACGAACGCTCCCGTAACCCAGCCGAACGTGGCGTAGAAAAGGTACACGAACAGCGCGGCCGCGAACACAGCAAGCAGACCCGCGACAGCAGTCGCCCATTTTCCTCCGAGCGAGGCTTTAGCTTGTTTTTTCAGTAATTTCACTGCTTTCATACTTACCTCGTCAGAATTTCTCCGTGTATAGCTTGTGCATAGCCTGCAAGCAAATCTGCGCGTGCAGGAAGAATTTTTCCTCGTCAATGCTCTCGTCAGCGTTGTGCATATTTACCTTGTCGTCCTTAAACGCAGGACCGAACGCAACGCCTTTTCCGCCGAGCATACGCGCGTATGTACCGCCGCCTGTCGAGTAAAGCTCGGGTTTTTTGCCTGTAATTTCCTCGTAGGCGGAGGAAAGAATTTCGATAGTTTTGCTCTCTTTGGGTAGATAGAGCGGAGCCGCGTGGTGTATAACCTCCACCTTTAGCCCGCGTAGGCTGGCAGACTTCGCAACTCGCGCGAGGATATTTTCGTAGTTCATCGTAACAGGGTAGCGGATGTCGAGTGTGAGGTACGCCGTGTTGTCATTGAGGCGGATTTTACCCACGTTGCACGTCAAATCGCCCGAGACAAAGTCGCGCATACGCAACCCGAGCGAGGTGCCGTCTGTTTCTCTGCGCAGTGCATAGCCGATGAATTGGCAGAGACTTCCGACCTCGTCCTCGTCAAGATTTTCGTTGAGCAGTTCCACGAGAGCGAGCGCGGCGTTGAAGCCTTTCTCGGGCTCACAGGCGTGAGCAGCAGTGCCGACGCTGTTGATAACAAGACCGTCGATAGTCTCCGTGAAACTGAATTGACCGTTTATTTTCTTGCTTTTTTCCTTGATTTCGTTGCCAAAGGATTCGGAGCAGTAGACGAGCGCCTTAGCGTCGTCAGGAACAGCGTTGACCGCGTCACCCGATTTTATCGCGCTGAGCGTTTTTCCGTCGTTTCTGTCCATATATATCTTAAGCTGTAAAATTCCCTTTTCTGCGTAGCAAATGCCGTAGTCGCTGTCAGGCGTGAAGGAGATGTCCGGCAGCGGCTCGTTTTTGAAGTAGGTTTCCATATCCGTCATACCGACTTCCTCGTCCGTGCCGAAGATACATCGCAGTGTGTTTTCGCCCTTTATGCCGCTGTCGAGCAGCGCCTTAAGGCAGTAGAGATTTACGATAGAGGCGCCCTTGTCGTCGTCTATTCCTCTGCCGTAGAGTCTGCCGTCCTTTCTCGTGAGTGTAAACGGCTCGACCGTCCAGTTATTGCCCGACGGAACAACGTCAAGGTGCGTCAGAGCGCCGCATAGCTTTCCGCCGTTTCCGAGTTGAGCGTGGCCGGCTTTGCCATCTATATTTTTGACGGTGAGTCCCAACTCTTCCGCTCGTTGCAAAACGAAGTCGAGAGCTTTTCTACATTTGAAAGGACCTTCGCTCGACACGGATTCGATTTCTAAAAGAGTCTTCAAATCCCTTAAAATATCATCTTTATATTTAAGAATATTTTCTCCAAAATTCATATCGTACCTCGTTTGCTGCGCCGATGAATTTTTAAAAAAACAAGCACAGCAATATACATAACGAAAATTATACCACATAAGGCGCTGATTATAATTCCAATAGGGAAACCATATGACGAGTATTTGAAAACTATCTCGCTTTTTTTATTAGCGGGAACGATTACAGACATAAACCCGACGTTTGATTTTATAATTTCAACTTCCTCGTCGTTGACGTACGCGCTCCAGCCCTTGTCGTAGGGAACGCTGAAGAACACGAAGTTATCCTTACCTTTGTTGTCGATAGTCGCCGAGAAGCCCTCGCTGTTGTAGCTAAAGTCCGTGCAGGAGTTTTCGCGCAGCTTTGTGCAGTCGTCGATGTACTCGTACTTCCCGTATTTATACTGTTTTGTTATGCTGTCGAATTTGTCGGTATCCTTCTCTTCGTCTTGTTTAATCGCTTTGATGTCGGAGTCCGTGTAGCCCGTGATATCGCTGTATTTTTTTGCTGTGTCGAGGGAGAGAGTCAGCGACTTTAGCATAGCCTCGGAACGGTACTGTCTGTTAATTTTTTTGAGTTCTTGCTCCGTAATAAAGCTGTCGTACATAAATCCCATAGGGATATACTGCTCGTTTTCAAAAACGCGACATCCGTTGACGGTTTTGAGATACCTCCAACAGGGCATTTCCGTCTTGCCCTCGTCGTTCATAAATTTATGGTCGTCATCGTCGGCGAGTTCGTCAAAAAGATACTTGCAGCTTAATAGCCCGCGAATTCCGTAGTGCTCGGTGCTCGGTCGCGATGCGACGTCGCGCGATACGCCGACCGCTTTGTAAAACTTCATAATGCTTGGCGTTACAACGCTGTGGAATGCATTAATCGACGGTATCTGCCAGTACATAGCGAGGTTGTCGGGACATTCGTAAAAATCGGAGCGGACGTTCTGAATATCGTCGAGCTCGAGCCTGTCTGAGCGATTAAACCCGTTAATGCTTAAGAATTCCTTGTCATCACTGTCGAGGCTGTTGCCTGTCTGCACGATGTATGTCGAGGACAGCAGGGAAATAATACAGATTCCCGCTATCACAGCGTAAGCAAGCTTGCTTTTCTGATTTTGGTAGCGCGTGATAATGAGCACAAACGCTAAAAGTCCGACAAGCGAAATCGCCACATAAACCCAATAACGAGATGTGTAATCCATAACTCCGATGTGGGTTGTCGGATTATCGTTGTCGTCGTAGAGCGTGTTCGGCATAATTCCGATTAACAGTGCGATTGCCGCGGTTATACCTGTAGTCCAACGCACGGCGCGTATCCAGTCGACCTCGTTGTCCTCGAGTGCTCTGACGGTCGCGAGGGTAAGTATCAGCACGAGCATATAGAACCAGCGCGCGTAGTAAATGCTTGAGTTAAGCATTTGGAAAACCGAGTTGAGCACCGGAATCAGTGCCATAACTATGAGCAGAAGAATTAGTTTTTTAATCCAATCACGTTTTCTGAGCTGTAAATATCCGATAACTCCTGCCATCGAGACAAGCGGCAGCCAGCCGCTGACGGACGCCCAGTTGCACTCCACGCTCGGAGTAAAGTTGGGCTGTGCGGCGAGCTCAGGCGGGAAGAAGAAGGAAAGGATAATGTACCAGTAACGCTGCGGCATATTGTACACGAGCGCGTCGTATCCGTCCGGCAGTACCGAAAGACGTGGGTTTCCGCTTATGAACAGCACCGTCGGAAGTATAAGAAACGCCGTTGCAAGGAAGCCCACAATTACCTCAAACGCAAGCAGAAGAATCTTTTTGACTGTGATTTTGTAATTGTTGGTGAACACGAGCATAAACCAATAAATCGCTACAAAAGCAGCCATACCCGCGAAGAAGTAGTAGTTTACAAGACACGACGCAAATACCGCGAGCGCGAGCACACCGCGGCGGTTTTCGTACATAAACTTATCCACTGCGAGCAATAACAGCGGGAAAACTATCATCGGCTCGTGAAAGTGGAAGAAGAATATGTTGTAAATCGAAAAGCCCGAAAAAGCGTAGAGGAGTCCACCCGCTACCGCAAAGGTACGGTTCTGAACGTAACGCTTGAGGTAGAGGTACGCCGTAAGGCTTGCGCACGCGAACTTTAGCATAAACAGCGGGCCCATTAAGTAGGGCACAGCCTCGCTCGGAAACAGCAGAGTTATCCAGAAAAACGGACTGCCCGTAAGATAGAATGAGTACGAACTGAGAAGCGATGAGCCGAGGTCTGTAAGGCTCGTCCAGCCGGTATTTCCGCGCAGTATTTCGTCGTGCACGAGCTGATAGAACGGAATTTCCTGAGCGTTGAAGTCGCCGTAGTACATAAAAATACCGCCGTTTTCTATTATTACAGGCACAAATATAGCAGCGGACAGCAAAAGTCCGAGCAAAAACGCAGTAAGTCCGCAGTGGCGCGAGCTGTAGTCGCGCAGTGTGCGAAGTTTATTCATAAGCTTCTCCTTATAGGTAAAAAGTTTTTATTTACAACTTCGATAAAATGTTTATAATAAGTATAGCACAACTCCCGCTTAATTTAAACAAAAATATGGAAATAAAGGTGACAGATATGAATAATTCGCATTTTTTCGCAATGCTTTCGAGAATGAAGTACATAACCCGCTGGGGTTTGATGAATAATACTAAGAACGAAAATATCAGCGAGCACAGCCTTCAGGTTGCTATGTTTGCGCATTTTCTGGTGCTTATGCATAACCGCGAAACAGGCGAAAACCTAAACGCCGAGAGGGCAGCGCTCCTCGGTCTATACCACGATGCGACCGAGATTATAACAGGCGATATGCCGACTCCCGTGAAGTACTATAACCCCGAAATCGTAAAGTCCTACAAGCAGGTTGAGAGGATAGCAGGGGAGACGCTCGTTTCGCTTTTACCCGAGGAATTTCGTTCGGACTACGAGGATATAATTCTTACAGAGAATAATATTGATAAACCTCTGCTGATTTACATCAAAGCGGCGGACAAGCTTTCCGCGCTCGTAAAGTGTATAGAGGAGATACGAATGGGCAATGATGAGTTTAAGCAGGCTAAAACGCAGACGGAGAACGCTCTGCGCGCGATGAATTTACCCGAGGTAAACACTTTCCTCGAGAAATATATCCCGTCATTCTCGCTGACCCTAGACGAGCAGAATAGTTACAAATAAGTTATTTTTCTTTTATAGAATAATACACACCGCATATATGGTAAAATAATCCTGATTAATGTCGAATAGTATATTTTGACGTCAAAATATGTTTATGATAAGGAGAGAAATTATGGCAGGCTCCCAAAAGCGTCCTAATAATTCTTCAAATTATGTTGATATAAGCTCAAAAACTCAGGTAGTCAATCTCTACAAGAAAAAGGGCAGAGCTAAGCGCGTTGTTTCGCTCGTGCTCGCTATACTTTTTATGCTTACCGGCGGCGGTATGCTTTACTACTACCACGCGCTCGATATAATCAAGTACGAGCCCGACGAGACCGTTGCTACCGCTCCCACTAAGGAAACAACAGCAGGCGATGACCAGCCCGGAGATTTTAACACGACCGTAAACGACAGCGACCTCCTCCAGAACTCGAAGGTGCTCAACGTTATGCTCTTCGGTGAGGATAATCACGCTAAGGGTAAGACGGGTCGCTCTGACTCAATGATTATGATGTCTATTGATAACAATTCTCAAAAAATAAAACTAACGTCCTTCCAGCGCGATACCTACGTTTGGATTCCCGGTTACGGCTACACAAAGCTTACGCACGCTTATTCCTACGGCGGCGCGTCACTGACGATAAGAACGATTGAGGCAAACTTCGGAGTTAAGGTTGACCGATACGCTGTGGTTGACTTCTCAAGCTTTAAGAAGATTATCGACGTGCTCGGCGGTATCGAGATGGACCTCAGCGAGGACGAGGTTGCGTATATCAACTGGCAGATGTATATAAACAATCAGACAACCGAACGCCATCTCCTCGAGGAGAAGAACGGTAAAATCAACCTGACAGGTCAGCAGGCGCTCTGGTACGCGCGCGACCGCGGCTACGACGGTATTCAGGCTGGCGACGACTGGGACAGAACAGACCGTCAGAGAAAGCTCCTGCAGACGCTGTTTAACAGTATGCGTGAAGCTTCTCTCACGGAGCTTATCTCGATTGTGTCCGAGGTCGGACCTTTAGTCACTACAAACCTCAAGAAAGACGAAATTACGAACCTCGTGGCTCACGGCACCACATATATGAAGTACAAGGTTAAGCAGTATAATGTTCCGCAGGAGGGACTCTGGACGTATTATAGAGACAGTGCCGGTGTATCTTATATTCAAATTACAGATATGGAAGAATCCCGCGAGCAGTTCGCTAAGTTTGTTTTCGGCAAGTTGTTGACGGCGTAAATTAAATAAGTAATCGGGCAGAGGTTTCTGCCCGATTTTTGCACTTATTGGTAATAGATTTCCAAAATGAAAGCGCCCCGCAGGGCGCTTTATTAGTCTATTCTTTCGAATCTTTTCATTCTTTTTCCGTCGCGTTCAACAATTTCCTCGAAGTTTTTCTTTGCTCTTACCCAAAGTCCGTGCTCGCCGTAAAGTGCGCGGTAAACAACCATTTCCTCTAAGGTCTCGCTATCGCGCGCTATGTCGATAACCTCGTACTCGTTACCCTTGAAGTGGCGGTACTTACCCGGTGCGGCAACGTCGGGAGTGACCTCCTCAACAATGTTCTGAACAGGAGCCTCAATAGGCGCGGCTGTCTGAGCACTGTCAGAGAAATCGAGTTCAAAGCTGCCGTCGTTTTGCACGAGTATCCTTGAGCTGAACGGCTTCATCGGAATGTTTACATAGCCGTTCGCGTCGAACTTCTCGCCTGTAAGCGCGTCGGTGAGTACACCGCCGTCGACATTAAAGTCGACAGATGCGTCTCCGCCAGCAAGGTTAAATGCGACATAAACGTTCTGACCGCCATATGCTCTGCGGTAAACAAGCTGCTCGTTTCTGATGTTTATGTTGCAGAAATCACCGTGCTTGAGAGCGGGAAGAGCGCTGCGGATTTTGCCAAGCTTGCAGATATGATTGTACAAATCGTAGTTCGGGTTAGGAATGTTGTTGATGTCGAGGCAGGGTCTGAGTTCGTAGTCGCTGTGCTTTGTGCGAGTGCCGTCAATGCCCCATTCACTGCCATAGTAGATGCTTGGAACGCCTGGCATTGTGTAGAGCACTGTGTGGATATTGTTGAGGTGCTCGCGCTCGCGTACTGTGCTCGCGATTCGGTTTACGTCGTGGTTATCGACGAAGTTGAATGTGTAGATGTTACGGTAAATTCCGCCGTCGCCGAATTGCCTGTTTAAGGAGTGCGCAATCTCAAAGTAGTTGTGGTCGTTGTGACTGCTGTAGATTCCCTTGTAGCACTCGTAGTTTGTTACTGAGTGGAGAGTGTCGTCGTTAGCCCAGCGGTTGTAGTCGCCGTGAGTAATCTCGCCGTAGAGCCAGAAGTCGGACTTCATCGAAAGACAGGTGCTTCTCAGCTTTTTAAAGAACTCAATATTAATGCAGTCGGCGGCATCAAGGCGCAGACCGTCGATACCGAATTCCTCAATCCAGAACTTAACGGCATTTATAAGGTGATCCGTTACCTGAGTATTGTCGAGGTTGAGCTTTACGAGGTCAATGTGACCTGCCCAGCCCTCGTAGCAGAATCCATCGTTGTAGTGGTTGTTGCCCCAGAAGTTGAGGTTCATAAACCACGAGCAGTACTGCGAGTTCTCGCGATTTTGTTGAACGTCCTTGAACGCGAAGAAATCTCTGCCGACGTGGTTGAAAACGCCGTCGAGGATAACGCGGATACCGTTCTCGTGAAGAACTCTACAAATTTCTTTAAAAGAATTATTATCCCCAAGACGGCTGTCGATCTTGTAGTAGTCGATTGTGTCGTAGCCGTGGCGTGTGCTTTCGAAAACAGGATTGAACACCAGTGCGTTTATTCCTAACTTCTTGAAGTTGTCAATCCAGTCGTAGATTTTGTCGAGCCTGTATTCAAGCTTAAAGTCATTCTCCCTCGGCGCTCCTGCAAAGCCTAAGGGATAAATGTTATACATTATCGAGTCGTTTATCCAGTTCATAGTACCTCCAAATAAAATTAAGAATAGGGTAATATTCTATCATAAATTATATAAATATTCAACCCGACTTGTATATTTTGATAAATTATGTTATACTTACAATATATTAGTATACATTATATTATAATTCTTTAGGAGAATAATAAATGTTAAAAGTTCAGAACAAAACCACGAAACGCATAAGGATTGCGCAGATTATTTTCTTCCTTATACAAATATACTTGACCTCCACTCCCTTTATATGGGGCGGCGCGATTATGCCGGAGTATGAGCAAAGCACCTTCACCGTGCTCGATATGATTTCCTTTATCGGCGCAACCACGGGCAACGCGCAGAGCGAAAAGGCTCTCACTATGATAGGGTTTATGTTTATACTGTTTATTCTGATTCCGCTTATCGCGCTCGGATTTCAGCTTTTCGACCGCAGCTATAATTTTAAGAATGTAGTCGGGTTGATATGCTCGTTTGCAGGTGTTATGCTAATCGTTTTCTTTATCGGCGGAGCCAATATCTGTATCGGCGCTTTGCTTGCATTGCTTTTGTATCTGTTGACGTTCTTTATGTCTGTGATGGGAATTTTCGCAAGATATCTTAATCAGAAAAATACGGCTTAAAGTTTTTTTGCGGAGGGTGCGTTTGCGCCTTCCGCTGTTTTTTTAATTGTTTGTTTTGTTTCGATAAATACTGAACGTTTTTAAAATTGCAATTATTTTTTAAATCACAGGAAAAAGTAAATTATCAGGGATATTAGTTTCTGTTTTGTGCAATCTAATATTAGTTGCAAATTTACTTGTATATTATTGTTTTTCAATCATTTACAATAAAAGATGAAATAAAGCGTAATGGAGGTGCATAATATGTTCACTGTTAAGAAGCCCGAATCCTCGAACAAGACTATTCGTATGCCCAATGAACTGATTGATCAGCTTGAGAAACTTGCCACCGAGAAGGATATCTCATTTAATCAGCTTGTGATTCAGTGCTGCAATTATGCACTGGAAAATCTCGATAAGCAGTAATACGCCACAGGCTTATTTTGCAAAATTTACGATATAAAATTCTCTGCGCACACCGATTTGTGTACAGACTGAAGAGGTTGCCCCGAAACGATGTTTTGAGGCAACCTCTTTTGTTTGTTTTTTTTGTTTTATAAATTTGTTGAAATTAAATGAACTCTGAGTTTCTTGATGTTTACGGTTTCGTCCTCGTCTCGCACCGTTCCGTTAAGCTCGCCGAATATGACGCTTAGCTTTTCACACTTACACGCCGTTTTACTGCTCGGGCTGAATACGAGGTTTACACGGCCGTCAGCGGACTCAAAACGCCATATGCGCTCTGTGCCTTTTCCGATTTCGCTTACCTTTAGCCGCCCGATTTTTATGAGTCTGTTGTCTATAAAACAGCAGTTCTCGCTGCCTTTGATGTTGTTGCCGAGCTTTGAGGCGAGGTTTATGGAAAACTTCCTGCCGTCCGATTCTCCTGTACCCGACAGTTGCTGAAATCTCTGTTTCCTCGGAAAGGCGTATCGACTCCAGTCGAAGTATACGAAGCTGTTTCCTTCAGTAAGATTGTAGTCTGTGCCTCCGAGGCGAACAACGCCCTCCGCGAAAAATTTCGGCACGAAGCGCTTTAGATAAAAGCACCTCGGCGCACCGTCAAACGGAGCGATTGTGTTCATACTTTCGCCCTCAAGCTTGCGCACGCGCACCTTGACGAAAAGATTTTTGTAGTCGCCGAAATCTATGAAGTCGCATTTTATATAGCGACCGTCAACCGTGTTGGTGAGGGTTAGGGCGATTTTCTTGTCAGTGTACGAGAACTCGCCGAGGCTACCTGACTCGGGAAGTCTCTTCGGCTCAAGCATAAACTTACGACTTATGCTGTCGCAGACGGTTTTGCCTGCGTTGAAGTCTGTGTGCACGATTCGGATATACAACTCGTTTCCGACCGTCTCGACCGAGAGGTAAAAGCCCATACCGCTGTTTGAGATGTAGTAGCAGTCTCGCTCAACAAGCTTGCTCTGGTTCGGGTAGGCTTCTTTATTGTATTGAAAAAGCGGAGACCTCGACCAACCGCCAAAGGTGATCTCGCCGTTTTCGTTAAAAATTTTCTTTACTGTTTCGACTGTTTTCTGCACGCAGACCCTCCTTTTTCGTTTTAGTATTTCCAATTATACACAACATTATAATGCTTATCAAGAATTATAACAAAACTGTAAAATAGTAATATAACATCACTTTTTTTCATAAATTTCAGCGTAAAGGTGATGTTATGAAATTATTTAAATTTTTGATTATAACTGTGTTCTGCGCCGTTTTAATGACGTCGTGCGCTCAGACGGTGAGCAACACCGCCGACGAAATCCGTATGAACAAGTGGAGCGCAAAGCTTAAAAGCGGCTCGAGCGTGAACCTTTCCGTAGACGACGACTTCGGAACATTTCAGGTAAAGTCGAAGGACAGAGACGCGCGCGTTAAGCTGAGCGGACTTTGTGTTATCGACAGCGACAGTATAGTAATAATTGACAGCAAAGACAAGCAAAGCTACAGATTCAGCTATAAGCTGCACAACAATAAGCTTAAGCTCGAGTATAACGGCGGAAAAATCACGCTGAAACGATAATGCTGCGATTGACATACCGCGCCAAAAGTATTACAATATTTTCGGTGATAAAATGTCTTCTAAAAAAGCTAAAAAACAGGCGAAAAGCCTGCCGGAATATCAGGTAAAGAACGCTCTGGTAAATTACTACCTCGTGCTTATGTTCACGGTCTTTCCGCTGTTCTTTACCCATAAATACACAAACATACGCCACGATAAGCTGAATTTGTTTTTGGTTCTATCGTGTTCTCTTGTTGTTGCTGAAGTGATTGTGCTTATACTCACGTCTAAACAGCGCAAAAAGGGGAAGAGTTTGCCGCGCGAGAAGTGGTATAACCAGCTGAGCCTTACCGACTATGCCTTCGGCGCGATGGTGCTATTGTATGTGCTCTCGACGTTGCTGTCGGATAGACCCGCGGACAGCTTTACGGGCGCACAGGGTCGCAACAACGGACTGTTTCTGCTTATTGTCTACTTCCTGATATACATCGTGATTTCACGGCTTTTTAAGTTCAAGGAGTACGTTTTCGCGCTCTTTGCCGCGGCGAGTATGGTCGTTTATATCCTGTGTATCCTAAACTTTTTCGGCGTTGATCCGCTCGGTATGTACGTCGGCTACAGCGAGAAGGTTATAGCCGATTTCACCTCCACAATCGGTAACAAAAACATTATGTCCTGTTTCTGTTGCCTGAGCGTGCCGTTGTTTGTGATGATGTATATGGATAACGCAAATTTCCTCACGCGCAATCTCTATCTGAGTGCGTCCGGGCTTGGATTTGCGGCTATGCTGTGCGCCGACAGCGAGAGCGGATTCCTCGGAATTGTTCCTACTATGGCGATTATCCTGCTCTACAGCGTACGCGTGCTCTACAGACTTCGCCGATTCTTCTCGGCTGCCGCGGCTATGCTGTTCTGGTCGAAAGTGCTGTGGATTTTTATGCTGATTTCAGGCGGCTCTCAGAAGGATTTAGGCACTATACAACGAGTGCTGATTTGCGACTACAGGACGCTCATCGCTTTGATTTGCGTCGGTATTATTGCCGCTTTACTTCACTATCTGTGTATGATAGACGCGGGAGCAAGGCTGCCTAAAGCAGTGTTTTACGCATTGCTCGGCGTTTACGGTGCGGTGGTTATCGTTGCTGTTTCGATGCTTGTGTACTACACATTTATCGACACCGAAACAAAGCTCGGTGCTGTTACAAGATACTTCCGCTTTGACGAAAAATGGGGCACTCACCGCGGATATATGTGGATAAAATCGTGGGAGATATTTACGACCTCGGATTTTAAAAACATATTGCTCGGCTGCGGTCCCGACACCTTCTACAACGCGTTTCGACCGTACTTCTCCGAACTCAGCGAACGCTTCGGCGACTCGGCTACGAACTGTGCTCACAACGAGTTCCTCAACTACCTTATTACTACAGGAGTTCTCGGGCTCGGCGCATATCTTACTGTGTTCGGTTCAGCGATTGTCAACGTGTTCAGAAAAGCTGAGAAAAACGCGCTCGCGTTTATGTTTATTATCCCCGTTGTCTGCTACCTGATACAGAGCACAGTAAACCTCGCGACCCCGATTACTACTCCGCTTTTGTTCGTCTTTTTAGCGCTTTCGCAGGCGGCTTTGAGAAAGACAGAAAACTAAATTTAATTATCAACAAAAACTCCCGTCTCGGGAGTTTTTTCTTTGTACAAAATCAGTGAAAAGTATATCCGAAATCAGTTGCCATATCTGCTAATATATGGTATAATACAAAATAATAATGTCTAATTATAATGCCTTAGTATGTTTTGCGGTGAAGGAGGCGAGGACTTTGGTTATTTTAGGGATTGATCCGGGCTATGCGATAGTCGGATGGGGGCTTGTGGAATTCAAGAATAATTCCTACAGACCTCTGCGTTACGGAGCAATCATAACCGAAGCCGACACCGACTTCAACAAGCGGCTCGAAATCGTGCACAACGATCTTTGCGAAATTATCACCACGTTCAAGCCCGACGCAATGTCGATAGAAAGGCTCTACTTTACCTCGAACCAGAAAACCGCGATTATGGTCGCGGAGGCGAGGGGCGTTATCCTGCTCGCAGGACAGAAGAACAACCTGCCTATTTATGAGTACACGCCGTTACAGGTCAAGACCGCCGTTACAGGCTACGGCAAGGCGAAAAAGCCGCAGGTTATGGAAATGACCCGCAGACTGCTCAAGCTGCCCGAAGTTCCCAAGCCCGACGACACGGCGGATGCTCTCGCGATTGCGATAGCCCACGGACAGACCGCCGGCAGCGAGCTTCGGCAGAAAATGTACAGAGAGGGGAGTATTTAGTGTACTACAGCGTCAGAGGAGAGGTCATCTATCTCGGGCCGGGCGTAGCCGTCGTGGAATGCGGCGGAGTCGGCTATAAGTGCCAGACCACCCTTAACACACAGAAGAATCTTAAAATAAACACAGAGGCAAAGCTATATACCTACCTGAGCGTTCGTGAGGACGCTATGGAGTTGTTCGGCTTTGCAACGCAGGAGGAGCTCTCCGCGTTCAAGCTTTTAATCGGCGTCAGCGGAGTCGGCCCTAAGGTAGGAATTGCGATTCTCTCGGCGCTTTCTCCCCAGCAGATTGCGTTCGCGATTTCGTCGGGAGACGTAAAGACCGTAACGCTCGCGCAGGGCGTGGGCAAGAAATTAGCGCAGAGGATTATTCTCGAGCTTAAGGATAAATTCAACATAGGAACAGACGCGGAGATTCCCTCGGGAGGAAACGCGGCAACCTCGGGCTACACCACAGGCAACGTGCCGAAGGCAATCGAGGCGCTCGGCGTACTCGGCTACAGTTCCTCGGACGTCGCTCCGTTTATCTCTACGCTCGACAGCACACTGCCGGTTGAGCAGCTTATCGGCGAGACCTTAAAGCTAATGGGAAGAAATTAGTATAGTACTAAACACTAATTTTAATCAGCGTTTACTATAAGTAAAAGAGGACAAAAATGAGTATAGAATTTTCAGATGAATTTGATTTTGAAAACCGAATAGTTGATAACACCGAAATTCCCGAGGACAGCGGCGACGGCGAAAACCCGCTCCGTCCGAAAACACTCGACGATTATATCGGTCAGGAGACCGTCAAGGAAAACCTTCGAGTGTTCATCGACGCGGCTAAGCAGCGCGGCGAAAGTCTCGACCACGTTTTGCTCTACGGACCTCCGGGACTCGGTAAAACGACGCTCTCCGCGATTATCGCCAACGAACTCGGCGTTTCCGTTAGAATCACCTCGGGTCCCGCAATTGAAAAGCCCGGCGACCTTGCGTCACTTCTAACGAATCTCAATCAGGGCGACGTGCTCTTTATCGACGAAATCCACCGCCTCAGTCGCGCGGTTGAGGAAATTCTCTATCCGTCGATGGAGGACTTTGCGATAGATATAATAACCGGTAAAGGACAGATGGCGACTTCGTATCATCTTCCGCTGCCGAAGTTTACGCTCGTCGGAGCGACGACGAGAGCAGGCCAGCTAACCGCTCCGCTCAGGGACCGTTTCGGCGTAGTGCTTCGTCTCGAACTTTACTCCACTGAGGAACTCGCTCAGATTGTCGAGCGCAGCGCGGGTATTTTAGGCGTTGAGATTGAGCACGACGGCGCGCTCGAAATTGCCTCGCGTTCACGCGGCACGCCGCGAATTGCGAACCGTTTCTTAAAGCGTGTGCGCGACTTTGCTCAGGTTATGTCCGACGGTGTGATTACCGTTGAAACCGCGCAAATTGCTCTCGAACGCTTAGGCGTTGACGAGCTCGGACTCGACAATAACGACCGCCGGATGCTCGAGGCAATCGTGAACTTCTACAACGGCGGACCCGTGGGACTCGAAACGCTCGCGGCGGCAATCGGCGAGGAAGCTATCACGATAGAGGACGTCTACGAGCCTTATCTTCTTCAAATCGGCTTTTTAAGCCGAACGCCGAGGGGCAGATGCATAACCGCTCAGGCGTGCGAGCATCTCGGACTGAAGTTTCCGAAGGGTGTGCAGGTAGCGCAGCCAAACTTATTTGATAACAAATAATCTGAAATTGGTTATTTAAAAGAATGGAGAACTATTATGGGTAGATTATTCGGCACAGACGGTGCAAGAGGAATTGCAAACACAGAGCTCACTCCAGAGCTCGCTATGAATATAGGCAGAGCGGTTGCTATGGAGCTTATAAGCGACAGCGTAAAGCACCCGACCTTTCTTATCGGCAAGGACACACGCCGTTCGGGCGATATGCTCGAGGGCGCGTTGATTGCGGGACTTTGCTCTGCAGGTGCGGACGTAAAGCTTTTGGGCGTTGTCCCGACCCCCGCGGTCGCGTACCTTATAGGCAAGTACAAGGCTGATGCGGGCATTATGATTTCCGCGTCACACAACCCGTTCGAGTTTAACGGAATCAAGATTTTCAGCGACGAGGGTTTTAAACTCCCCGATGCTTTAGAGGAACAGATTGAGGCTATCGTTCTTGACCATAAGGTTCCCTACAAGCAGGCTGAGGGCGAAGACATCGGCACAGTCGAGACTATCGAAACAGCTGTTGATGATTACGTTGACCATATTGTGTCCACAATAGATTATGACCTTCGCGGACTGAATTTAGCGCTCGATTGCTCTAATGGCTCGTCCTCGATGACAGCCGAAAAGCTGTTCACACGCCTCGGCGCAAGGGTGCATATGCTCAACGACAACCCCGATGGCGTTAATATCAACAAGGACTGCGGCTCGACTCATATCGAGGGCCTGCAGAAGTACGTTGTCGAGAACTTCTGCGACGCTGGTCTCGCGTTCGACGGCGACGCGGACAGGTGTCTTGCTGTTGACGATAAGGGTCGGCTTGTTGACGGCGACTACATAATCGCCATTATTGCAGCCGATATGAAGAGTCAGGGCAAGCTTAAGAAGGACGCTGTAGTCGGCACGGTTATGACGAATATGGGTTTTAACCGCTTCTGTGACGAGAACGGTATGAAATTCGTTTCTACCAAGGTGGGCGATAGGTATGTTCTTGAGGCTATGGTGCTCGAGGGCTATAACATCGGCGGCGAGCAGAGCGGCCACGTTATTATGCTCGACTACTGTACCACGGGAGACGGCGAACTCACAGGTGCAAAGCTGATGAGCCTTATCAACCGTAGAGACGCTAAGCTCAGCTCGCTTGCGACCCTTATGGAACGCTTCCCGCAGGTGCTCGTCAACGTTAATGTCAGCAACGAGGGCAAGCTTATGCTCCACACTGACAAGGTTGTAAGAGATGAGATAAAGAAAGTAACCGATATCCTCGGCGACAGCGGCAGAGTTTTAGTCCGTGCTTCAGGCACTGAGCCGCTCGTTCGAGTTATGCTCGAGGGCGAGGATATAGACAAAATAACGGAGTACGCAAACCATATTGCAGACGTAATTAAAGAAAGACTTGGATAATGAGAGTATATGAAAACTGGAAGGATTACGAGCTTATCGACTGCTCTGACGGCGAACGCCTCGAGCGTTGGGACAACATAATCCTCATCCGTCCTGACCCGCAGATTATCTGGAGTTCGGGCAAGAAAAACCCGCTGTGGAAAAACGCTCACGCGCGTTATCATCGCTCTAACAAGGGCGGCGGCAGCTGGGAAATGTACAAGAAAGTCCCCGACAGCTGGAGCATAAATTTCAAAAACTTAGTGTTTAACGTAAAGCCAATGGGCTTTAAGCACACAGGCGTTTTCCCCGAGCAGGCGGTAAACTGGGATTGGGCGCAGAAGAGAATCGCCGAGGAAAAGCGCGAGCTTAACGTGCTGAACCTTTTCGGCTACACGGGCTGCGCGACCCTCGCGTGTATGGACGCGGGCGCTCGGGTGTGTCACGTTGACGCGAGCAAGGGTATGGTATCGTGGGCGAGAGAGAACGCCGTTTCCTCAAAAATTGCCGACAAGCCCGTGCGCTGGCTCGTTGATGACTGTGTAAAGTTTGTACAGCGCGAAATCCGCCGCGGAAATAAGTACGACGGAATAATAATGGACCCGCCATCCTATGGCAGAGGACCTAACGGCGAAGTGTGGAAGATAGAAGAAAAGCTTTATTCTTTTTTGGAATTATGTATACAGGTTTTATCAGATAATCCGTCCTTTATAATCCTTAATTCCTACACCACGGGACTTTCGCCCGCTGTAATGGAGTATCTTTTAAACGTTCAGCTTTGCCGCAGATTCGGCGGCAAGGTCAGCTCGGACGAAATCGGGCTGAAAGTAACTGAGTCGGGGCTGTGTCTGCCCTGTGGCTCAACGGTAATTTGGGAGAAATAAATGAGTTTTATATCGGCTGAAAATGTTAAGTTTTCTTATGACGATGAGAAAAAGAATGTTCTCTACGACGTCAGCCTAAAAATTGAAAAGGGTGAATTTGTGGCGTTGCTCGGTCATAACGGCTGCGGAAAGTCCACAATGGCGAAAACCCTTAACGCAATGCTCTTGCCCGACGAGGGAGTAGTGTTCGTTGATAATATGGACACGAAAAATGATGAGCTTGTGTTCGAAATCCGCCGCAACGTAGGCTTAGTGCTGCAAAATCCAGACAACCAGCTTGTAGCGAGCGTTATCGAGGAGGACGTTGCCTTTGGTCCCGAAAACCTCGGCGTAGAGCCCGAGGAAATCCGCAGGCGTGTTGACGACGCACTGAAAACTGTTGGTATGTACGAATACCGCACTCATGCTCCTCATAAGCTTTCGGGCGGTCAGAAACAGCGCGTGGCTATTGCAGGTATACTTGCGATGCAGCCGAGCTGTATCGTCTTTGACGAGCCGACCGCTATGCTTGACCCTAACGGCCGCGAGGAGGTTATGCGCACTATACATACCCTCAAAGAAAAGGGAATAACAATCGTTTTAATTACCCACTATATGAACGAGGCTGTTCAGGCGGACAGAGTAGTCGTTATGGACAACGGCAAGGTTCTGCTTGAGGGCGAGCCGCGGGACGTATTCTCGCAGGTAACGCTTCTTAAAAAGCACAGCCTTGACGTGCCGCAGGCGACCGATTTGGCGTACAGACTAATCGGCGCGGGACTGCGCTTTACGGATATGCCTCTCACCACCGAGGAATGTGTGAGTTTTCTCGAGGAGGTGCTGAAGTGAGTATCATAGAAGTAAGAAATTTATCGTACACCTACGGCATCGGCACTCCGTTTATGAAAACAGCCGTCGATAACATAAGCCTCAGCGTAAACGAAGGCGAGGTTATCGGACTTATCGGTCACACGGGTTCGGGCAAGAGCACCTTCGTGCAGATGCTCAACGGGCTTATCCGCCCGACCTCGGGTCAGGTTTTCCTCGACGGCAAGGATATCTGGGAAAAGCCGAAGGAAATCAGAAAGGTGCGTTTCCGCGTGGGTATGGTTTTCCAGTATCCCGAGTACCAGCTTTTTGATGAAACAGTATATAAGGACATCAGCTTCGGACCTATGAATAAGGGTTTGTCAGCTGATGAAGTAGATAAGACCGTCCGCAGGGCGGCGAAATTCACGGGACTTTCCGACAAGCTGCTCGACAATTCTCCGTTCGATTTATCGGGCGGTGAAAAACGCCGCGCGGCGATCGCGGGCGTAATCGCTATGGACCCCGACGTACTCGTGCTCGACGAGCCTACCGCGGGACTTGACCCGCTTGGACGCGACCTTCTGCTCTCGCAGATTATGCAGTACCACAAAGAGCGCAAAAACACGATATTTTTTGTGTCGCACAGTATGGAGGACATCGCGCGTATAGCCGATAGGGTTATGGTTATGAATCACGGACGTCTCGAAATGTTCGACACGCCGAAGAATATCTTTGCGCGCGTTGACGAGATAGAGAGTATGGGTCTGCGTGTTCCGCAGATTACCCGCATTATGACAGCTCTGCGTGATAAGGGCTACGAATTTTCCGACGGTATTCTCACCGTGGAGCAGGCCCTCGACGAGATTGTCAGCCTTCTGAAAAAGGAGGGTAAGATATGATTCGCGATATTACACTCGGCCAGTTTATCCCGGGTAAAGGCATTATCCATCGAATGGACCCGAGGGTCAAAATCGTACTCCTGATTGCCTTTATCGTGATGATATTCTGTACCTTTAACTTTGTGTCTCTCGGCGTTGTTGCGGCAGCGGTACTTGCGGTGATTCTGCTTTCGAGCGTGCCGCTGAAAATGTACTTCAAAAGCCTTAAGGTTATTTTTGTGATTATAATCATCACGTCACTACTCAATATGTTCTACGGCCTCGGCGAGCCGATATGGCAGTTCGGTATACTGAAAATCACTATGTCGGGTATATACCGCGCGATTTTCGTTTCCGTCAGGATTATTTTGCTGATTCTCGTAAGTTCCTGCCTTACCTTCACGACCTCGCCGACCGATTTAACCGATGCGATTGAACGCCTTATGAAACCCTTAAAGGTGTTCCATATCAGGGTGCACGAAATTGCAATGATGATGACGATTGCGCTCCGCTTTGTGCCCACTTTGCTCGAGGAGACCGACAAGATTATGTCCGCTCAGAAGGCAAGAGGAGCCGATATGGAGTCGGGTGGACTGATTAAGAAGGTAAAGGCGATGACCCCCGTCCTTATCCCGCTGTTCGTCTCAGCGTTTCGTCGCGCTTACGAGCTCGCTATGGCTATGGAGTGCCGCTGTTACCACGGCGGAGACGGCAGAACGAGAATGAAGTCTCTGCATATGAAGGGACTTGACGTAGTTTGCATTGTATTCTCTGCGCTTGTTTTAGTGGGAATCATTGTGTGCAATATTTTATTAACTGCTGTGATATGAGAAATTTATTGATTACAATTCAGTACGACGGCAAAAACTTCCGCGGCTGGCAGATACAAAAAAACGGTGTAACCGTTCAGGAGGTTTTCCAAAACGCGCTTACAGAGGTTGTGGGCGAGTATTCAGACCTCAAGGGCTGCAGCCGCACCGACAGCGGAGTTCACGCCAATATGTATTGCATAAGCGTAAGGATTAAACACCCTATACCTCCCGAAAGGCTTAAAGCCGCCTTGAACCGCTGGCTACCGAGTTCTGTCGTGTGCCTTGACTGCAAAGAGGCAGAGGACGACTTCCACGCGCGCTACTGCTGCAAGAGTAAGCAGTATATATATAAAATCTGGAACAGCGACACCCGCAATCCGTTTCTTGACGGCTACGCGCTGTTTTATAGGTATAAGCTTGACGAAGAAATACTAAACCGCGCCGCTCAGGCGTATGTCGGTTCCCACGATTTCACCTCCTTTTGCACAAAGGACAAGCGCGAAATGGGGGATATGACGAGAAACGTCAAGATGTTCTCTGTAAAGCGTGACGGTGACCTCGTCACGATGACGGTGGAGGCGGACGGCTTTCTGTACAATATGGTGAGGATAATGGTCGGTACTCTCCTTGAGATAGCTCAGGGCAAAATCGCCCCCGACGCTATCGCGGATATTATCGAAAAAAAGGATCGCTCCTTTGCCGGCGCAACCGCTCGGGCTTGCGGACTGTATCTCAATAAAGTCAACTATTAACGGAATAGAGTAATTAATATAGCCCGCTTAGTTTGCCGAGGGTAGGGCGAGCGATTGCAAAATTTTCATACACGTCTTATCCGCCCACGGTTAGCGTATGAGAATTTTTAAATTATGTTTGTGGGCGGAAAGGCTATGAAAATTATGAAGAAGAAAAAGAGCGGACGTTACAGCGTCCGCAACGTGGAAAAAAGAAAAAAGAACAGACGAGAGGTCATCAGCTATGAGGACGTACCGCTCGAGGAATATAACGACGAACGTACTCAGATTTCCAAGCCTGCCGTAAAGCGTATTTTCATTTGTCTTGCGCTGATTATTGTGCTCGGGCTTGTGGTGTTTCTGATTTCGAACAGCGACAGCCTCACTCCCGACAGAATCTCAAACTGGCTCAAGTACGACGTGTTCGGCTCGCACGATAACGGCTATCCCGTGCAGATTATCGGCACAAGCATAAACGATGGTAATTTCCTCTGCGACGGAGATATAAGCTACGTTTCGGACACTTCCTTTGAGTCGCTGAGTTCCACGGGTAACGAAATCGGCTATAATCAGCATAGCTTCGCAAAGCCCGTGATGTGTACAGCAGGTGATAACGTCCTGATTTACAACCTCGGCGGTAACGGATTCGTGACCGGTACAAAGAAACAGCTCGGCTCGACCAAGGATACCGAAAAGTACATCATAACTGCCGACATAAACAGCAGGGGCTACTATGCTGTCGTTACCGAGGCGGACGGCTATCTCTCAAAGCTTTTCGTATACAATAATGACAAAGAGAAGGTCTATACCTACTCATTCGCAGAGTATTACATAACCTCTGTCGCACTTAACGATGCAGGCACAGGGTGTGTGGTTTGTGGTGTAACGGGCGATAACGGAAGTCTTTTAGGCGCTGCGTATGTGTTAGACTTTACGTCCGAGGAGCCTGTGGCGACCTATCCGCTTGACGAAAACATCATTTATGGTGTAGAATATCTAAATTCGAGTACCGTCTGTATGGTGGGCAACAGCTCGGCGTATATGCTGAACATCGGCGCTTCAAAGCTGAGTCAGGTTGAATATCAGCAGATGGAGCTCACCGCGTTCGATATCGACTCCGACACCGACTCTTTAGTGCTTTCGCTTTCGAGGAGCGGCGACGGTCGCAAGTGCTCGATTGAATATGTAAACCGCGACGGCGAGGTGTTAGCCGTCAACGACACCGACTGCGAGATTTCCTCAATCAGTCTTTATAAGAATCGTATCGCCGCGCTCGACAACACGACCTGCTATCTGTTTGATACCGCAGGAAACGAGCTCGGAGACGCCGACGCAGGAATAGGCGCAAAGGCTATCCGCCTCGAGAATACCGCTAACGCCTACGTTCTCGGTATCAACGAAATACGCAAAATTTCCGAATTTAACTATTATAAGGACGAAGAGTAATGATACTTGATATTGTATTAATCGCTGTGGTCGCTTTGCTCATAATAATAGGCGCGGTACGCGGCATAGCCCGAACGCTCTATAATCTTCTGAGCGTGTTTCTATCGGGGTTTTTAGCGTATATAGCCTCGAAGGCGGCGGCAGGCTGGATTTTTGACAATTTCATAGCCGCGTCAATAGAAAAGAGCGTTACAGAGTCGCTTTCAAGCGCTGCTCAAAGCACGGGTAACGCTGCACAGGACGCAATCCTCGGTCTGCCCGATTATGTGGTCGGAATTCTTAATACGTTCGGTGTAAGTACCGACACGCTTGCGGGTTCCGTAAGCTCTGCAGCGGACTCGTCCGCTGATGTAGTATCCGGCGCAATAGTCGGCGCGATTGCCCCTGTTTTCACATCGGTGCTGAGCGTTATTTTGCTCGTTGTTCTGTTTATTATATTTATTCTGATTTTTAAACTTCTGTCGAAAAAGTTTTTAAAACTATTCGAACTTCCGATTATCCGCAGTGCAAACAAACTGCTCGGCGGAGCGCTCGGAATGTGCGAGGGAATAATCATCTGCTATATTTTTATACTCGTGTGCAGGATTATCCTCCCGTTCTCACAGGAGCCGTTTATATCGCCCGAGATGATTGATTCGTCGATTATTTTCAGGACGGTCTATTACTCGGATTTTCTGAATACTATTTCTGCTCTCATTACAACGGGTAGTAATACCGTAAACGAAGTTGAGGGGATTTTCGGCACTGCCCCCGTCTCGACAGAGGCAACCACAGTGCTTAATTAAGGTATATGATGAGGTAATTATGCTGAAGAATTTTAAACCCGAGGATTTGATTACAATTCCGAATTTACTCTCAATATTTCGGATTGTGCTTATCGCACCGTTTGTAGTCTTTTTTCTGCAAAAGAATTATATAGCCGCGGCTATTGCGCTTATAATTTCGGGAATCTCCGACGCTCTCGACGGTTTTATCGCGAGAACGTTCAACCAGGTGACCGATGTCGGTAAGGTGCTCGACCCTATTGCTGATAAGCTGACGCTTATTTCGATTATGGTGTGCGTTACGATTTTCTCGCCGATAGTTCTGCCGGTTATGCTTGTACTTATCCTTAAGGATATGGGTATGCTTGTAGGCGGCTCTGTGCTTATAAAGAAGGGCATAACACCTCCCGCCGCGAAGTGGTACGGAAAAGTCAGCACATTTATGTTCTATATTTCTGTCTGCTTAATAGTATTTTTAAAGGCTGCGTTTAATTACGAGAACAGCACGCTTTCTCTTCTGACGCTGTCCGTTACAACATTGATGATGTTTTTTTCACTTATAAAATATTTTATGATATTCCTCTCACTTATAAATGAGAATGAAAATAAAAAGACATTGGTATAAGGAGTAATTTATGATATGCAGTAAATGCGGAAAACGACCCGCGGTTGTTTTCGTTTCGTCAAGCGCGTCAGGAGATCAGCCTACCCAAGGCTATTGCCTTTCCTGCGCAAGAGAGCTCGGTATAAAGCCCGTCGAGGATTTAATCAACAAGATGGGACTATCCGACGATGACCTCGAGATGGTGCAGGACCAGATGAATACCCTGATGTCCGACGAGGGTATGAAAAATCTTATGGAAAATATGAACGTCGAAAATCTCGCCGAGCAGATGGAGCAGTTCCAGGAGGAAAACGAGGACAACGGCGGATTCACTCCAGGCGGCTCGCCGACTTTCCCGTTCTTTAATAATCTCTTCGGAGGTAACAACGAAACGCAGAGCGGCTCGGGCTCGGAACGCCGCGAGCGCAAGGGCAAAAGAAGTAAGCCCGACAAAAAGCGCAAGCACCTTAACCTCTACTGCGAGGACTTAACCCGCAAAGCGCGAGAGGGTAAGATAGATAATATTATCGGCAGAGACAAGGAGCTCGAGCGTGTTATTCAGATTCTCTCGAGACGTACCAAAAACAACCCGTGCCTTATCGGTGAGCCCGGCGTAGGTAAGACGGCTATCGCCGAGGGACTCGCACTGCGAATCGCCTCGGGTAACGTTCCGCTGAGACTTTCCGACAAGGAAATCTTCCTGCTTGATCTAACCTCGCTTGTTGCGGGCACACAGTTCAGAGGTCAGTTTGAAAGCCGTATCAAGGGTTTAACACAGGAAATCAAGGACGCGGGCAATATAATCCTCTTTATCGACGAGGTTCATAGTCTCGTCGGAACAGGCGACAGCGAGGGTACAATGAACGCCGCTAATATCCTAAAGCCCGCGCTTTCACGCGGCGAGGTTCAGGTTATCGGCGCCACTACATTTAATGAATATAGAAAATATATCGAGAAGGACAGCGCGCTCGAACGCCGCTTCCAGCCCGTTAAGGTCGGCGAGCCTTCGATTGCCGATGCTATTGACGTTATCAAAGGCGTTAAGGGCTACTACGAAGCGCATCACCGCGTTACGGTAGGCGACGATATCGTGCGCAAGACGGTCGTGCTATCCGAGCGCTATATCAACGACCGTTTCCTGCCTGACAAGGCGATTGACCTTCTCGACGAAAGCTGTGCGTGCGCTGCTCTGCGCAACAAGGAAATGGAGCGCTACGATAAGCTTATGCTCAGCAAAAAGCGCCTCAGCGCTGATTTAACCGAGCTCGAAAATGCTGAACCCGAGCAGATGAACTACGAGGGTATCGCCGACGTCCGTTCGAAGATTGCGCGAGTTGACCGCGAGATTTCCGAGATTGATATGGAGAAGGTTAATGCTCCCGTACTCGAGGAGGATATTGCGAAGGTTATCGAACTGTGGACGGGTATTCCGTCGAGCAGAATCCGCGAGAACGAGTTGTCTAAGCTTGCTGATATCGAGGACGAAATCAGGAAGAAAATCATCGGTCAGGACGAGGCGATAAGCGCGCTTGCAGCCGCAATCCGCAGGAGCCGCGTTCAGATTTCTCCGCGCCGCAGACCCGCGTCATTCATCTTCGTCGGTCCTACGGGCGTTGGTAAAACTGAGCTCGTAAAGGTGCTCAGCCAGCAGCTGTTTGATACTCCCGAAACACTCATAAGACTTGACATGTCCGAGTTTATGGAAAAGCACTCGGTGTCAAAGATTATCGGCTCACCTCCGGGATATGTAGGCTATGACGAGGCGGGACAGGTAACCGAGAAAGTACGCCGCCGTCCGTACTCCGTGCTGCTGTTTGACGAAATTGAGAAGGCTCACCCTGATGTGCTCAACATTCTTTTGCAAATTCTTGACGAGGGCAGAGTGACCGACGCGCACGGCAGAAGTGTAAACTTTGAAAATACAGTAATCGTGATGACCTCTAACGCGGGCTCCGACAAGCGCGAGAACGCTCTCGGCTTCGGAAAGCAGGAGCAGGACGTTATGCGCGAGAAGGTTATGAAGGGTCTTAAAGAGTTCTTACGTCCCGAGTTTATCGCGCGCGTCGACGAAGTTATCGTGTTCAGAAGTCTCTCGAGCGACGACTACAAGGCGATTGCAGAACTTATGCTCAGCGAGTACAAAGGTCCGCTAGAGGAAAAGGGAATCCGCTTCACATACGACGACAGCGTGTGCGCTCTGGTAGCCGAAAAGGCAGCCGACGGCGCAAGCGGAGCGCGCGACCTCCGCAACTTTATCCGTAAAAATGTCGAGGATAAGGTGACGAACGAGCTTATCGCACACCGTGACGGCGATATCGCGGGAATTAACGTGACCGTGGCCGACGGCGAAATTAAGTTAGAAGTTATATAATTCTATAAAAGAAATAACCGTCCCTGTATCGGGACGGTTATTTAACGTAGAAATGATTATCCGCTGTTTTGGAATTTGTCGGACGATTTTGCTTGACATTACCGATTGGTAATGATATAATACCAATGTTGTTAAAAACGCGGATGTAGTTTAGTGGTAGAACTTCAGCCTTCCAAGCTGATCGTGTGGGTTCGATTCCCATCATCCGCTCCAAAAAGGAAAACACCCTTCAGGGGTGTTTTTC
>JAFLSK010000011.1:0-18224 GCA_022510945.1 Ruminococcus sp.
AGCATAAAAAAGAAAGTAGACACTTTTTTGTGTCCACTTTCATTTTACACCTTCAGTATAAAACGCAAGGCTTTTGTTTTGGTTATAAAATTATTATTCCTCATCATTAAGACCCGCAAGATAGTCAAGCGTTACCCCATAGAATTTTGCAATTTTAATTGCAATCTCTAAGGGAAGGTCCCGCTTGCCTTGCTCGTAGTTTGTGTAGGTAGTCTTATGCATATTCAGTTGTTCCACTAACTGCGACTGAGTCAGGTCGTGGTCCTCGCGCAGGTCGCGAAGTCTGCGATAATACGGCATAGCTTTCACCCTATTATTCTTAGTTTTCTTATTGACATAATACATCAAATGTTGTACAATATTTTAAAAATACAACAAATGATGTATTTAATATTCAGATAGGAGCTCTCTTTTGTGTTTTTTTGATGAAGCAACTCGGTTTACGGAAAAGCACTTGACAATTGCGAACAAATGTTTTACAATAAAAGCAACCGATTATTGCGTTTTGTAAAACTGAACGTATGGTATTTTCGGGGCAGAGAGTTACTATGAAAAAGACGAGACGGCTTTGGAAATAAAGCTTGAAATTTTGTACTTAGGTAACTATAATTATAAATACCTTACGTTAAGGTGTTTTGCGTGACAGATTTCGTGTCTATCTGTCATCGACTTTACCAAAAGGAGATGAGAACTTGATTTACGTTGAAAACCTGAAAAAGGAATTTAAGAAAAGTATCAAGGAACCCGGGCTCAAGGGAAGTATAAAATCCTTCTTTAAGCCCAACAACGAAATTATCACCGCAGTTGACGACATTTCTTTTCACGTTCCGCGCGGCGAGGTGCTCGGCTTTATTGGGCCGAACGGCGCGGGAAAATCTACCGTAATCAAAATGCTCACCGGCATTCTGACTCCAACCTCCGGCAGATGTGAAATCAACGGTCAAATCCCCTACAAAAACCGTAAGAATTACGTCAAGGAAATCGGAGTTGTTTTCGGACAGCGCACCCAGCTTTGGTGGGATCTCGCCCTCAGAGAAACCTACACCGTACTGAAGGAAATCTACGAGGTAGACGACGCTCAGTTCAAAAAGCGAATGGCATTTCTTAACGAAGTGCTCGAGCTCGACAGCTTTATCACAAGCCCCGTGCGCACGCTTTCGCTCGGTCAGCGTATGAGGGCGGATATCGCCGCGAGCCTTCTGCATAGCCCGAAGGTACTGTTTTTAGACGAGCCGACTATCGGCCTCGACGTTGTTGTCAAGGACAATATCCGCAAGGCTATCAAATCAATCAACCAAAACGAAAACACAACGGTAATCCTCACTACTCACGACCTGCAGGACGTCGAGAACCTTTGCAGCCGAATAGTTATGATTGACAAGGGCAACAAGGTGTTCGACGGAGATATTTCCGAGCTTAAGTCAAAGTACGGCCAGTCGAGAGAGCTTCGGTTTGTGCCTGTTGATTTTTCGGCAGTTGAAAACCTCGACTACAAGAAAACGTTCAATTTATCCGACGACGATGTGCTCGTCGAAAACGACGGTCACAAGGTAACCGTTCGGTTTAACAGCAGTAAGGTTTCTGTTGAAAAAATCCTGAACTACACCCTGTCCGAAATCCACGTCAAGGACATCAGCGTCAGCGACGCGGATATCGAGGAAATTATCAAGGGCATCTACCGCAGCGAGGTGGAGGTATGAGAAAGAAAATCCGCCTCTACAAGCCCTTCGTGATTGCGGGTATGCAGGAAACGACGACTTATAGGGTCAATTGGATATTCCTTATGCTCGGCAACGTGCTCGGCTGTTTTGTGTCCTATTTTGTATGGAAAGCGGTGTTTCTTTCCGACCCTGACAGCTCGTTAAACGGATTTACCCTGCCGCAGATGGTCGTGTATATCTTTCTGATGTTCCTTACATCCACGATTATTTTCAGCGGCGGAACGTACGACATCGGCGAGGAAATCCGCGACGGAACAATCGCTATGCGAATGATAAAGCCCATAAGCTACAACGCGACCTTTCTGTTTCAGGAGCTCGGCAACAAGATTATGACCGTTTTTCTGCTCGTCATTCCGCTTGTTGTGGGCGTAGAAATCTGCCGCACGGTGCTTTTAGGCGCGGTGCAGTTCAATATTTTAATGTTCCTGCTCTATGTTCTGAGCTGTATATTTGCGTATCTCATAAACTTCTTTTTTAATATCTGCTTTGGTTTTATCGCGTTTATAATCAAGTATTTGTGGGGAGCAAATATGATGAAAAACTGCATTATCGGTTTTTTGTCGGGCTCGGTAATTCCTCTCGCGTTCTTGCCCGAGGTTGTACGGAATGTTTTTCTGATTCTGCCTTTCGCGTCTCTCAACTACACTCCCGTAATGATATATATGGGAATGTATCAGGGAGCCGAGATACTGTACTATATCGGTCTGCAGGTTTTCTGGGTTCTGTTTTTCTGGGGACTGTCCAAGCTTTTGTGGAGCGTTTCCACGAGGCACTTGTCTGTGCAGGGGGGCTGAGTATGAGAAATATCAAAAGAGCACTCCGTATGCACAGAATTTTCGTTACTCAGGAACTGAAGAGAATGATGGAGTACAAGGGCGATTTTGTCGTCGGCATAATCGGCTTTCTGCTCGGTCAGTTCTTCAACATTATGTTCCTTTGGATAATCTTTGCGCAGATACCGAACCTTATGGGCTGGACCTTGAGTCAGATTGTGTTTATCTACGGCTTTTCGCTTATCCCGAAGGGACTCGACCACCTGCTCTTCGATAACCTGTGGGCAATCGGACACTGGACCGTAGCAAAGGGCGACTTTGACAAGTACCTCACGCGTCCTATCGACACACTCTTCCACGTTATGGTGGAGAAGCTGCAGATAGACGCTCTCGGTGAGCTTTTGATGGGAATAGCGCTGATTTGTGTTACCCTGCCACAGCTTACGATAGAATGGGGCCTAGTAAAAATTCTGCTGATTCTGCTCGTGATTCCGTTTGCGACTCTGATTTACACGGGAATCAAAATCGCGACCGCCGCCATCGCGTTCTGGACGAAACGCAGCGGAAACGTTACATATATGTTCTATATGGTCAACGACTTCGCAAAGTATCCCACAACGATTTATAACCGCGGCGTTCGCGCGATTATCACCTATGTGATACCCTTCGCGTTCACCGCTTTCTATCCCGCGAACTACATCCTCACGGGTGAAAATCCGCTGTTCAACATTGGGCTCACCGTGGTGATTTCCGTCATAATTATGGCGATAGGAATTTTCATCTGGAGGAGAGGTATCAGAGCCTACGAATCCGCGGGCAGCTGATTTTACTGACATCAAGCCAAACGTAAACCTCGGTTTGCGTTTGGCTTTTTCTCTTTTAAAATCGGGATATTTCTGATAATTTATTTTATGCTGAGAAAAAATAGCAAAAATTATGTCGATTTGCAAGAATTTTATCAATAATTTACTTTACTTTTCGGGGTAGAAGTGATAAAATTTAGGGTGATATAATGTCAATGAAACATTATTGCTAATTAAATAAGGAGGACAAATCCAATGGCAAGAAAAATGAAAACCATGGATGGTAACACAGCTGTCGCTCACGCTTCATATGCGTTCACAGACGTTGCTGCTATCTATCCTATCACACCTTCTTCCGTTATGGCTGACGTTACGGATAACGAAGCTACCAACGGCAGAAAAAACGTGTTCGGTCGTACCGTACAGGTAACCGAGATGCAGTCTGAGGGCGGCGCCGCAGGTGCGGTTCACGGTTCGCTCGCAGCAGGCGCACTCACAACTACTTACACAGCTTCACAGGGTCTTCTTCTTATGATACCCAATATGTATAAGATTGCCGGTGAGCTGCTCCCGGGCGTTATCCACGTTTCCGCTCGTGCGCTTACATCACACGCTCTCTCTATATTCGGTGACCATTCCGATATTTACGCTTGTCGTCAGACCGGCTTCGCAATGCTTTGCTCCAACAACCCGCAGGAGTGTATGGACCTCACAGCTGTAGCTCACCTCACAGCTATCAAGGGCAGAGTTCCTTTCCTTCACTTCTTCGACGGCTTCCGTACTTCTCACGAGGTACAGAAGATTGAGGCGTGGGATTACGAGGACCTCGAGGATATGCTCGACAAGGACGCTGTTGAAGCGTTCAGACGTCGCTCCCTTAACCCTGAGCACCCTGTAACACGCGGTACTGCTCAGAACGACGACATCTTCTTCCAGGCAAGAGAAGCTTGTAACAAGTACTACGACGCAGTTCCTGAGGTTGTAGTTGAGTATATGAACAAGGTTAATGCTAAAATCGGCACTAACTACAAGCCGTTCAACTACTACGGCGCAGAGGACGCTGAGCACGTTATCGTTGCTATGGGTTCTGTCTGCGACTGTATCGAAGAGGTTGTTGACTACCTCAACGCAGCAGGCGAGAAGGTTGGTCTCTTAAAGGTTCGCCTTTACAGACCTTTCGTTGCTGATTATCTCCTCTCCGAGCTTCCGAAGACAGTTAAGACTATCTCCGTTCTCGACAGAACTAAGGAGCCCGGCTCAATCGGCGAGCCGCTCTACCTCGACGTACTCGCTGCTATCAACGGCTCCGACTTCAGCGACGTTAAGGTTTACACAGGCCGTTACGGTCTCGGTTCCAAGGATACAACTCCTGCAGATATGATTGCCGTTTACCGCAACGCTGAGTCTGCTTCTCCGAAGAAGAGATTCACAGTTGGTATCGTGGACGACGTTACTAACCTTTCACTCCCGCGTGTTGAGAACCCCGACACAACTCCCGAGGGTACAACCTCCTGTAAGTTCTGGGGTCTCGGCGCTGACGGTACTGTTGGTGCTAACAAGAACTCCATCAAGATTATCGGCGATAACACAGATATGTACGCACAGGGCTACTTCGCTTACGACTCCAAGAAGTCGGGCGGTCTTACAGTATCTCACCTGCGTTTCGGTAACAAGCCGATTAAGTCCACTTACTATGTAAGTAAGGCGGACTTCGTTGCTTGCCATAACCCGTCTTATGTTGACAAGTACGAAATCGTTGAGGACCTTAAGGAAGGCGGTTCCTTCCTTCTCAACTGCGCATGGGATGTTGACGAGCTTTCTGAGCGTCTCCCCGGCCAGATGAAGAAAATCCTCGCTGAGAGAAAGATTAACTTCTACACCGTTGACGCTATCGCTATCGGTAAGGAAATCGGTCTCGGCAGCCGCGTTAACACAATCCTCCAGTCCGCATTCTTTAAGATTGCAGACATCATTCCTGCTGACCGCGCTAAGGAGCTTATGAAAGAAGCTGCTAAGAAGTCTTACCTCAAGAAGGGTCAGGCTATCGTAGATATGAACTACGCTGCTATCGACGCAGGTATGGAGGCCCTCAAGAAGGTTGAAGTTCCCGCTGAGTGGGCTAACGCAGTAGACGACTCTAAGGCTGACAAGGCTGACGGCAACGGCGAACTCGTAGAGTACGTTAACAAGGTGCTCAAGCCCGTTAACGCTTACAAGGGTAACAAGCTTCCTGTTTCCACATTTATGGATTATGTTGACGGCACATGCCCGCAGGGCTCCGCTGCTTACGAGAAGCGCGGTATCGCTGTTGACGTTCCCGAGTGGCAGCCCGACAACTGTATCCAGTGTAATATGTGTGCAATCGTTTGTCCTCACGCTGTTATCCGTCCTGTTATTATGACGGACGCTGAGGTTGACGCTGCTCCGGTTGACACTAAGGCAGTTCCTGCTACAGGTATGAAGGAATACAAGTTCACAATGACAGTTTCGACCCTCGACTGCACAGGCTGCGGCGCTTGCGCTCAGGTTTGCCCGGGCAAGAAGGGTGAGAAGGCTCTCGTTATGAAGCCGATTGATACACAGAGAAAGTACCAGGCTGTATTTGATTACGCAGTAGACCTCGAGCCTAAGCCCGAGGTTGACGAGAAGTTCAAGATAGGCACAGTTAAGGGCAGCCAGTTCAAGCAGCCGTTACTCGAGTTCTCCGGCGCATGCGCAGGCTGCGGCGAGACTCCGTACGCTAAGCTTGTAACTCAGCTGTTCGGCGACAGAATGTTCATCGCTAACGCAACAGGTTGTTCCTCAATCTGGGGCGGCTCGGCACCTGCTACACCTTACACAGTTAACAAGGAAGGCAGAGGTCCTGCATGGCAGAACTCCCTCTTCGAGGATAACGCAGAGTTCGGTCTCGGTATGGCTCTCGGCCAGAAGGCTATCAGAGAGAGACTTGCTGAGTATGTAGAGAACATCAAGGCAGACACAACTAAGGATTCCCTCAAGGACGCTTGCCAGACATACCTCGATACATTCAACAACTCCCTCGCTTCCCGCGCTGCTACAGACGCTCTCATCGCTGAGTTAGAGCAGGCTGACGACGCAGTTAAGGATCTCGCTAAGAAGGCTCTCATCGACAAGGACGAGCTCGCTAAGAAGTCAATGTGGATCTTCGGCGGCGACGGCTGGGCTTACGATATCGGCTTCGGCGGTCTCGACCACGTTATCGCTTCCGGCGAAAACGTAAACATCCTCGTATTCGATACAGAGGTTTACTCCAACACAGGCGGTCAGGCTTCCAAGGCTACACCTGTCGGCTCAGTTGCTCAGTTCGCAGCTGCCGGTAAGGCTGTAAGAAAGAAGGACCTCGCTGCTATCGCAATGAGCTACGGCTATGTATACGTTGCTCAGGTTGCTATGGGCGCTAACAACAATCAGGTGCTCAAGGCTATGATTGAGGCTGAAAGCTACGACGGCCCGTCCATCATCATCGCTTACGCTCCGTGTATCAACCACGGTATCAAGGGCGGTATGGGCATCGCTCAGCTTGAGGAGAAGAAGGCTGTTGAGGCAGGTTACTGGAACATCTTCCGTTACGACCCGCGCCTCGCTGACGAGGGCAAGAACCCGTTCATCCTCGACTGCAAGCCTCCGGTTGCTTCTTACCGCGACTTCATTATGGGCGAAGTTCGTTACAACGCTCTGTCGCGTAAGTTCCCTGAGAGAGCAGAGAAGCTCTTCACAGAGGCTGAGGCTATCGCTGAGAAGAAGTACGCTCACCTCGAGAAGCTCGCAAGCTTCGAGGACGCTACCTGATAAGCGATTAATAAAACATTCAAGGGCTGCCTTCGGGCAGCCCTTTTCTTAAAGAAATATATCAAAAAAACGCAACACAGATGGGATATGGCCGAAAGTGTTGCGTTAATTAATCAAATTCGTTTCTATGTTTTTCGAAGAAATCGAAGTAAGTTCTTACATTTTCCAGCTCTGTCCATTTTGAAGTTTCAACAGGTCTTTTGTCCAGATTGTAAATCTTGATATGTTTCATAGAAAGGAGGAACGGCGAATGAGTTGAGATAATGAATTGACAGTTATAAAACCTTGTCGAGTCCTCAATATACTTTCTTAGTTCAAGTTGTCGTTTAGGGGATAAACTGTTCTCGGGCTCGTCAAGCAGATACAGCGCATTTTCCTTTATCTTTTCCGTAAAAAATTTGAAGGCACTTTCGCCATTTGAGTATTCGCGAACATTTGCCGCAAGTTGCTTTTTTACATATTTTGACATTGACGTTGAGCGCGCGTGTACAACTTTTTTGAGCGTGTCATAGTCTTCCATCGTTCTGAACTTGAAATCAGAGTATTTATTATCTCTGTATTCGTCAAACAGCTCGTCCCGCTTATTATGAATTCCGTTATTAAGATTTCTTATATCAAGTATGTAATCAAAAACATCATCGCTGGTTATTATTCTGCTCTCGTTGGGAATCGGGTTTACCGTTTCTGTCTCGCAAAAAGATACATAGTCATCAAAAAAATTGGTTTTGTTGAAAACAGCGTTTCTGTTCAGTTGCAATTTTTCCGCGATTATATTTAATAAAGTTGATTTACCTGTTCCGTTTCCGCCGTAGAAGATTGTTACAGGCTCAAACTCAATTTCCTCTAATCCCGTTTCTTGAAAAAAGAGAAAAGGATAAAATGTATTGAAACAAGTCCGTCTTTCAGATTGAACGAAATCATCTTCAACACACTCATCAGGTAAAGTAAAACTGTTTAAATAAAGCATAACAGGTCTCCGAGTAAAATATATCTTCATTTTAATGGATACAATTAACAATGTCAATGATGAAAAACGAAAACCTGCGCTAACTGCGCAGGCTTTCTGAGTAAGGAGAATATTGATGCCAATAAAGCTTAGTAAAATTAGCTGATTTTTACACACTTTGCGGGGCTCCACGCGGATTTGGCCGAGGAGTTGCAGGCGCGAACCTTTACATAATATTTCTGACCAGATTTAAGTCCGCTGATTTTGAGCGATTTTTTGTCGCAGCTTATGGTTTTACAAACCTTGCTCTTTGAGAAGGCTTTGTTTTTTGCGTAGCAAACCTTGTATTTTGTCGCGCCGCTTACCTTGCCGCACTTAACAGTGAGGCATTTTTTGGAATTAGAGGCGCATTTGAGCGACGGGGTGCAAGGTTTCGTGACCGTTGTTTCCGATGGCTCGATGTTCTTCACAGTTGACTTGCTGCAGTTGTTGGTTGAGCAATTTTTCAGTATTGTGCCAAGGTCGCAGTTACCGCTCGGGCAAAGCTGAGAAAGAACACCGCCCGATAGGTTATTGCAGTTTCCGTCGGGGCAGAGCTTCGAAAGAATATCGTTCAGCGAATTATTGCAGCTGCCGTTTTTGCAAGATGTAGAGCCGCTCTGCGTGTTCGTATTCTTCTTAGCCGTTGTCGGCTGAGTAGCGTTCTGTTTAGTAGTCGGCTGAGTAGCAGAGGTTTGCTTTTCTGTTGTGGACGGAGTGGTTTTGTCAACCTTTGACGCGCTACCCGATGTAAGGCTTACCTCAACCGTTGCGCTTTCACTGCCGCTGCGGTTGTACGATTTGCTCACACTGCCGCCGCTGAACTCCTGAGTCCAGTAAATCGTGCCGTTCTGTGCCACAAAGCAACCGATACCGATTTTCTTAAAGCCCTGCTTGAGAATATTCTCGCGGTGACCCTGCGAGTTCATCCAGCCGTTCATAACCTCCTGCGGTGTGCGCTGGCCGTAGGCGATGTTTTCGCCGCACAAGTTCTGCCACTCAAACGCCGTAAAGCAGCTTGTGCCGTTCGGGCGTGTGTGCGAAAAGCTTACTGTGCACTCCGCGGCGCGGATATTTGCGCCGTCAACGAGTGTGTCGTCCATCGAGAGGGCGTTAAGCCCTTGCTTTGCGCGCTCGGAATTAACGAGGGAGAGCACCTGATTTGCGTAATCGTAGTTGAATTTTCCGCTCACTGTCCTTGTATTCGCCGCCGCAGAAAAGGCTGTCGCTGTTAATGTTAGTGCGAGAACCGCGACCGCTAAAAATACCGCCGCCGTTCTTTTAATGTGTTTCATTTTAATCACCTCGTGGCGTATAATAACACTAACAAAAGCTGAATTCAACCCTTTTCGGGCGATTACCAGAGCATTACTAACGCCCTTTCCTAGGATTAGGAAATCAAGGAGAACAGAGTCGTTTTAATTTGAAAAATTTTCTAAATTTGGAAATTTTTACAAAACATAAACCGCCCCAAAAGGCGGTTTTAAAAATGCTTATATATATTTATTATGGTGTCGCAGATTATTCCTAAGCCGAGGAATTTTCCGCTTCTGTCCTTTACGCGGAAAATCGCGCCGTCGGCGGGATTTGCCTTCGATAGAGCCGTTCGCGCCGTATCGAGCGCGCCGCCGTTGTAGAAGCGTTTCGCCTGTGCGTCGCTGACAACAAGCTCGGGATATACGGAAAACAGACTCTCGGTACTCATTAATTTACTTTCGAGCCCGCCGTTTTCGGCAAGCTGTTTCAGCTCGTCAAGGGTGAGGCTGTCCGCCTTCGTGTAGCCGCACGCCGCGGTGCGGTCGAGTGCGGTCATCACCGCGCCGACACCTAATTTTGCGCCGATGTCGTCGATAATTGTGCGGATATATGTACCCTTTGAGCAACTGACGGTTAGCGTGCCGCTCTGCGTGCTTTCGTCAAAGCTGAGGAGCTTCAGTTCGTATACGGTGACGTTTCTTGCCTTTCGCTCGACCTCAATGCCCTGTCGCGCGAGGTCGTAAAGCCGCTGTCCGTTGTGGTATACAGCCGAGTACATAGGCGGAATCTGCTCGATTTTTCCTGTAAAATCGGGGATAAGCGCCTCAATTTGCCTGCGCGTTATATGGCTCTCGCACTCCGTTTTCACCTCGCCCCATATGTCGAGGGTGTCGGTGGTGATTCCGAGCCTGAACTCAGCTATGTACGACTTGTCGTGGTTCGGGACAATGTCCTGCGCCTTCGTCGCGTTGCCGAGTAAAAGGGGAAGAACGCCGGTCGCGTTCGGGTCGAGAGTGCCCGTGTGCCCGATTTTACGCTGACCCGAAAGCCTGCGCACAACCGCCACAACGTCGAAGGACGTAAACGCCTTCGGCTTGTTTACTATCAGAACTCCGTTCATAGAGCTTTCTCTACTGCCGCTTTGAGCGCGTCGAGGGTCGTTTCGAGCGAGCCCGTTATTGTGCAGCCCGCCGCCGCAGCGTGACCGCCGCCGCCGAACTGACGGCAGAACTCGCACGCGTCGACGTCGCCGTTGGTGCGTACGGAAATCTTGAACGTGCCGTCCGCCTTCTCGCGGGCGGTGATACCCATTCTTACGCCCTCAATCTGGCGCGGAATCGAGGCGAGACCCTCGGTCTCGTCGTCGGTAAGTCCCTCGACCATTTTGAGCGTGGTATAGATTATCGCGCACTGATCGTCCGCGCAGAAAACCATTTTGTCAAGCACCTCGCGTTCGAGTTCAACACGGCGCTTCGACTTTGTTTCGAACATAATCTTGTTGATGTACGCGCTGTCGCAGCCGAGTTCCATAAGGTCGGCGGCGATACGCATTGTGCGCGGTGTCGTGTTCGGGTAGCAGAAACAGCCCGTGTCGGTCGAAACGCCCGTGTATAGGTTGTTTATAATGTCGTGCGTAAGCTCTGCGCCGAGAGCCTTCACAACCTCGTAGATAATCTCGCAAGCCGCCGCCGCGTCGGCGTCGATGTACTTGTGCGGCGCGCTTATGCAGTTCGATTTGTGGTGGTCGATAACGAGGAAGATTATTCCTGCATACTTTTCCTGATTGCAGCCGAGCAGCTTTTCGTCGGCTACATCAACCGAGACAACGTACTCCGCCTCGAAGTCCTGCGCCTTTACATTCTCGGCAAGGAACTCGAAACGCTCGGGCAGGTCGGTGTTGACTACGCGCGCGTTTTTGCCGAGCTGCTGGAGAGCAAGGCAGAGAGCGTAACCGCAGCCGAGGCAATCGCCGTCGGGGTAGTGGTGGGTAATTATTTCGTAATTATCGTGTCTGAGCAGCAGTGCTGCAACGTCGTTAATGGTCATAATTCTGTCCTCAGATTATTTCAAATCATTTAAAATGCGCGAAATGTTTGCGCTGTACTCGATGCTGTCGGTCGCGTTAAAGATAAGCGTAGGAACGTGGCGCAGCTTGAGCCTGTGACCGAGCTCGCGGCGGATAAAGCCCGACGCGCTGTCGAGCCCCTTGCACGCCTCCTTGCACCTGTCGAGACCCTCAATCGCGCTGACGTAAACCGTGCAGTACGAGAGGTCGTTCGTGACCTCAACGCGGATTATCGAGATGAATGCGTCGCGCACGCGCGGGTCCTTAAGCTCGCGGAAAATCGCGGTGAGTTCGCGCTTTACATCTTCGGTGATTCTTTCTATTTTATGTCCTGACATTTTCATAGCCTTTCCGCCCACAAATAACAATTAAAAACTTTCACAACCTTATTGTGGGCGGATAAGGCGTGTATGAAAATGTAGCCATCGCTCGCCCTACTTGCGGCAAACTGAGAGGGCAATATAATTTATTGTCTCCATTATAACGGTAGCGGTAATGGTCAAATACCGTTACCGCCGCCGATAAAATTAATCTCTGTATTCTTCGATAGCGTAAACCTCGAAGATATCGCCTTCCTTGAGGTCGCTGAACTTCTCGAGGCAGATACCGCACTCGTATCCCTCGGAAACTTCCTTTACGCTGTCCTTAAAGCGCTGGAGCGAGCCTACCTTGTCGTCGGCGATGATGATACCGTCGCGGACTACGCGCACAAGGCCGTCGCGGCTGATTTTGCCCTTTGTAACGTAGGAGCCAGCGACCGTGCCGACGCTCTTGATTTTGATGACGTCTCGAACCTCGGCAGTACCGAGTTCAACCTCGCGGGTCTTGGGAGCGAGCATACCCTTCATAGCGGACTCAATCTCCTCGATACAGTCGTAGATTACGCGGTAAAGGCGCATATCCACGCCGTCGCGCTCCGCGTTGTTAGCTGCGCTCGCCTCGGGACGAACATTGAAGCCTACGATGATAGCGTTGGAAGCGTTCGCGAGCATTACGTCGCTCTCGTTAACAGCGCCGACTGCGCCGTGGATAACGTTAACGCGAACTTCCTCGTTTGTGAGCTTTTCAAGGCTCTGGCGCACAGCCTCAACCGAGCCCTGAACGTCAGCCTTAACGATAATCTTGAGTTCCTTCATCTCGCCCTGCTTCATCTGGTCGAAGAGGTTGTCGAGAGTAACCTTCGTCTGAGCCTTGAAGATTTCCTCCTTGCGCTCGTTCTTACGCTGGTTGACGAGCTGGCGAGCAAGGTGCTCGTTCGTAACGGAGTTGAATGTGTCGCCGCCTACGGGAACCTCGTCGAGACCGATAATCTCAACAGGTACGGACGGGCCTGCATCCTTGACCTTTTCGCCCTTGTCGTTTGTCATAGCGCGCACGCGTCCGAGACAGGTGCCCGCAACAACGATGTCGCCCGAGTGGAGTGTACCGTTCTGAACGAGAACTGTCGCAATAGGACCTCTGCCCTTGTCGAGTCTTGCCTCGATTACGATACCCTTCGCAGCGCGGTCGGGGTTAGCCTTAAGTTCCTTCATCTCCGCAACGAGCAGAACGCTCTCGAGAAGGTCGTCGAGACCCATCTTAGTTTTTGCGGAAACAGGTACGCATATTACATCGCCGCCCCATTCCTCGGGGATAAGCTCATACTCGGTGAGCTGCTGCTTAACGTGGTCGGGGTTTGCGCCTTCTTTATCCATTTTATTGATAGCCACGATTACGGTAACGCCCGCGGCTTTAGCGTGGTTGATAGCCTCGATTGTCTGCGGCATAATACCGTCGTCAGCCGCTACGACAAGAATCGCGATGTCGGTAGCCTGAGCACCGCGCGCACGCATTGTGGTGAACGCTTCGTGACCCGGTGTGTCGAGGAAGGTAATCGGCTGGCCGTTTACCATTGTGCGGTATGCGCCGATATGCTGTGTGATACCGCCTGCCTCGCCTTCGGTTACGTTCGCGTTGCGGATAGCGTCGAGGATAGATGTCTTACCGTGGTCAACGTGACCCATAACGACTACTACAGGCGCTCTGCCTACGAGATTTGCGTCGTCGTCCTCGCTGTCGTCGATAATCTGCTCCTCGATAGTTACTACGACTTCCTTCTCAACCTTTGCGTTGAACTCCATAGCGAGCAGCTCGGCTGTGTCGTAGTCGATAGTGTCGTTCGCGGTAATCATCGAGCCCATTAAGAAAGCCTTCTTAACAACCTCGGCTACGGTAGCCTTGAGGCGTGAGGCAAGCTCGGAAACTATAATTTCCTCGGGAACCGAGATAGTGAGCACGCGCTCCTTGCGCTGCTTTTCGATACGAGCCAGACGCTGAGCCTCGGTCTCGCGCTTGCCGCCGCGGCGAGCCTTCTGCTTGCGCGCACGGTTGGTGAATTTTTCCTTCTTTGATGTATCCTGATTACGGCGGAGCTTGTCGTTTGCCATATCGTCGTATTTCTGGTTGTAACGCTCAACGTCAACAACCGACTGGCGCGTGTCGATTACGCGGCGGTTGGAGCGATGGTCGGAACGCTCTTCCTCGATAGTGTTGACTGGCTCGCTGTGCTGCGGCTTGTTCTTAGCAGGTTTTTTGTCGGTCTGCTTTTTGCCGCTTTCGGGCTTCTTCTCCGTTTTCTCAACAGGAATAGCCTTTCTGGTAGATTTCTTCTCTTCCTTCTCAATCTTCTCAGCCTCAGCCGCCTGCTTTTCGTACTCCTCAACAGCCTTGTCGCGTACTGCGAAATAGGCGGAGAAGTCAGCGACAGCGTTGTCCTGAGTCATAACGTCAAAAATAACGTTGAGCTCGTCGGTCTCGAGAGCGGTCATAGACTTTTTGCTTACACCGCATTTATCCGATAAAATTGTTGTAATTACCTTACTTTTTACGGCAAAATCGTCCGCAACTTCTTTTACCTTATATTTAATCATAGACATTTTCCTCCTTGTTCTCGTTAGTGATTAACTCATAGAGCTTTTTCGCGAAGCCCTCGTCACACACGGCGACAACCGTGCTGAACTTGCCGATTGCGAAGCTTAACTCGTCCTTCGAGCGGTCAAGCGTTACAATTTCCGTATCAAAACGGCGGCAGGCGGTCGTAAGCTTTTTCTCTGTGTTTTTCGAGATGTCAGCGGTGACAATCACGAGGCTTGCGCGATGATTTTGAATGTCGTCGATTACGGCATCGTTACCCGGTGTGAGCTTGCCTGCCCGTCTGCAAAGACCGAGCAGTCCGAGGATTTTATCGTTCACAACTGATTTCCTCCCTCATACCGTCATATATTTCCGTAGGGATTGCGCAGGAGAACGCGCGCTCGAAACGCTTCGCCCTGATAGCTTTCTCGAGGCAGTCGGGGTTGTTGCACACATATGCTCCGCGACCGGGCTTTTTGCCCGTGAGGTCGAGGCTTACTTCGCCTTGTGCGATTATATTGCCCTCGCTGTCCTTCGCATCGGGAGTCTTAACGACCCTGACTAACTCGCGCTTGGGTTTCATTTCGCCGCAGCCCGTGCACTTGCGCAGCGGGATTTTCTTCTGCTTCAATGGGATTCCTCCGTATAGTTTACTTATTCTTCCGTTTCAGCGGGTTCGTCGTCCTCGTCCTCGCCGTAGAAGCCCGACTCGGGACGAATGTCTATCTTCCAGCCGGTAAGGCGAGCGGCAAGACGGGCGTTCTGACCCTTGTTGCCGATAGCGAGCGAGAGCTGACCGTCGGGAACGGTAACCTTGCAGCTTTTTGCGCTCTCGTCAACGATGTCAACCTTGAGAACGGTCGCAGGGGAGAGAGCGGCGCCGATGTACTTCTCGGGCTCGTCGCTGTATTCGATGATGTCGATTTTCTCGCCGCCGAGTTCGGCAACGATTACGTTTACACGATCGCCGCGTGTACCGATGCACGAGCCGATTGCGTCGATGTTGTCGTCGTTGGAGAATACCGCCATTTTTGTACGGCTGCCGGCTTCGCGCGCAACCGCCTTGATTTCAACGATACCGTCGTAAATCTCGGGAACCTCCTGCTCGAACAGACGCTTAACAAGCTCGGGGCTTGTGCGGCTTATCATAGCGCGTGAGCCGCGCTCGTTGGTCTTGATTTCAGCAACAAGAACCTTAACCTGATCGCCTTCGCGAAGAACTCTGTCGCCGACCTGCTCGGTCTTGGGAAGAGTTGCGACAGCCTTGCCGATTTTAATAGTAGCCATTCCGTTAACGGGGTCAACTCGCTCGACAGTAGCCGTAACGAGCTCGCCGAGACGGCTCTGGAACTCCTGGAGCATCTGGCCCTTCTCGCCGTCGCGGATACCCTGACGAACGATGTCGCGGGCGGTCTTAACTGCGATACGGCTGAGGTCCTTCGGGTTGAGTGCAACCTCGTACTCGTCGCCGACTGCAATTTTCTTGCGTTTTTTCTGAGCGTCCGCAAGGGAAATTTCGAAGTTTTCGTCCTCGACCTCTTCAACGACAGTCTTGACAAGCTTTACGTCGAAGGTGTTTTTCTCGGGGTTAATCTTGAACACAACGTTGTCGTTCTCGTTGTACGCCTTCTTGCAGGCAACCTTGATTGCGCGCTCAAGCTGTTCAATCATATAATCCATCGGGATGCCCTTCTCCTTCTCGAGGAGAGTAAGAGCTGTGAATAATTCCTTGTTGTTCATTTTTCTGACCATTCCTTTCTGTGTTACAACTGTGTGTTTTATATTATGTTAATCAAAATCGTCGAGTTTAATCCACGCCGCGTCCTTTGTGGTGATTTCCACCTGATTTTCTCCGCTGTGGTCGGTGACGGTGACGTTGCCGTCGTCGTATGCTGTGAGCACTCCCTTGAACTCCTTGCCGATACCGTCAATCGGACGTATCATCTTGACTATTATGTCTGCGCCGATAAATTTCTCAAAGTGTTCATCACGCACGAGAGGTCTCTCGAGTCCCGGCGAGCACACCTCGAGGGTATACGCCTGAGTGATAGGGTCCTCGTCGTCGAGCGGCTTGTCGATAGCGCGCGATACAGCCTCGCAGTCGTTGATGTTTACGCCGTTTTCGCTGTCGATAAAAACGCGCAAAAACCAGTCCGCGCCTTCCTTGACGAAGCGTACGTCCCACAGCTCGAGTCCGAGCTCCTTAACAATCGGCTCCACAACGCTCCACACGCGTTGCACGGTGTTTGAGCTTTTCTTTGGCATTTTCTGCACCTCCGGATAGGGCTTTTTAAGTATTTAGTATTAAACAGAAAGGAGCAAGCTGTTCGCTCACTCCTTCATTTTCATTATTCAACGGTAGAATTATAGCACCATATTTTTTATATTGCAAGTGTTTTTGAAAAATTTTCCTATACTATTTTATATATTATAAAGGCATTGTACAAGTTGAACCACAACAAAAAGGTCTTATTCAAATTATACCACAACATATAGAGCAAAATCACCAATGAAAATTCTTTCTGAGAAAATTTTCTGTTAACGTTGACAAAAGACATTTTTTATTGTATAATGTTGAATGAAATTATATCTATTTTTATAGGTAGAATGTGAAAATATCGACGGGTTAACCGCTTTTCATAAAAATCAGGAATTAGTTTTATAATTAGTTTTATACCCGAAAGGAGTTGCGGATATGAGAAGAAGGAACGCTTACAAACATAGCGCCCCACGCAGGACATTTCATCGGTGGCTTTCGTTGCTGCTGTGCATTGTGCTGGCGCTGTCTATGGTGAATATGGCGTTTTCGACAATGGCGAAAGAGATTGACAAGGGGGGTCTTATCTACGGTGTAGATGATCTGTTTAACGGTGATATAACTCTGGACAGGAACGACCTTACGAATGCACTGCATGTCATCATCCGCCATTGGCACGAGGAGCCGAACCCCGACCCCCGTATTTCTAAGGAGGTTAGAGATGACAAAACCGTTGTTGTCGGATCTTATATTGTTCCGGACAGCAGCGAAAGCAGCGGTTATGCCGTATATGCCCGCGCGTACACCGCTATGCAGGAAAATATGCAGGAAAAGGCTGTAAAGGACAATACGGACGGTTACTGTAAGATTACCAAAACTTTCCAATCAAGATACATAAATCTTGAGGACGACGGAAAAGTTTCGTTTATGGTATGGCCGTTTAACGACAACGACGATGACGATAACATAACCTATCACGAGCATTTTTCCGGATTCTCCGTATCCGCCGGACAGAACGCGGTAGAGATAGACAACGGAAAAGCCGAAGAAGAATACACTGACGCAAAGCTGATAATCGACCCTTCCAAGAGTACCTTCGTTCACCTTGTAAAGGCGCATCTGTTCTATGTCAGCGATTTAGTTTCGGTAGACGGTGAACTACAAAAGGGCAACAACAGCGGAAGCTCCGGTCCTTTCCCCGACTACGAGGACACAGAAAACATCGGAACCGATAAGTATTATAATACGGCAAAAGGTCTGCATACAGACAAAACAGCCAATATGACTACAAAAGAAGAATTTAGCGACGACCGCACCTTTGATTTGGATTTAGAGTCGTGGTACAACGAGGGCGACCCTGCCGACGTAGGTATGGTTCTGGACGCTTCGGGTAGTATGGGCTTTACGGCGAATACTCCTAAGCCGATTCGTGTTATAGGCAAAAACAACAGTAATGAACTCGGCCTGCCTGCCGCGAAGTTTAATGAGCTGAAAAACAAACAGCTTACAACCAGCGTCACCAAAACCCTGGAAAGCTCGTTCCTCAACCCCGAGAACAACGGCAACAAAGATTTGGTGTCCTACATCCTCAATCCCCACAACACCAACAACTCCCCTCTCCGAAGCAGCGGATACACTTACTTCCTCTACGACGGACGTAC
>JAFLSK010000011.1:18324-44755 GCA_022510945.1 Ruminococcus sp.
ACAACTCCCCTCTCCGAAGCAGCGGATACACTTACTTCCTCTACGACGGACGTACGGGTACGGAGGAGTTTGCCCCGCTGGGATATTGGGACGGTAAGAAATATAAGGATATCAAATTTATTGATATTCCGAATAATAGAAAAGAAACAGATGCTACGATTGCATATAACAACACCGGTATTGTCCTTGGTACAGTAAACAAGAAGTTCAAAGGAATGGCGGGTTGGTACTATATCAATCCTACAAGTAAATGGAACTTATATATTAACCCGGATGTTCAGTCCGGTAAAACGCTCAACGGTGTTCAATTCGGTAATGAGGTCTCATATAAGGACTATATTATTACTAACAACGATTTAGGGGAAGAGTTAGGAGTTTCGTTTGGAGGAACAAATAAAACATTTAAGCCTTCAAGCGACAGCCCGGTCAAATTCTACATTGATACTGACGGATATCTCCGTTGTTTATACTATGTAAACACCAAAGTGTCTGATAACGGCTACAAGGGCTATGACGTATCATATGTATATCAAAACAATGACCAGGACTACATTAAGGTAGAGGCGCTGCAGCGTGCGCTTGGTTCCTTTGTAACCGAGCTGGAAGCTCAGTTCCCGGCGAGTATGGTCTCCGCTGTTCGATTCAGCACCAAAGAGGTCGTTGAAGGCTCAGATAATGTTGACAAGGCTCTTGATATGCTTGTGTTGGGTGACTGGACTGCCGACGCTCGCGAAGCTCAAAAAATCCTATCCAACCAGCGAGGCCAAACAACTCTCAACGGTGTTCCGCTTTTCGGAACAATATTAGGTTCTTCGAGCACAGGCTCTCCGTTTGCTGATGTAGTCGGGAACGGAATAGAGCAGTATAACTACGGTCTTACCGGTAACACATCCACACGAACCGGACTCAGGTCTTTCTACGAAAATCTTGCGACAAGACTCGAGACCTTTAAGGATAAGTCCGGCACATCAGGTAAAAAATACCTTATCGTATTCACCGATGGTAAGGATACCGACCTGGAAGACACCAAACAAGACCCTGCAGTCGCAAATCTTGAAGCCTACACATGGGCAAACAAGCTGAAAGAAGAAGGCTATACAATCTACTGCGTTATGCTCTCGGGCGGACCGGTTAAAAAAGGTCGAGCCGACTATGATAACGCGATAAGATTTCTTAAACGACTCTCCGGACCGGGTAAAGGTCACGAAGGCTACGGAACTTATCAATTCAAAGATGATGCTGAGTCCAAGGATGACGATTATGTATATTCCACCGAGGACTATATAGACGATGATAACATCAATGCGAGTGCGAGTGGTGGCTCGGTAGACGCTCTTATCAACATCTTTAAGGGAGAAACCGGTATTCTTAAGCATATCGCAAATGACCTGAAAGACTACAACGTTCAGGACTACATCGACCCGCGCTTTGACCTTGTTGACGACGACAATAATGTATGGCACCTTAACACTAAGGGTCAAATTGTCCTGACAGACAAAGAAGGTAAACCCGTTATCGGCGAAAACGGCAAACCCGTGCAATATACGCTGAGTGACAAGAAAAATGTCACACAGGAAATCACTCTCTTTGACAGTAAAAATCTAAGAGATACCCACCTGAAAAACAAGCTGACAGAAAAATCGAGTAAAGCGGTACTTCACTATGACGACGGGAAGGATATGTACTATCTCGTGTGGACGGGACAGACTATCCCCGGAAGCTATGTCGGCGCAAGCAAATTGAGAACATGGCACTCAAAGATTACCGTTCGCGCAAAGGATGACTTCATCGGCGGTAACGCAGTGCTCTCGAACGGTAACGGAAAAGGCGAGAACTATGTCTACTATCCGTCCGACAAAACCGCTTCTTCCGGAATAACAGAAAGTACGCGCAATAAGGATAAATACCCCTCCAAGGGCTTCCCGCGTACAACGGTTAATATCCAGCCGAGAGAGACAGAAGACGAAGTAAAAATTCCAATCTATCTTGACGACGTACTCGAGAATCAGAGCGGAATAATGAGCGATTTCATCGATAGCGACACAGACTCCGCCGAATACTACTATTGGGAGTATCTGGCACGCTATGTAAAGTACTATAACGATTTGGTTGATGCAGGAGAAGAACCGCCGGAGCTTCCCACAAAGATTGCGGAGGACGGCTCTACGAGCCGTGTGAAGCCCCGTTCGGACGGAAAGCTATACCTTGAGGACTTGTTCAAAGCAATTTCAGGCGGCAAGCTTAAGGTACCGTACAGCTACCTGTCTAATACAGATGAAACCAATCAAACCGGCGGCAAGGAGCACAGGGCGGACGTTCTCGGTTATCTGACATATTCTATTGATGACTATAAGAACGGCGACGGCGAAGAACATAAGCAATATCCCACAAATCCGGATACTGCAAAAGACCTGACCCCGAGAGGTCTTGAGGCATCTGTTACATTCACCCCGTTACCGCCTGACGACCGTATTGAAAAGAACGATGAGTTAGTAACAGAGAAAGACAAAGACGGCGATCACATCTATCGTTGGGATGTAGATTATAAAGAGGTTGTCGGTGACGACGTAGAAGAAGAAGAATTAGTGGTTGACCACGAGACCACTATCGTCAGCGGCGAGATTGCTCTCTTCGTAGTAATGTCTGATGAGGATGTTGCAGCACTTAAATCCATAGGTGTCAAAACAGTTACCTACACGGCAGATTTGTATCGCGGTAGTGTGAAGGTGGGTACATATACCCATACCGTTAACATCGGCTCAGGAGACCATCAGATAGTTAAATCAGAGATTTCCTATGTATCGTCTGAGTTTGATTATGCGAAGAACGGTCTGCCGCACGGCGTCTATACATTGAGCAACTGCCAGGCAAAGTTTATAGGCGGCTCCTATAAGACTACTCCGTATATCTTTGATTCTCCGGGAGTAGTAGACGACGGAGAAGAGTACACCGATGATGTCTTTGATTTGGATATCCACGGAAGCGACAACCCCGGCGGCTTTATCGCGAAGTTAGGAGACACACAGATTGAACTCGGCGCGGGATATGAAACGCAGGACGGTGAACAGGATCGTCTCGATTCCTGCTACGGTATATTTATTGTTGAGGGTTCTCCGGTTGGTGACCTTAAGCTGACAAAAACCGTTAAGGGAAGCAGCGACCAAAAAGCATTATTCACCTTCAATGTTGTACTTAATATGCCGGAGGATATGGGCAATTCCGTAAGCTTTGGCGGCTACACCTTCAAGAAAGAATCAGGTACTACCTACTCGACCACGGTAATGCTTGCAAACGGAGAGAGTGTTTTATTCAGAAGTCTGCCTGTCGGTACTAAGTACAAGATTGATGAGATAAATATTCCCGAAGGCTACAAGCTCGAAACTATAAAAAATGCCTCCGGAGAAATCCTCGTAGGTGATGTAGCTGAGGCGGAAGGTATAAATAAATCGCTTGACCTTTCGCAGCTGCTTGTAACTAAACGCGTAGTCGGAATCACGGAAAGTCCGAAGAACAACGAGGCATTTACCTTTAAGGTAAAGATTGATGGTCGTGAGGACGATATCACCGCCAAAATTTACAAGTATAACGGTGAGACGTGGGAGGATACCGGCGAAACAACAACGCTCCGGTTCACAAATAATATTACCCAGTTTACGCTCAAGGACGGAGAAGGTCTGTTGCTTACCGACATTGATAACGGCTCAGACTACACCGTTACCGAGGTTCTGGAAACAGGCGCTGCATTTACCTTCGGAAGAGTAAGCGACAGAAACGGCAATTCTATGAATGTGACCGAAGACGGAAACGCAAAGACCTACACCGTCACAGGGGTCACATCAAAAGATGAGCTTGAGGAAGTACACTACTTTAACCTCCCGAGAAACTTTGATCTTCCCAAAGCGGGCGGAAAAGAAGTCTTTATGGCGAGTCTCCTGTTCGCGGGACTGTTTGTATCGCTCTTAGGCTTGATATTCATCTTCTTTGCACTCAAAAAGAGAAGATCGATGTAATAAAGGCTTTATAAATTCTATTCAAATTTAAGTCAGTGAGGCTGTATTAAAATACAATATTTTCGATACAGTCCTCACTGCTTAATCAAGATGAAAATTAATAAAGTGTAAAAATATACACTTCTGAACAAAAAATATTATAAAAATCCATAACATTTATTGACTTTATTTTTCTTTTGTGGTATTATTTACACACATATACACAGGTGTATCACCTGAACGGTAACTTTGTTAAATCGTCCGAAAGGACATAAAATATTCAGTATATTTATGGGTTGGCAAACACCCGCATAATTATAAATTTAAAAATTCAAGGAGGTTTATTTATGAAAAGATTTGCATCAATATTCGTAAGTGTGCTTTTAGTTGCGCTTATGGTATGTGGTACTGCAGCATCTGCTTTATCCGTACTTCCGGATAATCCTACTACAGGTACGCTCACACTTTACAAGTACACAACAGACAGCGACAATGAGGCGGCTGAAACTCCGGCTACTCCTCCGGTAAATGATGATCAGAAGCCGGTTAAGGACGCTGAGTACACAGCTTACCAGATTGCTACTATCACTTCTAACGGTACTTTCGTTCTCGATCCGAAGTTTAAGGATGTTGAATTTGACGGCGTGAAGTTATCTACTCTGTTCAAAGAGGATAATCTCGGCGGACTCACCTACCAGAACACAGATACGTTCCAGAAATACATTCCCGCTCTTCGCAATAAAATCGAGAACGGCTCCGGCTTTGTATCAAAGGCAGCAAAAACTAACGTCGACGGTAAAGCTGTAATCGATGGTCTTGCACTCGGTGTTTACCTCGTGCTCGAGACAGAAATTCCCAACGGCTATGTTGAGTCTTCAAAGCCCTTCCTTGTACAGCTTCCCCAGTGGGATCAGGACTTAAAGAACGGCGAAGGTGACTGGGTATTCGAAGTTACCGCTTATCCGAAGGATGACCCCATAACTATCACAAAGAAAATCATCGAGTCTGATGGTGAGTCAAGAGTTGATGAAACAACAAGAGGAATCGGCGACATTGTTAACTATGAGGTTACAGTTGATGTTCCTTACTATTCTGCTGACCTTACACCCGCTCAGATAAAGGCTATTAAGTACTTCGTAACTGATACCATGGATCAGGGCTTAACCTTTAAAAACGATGTTGAAGTTACTATTAAGGGCACAACAACCACACTCAAAGAAGGCGTCGATTTCAAAGTTTCTACAACAGGTACAACAGTAATCACAATTGATTTCACCTCTGAAAAGGTTTATGATTTAAAGGGTAATGTGCTCGTAATTAACTACTCAGCAACTCTTAACGAGCTTGCGCTTATCGGTGCTGCTAACGAGAACTCAGCTAAGCTTTCGTTCACAAACAACCCCAGCACAGGTAAGGTTAAACCCGCTCCCACAGAGCCGGCTACAGACCCAGAGACAGGCGAGACAATTCCGTCTACATATCCTACAGACCCCGACACAGGCGAGACAATTCCTCCCACATATCCTACAGACCCCGACACAGGCGAGACAATTCCTCCCACATTACCTACAGATCCTAACACAGGTGAAACCATCCCCACTCCCACAGTTCCCGACACTGATATAGACGAGACAGATGAGCAAGACACCAAGGTTTATACATACGCCTTTGAGCTCCTGAAGAAGTTCAACGACGGCGCTCAAAAGCCGGATGCATCAGACGTTGAGTTCAGCATAAAGAATGCAGAAGGCAAGCTTGAGTTCGTTAAGCTTGAAGATGGTAAGTATATTGTTTTAGGCGATGACTTTAAAAAGTTTGTACAGGAAAAGACAGTCGACGAGAAGACAATCAAAGTAATTAAGCTTCCTATCGATTCTGAGAATCAGAAGGAATATGTAGTTACAGAGGCTCTCAACCCTGCTTCCAACGGCTCACTTTTAGTAAAGGGCCTTAAGGACGGCATCTATACCCTCACCGAGGAAAAGACTGTCAGCGGCTACAGCAAGCTTGAGGGCGACGTTACACTCGATGTAAAAGCAGGAAAAGATAACAACGATAAGCTCAGCGGCGAAGTAAGCGCAACAGCTAACGGCTCTGTTCTTAAGGCTAATGCCGAAGGCAAAGCAGGTATCTTCGAGTTCGAGATTAACAACGTATTTGAGCAGTTCGACCTTCCCCAGACCGGTGGCGCAGGACTTCTTGCCTTCACAATCGGCGGCGGAATCGTAATTGCAGGTTCCATCATTATGTTCTCACTCCTTCGCAAGAAGAGAACATCTAAGTAATTTATAAACTTTCTTGTAAATTAATAAAAATACTATGGGAGAACAGAGCAATCTGTTCTCCCAGAAGTTTATTACGAGTTTTCTGATACATTTTTATTGTATATTTCCATTACGACTGATTTGAGTTTATCGGCTCGGCCAGTAACCTGAAAGGAAATCCGACGTGAAAAAAGTATTAATAGGAGTAATCGGTGTTTTTATTTTACTTGCAGGTATTTCTTTGGCTTCCTACCCGTTCATAAGCAACTATCTTATGAGCCTGAACCACAGCAGCGAGATTAAGCAGCAGGAGGAAGTCGTTGAAAGAGCAAATCCTGAGACAATAAAAAAAGCACTCGATGACGCGAAAGTATATAATAAAAATTTATTAGGCTCGATAATTCTTACCGACCCGTTCGACCCGAACTTTATACCCAAGGTCGACGTAAAGTATGAGGAGCTTCTGAATTTAAACGGCGACTCGGTAATAGCTACCGTAGAAATCCCCAAAATAAAAGTAAAAATGCCGATTTTCCACGGAACAAGCCAGTCCGTCCTCTTAAAAGGAGCAGGTCACCTTCAAAACACATCTCTTCCCGTAGGAGGCAAGACGACCCACGCCGTCATAACAGGTCATACGGGAGTTTCGAACGCGTCGCTGTTTACCGATTTGGACAAGCTCGTCAAGGGCGATGTGTTTTTTATCCATGTTTTAAACAAAACCCTCGCCTACGAGGTTGACCAGATTAAGGTTGTTCTTCCCACCGAAACGGATGATTTGAGAATCAGGAAGGATAAAGATTATGTAACCTTGCTTACCTGTACTCCCTACGGAATCAATTCGCACCGCCTGCTTGTAAGAGGAGAAAGAATTCCCTACGAAAAAGCAGAGGAAGTTGTTGCGCAGACCGAAACCGTTGAAAGTACATGGATGTACGAGTATAAAAGGGCGTTGCTTATGGGCGCGATTGCGCTTGTGTCCGTAATCGCTATCTTTGTTGTTGTAAGAATTGTACTCTCAAAGCGCAAAAAGAAAAAAGCTGAGGCTAAAACGGATTAATCATATAATTTTGAAAGGCAGACAAAATGAGTAAGGGTTTAAAAGCTATCATTTTTATCGTAGTGCTGATGATAGGGATAATTATCGCAGGCTATCCGTTTATAAGCAATTTTCTCAACGGCTTAAATTCAAGCAGTGAATTACAGACCTATCTGAATTTAGTATCAAATCTAAGCGATGAAGAATGTGAACAAGCGCTTAAAGAGGCAAGAGAATATAACAAGGGTTTGTTGGGCAGTGTTAATATAGGAGACCCTTTCGGAAAAGAAACAAAAGCGGACGACGATTACTATAATCTACTGAAAATCAAAGGAACTCCGGTAATGGCGTGCTTGGAAGTTCCCGCTATCGACATAAAATATCCCGTCTACCACGGCACAAGCGACGAGGTTTTAAGCAAGGGTATCGGCCATATGCGAGGCACATCTCTGCCGATAGGCGGAAAGGGAACCCATTCCGTTTTAACCGGACATACGGGATATTCAACCTCGAAGCTTTTTACCGATATTGACAAACTCGAGAAGGGCGATAAGTTTTATATTTATACCCTCAACCTCAAACTTGCGTATGAGGTTGACCAAATCAAGGTGGTTTTGCCCTCTGATACTTCGGATTTAAAAATCGAGCCAAATAAGGATTATGTAACCCTTGTTACCTGCACTCCTTACGGAATTAATACGCACCGCCTGCTTGTCCGCGGAAAAAGAGTTCCTTACGATGAGGAGGAAAATGCAAGACAGGCTACAAAGAGGACGGAAAGCACTTGGTATGAGGAATATATGTCCGCCATCATTATCGGCGGCGGTGTAATGGCAGGCATTCTTATATTATATTATATTATCACACTGATAGGAAAACAGGTTAGAAAGAGAAAAGGCGATGGGTAAAAAAATTGTGCGCTTCTTTGCGTATGTTCTCACTGCGGCTGTGTTTTTGTTCGGCGTAGTCATCTTTATATATCCGCTTTTGTCGGGGTATATGTCCGAGCACAACTCGGCGGTATGTGTAAAGAATTTTGAAAACAGCAAAAGAAGCTTTACCGAAAATCAGAATTCTTCGTCAGAAAAAGGCGGCAATTCAAAGTCCCTCAAAAAGCTGTATAAAGAAATGAAGATGTATAATGCCGACATTTACAAAAATCATCAGGAGGGCTTGTGCGACGCGTGGGCCTATGAGCAGTCGAGCATAAATCTGTCTGAATTTGGAATAAACAGCGGAGCCGTGGGAGCGCTCAGGGTTCCGAAAATGGGAAATCTTGAAATGCCCATTTTCCTCGGCGCTTCGCGGAATAATATGTCTATGGGTGCGGCTCAGCTCGGCGAGACCTCAATGCCTATCGGAGGCAAAAACACGAACTGCGTTCTGGCAGGACACAGGGGCTGGAGCGGCGCGAGATATTTTTTAGATATAGAGCAATTGCAGCTTGGAGACAAGGTGTATATTGAAAACTTCTGGGAAACCCTTTCGTACGCGGTTACGGATATTCAGGTTATTTCCCCCGACGATATACAAAAAATTTTTATCCAAAAAAATAAGGATATGGTGACCCTTATTACCTGCCATCCTTACTGGGCGAGCACATACAGGTACGTTGTTTTCTGCGAGAGAGTGTATGACGAAGATGCCAAAACGGACGTTGATACTCCGACGCAGAATAACACGATGGAAATTGACAAAACATCCCAAACCAGAATTTTCTTAGAAAAAATTTCCTATGTGGTGATACCGGTCATCCTCGTCGCCCTATATGTATTTTTGTTAATAAGAAGAAGGAAAAGTAATCGGCGGTCTATGTAAAAGCTGAATAAAACCTCGGAAAGCTGCTTTGCAGTCAAATTCCGAGGTTTTGTGTTTTTATTCATAGTAAGCATTGGTTTTTCGCAAGCGTTTCGTCGCTAACGCTTGAAGCTCGGTACAGTCGCCTTCGAGCCTGCCTATCAACTCTTTGTTTGAATAATAAAAACGAGGTACTCGGGTGAGTACCTCGTTTCTATGGAGCTGATAGGCGAGGTGGAATTAGGAAAACAACACCTACCTCGCTTGTTGGGACGTGTGGGAGAGGTAAAGTTTCATCAACGCTCTCCTTAAAAACGCTCCCCCGGAGCGTTTTTACCTTCGCTTCATCGCTAACGCTTGAAGCTCGGCACAGTCGCCTTCGAGCCTGCCTATCAACTCTTTGTTTGAATAATAAAAACGAGGTACTCGGGTGAGTACCTCGTTTCTATGGAGCTGATAGGCAGGCTCGAACTGCCGACCTCATCCTTACCAATGCCTATTTTTATTTTTTGTAGTTTTTAGTGTTTCAAAACAAATGGCTTTAATATGCGATTTTTACCCTTTATCATTTTGTAATTTTTGTAATTCTTTGCAAATCGTTGTAAAAACAAACAACAAATAAACAACAAAAGAACAGCAACCAACAAAAAGGCAGCGACTAATTAAGTCGCTGCTTTTTATGCTCTTTTCGGTTCTTTACTGAACTGCAATTCAAATGTTTCTGCTGCTTTTCTGTCCTCTTCCTCGACAGCGTGTACATATCTATCCGTTGTTTTTAGCTGAGTATGACCTAATCGGCTTGCTACGTTCTTTATATTTGTACCGTTGCTTAACAGCAATGTAGCTGAGGTGTGGCGTAAAGCGTGAAATTTCTTGTGAGATATTCCGTTGCGTTTTAGGAATTTACTAAACTGTAGTGTAGGCGTTGACGGGTACATTGGCTGTCCGTCTGCTTGTATAAATACCCAATTTTCGCCCTGCCAACTATCGCCTAACAATAATCTGTGCTTTGATTGCTCGGCTCTGTATTTTCTCAGGAGCTTAACGCAATACGGAGGTATTGTTATATAACGCCTTTTGCCCGTTTTTGTTTCCTTGCTCTGAATGGGCTGTCCTGTTACTTTGTAATTACTTCGCTGAACGGTTAAAACCCTCGTTGTAAAGTTTATGTCGCTCCATTTAAGACCTACAAGCTCTCCGCGTCTGCAACCTGTTATTACAGCTAAGTGTATTAAGACTTTAAACTGCAGCGGCTCGTTTTCTAATGCCTGCATAACTTGTTGTAATTCCGTTGTATTGAATATTTCGGTCTTTTCCTCCTCTAATTTTGGGAGGGTGATCCTGTCGCCGTCCGCAGGGTTAATGCCTATAATACCTAATTTGTATGCACTATGGAAAATGGATTGTGCAACAGTGTAATATCTGCGAACGGTTGCAGGTGCGAGTTTACCTGTTTTAGTGTTAGTCTGTATTTCCTGTAGTTGATTAACAAATTTTTGAATATGTAAAGGTGTTATGTCCTTTAGCTTTAAATGTCCTAAAGCAGGCGAAATATAGTTTTTTACGATATTTTGATAATGTTTGTAATTGTATTCAGATAGTGTGTTTTTAGCGTTCTCAAAATAAATGGATATATAATCGTCGAGTTTTATTCTGTTGTCTATAGCAGCTTGTCCGTTTCGGCATTGCTGTTCAAAAAGAACCTTTTGCCGATCTAACTCTTCTTTTATTTGCCTTTTTGTCATACCCCTTTCAGGCTTCCAAGTCATTGTACGGCGGATCTGCTTGCCGTTGCTGTCATAACCTAATGATACGGTAATCAAATAACTATTCTTGCGTTTCTGTATCGTTGCCATATTCAACCTCGTTGTTTTAAGAACGAAAAATCAATAATATCATTTTCGCCGCTGTATATTTGTATAATACGTTTAAATAAATCCTCGAGCCTAAATTTACTAATATCCTTTTCATCATTAGCTTTTGATATTGCTAACTGTGTATTTGTATCGGTTACAAATTCCTCAAACGTTTTATTTTTAGTTTCGCTATATATGGCTTTTAATTTTTCAACAGCGGTTATGTAGTCGTTTAAATACCATAGCATACTATCAAAAGCATTTGATAAATCCTCTGAATTACCTATTGAGTTTAAAAAATGCAATAGGTAATTTCTTATATCTAAACCCTCATATAAAAAGTCACTGATAAAGTTTTCGCTTAACCCCGTATAATCACAGACAAATTGTTTGTCATAATCGTCTGTTTTTGCGTCTGTTAGGCCTAAAATATAATCGGTCGAAACTTCAAAGACTTTTGATAAATTCACTAAATCGTCAACGGACGGGGAAGTTTTTCCACGTTCCCAATCGGCTATTTTTTGCCTATTACAAAATAACAAATCCGCTAATTGTACTTGCGTGTACCCTTTTTCTTTACGCATTTTCTTTATGTTGTCATTAACCGACATTTTAAGCCCTCACTTTCTAAAAAGCAGCAAATATTCCACAAATAAAAGTTATTGTGGAATTTAGCTTGACTTCTGATAAACTCCACATTAAAATAGCAAATGTGGAAATCATCATAATCTTATATTAACACTTGATGATGATAATGTCAATAAATTATTTTAAAGTAAAGGAGTTTACAAAAATGGCAAACAAAGACATTAGACAGCAAGCAAAAAACAAGGGTGTTTATTTATGGGAGGTTGCGGACGCTTTAAAAGTTAGCGAACCCACAATGACAAGAAAAATGCGTAAAGAATTACCCGAGAGCGAAAAAGCCGAGATATTCGGTATTATCGAAAGCATTGCAGAAAGCAAAGCCGCCATAAAGGGAGGTGAAGCTAATGGATAAAACAACTACACCGCCCCGAATGAGAACAGTGCACGACGCCGCGGAAGAAATCAAGAAAGCCGATCCTAAAACCGCTATCAAAGAATACCGTATAAGGCAGCTTGCGAATGACGGCGTTATTTCTCGCGTAATGGCAGGAAAAAAACTACTAATCGACTTTGACGAGCTTATAGAATACCTAAAAAACCCGACAGCGGAAAAATTTTCAGTAACGGACACTTCTGCAAAGCTAAAAATAAGTCCGATTATGTAATACAACGGAGGGTACAAGAATGACAAACAGAATTACCGAATTACTACACGCTAACGGCAATATCGGAGCTGCTAACGGTATCAAGGTAAAGGAAATGTTAAAGCTGTTAGGACAAGCCCCGACAAATAAAAACAGCCGAAATCTAACGGCTGAAATTCAGAGTTGCCGCCGTCAATGGCGAGAGGTGGACGGCTTAGAGAATTACATACTTTCCGACACATCACACGGCTATTATTTGCCGCTTACTGCTGATGAAGCGGTGAGCTTCCTATCCACGCAGGATAAAAGGGCTATTCAGACATTCTCTACAGTTAAGGCATTGCGACAGCACTTAAAGAATATAGGGTTATTAAGTTAAGCTATGCAACAGCTTAGAAAACAAAAAAGGCGGTAGAATTGTGGGAAAGAAAAATATATATTCTGTGCCGACGTGGTTGACAACAAATCCGAATAAAAATCGCTTTAGTAAGTTGTACGACGATATGGTATTTTCGCCTGCTTTTTTAAGTCTTACAAATAATCAAAAGCTTTTGTTGATTTGTATGCAACACGAATATAACCCCTCAACAAAGGCGAAACACCCCGACAATAACGTAAATGAATTTTACTTTAACAGGAGTATTTACAAAAAGAAATACGGACTTTATTCAAATGATAACCAATTTTACAGAGATAGGGACGCTCTTATTAAAAAAGGCTTTATAATACAGGTTAAAGGCGGTTACACAACAAGAGAAAAAACGGTCTATAAGTTTTCGGATCGGTGGCAAAGGTGGAACGGCACAGATTTTGAGCTTAATTCCAACGAACGAACGGGGTCAATGATGAAATGGGGCAGACACACCAAAGAGTAAAAATAAATAGGGGTATATGGTATATATATTATATTCTCTTGCAGATTTGCAATAAGGTAAATCCCATTTTAGAAAACACGCTTATTACATATTTGCAATAACCCCGCTATAACCTTATTGCAGATTTGCAATAAGATTGACTATAAACTTATTGCAGATTTGCAAGAGCCAAGTGAAAGCTATTCACTAAAACAGCTTATTAACCGACCGCTTGTTTTCGGTTGTTTTTGGAAGCTCGTAATCTCTTAGCAGAGGTTACGGGCTTTTCTTCTCTTTTTTAGGACGAAAAAAATGGAAGATAGATTTTATATCCCAACATTTTCTTTCCCTTTTTTAGGGTGTCGGAAATGTCGGAATACCCTCTTTTAGGGCATTACAAACTTTACCTTCTTTTTCTCCCTTTTTTAGGGTGTGTAAAATGTGTAAATGTTTCCCCTTTTTTAGGGTGTCCGATTTGTCCGAATACTTTTAATCTCCTTTTTAGGGACTAAGAAAATGAAGGATACAACTCCCTTTTTAGGGACTCGGAAATCTCGGGATACCGTATCTTTTTTAGGGACTCCGAAATCTCCGAATACACTTGTTTTTTGTGTCTATTTTGTGTCTATTTTGTGTCGTAATTTTGTCGTGTTTTTGTCGTGTTGCTCTTTCCTCTTTTTAGGGAGTGCGAAATCTGCGGAGATGTTTATTTTTTGGCGGTTTTTTGTAGTAATTTTGTAGTAATTTTGTTGCATTGTTTTTTCGCTTTTTTAGGGGCTGACAAATCTGACAATGAACTTGTTTTTTGCCGCACTTTTGCCTCTATTTTGCCGCATTGTTCTTTCGTTGTATTTTAGGACAGCTAAAAGGGCTATATAGTCCCCTTTTTTAGGGTGTAACAAATGTCACTTTTTTTAGACTGCCAAAAGTGCTGATTTACCTCTTTTTAGGGTGGGAGAAATGGGAAAATATTGCAATATAACCGCAGGTAGGCGACAACGCAACTTATATACGCCGTAAATTAGCTTGTTTTCGCGTTTTAGCTCAAAACAATGTAACGATATGTTTTAACCTAAAAATCGCATACAAGGCAAAATAAAGCCATTTATGGACACGCTGTTTATAATCGCTCAAACATTCCCTTTTAAAGTCTTTAACTACAAACAAGAATTTACCCTACCAAATAAGCAAAACCCCATACAAGCCAATTACGGGCAAGTATGGGGTTTTGTCATTTGGTTTTATATTCAAATTTGTTTTCTCGTCCACACTTTGGGCAAAATACAACAACCTCATAAATGTTACTATCTTTTTTTCTAAATTCTCTTACATAGCACTTATCAACAGGTTGTGTATCGACAAAATAAATAGGATCACTCAATTTATTTCGTATTATTTCAAAGTAATTCCATTCAAATATGGTATTACATTTTTCGCAGATATGTTTATCAGTAAATTTAATTGGCATAGTTAAAAGTCTCCTTTGTTAAAATTAATAAATACTTAAATAGTTAAAGGGAATACAACTCAATCACATTTTTCCTTGTACTCAATACCACATAGAAACAGCCTGATCGGGGAACGGTTCGCCGTCTTTGTAAACGTCTATTAGTTTACGTTTTGCAAAACTTGCGTAAGTTTCCTTTGCGTATTTATATTTTGAATAAACTACTGTTTCTATTTCCCCTGTTTCGGTATTTACTTCTATGTGTCCTTTAAGTGTACTATCTTCGGGCAAATAGTCACAACTGATCGTTTTACCACGCAAGGCAATATTAAATATCTTTACCATTTTTAATCCTCATTCCTCATAACCTATCCCGTTGTTACATTCGTTCAAGCTCTTTACATCAACTTTTCCGAAAAGATAATCAAATGGTATTCCGTCGGGAAAAGCTCCGCAAGTCAGCGGAACGCTTATATCTTTCGATCCTACACAATGTTTGCAACAAGGGCAATCCGAAATCGGTACTGACATTATTTTACACACCTTTCAACAAAATCATCAGGTAGTTTTAAGTTGTATTTTTCAAAATAGTACGTTATATCAGAACGCCAATTATAATTACCGCTTGCCAAAAAGCATAATTCACCTTTTATTCTTTCTCCGCTTATAACGTCTGTAAGAATAGCAGGAGAAACACCCTTAACATCAGCTGACTTCATAAAGACAAGTATTTTTTCTTTATCAGGGTGCGGAACATCTGAAATATTATCAAAAATGCTCGGCAATTCGTCATTGTGATAAATTTCTCTGTATTGCCCTAAAATTACTGTTTTAACCATATATATAAATCTATCTCCGACGTACTATAAGCCGCCCTGTAGTGACGCTACAAGGCGGTTACTTCTTTGTACTAAATTATCTTATTTGTAAATGTCGCCACGATTGCCGACCTCAATTACACGGACAATTAAAACATAATTATCAACCGTATAAAGTATCCTATAATCGCCGACACGAAGCCTAAAAAAGCCCTCGTTGCCCCTCATAGCTTTTATATCGCCTGCATTGGGAATTGATAGATTGCTTTAAAAATACGCTCTCTTTGCGGCTTTGGCTGCTTAGATATAAATTTGATTGCTCGCTTGTCAATCTCAATTCTGTACTGCATTTATATCTACCTCGCACATTTTGACAGCTTCCTCGAAGCTCACAAACTCTCCCTTGTCTGTGCTGTTCTGATAATCTTCAAGGAGCTTAGCGCAAAATTCGTCGTCCGCCGCTTCATCAGCGCTTAACCCCTGCAAATAAGCAAGAACATAGCCGATCTTGTAATCGGGTATTTGATTGATAAGCTGAATTGCTAACTCTTTATTGCTCATAACATAAACCTCCGTAATGCTTGATATATTATTTTACGTCAATGCAGCGGTGTTATTCCGCTGTATCTTCTGCATACTCCATTATATTTTACTCCCGCATATCACGCTGCATAGTTTCATCAATAGCACGGTTTATAAAGCCGTTAAGGCTCTCGCCTTTGCTTTCTGCGTGTGCCTTAATGTTAGCTTTTTCGCCTTTGTAAACCCTCACTTTAATCTCTTCGTAAGTCTTTGCATTATACTTTTCGTTTGCCCTCTTGCGAGCTTCGGTATATTTATTTACTGCCATATATTTACGCTCCTGCTCTATTGACATTGAACTATTATTGTGCTAATATTTAGGTGAAAGGAACGGCTTTAGCTGTTCCGCAGGCAATTATTTTATTTAACCGCCTTGTGGTGCGAACACAGGGCGGTTATTTTTTTATGTATCTAATGACTTCTGCGAGTGTTACTAATAAAACAATCAATAATACTGTTTCCGTCATACATATCACCCCCTTTCGAGGGGTGCAGAACAACCGCCGCCGTTCCTTTACGATATGATTATAACACAAAAACTGTACTGTGTCCAGTGTACAAAATGCACAAATTACACTGGGTACATTTGGCTATTTTGCCTATTGATTTTGTACTGGGTACAGTGTATAATAATAACTGTGATGAGGGAGAGATACCCACGATAAAACAATCCGTTATCCTGCGATTACGATACACCCGACAGAGTATAAGACAGGGCAAGGCAGGCAGCTCAACCAAGCCGAGGGCGGCGGATAAACCGCCCAAATAAAGAAACAAAGGAGAAAATCAAATGAGTACAAACGAATTAACCGCAAAGGTTCGCAGGCTGAAAAGGCTACAGACGAAAGCCGAGGAGCTGAAAGAGGAGATCACAGCCATTCAGGACGAATTAAAGGCAGTTTTGACAGCTCAGAACGTCGAGGAAATGAAAGCAGGCACATTCAAAATCAGGTTTATACCCGTTGTAAGCAATCGCTTTGATACCGCCGCTTTCAAGAAAACGCACCTTGACTTGTATAATCAGTACATAAAGCCGACCACAAGCCGCCGCTTTAGCGTGGTATAAAAAAAGCTCATTAAGTTGTGCGACCAACTTAATAAGCTTCTCCCAAAAGTCCTTGAGCTACTCGGAACGTCAAACCTTGATAGCTCCCTCAATCAAAAGCTTGATTGAGCGTGTGGGTGGCTCTTAGAGCTACCCACCCCGAAAGGGGTTATAAATATAATACAACGATTTTAAAGAGGTGTCAATATGTAAATCAATCCTATAAAATAATCGGTACAAAAAGCAGAACAAAATTAACACAAAACCGCCCTGCTATAGTAGGAGTTTAAACGAATAAGGAACAGTAAAAGGGGCTACAGCAGGGAAAGTCGAACCACAGGGATTAACCGAATAATCAACGCAAAGTATAATACAAGACGTATAATTTAAAAAGTGAGGTAAAACACAATGGAAAACAAAAAAGACGTTTTTATAACTGATAGTCTAAAAGACTTATTCGATATTGAAAGTGCTTTTTTGCGCCTTCAATCGTTAAGTGATGTATTGATTGATTACATAATGGACTACAGCGAAACGAACTCCGCCTGCAGACAAGACAATATAAATTTTACGCTAATGACAATACGCGATTACGCAGAGTTTTACGCTAATCAGGTGCAGAACCTTCATATTGTAGACGGCGAACTTAAACCACTTCAAGCAGCGGGCTAACCGCTGCTATTTTTTCCCTATTGCTTATTATCGCCCGTCGCTGTTACAATAGAGCTGCAAATAAACAATAAGGAGATAAGCAAATGTTCGTATTAAAAGTTAAACAGTTGATGAAAGAAAAGAAATTGACGCAAGCTGATATTGTCCGATTAACGGGACTTTCAAAGTCGGGCGTTAGCCAATATCTATCGGGCAAGAATAAGCCGAGCAAAAAAGCTCTTGCAAAAATAGCCGACGCTCTGAACGTGTCGCCCGAACAGTTGACAGATAACAGCCGAAAAAGAATAACCGTGCAGGAAGCGGCGGAGCTAATGGGAAAAAGTCCGCAATTCGTGAGGGTTGCAATGCAACATAACGCTTTGCCGATTGGAACAGCCGTTAAAATCAGCGGCAGTAAATACACCTACTACATCAGCCCGAAACTGTTTACAGAGTACACGGGGATTAAGCTATAAAACCCAAAATAAAGGGCAATAAACAACAAATAAACAACAAAAACTCTTTATATTCAAATATAGAAAAATAAAAACCGCACGGTAAAACACCGAAAAATGGCTTTACAATGCGGTTTTCTTTATGGAGCTGATAGGCAGGCTCGAACTGCCGACCTCATCCTTACCAAGGATGCGCTCTGCCGCCTGAGCTATACCAGCACGACATACGGAACAAGTCCGTATGATATAATAACATATTTAGCTTTTTATTTCAATACTTTTTTAAAAATTATTCACTCAGTGGTCGAGCTTGTAGATTATACCCGTGACGATGTTGTCCTCGTAGGTGAAAATGAGGCTTTTGGTGCCGCTGCCAAAGACGTACTGGGAGTCGGTCATTTTATTAGCGTCGCCGTATTCACGGCGCAGGCGAGACGCGTACATTCCGATTTTTGCGCCCTTTGCAGTAGAGTAGTCGTTGTCGGATACGACAATCTTGTCGACACGCTCGACGCCTTCCTCAACGTAGGAGTAAAGCGTAAAATCATCAAACTCATAGGAATTTGTTTTTTTTGAGGGCTTTTCGTAGGAATCGTCGCCTAACTTTTTAAAAACGTCCTCAACCTTTTCGTTAAGCTTTATCGTCTCGCTGCCGTAGATAAAGTCGAGGTCTGTTGAAGTTAAGCTGCCCTTGACGGTAGTTACGACAATCGTCCTGCCCGGCTTGGTCACTCCTTGAGTAGGAGGCATAGTTGCCGGAGTGGTAGGCGTGGTTTCCTCGCTTTCCTCGGTAGCCTCGGGTTTTGTGGGATTATTCTTTGTGATGTCGACTTTGCTGATGCTTTCCTCCTGCACCTTGACCTCTTCGAACGCTGGGTTCTTCGTCTTTTTCGTAGTCGTGGTGGAGGTTTGTTCTGTCTGTGTTTGTGTCTGAGTAGGCTCGGTGGGCTCAGGAGCCTGAGTGTTACACGCAGCAAGGAACAGTGCGACTAACGCCGCAGCGGCTGCTGTTATAAATTTTTTCATATCGCACCTCCTGTGTGGTTATTTTAGCACATTGACGGGACGATTTCAACTTTTCGCGGGTTGGTTAACCACATTTTTCGGCGTTCCGTTTATAAACGAGCGCAGATTGTCGCACACTACGCCCATAAGTCTCTCGCGGGTTTCCATCGGAGCCCACGCGATGTGCGGAGTGATAATACAGTTTGCCTCGCCGCAGAGCACGCAGTCTTTAGCCATAGGCTCCGTTTCGAGCACGTCGATAGCGGCGTAGCTGAGCTTGCCGCTCCTGAGTGCGCCGAGCACGGCGTTTTCGTCCATAATACCGCCGCGCGCGGTGTTTATAAATATTGCTCCGTCCCTCATTTTTGCAAAGGCGTTCTCGTCGAACATTCTGTAGGAGTCGTCGTTTAGCGGACAGTGAACGGAAACAATGTCGCTCTTTTCGAGCAGCGTATCGAGATTGACGAACGTAACGTCCGCGCTGTTGCTCGGGTTGCGTTTATGCGCGAGCACGTTCATCCCGAAAGCCTTCGCAACCCTGCCGACAGCCTCGCCGATTTTACCGTAGCCGACAATGCCGAGTGTTTTTCCCGCGATTTCGCTGAGCGGAAAAACAAACGGCGAAAACGTAGTGCTGTTCTTCCAGTTGCCGTCGGCGACAAAACGGCTGTAGTCACCCACGCGGTTAAGGCACTCTAAAATCAGCGCGAAGGTATGCTGACACACGGCGTTCGTGCTGTATGAGCCCGCGTTGCATACGGTAATACCGTGCTGTGAGCAGTAGTCGATGTCGATGTTATTGTAGCCCGTCGCGAACAGACCGATGTATTTCAGGTGAGTCGCAAGTCGGAGCGTGTCGGCGTTGAGCGGAGTTTTGTTGCAGATTATCGCGTCCGCGTCCTTTACCGCCTCGGCAATGTTTTCGTACGGCGTGAGAAGATTTACCTCGACCTCGCCGAATTCCTTAAGCGGCTCGAGAGATAGGTCGCCCTGCGTGACGGTCTGCGCGTCGGTGAGCACAATTTTCATAAATATTCACCTCAGAAATAGTACAAAAAATCTATATTTTATTATATTATATATTTGAAATTCTTGCAAACTGTATTTTGTTGGGGTATAATAAAAGTCAGTAAACTCTGAAGCGTTGAGCTTTGCGTTTATGGTATAATGATAATTAGCCGAGAAAAATCGGAAACAACATACAATAAGGTGATTAAATGATAAAATACATATTCTTTGATTTAGACGGAACGATGCTCCCGATGAATCAGGACGAGTTCATAAAAATATACTTCACAGAGCTCAGCAAGCGCTTCTGTCCCGTGCTCGGCTTAGAAGCCGAAACGCTCATTAAGTCCGTGTGGAAGGCTACGGGCGCAATGATTAAAAACGACGGCACCGAGCCGAACATCAACGTGTTCTGGAAGGTTTTCGCCAAACTGTGCGGAGCGCGTGTGCTCGATTATATCAAGGACTTCGACAATTTCTATACAAACGAGTTCAACGAGTGCAAGAGCGTGTGCAAGTACAATCCGAACGTCCCCGAAACAATCAAGGTGCTCAAAAGCAAGGGCTACCGCCTCGTCGCGGCGACTAATCCTCTGTTCCCCGCGGTTGCGACCAACAACCGTCTCACCTGGGCGGGTGTGAGCAAGGACGACTTTGTTCTCGTCACCACATATGAAAATTGCGGCTCCTGCAAGCCGAATCCCGCATATTTCAAGGAGATTATGGACAAGCTGAACGCAGAGCCCGAACAGTGCCTGATGATAGGCAACGATGTCGACGAGGATATTCTCTCGAGCGGCTCTCTCGGTATATTGAGCTACCTCGTGACCGACTGTCTCATCAACAAAGAGGACAAGGACATCTCTGCTTTCCAAAGCGGAACCCTGCGCGACCTGCTCACTTTTGCGCGAATGATGCCCGACGTTAAATAGGAGATACCATTAGATGATAAATTTAGCAAAGCGTTACTTACCGTTCGCGCTAATATTCGCGGCAATGTACCTTGTTCTGCCGATTTTCTTTCAGGGCGAAAACTACAGATACGACGCGATAGAGTACCAGTTTCTTTTTCCCGCGACTGCCCTCGTGTCGGGGCTCGTGTACTCGTGGAGGCACGGGGTCGATTTTACATTTCCGTTGATTGCGCCGATAATCTACATCGGCAGCGTGCTCATCTACAGCCACTACTACCACTGGATAATTTACGTTTTCATCTACCTTATAGTCGGTATGCTCGGCTGCTTTATCGGCGATATGGTTTACAAGAGCAATATCGAGCAGGAGAACGCCGGCGAAAGGAAGAAAAACGACAGCGAGCCTAATATCAAAATCAGCAACTTTACGGTCGAAAAGAATGACAGGGAAGGCTAAATGCGGCTCCCGATTATATAGCAAAATTATACAACGAATTGAGTGATTTTATGGTAATCAAAACAGTACGCACACGCTACGCACCGTCGCCGACAGGCTTTATGCACGTTGGAAATCTCCGCACGGCGCTTTACGAATACTTAATAGCAAAGTCGCAGGGCGGCACGTTTGTGCTCCGTATCGAGGACACCGACCGCGAACGCTATGTCGAGGGCGCGGTTGACGTTATCTACAACACACTGCGCACAGCGGGTATCATCCACGACGAAGGTCCCGACAAGGGCGGCGACTTCGGCCCGTATGTACAGAGCGAGCGCAAGGATATGTATCTCCCTTACGCCGAGCAGCTTGTAAACGAAGGCAAGGCTTACCGTTGCTTCTGCTCCAAAGAGAGGCTCGAAAAGCTCTCCGAGGGCTCCGACTTCGGCGGCTACGACCGCCACTGCCGCGACCTTTCGCAGCAGGAAATCGACGAAAAGCTCAGCGCAGGTACTCCCTACGTTATTCGTCAGAAAATGCCGCTTGACGGCAAGACAACATTCAAAGACGCTGTTTTTGGTGAAATCACGGTCGACAACAGCGAGTTGCAAGACCAGATTCTTATCAAGACAGACGGCTACCCGACCTACAACTTCGCCAACGTAATCGACGATCACACAATGGGTATCACCCACGTTGTCCGCGGCAGCGAGTACCTCAGCTCCACGCCGAAGTACAACCTGCTCTATGACGCGTTCGGCTGGGAGATTCCGACCTACGTTCACCTGCCGCTTATTATGGGCAAGAACGAGGACGGCTCCGTCTCAAAACTCAGCAAGCGCCACGGTTCGACGGGCTTTGAGGACTTAGTGAAGGAGGGCTACCTACCCGAGGCGATTATCAACTACATCGCGCTTTTGGGCTGGTGTCCGAAGGATAATCAGGAGGTCTTTTCTATGAAGGAGCTCGAGCAGAGCTTCTTTATCGAGGGTATCTCCAAGTCCCCCGCGGTGTTCGACTACGACAAGCTTTTGTGGTTTAACGCCGAGTACATAAAGGCTATGAGCGACGAGCAGTTTACCGAGCACGCTATGCCTTATTATAAGGAAGTGTTCGGTGACAGCGAGGTCGATTTCTCAAAGCTTACGGGAATATTAAAGCAGAGAACAGAAAAATTCATCGACATCCCCGAGAAAATCCGCTTTTTTGCAGAGATTCCCGAGTACGATACAGACCTATTTATAAATAAGAAAAGCAAGACTAATCTCGAAAACTCTCCCGCGCTTTTAAAGGAGGCTTACGAGAGGCTCAAGGCACTGCGCGAGTGGACGGCGGACGCTATCCACGACTGTCTTATAAATATGGCTCTCGAAAAGGAGCTCAAGAACGGCACAGTAATGTGGGGCGTTCGTATCGCGGCTGCAGGCCAGAAGGTAACTCCCGGAGGCGCGATTGAAATTCTCGATATTCTCGGCAGAGACGAGGCTCTCAAGAGACTCGAAGCGGGACTTGCAAAGCTTAACGCATAATAAATAACATAACAGAAGGTAATAGTGTGAAAAATCACACTATTACAAATTTATATTGCCCGCTCAGTTTGCCGCAAGCGGCAACGAGCGATGGCAGAATTTCCATACACGCCTTATCCGCCCACGGTGAGGTTGTGGAAAAATTAAAAGACTATTATATGTGGGCGGAAAGGCTATGGAAAATGTGTTCCACATTTTCCCTCTTTCGATTTATATTGCCCGCTCAGTTTGCCGCAAGCGGCAACGAGCGATGGCTTAATTTCCATACACGCCTTATCCGCCCACGGTGAGGTTGTGGAAAATTAAAAAATTATTATATGTGGGCGGAAAGGCTATGGAAATTGCTTATGGCAGACGAAATCAGAAGTGAAAATTTTATACACCGCTTTATCGACGAGGACATCGCCGAGGGCGGCGACTACTACGGCGAGAGGGTACATACCCGCTTTCCGCCTGAGCCGAACGGCTATCTCCACATCGGCCACGCAAAGGCTGTCTGCGTAAACTTCGGCACGGCGGAGAAGTTTGGCGGACTTTGCAACCTGCGTATGGATGACACGAACCCGACCAAGGAGGACGTGGAGTACGTCGACGCGATTAAAGAGGACGTAAAATGGCTCGGCTTCGACTGGGACGACAGGTTCTACTACGCGTCCGAGTATTTTCCGCAGATGTACGACTTTGCCGTCGAGCTCATCGAAAAAGGTCTTGCGTATGTGTGCGAGCTTACGGGCGAGCAGATGCGCGAGTACCGCGGCGACCTCTCTACTCCCGCAAAATCTCCGTACCGCGACAGGCCGATAGAAGAGAGTCTCGACCTCTTCCGCCGTATGCGCGAGGGCGAGTTCGAGGACGGAAAGATGACCCTGCGCGCGAAGATTGACCTCGCTTCGGGCAACTTCAATATGCGCGACCCCGTAATTTATCGAATCAATCATATGCACCATCACCGCACGGGCGGTCAGTGGTGTATCTATCCTATGTACGACTTCGCTCACCCAATTGAGGACGCGCTCGAGGGCATTACGCACTCGCTGTGTACCCTTGAGTTTGAGGCTCACAGACCGCTCTACGACTGGGTTGTTGCGAATATTTCCGCTCCGTGCAAGCCGCGACAGATTGAGTTCGCGCGCCTCGGCATCAACAACACCGTTATGAGCAAGCGCAAGCTGCGCCAGCTTGTTGAGGAAAACTTCGTCAGCGGCTGGGACGACCCGCGTATGCCGACTATCTGCGGCCTGCGCCGCCGCGGATACACGCCCGAGTCTATCCGCAGCTTTACCGACCAGATAGGCGTATCGAAGGTCAATTCCACGGTGGAGTACAGCTTCCTCGAGCACTGCCTGCGCGACGACCTCAACGAGCGCGCAATCCGCGCTATGGCTGTTTTGGAGCCCGTAAAGCTTGTTATCACCAACTATCCCGAGGATAAGACCGAACAGTTCGAAGTCGAAAACCACCCGAACCACCCCGAGATGGGCACGCGTACGGTGACGTTCTCGAACGAGCTCTATATCGAGGCTACCGATTTTATGGAAGAGCCGATTAAGAAGTATCAGCGACTCTACCCCGGAAATGAGGTGCGTATCAAGAGCGCGTATATCGTGAAGTGCACAGGCTGTAAAAAGGACGAAAACGGCAACGTGGTCGAGGTTTACGCCGAGTACGACCCCGAGACCCGCGGCGGTAACACGCCCGACGGCAGGAAGGTGCGCGGAACTATCCATTGGGTTAACGCCAAGGATTGTCTCGACGCCGAGGTCAGGCTCTACGATAATCTCTTCACAGTTCCCGACCCCGATTCGGGCGACGGTAACTTCCTCGACTTCATCAACCCCGAGTCTCTCGTAGTGAGAAAGGGCTGTAAGGTCGAAAACTCGCTTAAAAACGCACAGAGCAGCGACCGCTTCCAGTTTATGCGACAGGGCTACTTCTGCGCAGACAGCAAGGACAGCTCGCCCGAGCACCTCGTGTTCAACCGCAGCGTAGGACTCAAGGACGGCTTTAAAAAGAAATAAGTCCGCAAATATAATAACTAAATGAAATCACCTCGGTTATGTTGTAAAACACAGCCGAGGTGCTTTTTTGATGTATTAAAAAATACTATTGAAAGTCTTTAAATAATATGTTACAATTTACTTGCAGTTTTAATTAAATATTTTATTCGCCCCCAAGGTGTGTTTTTTTATCTTTAAATTAGATAAAAATGCATGCTCTACTTTAAACACACTTTCTGGGTGCAAAATGTTTAATTAAAACTGCAATCAGAGCTTGCGTTTTTTGTGCGCGGCTTTGAGCTGCGCATTTTTTATTTTGCCAAAGGAAGTGTTGACACTCGCTCTGTGTGCTAACAATTTTTACTAACACCGAAAGGCACTCCATCAATGGGGTGTCTTTTGGTTTTGTAATTTATAACAAATAATAATTGAGAATTGTGCATTGAAAATTGAAAAAATTTTTAGAAGAAATTGCATAGTTTTATGCAATTTCTTTTCTTTTTTCGGGGGTAGGTAGGAGGCGAAAATATGATTACTATAAAAAAGAACGGAAAATTTATTATCCCCGAAAACGAGGTTTTTATCGGTCACGCAGGCGACAACCTTAACGTAACGAAGGAGTTCTTTGTCGACGGCGTAACCGACGTCAGCCTTGTCTACAGAATGTATCTCCAATTCGACGACGGCACCACTAACTTCTTTTTGCTCGACAGCGAGACCACCGAAAACGGAACGAAGCTCGTGTGGAACGTTACGAACGACCAGATTTACAAAAGCGGTATCCTAAAAATGCAGATTAAGGCGAGCAACAGCAGCGGCGTTGTGTTCCACAGCGCGATTACGTCGCTCGTTGCGCACACGTCGATAGAGTTCGGCGAAGCATACAAGAACAAGGAAAACTCCGAGTTTTTGCAGCATGAGCAGTATCTTAACGACCTTATTGACAAGGAACGCGAGTATTTAGAGGAGCTTAAGGAATATGAAGCAGGTTTAACGGACCGCACCCGTATGGATTCTGAGCCCGTAGAGAATAGCCCCCGCGCTGTTCAGAGCGGCGGAATCTATAACGCACTCAAAGCGAAGTTAGACAATGCGGACGGCAGCGTCAAGGAAAATAATATTGAAAACGGAGCTGTAACCGGTGCAAAACTTTCCAGTACTTTATACGCAAAAATTTTCAGTGATAGTCTTGGCTATACCAGTTTAGGAGGCGAAGCAAACCCAGAAGCAAACCCATTTGACACTAATATCACCCCGAGTAGATTGTGCACTTGTGTGTATAATGATACACGGTATATATTTATCAGCACTTGGTGGTTATTCAACAACGAACAACCCGCACCCGCGCAGTACAGATTCAGCGACAACGGAATAGAACTGCGCAGATATAGTTATGCGGATAAGCAGTGGAGCGATTGGGAGTTTGTCGGTAAAGAGGCTGAAATCGCCGACGGCTCCGTCACCGCCGAAAAGCTCTCCGCCGAATTAAGGGACACCATAGACACCCTTAATG
>JAFLSK010000012.1 GCA_022510945.1 Ruminococcus sp.
GAAAGGCGGAAAAAGAAAATGCTCCTGCGTGAGCATTTTCCCGCCGTTGGATTTATTCCGCTTTTTAGCTTTGCACCGATTTCAGAATCGAGAACTGAGTTTTCTAAAGATTACGGTATGTCACCTCGACCAAATTAGAACTCAAGTATTGATACAATATTTGGGTTCTGTTTTTTTCGCTGGTATGTACCACATTTATACCATGCCTTTTGCTATAATAGTGGCATCAAACATTTGAGGATACTTTGAGATGAATAATTACAGCATAAAAGATTTAATCGGAACGATTTCAAGTCATAGCGGACTTTACGGCTTGTTCGCAAACCCAGGGTTTGGAACAACTACATTATCGATGCAAATTGCAAGATCTGTGGCGGATATGAGCGGAGGAACGGCAATCATCTTCACTATGGAGCTACCAAAAGAACAGTGGTGTAAGCGGATACAGGATATTGGTCTATTGGCAGATAGGCTTTTAGTAGTAGATGAATTTTGCCCAACTGATCAAATGATAGAAGATACAATTAAAAATACAGAAAATGTACGGCTTGTTGTAATTGACTATTTGGAATTATTGGATGAAAGCATCAGTCAAAAACTAAGAGGTATTGCCAAACAATGCTCCATACCGATTTTCGTTTGTGGGAAATTGGCGCGGAACTCCGGAGATTTCGATCCAAACAATAGACCGGAATTGCTTACGATAGGATCTATGTTTGAGTCTCCGTTTGGATCGCGGCAACTGGTTCGTTTTAAAGATTTCGACTTTCTTTCCCTGTTGCATCGGGACCACGATTGCGAAAGAGGTATTGGCATCGCACATCGTTATAATATCAGTAATACAACCGAATTGATTATTAAAGACCATCCGCGCGGCAAAGTCGGAAGCATATTTATCGAGTGGGATGAACAGCGAAAATGTTTTGATATATAGAAAAACCGTCACGGGGTTGCATCATTTATCTGCCGGTTGCACAAATGCAACCACAAAATCGAAAATGCAACCATTTGCAACCCCTTGCAACCCGTATCAAGAATTGCGTTTGTTGCCAAAAGGAAAAGGTATCCAAGAGGATACCTTTTCCTTTTTTATGTGCTATTCCTCATAATCAAACATTTTGTTATAATCAACACCGAGTATAGTTGCAATTTTGCGTAAATTAGTAAAGTTAGGCTCAGACTTTCCTATTTCATAATATGTATAGGTGCTGCGATTAATATTCAGCATCTTTGCCATATCCTCTTGACTGTAGTCGGTTTCGCCTTTCCTCAGATCGCGTAAGTGCTCTCCAAATTTTTTTGACATTATTTCTGCCTCATTTCTATCGCAAAATAAAAAGTGCGCAGACAAAGCCACGCACAAAAAACGCAAGCTCTGATTGCTGCAACACAAATTCAACTTTATGCACCAATAGTGTGTCAAAAGTAGAGCATGCATTTTTATCCGATTAAAGATAAAAAAACACACTACCAAGTGCAAAGAATATTGAATTTATGTTGCGAGCCAATTGTAACATATTATTTGAATACTTTCAATAGCGTTTTTCATTATAATACACAAATTTTTCATTAAATCTCTCACTTTTATCCATCATTATTCGATTGACTTTTTATATCTGAATATCTATAATTAATAAACAGGTTTAGATTAGGAATCGGAGTGATTATATGAAGAAGATTATGGCAACAATTTTTGCCGCGCTTATGGTTATTACATATTTTTCGGGTTGTACCGCTAAAGAGGCAGATCTTACGAGTGTTCTTAGTGATATTAACTCAAGTTTTTCGGACGCGACAAGTAACCTCACCCAGCTAACCGACGTAGCCGACCTCAATACTTACTACGAAATCAGCGCTGACGATGTCAAGCAGTTCGCCGCTGAAATCAACACCGATGCGTCCACCGCGCCTGTCGAGATTGTTCTCGTGGAGGCAGTGGATTCCACCGCCGCTGAGTCGGTAAAAACCCATCTTGAGCATCGCTACAATGCGATTTACGGCCTCTATTCGTCCTACAGTGCCGAGCAGTTTGATATGGTAAAGGACTGCGGTGTTACGCAGAGCGGCAACTTCGTCACAATGATTGTCGCTAAGGACTACAGCGAGATGATTAAGGTTGTAAACGCGGCAATAGGCTAATATTCGAAAGTAGAATTAACAGTCTCAACTTTGTAAGTTGAGACTTTTCTTTTTGTGTGCTATACTTTATACTAAACACTAATTAAAAACGGATATCTTTCAGGCATATTTTGCGCCATACATCGCGCCCTGTCTCGAAAGACGACAGCCTTTCTGCGGTATGGCACTCGTCTGACACAAAACCTGCTCCGAAATCTTATCTCTTTTTTAATCAGTGTTTAGTATAATCTATTCCACATAATCTACAATAAAGGGTAATTTTATGGGTATCAAAGACAATTTTTCACATATGAATAATATGCAGCAAAAGGCGGTGTTCTGTACCGAAGGACCTCTTCTCATTCTTGCAGGTGCAGGCTCTGGCAAGACGACCGTGCTCGTCAACCGCATTGCCTACATTTTACAGAGCGGGCTGTGTCAGCCGTGGCAGATTTTAGCTATCACATTCACTAATAAAGCCGCGGGTGAGCTCAAGGAGCGAATCTGTAACGCTGTTCCGGAGGGCGGCAACGAGATTTGGGCTGCTACATTCCATTCGACCTGTGCGCGAATTCTCCGCCGCTACGGCGACCGAATAGGATATTCGAGCCACTTCACGGTTTACGACACCGCTGACCAGAAAAGCCTTATCAAAAAGGCTATGGCTCAGTTGAATATTGACGAAAAGCATCTTCCTGTTAAGTCCGTAATTGCCGAGATTTCCAAGGCAAAGGACAAGATGCAGTCTCCCGAAGATATGCTCAAGAAGGTTGACGGCGACTTCCGTAAGGAGAAAATCGCAAAGATTTATCAGATTTACCAGTCGGAGCTCAAAAACTCCGACGCGATGGATTTTGACGATATGCTGTGTAATACCGTTCTTCTTTTTGAGCAGAACGAGGACGTGCTCAGCTACTATCAGAATCTTTTCAAATACATTATGGTCGACGAGTATCAGGACACTAACAAGGTACAGTACAAGTTCGTTTCGATGCTTGCTGCGAAGTCCGGTAATATCTGCGTTGTCGGCGACGACGACCAGAGCATATACAAATTCCGCGGCGCAACGATTGAGAACATTCTCTCGTTTGAAAAACAGTTTAAGAACGCTCAGGTTATCCGCCTTGAGCAGAACTACAGAAGTACAAAAACTATCCTGAACGCCGCGAACAAGGTTATCGAAAACAACACCGCCCGCAAGGGCAAAACCCTTTGGACGGAAAACGACAGCGGCGAGAAAATCACCGTCCACACCGCCTACTCCGAGCGAGAGGAGGCGTCCTATATAGCCCAGCAGATTCTAAACGGCGTAGCTGACGGCAGAAATTTCAGCGACTATGCCGTTCTTTACCGAATGAACGCTCAGTCGAACGCGATAGAAAACGCGTTTTCGCGCAGCGGTATTCCGCACCGAATCATCGGCGGTCACCGCTTCTACGACCGCGAGGAAATTAAGGATATGACCGCTTACCTGCGTGTGCTCGACAACCCGCACGACAACGTGCGACTTAACCGTATCATTAACGTGCCTAAGCGCGGTATCGGTAAGACCACGATGGATAGAGCAGGGGAGATAGCTGTCGTAAATAATATAAGCGTGTACGACGTTATCAAAAATGCTGAAAACTATACCGAGCTGTCACGAGCCTCGTCAAAGCTTAAGGATTTCGTTTCGCTTGTTGACGGTCTGCGTGAAGCGCACGAAAGCGGCGACTACAGCCTTGCTGAGCTTTACGAGCTTATTTTAGAGCATACCGACTACAAAAATTATCTCAAGGCTGAAAAAGAAAACGCCGATGTCCGCATAGAGAATATCGAGGAGTTAAAGTCTAATATCATCAAGTTCGAGGAGGAGTACGGCGACGAGGCTACGCTTTCCGCGTTCCTCGAGGAAATCTCTCTGCAAACCGATATAGACAACTATGACGAAACCTCCGACACAACCGTTATGATGACTCTCCACAGCGCAAAGGGACTCGAGTTTCCTGTTGTGTTCATAGCAGGAATGGAGGAGGGAGTGTTCCCGGGCATATCCGTCTATTCTAACCCCGACGAGCTTAACGAGGAACGCCGCCTTGCCTACGTCGGCATAACGCGTGCCAAGGAGCAGCTGATTATCACTAAGACTAAGAGCCGTATGCTGTTTGGCTCTACAACCCACAACGCTCCGTCGCGTTTTGTGCAGGAGATACCCGACGAACTGCGCAAATCAACGGGCGAGACCGTATTCGGCAATTTTCCGAAGGGTTCATCGTCGTTTAATTCGGAGAAGATTGAAATCGGCACTAATCCGTCGCAATATACCTTTAATCCCAAGCTTTCACCTTCTTTCCAAAAGCCTATCCAAAAGAGTACCAATACCTATGCAGTGGGTGACAGCGTGCTCCACAAGGTGTTCGGTAAAGGTATGATAATTAAAGCTGAGAAGATGGGCAACGACACAATGCTCGAAATTGTTTTTGAAACCAAGGGAACCAAAACCCTTATGGCAAATTTCTGCAAAATGGAAAAAATATAATTATATAATTTAAGCCGCTGCGTTTAGTAATTGCGCAGCGGCTATAAATTTGCCTTAAATTATAATCTTACTGAAATATCCTTATCGTGTAGATAGTTCTTTAGCTCGGATATCTTAATCTCGCCGAAGTGGAACAGAGAAGCCGCAAGCACAGCGTCCGCCTTACCGTCCGTAAAAGCGTCGTAAAAGTGCTCGAGCGCGCCAGCGCCGCCGCTCGCGATTACGGGTATGTTAACCCTTTCCGAGACTGCTTTAGTGAGCGCGAGGTCATATCCCTTTTTCTGTCCGTCCTCGTCCATACTCGTGAGGAGAATTTCGCCCGCGCCGCGCTTTTCGCACTCAACAGCCCACTCAATCGCGTCAATTCCCATAGGTACGCGACCGCCGTTTATGTAGACTTCCCAGCTGTCGCCCTTACGCTTTGCGTCAATAGCCGTTACCACGCACTGGCTTCCGAATTTGTACGCCGCCTCGCTGATGAGCTCAGGCCTTTTTATCGCTGCGCTGTTTACGGAAACCTTGTCCGCACCCGCGCGCAAAATCTCGTTAAAGTCGTCGACCGTTCTTATTCCGCCGCCGACGGTGAACGGAATAAAAATCGTGTCCGCAACCTTTTTTACCATATCAACGACTGTCTTTCTCGCATCACTCGACGCAGTAATATCGAGAAAAACGAGTTCGTCCGCACCCTGCTTGTCGTACTGCTTTGCACACTCAACGGGGTCGCCCGCGTCAACAAGGTTTACAAAGCTCATACCCTTTACAACCCTGCCGTTTTTGACGTCGAGGCAGGGGATTATTCTTTTTGCATACATTAATCCTTACCTCCGCACATCTTAACAAAATTTTCGAGCATTTTAAGTCCCACATCGCCGCTTTTTTCGGGGTGGAACTGCGTTGCCGTAACGTTTTTATAGCTTACCGCCGCGTCAATCGTAACGCCGTACTCGGTCTGTGCGCTGACGATATTCTTATCCTCAGCGTCGAGGTAGTATGAGTGCACGAAGTAAACGTAAGACTCATCCTCAATATCCTTGAATATACCGTCCTTTTTGAGTAATTTAATACTGTTCCAGCCCATATGCGGGATTTTCAGCCCTTCGCCGTTCGGAATTTTCTTAACCTCGCCCTTAAGCACGCCGAGTCCCTCGGCCTCGGGGCTTTCGAGGCTTTTCGGAAACAACAGCTGCAAACCGAGACAAATGCCTAAAAACGGCTTGCCTGTCGCGATAAAGTCCTTAACAGTGTCGCGTATGTCGTATTTTTCGAGCGTATCCATAGCGTCGCCGAACGAACCTACTCCGGGGAGAATCGCTCCGTCTGCGTTTAGTATAGCGCCTTTATCACTCGTAACCTCGCACTCTGCGCCGATATATTTAAGCGCCTTGTAAACGCTCTGAATATTGCCCGCGCCGTAATCAATAATAGCTATCATAATGTCATTAGACCTTTCTGTGTGTCAATCTGTGTTTTTCTCCGTCAATTTTACCATAATAGATAGTGAAATGCAAGATTTGACCGCATTTATTCCCAAATCTTGCAATAATTATTAAAATGCTTATAAAAACAGTTGAGTTTTGCAAGTTTTAGTGTTAAAATGAAAGCGTGAAATTAACGTGATTATAGCAATTTGCTATGCGCTGGAAATATATATTAAGGAAGTTAATAAAATGGTGGAACACTTGCTTTCAAGAATCGAAATGAATATGGGCTCTTTTTCAAAAGGGCAGAGAAGAATTGCAAATTATATAGAAGAACATTACGATCAGGCGGCGTTTATGACCGCCTCAAAGCTCGGCAAGACTGTCGGCGTGTCGGAGAGCACTGTGGTGCGATTTGCGACCGAACTCGGCTATTCGGGCTATCCTAAGCTGCAAAAGGCTATGCAGGAGATGATTCGCGACAAGCTGACCTCTGTGCAGCGTATCGACGTGACCACAAACCGCATCGGCAACAGCAACGTCCTCGACGCTATTATGAATCAGGACATCGACAAAATCCGCCGCACACTTGAGGAAACCTCTCACAAGGATTTTGAAAAAGCGGTGAAGTCGATAGTTAACGCACGCCGTATCTACATCTTCGGCGTTCGCTCCACAGCGTCGCTCGCTCAGTTTTTAGGCTATTACTTCGGACTTATTTTTGATAACGTAAGGGTGATTACGGACACTTCAAAAACCCATACCTACGAGCAGCTTTTCCGCATAAGCGAAAAGGACGTTATGATTGGTATCAGCTTCCCGCGTTACAGCACTATGGCTGTCGAGTCAATGACCCTTGCGCGTGACCGCGGCGCTAACGTAATTGCGATTACGGATAGTATGGTTTCTCCGCTCGTTTCAGCGGCTGACGAGGTGCTTATCGCGCGCAGCGATATGGCTTCCGTCGTAGATTCCCTCGTTGCTCCGCTGAGCCTTATAAATGCGCTTATCGTTGCGACCGTGCTCGAGAAGAAGGACGAGGTAACGGACACCTTCCGCGAGTTAGAGATGGTATGGAATCATCAGGGCGTTTACGACAACAATCCTTCAAAGATAGATGAGCAGTAAGGTTGTAGTTGTCGGAGGCGGAGCCGCGGGCCTTATGGCGGCTGGTTTTGCCGCGTATTACGGTGCGGACGTAATCGTGCTTGAGAAGATGCCACGCGTCGGACGAAAGCTGATGATAACGGGAAAAGGACGGTGTAACCTCGCGAATTTTTGCGACGTACAGACGTTTATGCAGAACGTTCCCGTAAATAACCGCTTTCTCTATAGCGCGCTCAACAACTTCACTCCCGAGGATATTGTGGACTTTTTCGAAGAGAAGGGTCTGCGCACCAAGGTCGAGCGCGGAAACCGCGTTTTCCCGATTTCTGATAAGGCTGTCGACGTTGTCGATACTCTGAGGTGTTTCGTTACCGATAACGGTGCTAAGATTGTCACCGCAACGGTTGAGGATATACTAACGGAAAACGGTGCGATAACAGGTGTTAAAGCCGACGGAAAGGTCTACAAAGCCGACAAGGTTATCCTTGCAACAGGCGGCGCAAGCTATCCTCGCACCGGCTCTACGGGCGACGGCTATATATTCGCAGAAAAGTCAGGACATACTATAATAACCCCGAAGCCATCTTTAGTCCCGCTCGAAAGCCCCGACTCCGATTGCAAAAAAATGCAGGGACTCTCGCTTAAAAATGTCGCTCTGAAAATCACCGACAGTAACGGAAAGCAGGTATACAGCGACTTCGGCGAAATGCTGTTTACCCACTTCGGTATCTCGGGACCGATGGTGCTCTCGGCAAGCTGCAATATGCGCGACTATTCCTCGGGATATACCGCTCATATCGACCTCAAGCCCGCGCTTGATTTTGAACAGCTTGACCTGCGAGTTCAGCGCGACTTTAAGGAGAATATAAACAGAGCGGTTTCCAACTCGCTCTCAAAGCTTTTGCCGCGCAAGCTGATTCCCGTCGTGCTGGAAAGATGGGGAACAGACCCCGACAAAAAGTGCAACTCAGTAACCAAAGAGGAGCGTAAGGCTCTTGTAAATATAATAAAGGATTTAACTATTGCTATCTCAAATCCGCGTCCGATTGAGGAGGCTATCATAACCTCAGGCGGCGTGAAGGTTTCTGAGATTAACCCCAAAACTATGGAAAGCAAGCTTGTTTGCGGCCTCTACTTTGCAGGAGAGATTATCGACGTGGACGCGTACACGGGCGGCTTTAACCTCGTTATAGCCTGGTCAACAGGCAAGCTTGCGGGCGAATCCGCGGCAATGTATTAAAGAAAGGAATATACCATTATGTCTATCGCAATTGCAATCGACGGACCTGCAGGCGCAGGGAAAAGCACAATTTCAAAATTCGCAGCAAAAAAGCTCGGATTTATCTATATCGACACGGGCGCACTCTACCGCACGGTAGGTCTCGCCGCGACGAGAGCAGGTGTTGAGCCCGTTGAGGGCAAAGAGGTCGACGAGCTCCTCTCTAAAATCACCGTTGAGCTTACCTTCAACGAGAAGGGCGAGCAGGTTGTTTTACTCGACAAGGAGGACGTTTCCGGTCTTATCCGTACTCCCGAGGCGTCAATGATGGCGTCCAAAATTTCCGCTATCCCGTCAGTGCGCGCTTATCTTCTTGATTTACAGCGTAATATGGCAAAGACCAATAACGTTATTATGGACGGCCGCGATATCGGTACGGTAGTTCTGCCCGACGCAGAGGTTAAGATTTTCCTTACTGCCGCTCCCGAGGCGCGCGCAAAGCGCCGCTACGACGAGCTTGTTGAGAAGGGTATGGACGTAAAATACGAGGATATTTTAGAGGACGTAAAGACCCGCGACTACAACGACTCCCACCGCGATATCGCCCCGCTCAAGCAGGCGGACGACGCTATACTCGCCGACACAACCGAGATTGACCTCGAAGGCAGTATTGAGCTGATTATCAATATAATTAAGGAGCACAGCAATGGCACAGTCTAAAGCCCTCTATGCGTTCGGCAGAGTAGTCTGCACTCCGGTTTTTAAACTCATATACCGCTATAAGATTATTAACGGGAATAATATTCCTAATGACGGCAAGGGATATATTCTCGCTCCGAATCACTTGTCGTTTTCCGACCCTATTCTTGTCGCCCTGGGACAGAAGAGAAGGCTCAACTTTATGGCAAAAGACGAGCTATTCAAAAACAAGTTCTTCTCCTGGCTTATCCGCAGTCTCGGCGCTTTCCCAGTAAAGCGCGGAGCAGGCGACGGCAAGGCTATCAAAAACGGCGAGGATATAATAAACGAAGGTAACCTGATGACTATTTTCATCGAGGGCGGCAGGAGCAAGACAGGCGAATTAATGCGTCCGCGTTCCGGTTTTGCAATGATTGCTCAGCAGACAAATGCACCTGTAGTCCCTGTGTGCATCACAAAAATCGGCAAGGGATTTTTCGCTAAAAGAATTATACACTTCGCTGACCCTATTTCCGTAGCCGATCTCGGACTCGACTCGGTCGACAGACGCGCGCTTCGAAATGCGAGCAACATCGTTATGGGCAAAATTAAAGAAATGAGAGAGCACGATTTAAATGAGTATTCATCTTGCTAAAACAGCGGGTTTCTGCTTCGGCGTTGACCGCGCGGTTGAAATTGTTGACGACCTTCTTAAAAACGGAAAAAAGGTATGTACCCTCGGACCTATTATCCACAATATGGAAATGGTTTCGGAGCTTGAGAGCCGCGGCTGTCTTGCGATTGATAAGGTCGAGGACTGTCCTGAGGACAGCACCATCGTTATCCGTTCCCACGGAGTAGGGCAGAGTACTATGGACGACATCACCGAGCAGGGCTTAAACTGCGTTGACGCAACGTGCCCGTTCGTCAAGAAAATCCATAATATTGTAAAAAAAGCCGGTGCTGCCGGTATCCCCGTTCTTATTGCGGGAAACAAAAATCACCCCGAAATTCAGGGAATAATCGGTCACTGCTCGAGTAAGTGTTATACGTTTAACAACGACGAAGAGCTTAAGAATCTTGTCGATATAATTCCTTTAAGTAATAATGACGAGGTTTTTGTGGTCGCACAAACCACTTTTAGCAAAAAAGAATGGAAAAAATGTTTAAAAACTGTAAAAAAGGTCTATACAAATTCAAAAATATTTGATACAATATGTAAGGCTACATCGGAACGACAGGAGGAGGCGGAGCGGATTGCCGCCGAATCCGACTTAATGATAGTTATAGGCGACCGCCACAGCTCAAACACTGCAAAGCTCTACGATATTTGCAAGAGTAGGTGCGCCGATACCTGTCTTATTGAAACTGCTAAAGAGTTAGATATGACTCTCGTTAGTAATTCAAATTCCATTGGTGTAACTGCCGGCGCTTCAACACCGGCAAGGATAATAAAGGAGGTACTGGATACAATGAGTGAAGAAATCAAATCCAGCGAAACTGTTGAAACAGAATCTTTTGAGGAGATGCTTGAGGAATCCCTCAAAAATTTGAATACTAATGAGAGGGTAAAAGGCGTAGTCGTAAGCGTAGCACCTAACGAAGTTATCGTTGACGTAGGCAGAAAACAGTCGGGCTATATCCCCGCTGACGAGCTTTCAAACGATCCTCAGGCTAAGCCCGAGGACGTAGTCAAGGTTGGCGACGAGCTCGAGCTTCTTATAATGAAGACCAACGACGTTGAAGGAACCATTATGCTTTCCAAGCGCAGAGTAGACGCTCAGAAGGGCTGGGAAGAACTTAAGACTCTTGCTGAGTCCGACGAGATTTTAACAGGTAAGGTTGCTTCCGTTGTTAAGGGCGGCGTAATCGTTATCTATAACGACAACCGCGTATTTATCCCTGCTTCTCAGGCTACCGCGTCACGCGACGACAGCCTCGAGGATTTAGTAGGTCAGGAAGTACAGTTCAAGCTTATCGAAGCGTCACAGCGCGGCAGAATGAGAAGAATCGTAGGCTCAATCCGCGTAGTGCTCCGTGAGCAGCGTGCAGCTCAGAGAGCTACATTCTGGGAGACATGTGAGGTAGGTAAGCGCTACACAGGTACTGTAAAGTCCCTCACAAGCTACGGCGCATTTGTTGACCTCGGCGGCGTTTTCGGAATGATTCACATTTCCGAGCTTTCCTGGACGCACATCAAGAACCCATCTGAGGTTGTAAGCGTAGGCGACAAGGTTGACGTATATATCAAGGATATCAACGAGGAGACCAAGAAGATTTCTCTCGGTTACAAGGATCCCGACGCTAATCCGTGGGAGATTCTCCGCCGCGATTATCCTGTTGACACAGTAGTTGACGCTACTATCGTAGGTCTCACGACATTCGGTGCGTTTGCTAACGTTATCCCGGGTATTGACGGTCTTATCCACATTTCACAGATTGCTAACAAGAGAATCGAGAAGCCCGAGGATGTTCTCTCCGTAGGCGAGAAGGTTCAGGCTAAGATTATCGCTATCGACTTCGAGAACAAGCGCGTAAGCCTTTCAATCCGTGCTCTCATTCCTGAGGAAGCTTCCGAGGAGGCTCCTGTAGTTGAGGAAGAGAAGGCAGAGGAAGAGGTTGTTGCTTCTACCGAGACTCCTGCTGAGGAGGAAGTAGTTGCTACAACTGAGACTCCCGTAGAAGAGCCTGTTGCAGAAGAGGTTGCTGAGGCAGCTGCTGAAGAAGAGGCTCCCGCTGAGGAATAATTAACTACATAAATTTGGGCTGTTGCTTTTGCAACAGCCCTTTTTATATGTTCAGTTCTTGTCTCTTTTTCATCTTGCGCCAACTGTAAAAACCGTACAAATCGTTTACCCAAAACATAACAAAGCAAGCAATCATTGAGATATACGAAATATCCTTTATACTTGCAATCACCCAAAGTACAATTAAAACAACGTCATTTGCTGCGTAGGCAAGTGCATAGTTCTCGTTGCGTAGCACCGTGAGGGAAGAAGCAAAAAAGCTTGTAGCTACTGATAATGTGCTGAATAGCAAGCTGTTTGTACCTAAGAATTTAAGTATAAAATAAAATGCAATAGTGACGGCAATTGTTAAAACGGTAAGTCCTATCCATTTTGTTTTATTCAGCTTTGCGACCTTTACTTCATTCGCCTTTTCGTAGGGATTTTTAATCCATGTATATACGGACAGCGCCGCAATCGGTGCGGACATTCCGACGTATGTAATCATCTCGCCGTAATACTTTTGTTCAAATGAAATCAAGGCGTAAAAAATAGCAAAAAAGATAATGAGCAGTTGACCGATTACCTTGCCTTTGGCGTGGAGTATCAGCGCAGTAACTCCGATTATTGACCCAAACATCGACAGAATGTTGAAATCTTTTGCAAAAACGGATGACGCCGCAACCACTATAACCGATACTGTCCACAGTATTTTATCAAACAATGTTAATTCTTTTAAAGAAAATTTCATATAACGTATTTACACTCCATAAAAAGCATTCGTCTACATATCTTCTAAGACCTAACGATATGTAACCGAATGCTTTTGCATTTTTCTACCCGGTGGCAGTAATTATTCAATTTGACTTTGTGAGTATATCATTAATTAGTGTCAGTGTCAACCGATTACAGTATATCTTTTATTTCTTCAAGAGATTTGACGATATAATCAAGCTTAAGATTGTCTGGCGTGGGTTGTTTCTTTCTGTTAAACCAGCACACCTTCATACCGCTGTCGATACCGCCCTTCATATCCGAAGTGAGCGAGTCACCTATCATAATAATTTCATAAGGTTTTATTTCATTATTAGAATTATTATTTAAGATTTTAATTCCAAAATCGAAAAATAATTTGCTCGGTTTTTGGGCTCCAACAGCCTCGGAAATAAACAACTCTGTAAAATATTCACCCAAACCGCTGGTTTTTATTCGGTTTGCCTGTTGCTTATAAGGTCCGTTGCTTGCGGCACAGACTATGTATTTTTCGGAAAGATATTTGAGTGTTTCCTCAGCGCCGTCTATAGGTATTGCGCTGTCAAAAAGAAATCTGCGAAAGTAATCCTCGAACACAACGCCGTCGAAATCTATACCAAGCTCCTTGAAAATCAAATTCCATCTGATTTTCTTTAGTTTCTCGAAGGTGATGACTCCGTCCTCAATTTGTTTCCACAGCCCCGTGTTTATCCTAAGAAATTCGTCAAACATCCACTCCTCATACTTTTTGAGCGCAAACTTCTCAAAGCCTGTGCGCATCGCGTCTTTAACGTACGCGTCGAAGTCGAGTATCGTGTTGTCGATATCCATAAAAACAGCTTTAATCATAAAAACATTCCTAAAAAAGAGGCCATAATTCCGTCGGAACTATGACCTCAATTATTTTTTAAACTCCGAGTAATTTTTTCATAGCCGCTTCTAACTTGTCGGTGACAACCTGAGCGTCATCTTTATCCTTGCCGACAGCGGTGAGATAAATCTTTATCTTCGGTTCCGTGCCGCTCGGACGGACGATAGCCATATTATCCTCGTCGAGGTTAAACTGAATAACGTTCGACTTCGGAAGGTTTATTTCCTTTTCCTCACCCGTCACGATATCCTTCTCAACACTGAGCTTGTAATCAGCTGTTTTGAGCACCTTGTAGCCCGCAATCTCAACGGGAGCGTTAGCGCGGATAGACGCCATAATGTCAGCCATCTTCTGCATACCCTCAGCGCCCGCAAACTCGAAGGAAAGGGTTGTGTTCTTGTAATAGCCGAACTCTTCGTAAAGACCGTCGATAACCTGAGCGAGAGTCTTGCCCTGTTTCTTGAATGTCGCCGCCATTTCGCAGATAAGCATTGAAGCAACAACCGCGTCCTTATCTCTTACATAAGAGCCGGCAAGGTAGCCGTAGCTTTCCTCAAAGCCGAATACATAGTTATCCTCGTCGCCTGTTTTTTCGAGGTTGAGAATGATTTCGCCGATATACTTAAAGCCGGTGAGAACGTTCTTAAGCTCAACGTTGTATTTTTCGCAGAGCTTCTCAACAAGCTTCGATGTAACGATAGTTTTAACAACAACGGGCTTTTCGGGAAGTGTGCCGTTAGCCTTTCTGTTCGAGAGGATATACTCCGTGAGCATAATTCCGTCTTCGTTACCCGTGATAAGCCTGTAGCTGCCGTCGTAATCCTTTACGGCGATACCAACGCGGTCAGCGTCGGGGTCAGTCGCAAGGAGAAGGTCGGGCTTAACCTTTTCGCACATATCGAGTCCGAGCTGTAAAGCCTCTTTAATCTCGGGGTTAGGGTAGGGGCAGGTTGTGAAGTTACCGTCCGGGAGTTCCTGCTCCTTTACGATTGTGACGTCTTTAACGCCGATTTCGTCGAGTATTCTGCGAACAAGCTTGTTACCTGTGCCGTTGAGCGGTGTGTAAACTACTTTAAGGTCAGCGCCCTCGCATACGCCGGGGTTAATCTGCTGCTCCTTAACTCTTTCGATGTAGCTTGTGTACACGTCGTCGGAAACGTACTCAACAAGTCCCTTTTCAATAGCCTCGTCTAAATCCATCGTCTTAACGTCGTCGAATATGTCAATCTTGCAGATTTCGTCATAGACAGCGTTAGCCGCAACGTCCGTCATCTGACAGCCGTCCTCGCCGTACGCCTTGTAGCCGTTGTAAGCCGCGGGGTTGTGGCTTGCTGTTACCATAATACCCGCCTGACACTTAAAGTATCTTACGAGGTAGGAGAGAACAGGTGTGGGCTGGAGCTCGCTTGTGATGTATACCTTAATCCCGTTGGCAGCTAAAACCTTAGCCGCCTCAATCATGAATACGTCTGCCTTAATTCTGCTGTCGTGAGAAATCGCAACAGCGCCCTTGCCGTATTTATTAAGAACGTAATTTGCAAGTCCCTGTGTAGCCTGACGAACAACGTAGATGTTCATTCTGTTAGTTCCTGCGCCGATAATACCTCTCAGTCCAGCCGTGCCGAACTCGAGGCTTCTGTAAAAGCGCTCGTGAATTTCCTTTTCATTTCCTTCAACGCTCTTAAGCTCATCGACTAAATCTTTATCTTCGTTAGCCTTCTTGAGCCAGAGCTCGTAATTACCCATAAAATCCATAAAATTACCTCCTGATAAAATTCAAATCAGTTGTGCAATATTCTAATAAAAATTTCCCTTTTACTCCATTATAAAAGAATACACTTTACTATATCATATTACTGAATTTTTTTCAATCAACAAATATAAAAAAATGAAAATTTTAGCTTCATTTTTACAATTTAAACAAAAATCTTGATTTATATAGAAAAATATAGTATTATAGATTAGATATTTATAAGGAGGTATCACGATGGAAGATTTTGAAAAGCTCGAACAGTCAGCTGAAGAGACTGTTTCGGAAGAAATCGTTAACGAGGAAATTGTTAACAATGACGATACAGAAAACACAGTAGAGGAAACCGTCTATGTTAATGAAAACGACATTCCCGAAGAGACTGTTTCTGAACAGACAGACGCTCCCGAAAAACCGAAGAAATTAGTCCAGACTCCCATAATCATTGCGGCAGGGGTGCTTCTTGCGGCAATACTCGCATTCGCATGCTTTAAGGTGTTCTTTAACAACAGCGTAGTAGGCACATGGTATGTTGCTACAGAGACCGCTGAGGACGGCGCAACGCCCGACGAGGTTGACCCCGCAACACTTGAGTATTACACCTTCGAAAAGGACGGCACTGCATCAATCACACTCGGCACGATGAAGGTTATAGGTACATGGAACTACGCTACCGACGACGACTCCACCACAGATCAGACCGCAAGCAAGATTAATATTGCGATTTCCTACTTTGTAAACGGCACATTTGATGTTGAACTCGACGGCAACGCTATTTTCGGCAAAACAATGACCTTAAGCAATGAATATATGACAACTCCTGTTAAGTTTGAGAGCGGTTCTGTTCCGAAGAGCAACCTCAAGCCTTCAGAGGACTTTGAGCCGAACGATAGAATTGTCGGCACATGGCAGGACAGCGGCCAGAGTCAGGTGTTTACTTTTAACGCTGACGGTACCTGTTCTCTAAACCAGATGGATGTGATGGTTGTTGATGGTATTTACACTGTGGACGAGAAGTCCAATATAATCAAAATAACGTATCTCCGTCCCGACGAAAATGAAATGGATATCGACTTTGATGCTTCGGGCGACGATGAATCAAAGCTCACTATGCTCGGCCTTGAGTACGAAAAAGTAGAAGAATAATCTGAATAAATTATAAATTCACCTCGGTTATGTGTAAAACATACCGAGGTGGTTTTATTTCCTTTATTTTTCGTAGCTTCGCACCGTAAGTACTAAATCCGCGTTGCTGATTTTGCCGTCGCCGTTTAAATCGGCGGCTTTTTTGTATTCATTTTTAAGCTTGCTGCTGTTCAGAAGGTGTGCAAAGATAGAGTCAATATCTCTTGTGTTTACATTACCTTCTCCGGTTACATCGCCTAAAACGATAAATGTAAATTTCTTTTTCTTCGTGTTGGTCGAAAACGTTACTTTTCCACCCGTGCCAATGTTTCCGCTTTTCTTTTCGCCAAAGTTTAATTTGTAACCGCTGTACGTTACCGATTTCTTGAACTGAGAGTAAGTTGTGCCCTTAGGAACATAAATATATTTACCCTGCGGCTTGAATTTTTCAAATTTAAGCGATACAGATGAACTTGTTTCTGTATTGTGTGCGTTCTGTGTAGTTTCCGAATTGTCAAAAATTTTTTCGTTCTTTGTTTCGACCGAGTAATCGCCTTTATCGACGTTGAGCGTAACGACTTTATTATTGTATGCGCTGACCGCCTTTGGTGTGTATTCCAAAGGAACGCTGTCAATCAGTTCGCCGCTTTCCTTGTCATACGCGTTGAGTGAGTTTTTGCCGAAGCTTACAAGATAATTTTCGGTTTCACCGCAACTAACGGTGGTTTCGTTTCCCGTATTCAGAATATTTTGAACGCTGTTTTTGATTTTGTAAACGTTTCCGCCCCTGTCGCCGAGATAATTGTCGGATATTCTGTAGATAAAGAAGTTATCCTTGCGTGCGCCCAGCTTTTCGAAACCGTCCGCGCTAAGGGAGAATATACCATTGTTGTTTAAAGCGTAGGTTTTTCCGCTCAGAGGCGTGATGCTGTAAAATGTGTCGGATAATGTGTTCTGATACACTCCGTTTTTGCTGTAAATCTCGACCCGTGACTTGTTGTTTATAATGTAAAAGTTTCCTTTTTCATCCACGGACATTTGTGTAGCGGTAGGGTGCTTAAGATTAATGAGCATAATTTTATCTTTGCTTGCGCCGTTTTGGAACTGTTCGATGTAGCTTATGCCTGTCTGCTGAGAAGAGTCATAGAGCACATAGATTCTGTTATCATATATGCACGACGCGACAATGCTGTTTTCGAATGTATATTTGTATTCGTTGCCCTCGGGAGCAATTTTCTTTACATACAGGGTATCTGTTCCTTTGCGTGTGAGGAAAACACCCGAGCTGTCGTTGACTAAATCAACCTCATAACCCGAGACGCCTTGCGTTCCGTATACTGTTACTATACTAACCACGGTGCATATAAGCATCATAATGGTGAATAATACGCACCACAAAACCCTTCTCATAAATCCCACTCAATAAAAAAGGGTAGCAAAAGCTACCCATAATAAATTACATTTCCCAGTTATGCCATACGTTCTGGATATCGTCGTTATCCTCGAACATATCGAGCATTTTCTGCATAGCCTCTTTAGCGTCGTCGCTTTCGAGCTTTGTGTAGGTGTTCGGCACCATCTCAACCTCAGCGGATGCAAACTCGTAGCCTTTAGCCGCGATGTCGTCTCTGACTGCACTGAAATCAGAGGGTTCAGTGTAGATAGTGAAGATGTCGTCGTCAGCCTCAAAGTCGGACGCGCCTGCCTCTAAAGCGTCCTCCATAACCTTGTCCTCGTCAGCCTCAAGCTCCTCGCGCTCAATAACCAGAACTCCCTTTTTCTCGAACATAAATGTAACGCAGCCCTGAGTGCCCATATTACCGCCGAATTTGTCGAAGTAGTGTCTTACTTCGCCCGCGGTGCGGTTGCGGTTGTCGGTGAGAGCCTCAACGATTACTGCGATACCGTTCGGACCGTATCCCTCGTATGTAACGGACTCGAAGTTGTTCGAGTCGCTGTCGCCTGCCGCCTTTTTGATAATGCGGTCAATGTTGTCGTTCGGCACGTTAGCCGCCTTAGCCTTTGCAATAACGTCGCGGAGCTTTGAGTTTACGTTGGGATCGGCGCTGCCGCCTTCCTTAACCGCAACGAGCAGCTCTCGTCCGATTTTCGTGAAAACCTTTGCTCTTGCTGCGTCGTTTTTACCTTTCTTCTGCTTGATTGTACTCCATTTATTATGGCCTGACATACTATCATTCCTTCTTAAAATATTTCGAATTGAGTATATCACAATATGTGGAAAAATGCAACTTTAAAAAAGAAGTTACAATTCGGTTACAAAACCATTGTCTTTTATATAGTATTAGTGCTACAATATACGCAGATAATATTATAATTAAGAAAGGAATGATTAAATGATAAATTCGATGACTGGCTTTGGCAGGTTCGAAGGCCAGATAAACGGCAGAACTATAACACTCGAGATTAAGAGCGTAAATCACCGCTATATGGAATTCAGTTGTAGGGTTACGCGCGGCTATGCCTTCCTCGAGGATAAACTCAAGACCTATATCTCCCAGCGTGTTTCGCGCGGCAAGATTGATATGTTTGTATCAATAACCGAGCCCGAGGACACGCCTACGGACGTAGTGATTAACCACAACCTGGCGGCGGGTTACATAAACGCCCTCAAGGAGCTCGAAGAGAAGTACGGCGTAAGCAGCAGTGTCACTGCTGTTGAAGTCGGACGTTATCCCGACGTCCTCACTGTCCACAAGGCTCCTGAGGACGAGGACACCGTGTGGGCTGATGTGCAGACAGCTGTCGACTCCGCGCTCGAAGGCTTTATGGCTATGCGTAAAGCAGAGGGCGAGAGGCTGAAAGCCGACGTTCTCAGCCGTGCTGAGACAATAATGCAGCTTGTGTCTGAAATTGAGAAGCGTTCTCCCGAAACTTTAGCTGAGTATCAGGGACGACTTCGCGAGAAGATTGAGGAGCTTTTAGGCTCTAAGGACTACGACGAACAGCGCATTATCACCGAGGTCGCGATATTCGCGGATAAAATCGCCGTTGATGAGGAAACTGTGCGACTCAGAAGTCACTTTGACCAGCTTAACGTGTATCTTAATGAGGATAAGCCGGTCGGAAGGAGTATTGACTTCCTTATTCAGGAGATGAATCGCGAGGCGAACACAATCGGTTCAAAGGTCAAGGACGCTCAGATTGCGCAGATGGTCGTAAGAATCAAAAACGAAATCGAGAAAATCCGCGAACAGATTCAGAACATAGAATAACACGAGGTACGCTTATGAAACTTATCAACATAGGTTACGGAAATATGGTTTCCTCATCGAAGATAGTAGCCGTAGTGTCGCCCGATTCCGCTCCCGTAAAGCGTATCGTTCAGGATGCGAAGGCAAAAGGTCTCGCTGTTGACGCTACCTGCGGACGTAAGTGCAAAGCAGTAATTGTCACGGAAAGCGACCACGTTGTTTTATCGGCGCTTTCACCCGAGTCAATCGGCAACAGAAGTGAGGAGGGCTGATATGAAAAGAGGAAAGTTGATTGTCTACACCGGATATTCAGGCGTGGGCAAGGGCACTATAATGAAAAAACTCCTCGCCACCGACGACAGCGTTCGCCTGTCGGTCTCCTGCACAACGCGCTCACCGCGTGAGGGAGAGGTTGACGGAGTTCACTACTACTTTATCAGCAAAGAGCAGTTCGAGGAAATAATCCGAGAGGACGGATTCCTCGAGTATGCAACCTACTGCGACAACTACTACGGCACTCCTGCTAAAGCGGTGGACGATATGCTCGAAAAAGGCCTAAACGTCTTTCTCGAAATTGAGGTTCAGGGCGGTATGCAGATTATGAAGAAACGCCCCGACTGCGTGAGCATATTCATAGTCCCACCGTCACTCGAGGAACTTGAGCGCAGACTTCGCGACCGCGGCACAGAGGACGAGGAAACTATCCTCAAACGCCTGTCGGCTGTCGAGGAAGAAAAAAACTTTGTTAAGTATTACACCTACACCGTTCTCAACGACGACGTCGACAGAGCGGCAAAGGAAATTTTAGAAATAATACATAATTCATAAAAGGAGCAATCAAAATGAAAAAGGTAAATGTAGACGATTTATTTGCAGGAAAGGCAAGCCGTTACGCGCTTGTTATCGGCGTTGCTAAGAGAGCGCGCCAGATTACAAAGGATTTCGAGGATCAGGGTTGTATCACTGACGAAAAAGCTGTTCTCCTCGCTATCGACGAAATTAAAAATCACGAAATCGGTATTTTAGAGCCCGATAGCAATGACTGATTTTATCGCCGGAGTTGCGGTTGAAAATACCGCCTATTCCTTTGATAAAATCTTCGATTACGGGGTGCCCGAAAGTATTTCCTCGGAAATATCCGTCGGCAGCCGCGTTCTCGTCCCTTTCGGCAGCGGTAACCGCAAGCGACAGGGTATGGTTATGTATCTTAAGAGCGAGAGCCGCGACGACCTGAAATCGGTTATATCCGTGCTTGATACCGAGCCTGTGCTCACCGAGGAAATGGTGCGCCTTTCGTGCTTTATGCACGAGCACTACTTCTGTACCTACTACGACGCGGTTAAGGCTATGCTGCCAGCGGGTATCAACTACCGAATCACGACGCTTTACTCAGCGGTAAAGGGCGTGGACACGAGCGCGCTTTCGCCCGACGACGAGCAGATTTATAACTACGTTTCAGCACAGAAAAAGCCCGTAAAATCCGACGTGTTAAGCGATACGCTCGGTTTTAACGTCAGCCGCTTTGAACAGCTTGTGAAGTCGGGCTTTCTTAGGAAAAGCGACGAAGCCTTCCGCAAGGTGGGCGACGCTGTTATGAAGATGGTAGTCGTCAATGACGAGGAGGACAGTTCCGATATAAAGCTCAGCCAAAAGCAAAAGCAGGTCTTTGAACTTTTGCATACAGCGGGCTGTTGCTCTGTCAAGGAAATCTGCTACTACACGGGAGTTACGACCTCTGTAATCGACAATCTTGTCAAGAAAAACCTTGCCTTCTATTACGAGGACGAGGTGTACAGAACAAGCGATAATAATTCTGTAAAAGAAAATAAAGAACTGACTCTTACCGATGAACAGCAGCTTGCTTACGACGATTTAATCGCAAGATACCGCGAGGGTAAGCCGAGCGTCAGTCTGCTTTATGGCATTACAGGCTCGGGCAAAACCTCGGTGTTCGTAAAGCTGATTGAGAGCGTTATTAAGGATAATAAGGGCATAATAGTAATGGTGCCCGAAATTGCGCTTACGCCGCAGTTTATTAATATTTTTAAGTCGAAGTTCGGTGACGATGTAGCTGTGTTCCACAGCGGACTTTCACTCGGTGAACGTCTTGACGAGTATAAGCGCGTAAAGCGCGGAATAGCGAAGATTGCCATCGGCACTCGCAGCGCGGTTTTTGCGCCTTTCGAAAACCTCGGTTTAGTCATAATAGACGAAGAGCAGGAGCACACCTACAAGTCTGAGTCAACTCCGCGTTACCATGCGCGCGAGGTTGCGAAGTTCAGGGTAAACGAGCACAAGTGCCTTTTGCTTTTGTCCTCGGCTACGCCGGATATCGAAACCTATTACAAGGCTCAGACAGGCGTTTACTCTTTTAATAAGCTTAAAAAACGCTACGGCAACGCGATTCTTCCGAGGGTACAGATTGTCGATATGAACGAGGAGCGTATGCTTGGTAACACCTCGGGTTTTTCGAGCGATTTGCTCGTTTGTCTCGAGGAGAATATCGAAAAGGGCAATCAGTCTATTCTGCTTCTTAACCGTCGCGGTCACAATACGTTCGCGTACTGCCAGAACTGCCGCGAGACCGTGACCTGCCCCAACTGCTCGATTTCATTGACGTATCACACGGCGAACAACAGGCTTATGTGCCACTACTGCGGCTACTCGATGAACTATTTGTCCGAGTGCCCGACGTGCCACAGCAAGAATCTGCGCTTCGGCGGTATGGGTACGCAGAAGATTGAACAGCAGCTAACTGACCTCCTGCCGCAGGCTCGCGTTCTGCGACTCGACGCTGATAGTACAATGCGCAAGTCCTCGCACGAGCGCCTTCTCTCAGCCTTCGCAAACGGCGAGTACGATATACTTATTGGTACGCAGATGGTCGCAAAGGGCTTAAACTTCCCGAGGGTTACGCTTGTCGGCGTTCTTAACCCGGACTCTATGCTGTATGCTGACGACTACCGCAGCTACGAGCGTTCGTTTTCACTGCTTACGCAGGTTGTCGGACGGAGCGGTCGCGGTGATAAAAAGGGCGTTGCAATTATTCAGACTGACACACCCGAGAATAACGTTATCTCTATCGCCGCCGCACAGGATTACGAGAAGTTCTACGAGAGCGAAATCGCTATCCGCAAAGCTATGCTCTATCCGCCGTTCGCTGATATTTGTATGGTCGGTTTTGTGTCGGACAGCCACTCCTCAGTGATAAAGGCTTCCGCTCAATTTGCAAAACAGTTTATAGAAAGGGCGGAAAGTGAGTACAACGATATTCCTATGCGCGTGCTCGGACCATCTCCCGCGTCAATTGCAAAGGTAAGTAATAAATACCGCTACAAAATTATAATCAAATGCCGAAACGATAGGCGCTTCAGAAAGCTTCTGTCCGATTCGGTAAAAAGTTTTTCCAATAAATCAGAAAATAAAAATGTTACGACATATGTTGATATGAATGTATTGTCATTTTAACGAACATAGAAAGGCTATGATAATATGGCACTCAGACAAATAGTAACCAAAGAGGACGACGTCCTCACTAAGAAAAGCCGCGAGGTCGTAAAGTTTGACGACAGGCTTGCGATTTTAATAGACGATATGATAGATACTCTGCGCGACTCGGGCGGCGTAGGTCTTGCAGCGCCTCAGATTGGAATTCTGCGTAGAGTTGTTGTTATAGAAATCGACCCGGAACAGGGCTGCCTTGAACTCGTAAACCCCGAGATAATCGAGACCCACGGCGAGCAGTGCGGCCTCGAGGGCTGCCTCAGCCTGCCCGGCGAATGGGGAATAGCAAAGCGACCGTATAAAGTGACCGTAAAGGCTTTTAATCGCAACGGCGAGGAGTACACGGTAACGGGTGAGGAACTGCTTGCGCGCTGCCTGTGCCACGAGATTGACCACTTAAACGGCGTGCTCTACGATTCGGTCGCTGAGCGAATGCTCTCGAGTTCGGAAATCGAGAAGTATAACGCGGGCGAGCTCGACTTCGCCGATGAATCCTACGTTAAGCTTGAGGACTGATTTATGAATATAGTTTTTATGGGTACGCCCGATTTCGCCGTACCTACGCTTGAAAAGCTCGCTCAGAGTGAGCACAATATTCTTGCCGTATTTACTCAGCCCGATAAGCCCGTCGGCAGGAAGCAGGTGCTGACTCCGCCCGACGTGAAGGTCTGCGCCGAGAAGTACACGATACCTGTTTATCAACCGACAACTCTTAAAAGCGAAAATTCTTATAAAGAATTAAAAGAACTTAATCCCGACGTTATTGTCGTTGTTGCTTATGGTAAAATTCTGCCCAAGGAAATCCTTGACATTCCGCGCTACGGCTGTGTTAACGTGCACGGCTCACTTCTGCCTAAGTACCGTGGTGCGTCTCCGATTCAGTCCGCAGTACTTAACGGAGATAAAGTAAGCGGTATAACAACGATGTATATGGGTGTCGGACTCGACACGGGCGATATTCTCCTGCAAAGCGAGACCGAAATAGGCGAGAACGAGACTTCCGCCGAGCTGTTCGATAGACTCGCCGTTATAGGCGCGGATTTACTGCTCGAAACGCTCACAGCCCTCGAAAATGGCACGGTTGAGCCGATAAAGCAGGACGACAGCCTTGCAACCCATACTGCGAAGATTACGAAAGACCTATGCCCGATAGATTGGACAAAACCTAACACAGAGGTGCACAACAAGGTGCGCGGACTACAGACGTGGCCTGTCGCAACTTCAACCGTAAACGGCAAGGATATAAAAATCCACTCAACTCTTCTTTGTAACGAGTCGGGCGATGCAGGGGAGATTATCTCCACCGAGCCGCTAACTGTAGCATGCGGCTCAGGCTCAGTCGTTATAAAGGAGCTTCAGCTTAACGGCAAAAAGCGAATGGACAGCAAATCCTTCCTTCTCGGTCATCCTCTGAATATCGGAGACAAATTCATTTAATAGCTTTTTATTTGGAGTAAACTATGGGATATTTTAATTATCTTTACTACTACAATTGGTCGTACATTATCTATATGATGCCGCTGATTATCTTCACTATGATTGTGCAGGCAAGGATGAGCTCGACCTTCAAAAAATACAGCGGAATCCCTAATATGCGCGGTCTTACAGGCGTTCAGGCGGCTGAAAAAGTTCTCCTCTACAACGGCGTAACAGGCGTTCGCATAGAGCGCGTGTCGGGCAGTCTTACCGATCATTTCGACCCGCGCACGAACGTTATACGCCTTTCCGATTCAGTGTATAATTCGAATTCTATCGCCGCCGTTGGCGTAGCTTGCCACGAGGCGGGTCACGCTGTTCAACACGCAGAGGGCTATGTTCCCAACAAAATCCGTAGTGCGATTCTCCCTGTCGCAAATCTAGGCAGTAAGCTTAGCTGGATTTTCATAATGCTCGGGCTCGTTTTATCCACGTTCGAGATTTTCCTCTACGTCGGAATTGTGCTTTTCTCAGCCTCCGTTCTCTTTACAGTTGCTACCTTGCCCGTGGAGTTTAACGCCTCCGCACGCGCACTTAGCTGTATTAAGGAAACGGGTATGCTCATAGACGACGAGTACACCGGCGCAAAGCGTACATTGCAGGCTGCCGCTATGACCTATGTAGCAGCTACGGCAACCGCAATAGCCCAGCTGCTGAGACTTATTTTGATAACACAGGGCAGAAACAGACGATGAACACAAGAAATATCGCGTTCAAAATCCTGCTCTCTGTAGAGAAGGACGGAGCATATTCCGCTCTCACACTAAATAATTCTATAAAAGAAAATAAACTCAATCATCTCGACTCTTCCTTCGTTTCGGCACTCGTGTACGGAGTGTTGGAGCGCAAAATAACGCTCGATTATATAATAAAACAGTATTCTAAAATTCCTTTAAAGAAAATTGATGTAAAAACAAAGCTGATTTTAAGGCTTGGAATTTTACAGCTTTTGTTTATGGACAAGGTGCCCGACAGCGCCGCCGTGAACGAGAGCGTAAACCTCGCTAAAAAAAATAAGCTTTACAAATCATCAGGCTTCATCAACGGAATTCTGCGCAGCATAACCCGCGCAGAGGTCAAGTATAAGCTGCCCGACGAGAAAAAGGACAAGCTATATTACCTTTCGGTGAAATACTCCTGCCCGCGGGATATTGTACGATTGTGGATAGAGTCCTACGGCGAGGAAAACGCTGTCGGTATCCTCAAGTCACTATCAGGACGTCCTCAGCTCACCGCGAGGGTAAATACGCTGAAAACGAACGTCGACTCGCTCATAGATGAACTCGAAAAAGAAAACGTAAAATCAGAAAAATCTCCGCTTATTGATAACGCGCTTTTGCTCACCGACACCGGCTCGATAGAGAATCTTAAAGCGTATAGGGAAGGTAAGCTATACATTCAGGACTGCGCCTCTCAGATTTGTATCAAGGCGCTGAGTCCTGAACCAAACGACATTATGCTCGATGTATGCTCCGCACCCGGCGGCAAGTCCTTCACATCTGCTCAGTATATGGAAAACAGCGGCGAAATCCACGCGTTCGATATTTACGAGCATAAGCTGAAATTGATTAACGACACAGCAAGTCGACTCGGTATAACCAATATCAAAACCGCAATCCGAAACGCCGACACCGACACGTCTGAACTTCCGCTCGCCGACAAGGTGCTGTGCGACGTGCCGTGCTCGGGCTTAGGCATAATACTGCGCAAGCCCGAAATCCGTTATAAAGATGATTTATTTAACCCCGATTTGCCAAAATTACAGTACAGAATTCTCTGTAACACCGCAAGGTTTGTAAAAGCGGGCGGAACACTCGTTTATTCCACCTGTACCTTAAATCCCGCAGAAAATCAGAAGAATGCAGAAAAATTCCTGCGAGAGCACCCCGATTTCGAACCGCTTGCACTGAACCTGAATGTAAAAAGGCTGATTGATGAGCCCGAGCATATGCTCACACTTTTTCCGCAGGCAAACCACACTGACGGATTCTTTATTTCAGCCTTCAAAAAATCAACTAAGGAACCGATATGACCGACATCAAATCTCTCTATCTAAGCGAACTTCAAAACTTCATAACAGAAAACGGATTCCCGAAATTCCGCGCCAAGCAAATCCACGACTGGCTTAATAAGGGCGTTACATATTTCGACGAAATGCACAATCTTCCGAAAAATCTCATCGAATTTCTGAGTGCAAGTTGTTACATTTCTGTTGCAAATATTGAAAAAAAGCTCACATCACGTTATGATAAAACAGTGAAGTATCTTTTTCGCCTTTATGACGGAGAGTTTGTCGAAACCGTAGTGATGAGCTATCATCACGGCTATTCTATCTGCGTTTCGACTCAGGTCGGCTGCAAGATGGGTTGTACCTTCTGCGCAACGGGCAAGAGCGGATTTTCGCGTTCGCTTTCAGCGTCCGAAATTTTAGCACAGATAGAGAGCGCCCAGCGCGATTTAGGTGTACGAATCAGTAACATCGTCCTTATGGGAATGGGCGAGCCTTTAGATAACTACGATAATGTCGTGAGATTTCTAAGGCTCGTATCGAGTGAACAGGGACTTAACATAGGTATGCGCCACATAACTCTCTCAACCTGCGGACTCGTGCCTAAGATTTATGACCTTGCAAACGAGGAACTTGCAATCACGCTTTCCGTTTCGCTTCACGCTCCCGACGACGAAACAAGAAGTAAGACAATGCCTGTTAATAACACATATCCCTTAAAGGATTTAATCAAGGCTTGCAGAGATTATTTCGATAAAACCGGCAGGCGCATTAGCTTCGAATACGCTATGATTGACGGAGTTAACGACTCCGACGAGTGCGCAAAAAAACTCGCCGCACTCTTAAACGGCCTTAATTGTCATATAAATCTTATTCCCGTAAACAGCGTAAAAGGCAGCTCCTTTAAAAAGAGCAAACTCGAGCGCCAGCGGGCCTTTATAAATATTCTCGAGAAGAAGGGAATCGCGGCTACCGTGAGGAGAACCCTCGGAAGCGACATCAACGCTTCCTGCGGTCAGCTTAAGCGAAATCATACTGATAAAGAAGGAGGAATTTGACTTGGAAATTTTCAGTAAAAGCGACATCGGTCTTGTACGCACTCAGAATCAGGATGACTGCCGTTTCGGCGTTATTTCCCCAAGCTGCGCGTGGGCTGTGGTCTGCGACGGTATGGGCGGAGCCAACGGCGGAAATATTGCGAGTGCGACTGCTGTTGAATACATAAGCACGGAAATCCAGAAAATGTTTTCTGAGGATTTATCCAAGGCAGAACTCTCGACGCTTATGACGGAAATCGTTTCTCAGGCGAACCGTGAAATCTTTAAGATGGCTAATAACGACGTAGAGCTTACCGGAATGGGTACCACCTGCGAGTTTGTACTCGTAAAGGACACCACCTGTCACGTTGTTCACGTCGGCGACAGCCGTACCTACGCTATCCGCGGAGGCAAGATTAAGCAGCTTACCGAGGACCACTCTGTCGTTCAGGAAATGGTGCGTCGCGGCGAGATAACCGCCGAGCAGGCCCAGACTCATCCGAACAAGAACTTTATCACCCGCGCGCTCGGAATCAAATCCGACGTTCACCTCGATTATATTGAAGCCAACTTTATTTACGGAGATGTGCTTTTAGTATGCACCGACGGCTTCTCTAACTGCGTCTCTACCGGAGATATGGTAAAGCTCTGCCACGAAAACCGCGGCGAGGGGCTTACGGACAAGCTTATTGAAAAAGCTAAGGACGGCGGCGGCTCGGATAATATCACCGTTGCTGTAATATACTGAGGATAGGGAGGGACTTCTTTGGATAAATACAGTGGCAAAAAGCTCGACGGTCGCTACGAAATCCACGAGCTTATCGGCGTAGGCGGTATGGCGTATGTGTACCGCTGTACCGATACGATTGACGACCGTGAAGTTGCGGTCAAAATCCTCAAGGACGAATTTTTAAACAACGAGGAGTTTATCCGCCGTTTTAAAAACGAGAGTAAAGCTATCGCTATGCTTTCTCACCCTAACATCGTAAAGGTCTACGACGTAAGCTTCGGCGATATGATTCAGTATATCGTTATGGAGTATATCGACGGAATCACCCTCAAGGAATATATCGAGCAGCAGGGCGTTTTAGATTGGCGCGAGGCTCTGCACCTCACCACTCAGATTCTTAAGGCTTTACAGCACGCTCACAACAAGGGCGTAGTTCACCGCGACATAAAGCCTCATAATATTATGCTTTTGCAGGACGGCACTATCAAGGTGACCGACTTCGGCATAGCCCGTCTTACGGATAAAGCTACGAAAACTATGACCGAACAGGCGATAGGCTCCGTTCATTATATTGCTCCCGAGCAGGCCCGCGGCAGCAAAACAGACGGTAAGTCCGACATCTATTCCGTCGGTGTAATGCTCTACGAGATGATTACGGGCAAGCTGCCGTTCGAAGCGGACAGCGCCGTTTCCGTTGCTTTGATGCAGCTTCAGTCAACTCCCGTTATGCCGCGCGACATAAATCCCGGTATTCCGCTCGGACTAGAGCAGATAACTATGCACGCTATGCAGAAGAACCCCGCTCAGCGCTACGCCACCGCGCTCGATATGCTCGGCGATCTTGAGCGTTTCAGGCTCAATCCAAGCGTGCGCTTTGATTACAAGCATTTCGTGGATTCTGACCCGACAAAATATGTTAAAAATATTAAAAAAACAAAAAGACCTGAGCCCGATACGTTAGAGGAAGATAACGACGAGGCGGAGGATATAAAAAAGAAAAAGGAGCATAAGACCTCCTACTATGCTGTTAAAACAGCGATAATTTGCACCGTTTCCTTAGTGGTTATATTTATGCTTATTGCTCTGCTCAAGGGCTGTTCGTCGTCTCAGGCGACCGACGTTGAGGTGCCTAATTTCATAGGTATGAACATCTCTGAAGCAAACAGCAATAACCCCAACCACTTTAAGTTCGAGATAAAGAGCAAGTTTGTCAAGAATAAGGAAATGGGCGAGATTCTTGCTCAGGACCCCGAGCCCGGTTCAAAGCTCGTTAAGTCAAATTCCGTAATTGAGCTGACCGTAAACGGCACAGATACCGAGGTTTCTGTACCGTATTGTAAGAATACTACGAAAAAAGAGGCTGTTAAGGCTTTAGAGGATAAAAACTTTACCGTTGATGTGATAGAAGTCTACGATTCGCTCACACCTAAGGGATATGTCTGCGACACATTCCCGCCGGCGGGCGTTAAGTGCACGGTAGGCTCAGTGGTGTATGTGATAGTGTCCGAGGATGAATATCACGAAAAGATAGAAGTTCCTAAGGTTACCGACCTCTCGCTTTCCGAGGCTCAAAGCACGCTCGGAGACGCACTCGAGTGCAGATACACCTACGACGACGACAGCCTCGAGCCCGAGGGAACCGTTATAGGACAGTCTCCGCTCCAGTACAGTAAGGTTGAAGAGGGCACGATTATTAATCTTGTGGTAAGCTCAGGTAAGGGAAGTCAGACGACCGTGCCGATTACGATTGATATGCCGACAAACGTTGATTTCAATATCAAAATGACCGTTTCCGTCGACGGCAAGGTTGACAGCGCGTACAGCAAGACCATCAATCCTATGTACAATACAAGCTATGCTATGACCTTCACCGGCAGCGGCTCATCAACCATAGTGGTTATGCTCGACGGACAGATTTACCGTACCTTTGTAATCGACTACACGACCAAAAATTATACGGTCAAAAACGGCGAGTATATTCCTCCGCAGCCCGAGACCGAGCCCGAAACCGTGCCTGAGACCGAGCCGCCGACTGAACCGCCTACGCAGATGACAATGCCTCCGGAAACCGGGTATTACGAGCCCTTAGACGGCGAGTATTAATGACGGTGAGTAAATGAGTAATATAAACGGAATTATCCTGAAAAGCACAGGCGGCTTCTATTATGTAGAAGCCGCCGGCGATATATACGAGTGTAAGGCTCGCGGAATTTTTCGGAAAAAGAATAATTCTCCCCGAGTAGGCGACAGAGTTGAAATCTCCGTACCCGACGACGGATACTCTGCGATTGAGAAAATACTTCCGCGAAAAAACACTCTGCGCCGTCCGCCGCTCGCGAACATCGATATGCTTGTCATAGTCGTTTCAACAGTCGACCCCGCGCCGAATTATCTCGTCATAGACAAGATGACCGCCGCTGCTGTCGATAACGAAATCGAGCCCGTTGTGGTTATTTCGAAGTCTGACTTGAAGTCGGGCGACGAGCTCTGTGAGACATATCGTAAAGCGGGGATAAAAGCCTTTCAGTATTCACCCGAAAACGCAGAGTCTGTAGCTGAAATCAAAAATCTGCTTAACGGTAAAATATCCGCCTTCACCGGAAACAGCGGAGTCGGAAAATCTACTTTGCTCAATATTCTCTATCCTGACTTAGCTTTGGAAACAGGCGAAATAAGTGAAAAGCTCGGTAGAGGCCGACACACGACCCGTACAGTCGAGCTCTTTAAAATAGGCAGCGGTTACGTCGCTGACACACCCGGCTTTTCCACGGTTGACCTTGAGCGGTACAATATGATAGACAAGGATAATATCCAGTTCTGTTTCCCTGAGTTCAAGGAATATCTCACAACCTGTCAGTTTACCTCCTGCTCTCACACCTGCGAAAAGGGATGTAGTATTATAGCCGCAGTAAAGGACGGCATAATTCCTGAAAGCCGCCACAAAAGCTACGTTGCTATGTACGACGAGGTTAAGGATATTAAGGAGTGGCAGAGAAAACAATGAACAGATGTGTTATAATCTGCGGCGCTCCCAACGCCGACGTTGATTTTATAAGGCAGGCAGTAGACCCTTCCGACGACTTTGTTATCTGCGCCGACAGCGGCTATGCTTACGCTGAAAAGGCAGGCATACGCCCCGACCTTTTTGTCGGTGATTTTGATTCGTTTCTCGGTATATTGCCCGAGGATATCCCAAAAGTTACACTGAAAACGCATAAGGATGACACGGACTCTATGCACTGCGCAGCAGTTGCACTTGAGCGCGGATACAGGGAAGTTATACTCCTTGCCGCTACAGGAGGAAGACTCGACCATACTCTTGCTAATATTTCGGTGTTACAATACCTAACGGAAAACGGCGCGAAGGCGTCTATCCTCTCTGACAGGGAAGAGGTGTTTTTCCTTCCTAAGGGACGATATACACTTGATAATGTAGAGGGCAAAACCTTTTCTGTTTTTCCGTTCGGCTGTCCCGAGGTGGTTGTGACATATAACTGCAAGGTCGAGTATCCTGTCGAGAAGCTGAAAATTCTCAGCTCAGACACTATAGGTGTTTCCAATATATTTCACGACGATAGAGCAGAGGTCGTTGTTGACTCGGGTTCTGCTGTTTTAATAGTAGAAAATCGTCTTTAATTCTCTAAAAGTATTAAAAAAGTAACCTTTTCGGTTGATTTCTACCTTATTCGTTACCAAACGAAACCTCATCTAACAAAACTGTAACAATAAAAGCCTTTCCTTTTATTGCTTTTTGAGAATTAATTATGCTATAATTTATAATAGAATGCTAAAATATTGTAAATAATCAGGAGGTACACGGATGTCATTATGTATGGGCTGTATGCGGGAAATCGGCGATCATATCAAATGCCCGAGCTGTGGTTTTGATAATTCAAAGAAACAGCACTCCCCGTATTTACCGTATGGAACTATCCTCCACGGAAGATATATTATAGGCTCCGTCATTGATACAAACGGCGAGAGCTCACGCTACATTTCCTTTGACAAGCACACCGGCGATGTTGTTATCGTCTGTGAGTTTTTGCCGATGGGTCTTTTTGCGCGTGAAAACGGCGAAATTAATCTCTCGGTAAAGTTCGAGAACGACGACATATTCCGCAAGCTTATGTCGGACTTTATTTCTTACTTCCGCACTATCGCGGAGCTTAAGGATTTCTCCGCGCTTATAAAAATCCACAATATTTTCCAAGAAAATAACACCGCTTATGTAATAGAAGAGAATCAGGACCTCATCCCGTTTGAAGAGTACATCGAGCGCAGCAACGGCCACCTTGACTGGGACATAGCGCGTCCGCTGTTTATGCCTGTTATCTCCGCTTTAGAGGCGCTTCATCGCCGCGGTCTCGGTCACTACGCTATCTCTCCGAAGAATATGTATGTGACCGCGTTCGGCAAGATTAAGATTGCGGGTTTTGCTACTGCAAACGAGCGCAAGCGCGGCACACCGCTGAAGTCTCAGCTGTATTCGGGTTGTGCTGCTCCCGAGCAGTACGCCGAGAATTTTCCGATAGACAGTATAACCGAGATTTACGGAATTTCCGCCACGCTTTTCTATGCTCTGACGGGTAATCTCCCTGCGAACGCAAGGGAACGCCTAAAGGATTCTCGTCTGCTTATGAGCACAAGCACTGTAAAGCGTTTACCGCCTCACGTTGTCACTGCTATCGCGAACGGCTTGCAGGTAAAGCGCGAGAACCGTATCACCGATTTTGACGACTTACGTTCTCAGCTTTCTGTTTCTCACACAGCGCAGGCTATTCAGGAGGAAATCTCCCGTACAGCTAATATGAACGTGAAAAAATCCGATATAAATAAGGCGCAGGGTATTTCCAACCGCACTGTAAGTATAATCGCCGCAATTATTTCAATCCTTGTTGTCGGCACGCTCGGAGTACTTTTTGTTATTCAAAACCCGTTTGCAGGTATTTTTGAAGATAATAACGTGGAGGAAACTCAGTCCGCCACAGAAGCCTGGACAGGCGAAACCATTCCGAATTATGTAGGTATGTCCTACGAGGATGCCGTCAAGGATGCAGAAAAGGCGGGCGATATAAACGTCTACCGCGACACCGACGAAAGCTACAGCGACGAATTTGCCGAGGGTGTGATTATGGAGCAGTCCCCGAAGGAGGGCTCTGAGCTTACCGCCTCAGGCGACATCTCAATCACCGTAAAGGTCAGCAAAGGCTTGCAGATGCGCGAGCTTCCTAAAATCAAGAACAAGACCGTAAATATTGCCGCTAAGGCTTTGGCAAACCAAGGCTTTGTCGTTGACGCTGAGTACCAGTACAGCGATATGTATGAAGAAGGCACGGTAATAGGCTACAGAGACTATAAGAACGGAGACACCCTCGAGGACGGCTCAACCGTCACGATTATTGTCAGCAAGGGTGTGGAGAAAACCGAACCTCCCGCAACATACGGCGAAGAATAAATATAAGATACCCGCTATGTGGCTTGACATAGCGGGTACGTTTTCGTAAAATTAGAGTGTTATATTTTAAAGTTCTGCTCGAGCGTTTTCTCAGCATTCTTGATAAGATGGCGCAGAGAGGTATAGCTTTCGCTGAACTTTTCGGAGAGTACGTCCGCGGACAGCTCAACACCGTCTATGTTCTGCTTGATGTTATTGATTCTTGCCGTGCTCAGCGCCATAGAGCTCACGCAGTATTCGTCGATAGAGTTGTTTTCTATGCCGAATACATCAGATGCATTATTTTCTTTTAAAGAATAAAGATACCGGAACATTCTGTATTCTGCAATGCCGAGGTAATCCGTAACGTGTTTGCTGAGCTTTTTGTTGTTGATTTCGGAAAGCAAGCTGTAGATTATCGCCGCCGAGTTGACAATCAGCTTTCTGTTGAGAAGGCAGTAGGTGTTGCTTTTCGTATTATTAACATCGCTTAATTCATCTATCTCCGGAATATCCTCCGCGACCGTCTGACCGCCAGACGGGTTCGGTGTGCGACCAAGTAGGTAATCAACCGATACATCGTATAAATCCGCGGTTCTAACCAAAAAGCTGAGCCCGCACTCGCGAATACCTTTTTCGTAGTGCGACAGCAACGCCTGTGAAATTCCGAGCTCACTCGCCGCGTCCTTTTGGCTTAGTCCTTTACTTTTTCTTAGGTTAGTGATAATTCTTCCGAATTCTTTATTCATAAGTATTCCACCTTTAAAATCGAGTTAATATTACTATCAGTATAAAACAAAAAATACATTTTGTAAAGTGAGTTGTTACTATGCAATCGTATGTGATACATTTTATTCGACACGGAGATATTTCCGACACCCTAAAGGGCAAGTATATCGGAACGACAGACGTTGCGCTCAGCGACGACGGAAGGCAGAATCTGCTCGAGTACGACAGCCGTTTCATCTATCCGGGCACTCAGGTTGTTTTTACAAGTCCACTAAAGCGTTGTACCGAAACTGCAAAGATACTATACCCGCACCAGACTCCGCTCGTAATCGACCACCTATCCGAGTGTTGCTTCGGCGAGTGGGAGGGTAAGACAGCCGAGGAACTGAAAAATGACCCAACCTTCGAGCAGTGGCTCGCGGGTAAGACCGACGTAAAACCGCCGCGAGGCGAGAGCGGGGCTGAGTTTACCAAGCGAATCTGTATTATCTTCGAGCAAATCGTCGAGGGTATGATGAAAACGAACAACACCGAGGCGGTTGTCATCACACATGGCGGCGTTATTATGACCCTGCTTTCTGTCTACGGACTTCCACAGGCTAAGCCCTTCGAGTGGGTGATGGATAACGGCTTTGGTTATTCCGTGCGTATAAATCCTATGCTCTGGCAACGCGACAGGGTAATGGAGGTATATCAGAAAATCCCGATTCAAAACGAGGAATAAGTCAAATTTTGACTAATTGTAAAATATTTTACAATGTTTTACTGTGCACTGTGTGATAATTATTTTGTGAATTTTTAATATTTAATATCAATTTAATATCAAGGAGAAAGAACTATGGCAGATTATAAGATTACTTTACTTAAGGGCGACGGTATCGGCCCCGAAATCGTAGACGAGGCTGTAAAGGTACTCAACAAAACCGCTGAAAAATTCAACTTCACCGTTGAGTACGACGAGGCTCTTATGGGCGGTGCGGCGATTGATGCAACAGGCGAGCCGCTCCCGCAGGAAACTATTGATAAATGCAAGGCGTCCGACAGCGTGCTTTTAGGCGCTGTAGGCGGACCCAAGTGGGATACTCTCCCCGGTAATAAGCGCCCCGAGGCAGGACTTTTAGGCATACGCGGAGCACTCGGACTTTTCGCAAACCTTCGTCCTTCCGTAATTTTTGAGCCGCTCCAGGGCGATTCCCCGATTAAGGACGAGATTATCGGCGGTCAGCTTGATATCCTCATTGTCCGCGAGCTTACCGGTGGAATTTATTTCGGCAAGCGCGGTCGCTGCACGACTGAGGACGGCGCTCCTGCCGCATGGGATACAGAAATGTACTCCGTTCCCGAGATTGAGCGTATCGCTCGCACAGCCTTCGAGATGGCTATGAAAAGAAATAAAAAGGTTACAAGCGTTGACAAGGCAAACGTACTCGAGTCCTCGCGCCTTTGGAGAGAGACCGTAATCAAGGTTGCTGAGGATTACCCCGAGGTTGAGCTCAATCATATGTATGTCGACAACTGCGCTATGCAGCTTGTGCGCAATCCGCGCCAGTTTGACGTAATCGTTACTTCGAACATTTTCGGCGACATTCTCTCCGACGAGGCGTCGATGATTGCGGGTTCAATCGGTATGCTCGCATCCGCAAGCCTTGCACAGGGCAAGTTCGGACTCTACGAGCCTATCCACGGCTCCGCTCCCGATATTGCGGGACAGGGTATCGCAAACCCGCTCGCAACTATCCTTTCCGTTGCGATGATGCTGCGCTATTCGCTCGACCGGAGCGATGCCGCTGACGCTATCGAAAACGCGGTTAACGAAACGCTCAAGAAGTACCGCACACCCGATATTCTTTCTGATGACACTGTTAGGGTATCGTGCGCTGAGATGGGCGATAAGGTCTGTGAAAATCTGAATAACTAATGACCTACTACGATATGCACTCCCATATTCTCCCCGAGATGGACGACGGCTCTAAGAGTATCGAGATGAGCCTCGAGCTTATCGACAAGCTCAAGGCGCAGAACGTCAGAAATATCTGCTTTACTCCGCACTACTACACTAACGAGGAGAGTATGGAGACCTTTCTTAGAAGGCGAGAGGAGTCGCTGCAAAAGCTGCTGCCGCACCTGCCCGACGATATAAACATCTGCGTCGGTGCTGAGGTTTATGTGACCGACTATCTTTTCAACAATAAGGATATATCTCCCGTGTGCTACGGCGACTCCGAGTATATTCTCTGCGAGTTTCCGTTCGGCGCAACCTTTCAGAACAAGACTCTCGATTATTTCAATACATTGCGCAACAACTACGGACTCAAACCCGTACTCACTCATATCGAGCGTTATAAGCACCTTATGAGTGATGAAGAGCTTGTTGAGGACCTTGTAGATGACGGTGTTATTATTCAGACTAACATCGAAGCGTTCAAAAGGTTTTCACAAAAGCGTAAGCTTTTGAAGTATATTAAGCGCGGATATATTGACATCGTCGGTACGGACTGCCATTCTTTAACCCGCGGCAATCCCGACGACTACACCGCGGTAATAGACCTGATACGCAACAAATGCGGTGACGAGTTTGTTGACCACATTGTTAAAACGAGTGCAGAAGTTTTCACACAGTATAAAAGATAAGGTATGAATAAAGGACTTTGAAACACAACGTTTCAAAGTCCTTTTTGTTGTTCTAAAATTGTTTTATTTTTGCGACAGTTTGTATCCCGTTGCGATTATCTGCGCAATATCTCTGCCCGTGTCGTCTGTGATGTCTATGTTATAAACGCAGGTTGTCCTTCCGTCCTTGCGGCACTTTGCGCGCGCAATCAGCTTTATGCCTTTTGGCATGCTTAAAAAGCTCGAACTCATTTGCTGCGCCACTGTCGGCATATGCGCGTTGTTCGCCGCCACGGAAAAAGTCAGGTCAGCGAGCGTGAAAATCGCGCCGCCCATAACTCCGCCCATAGCGTTTCTGTGTGTGTCTGTAATCACCATACTGCACTCGCTCCAACCGTCGCCGAGCGCGTCAATCACAATCCCGCTCATCGCAGCATACCTGTCATTCTTAAAATAATTTCTTGCTTCTTCAACATTCTTAAATATACTCATATTTTTTCCTTGTAATAAACATATTTTTAAATTTTTGTTAACAGCACAACGCACTCCACATGTTCCGTATGCGGAAACATATCAACGGGTTGGATTTTCCTGATTTTGTACTTGTTCTTTGAGAGGAACATCAAATCCCTCGCGAGCGTTTCGGGATTGCACGAAATATAGACGACTTTTCGCGGCGAAAGCTTTACGACCGAGTGTAGAAATTTTATGTCACTGCCCGCGCGCGGCGGGTCCATAATAACTACGTCGGCAGGAAGCCCCTGCTCTGCAAGTCCGACCATATATTTACCCGCGTCTGCGTTGATAAAATGAATGTTTTCTATTCCGTTAATCGCCGCGTTTTTCTTTGCGTCCTTTACCGCGTCTTTATTGAGCTCAACTCCGTAGACATCGCCCGCGTATTTGCTTGCGATTATACCTATCGTGCCCGTGCCGCAATACGCGTCAATCACGACATCGTCCTTTTGAATGTCCGCAAATTCCATAGCCTTGTTATAGAGTACCTCGGTCTGCACGGGGTTAATCTGGTAGAAAGCCTTCGGAGAAATCGTGAATGTGTAGCCGCACAGCTGCTCCTTGATAACGCCGTCTCCGTAAAGCACAATGCTTTTCTCGCCGAGCACAAGGCTTGTGCGCTTGTTGTTGATGTTCTGAACGATTGTAGTTATTTCGGGGTGCCTTTCGAGCAGCGCATTTACAAAGCTGCGTCTCGACTTGAACTCCTCTGTACCGGTCACCAGCACGACCATAATCTCTCCGCTCGAAAATCCGCGCTTTACGAGAACGTGCCTTAGAAACCCGATCATTTTATTATCATCGAACGTTTTCAGCTTAAAGTTTTTTAAAAGCTTGCGGATAGTCACGATTATTTCGTCCGCCTTAACGTCCTCAATAAGACAGCTGTCTACGGGTACAATCTTGTGCGTAGAACTCTGATAAACGCCCGATATTATCCTGTTCTGTCTGTCTCTGCCGAAAGCCGCCTGCACCTTGTTGCGGTAGTGGTATGGCTCGTCCATACCTATTATATCACTCACACGATGAAACCGCCCGAGCAAGCGCACGACCTTCTTCATCTTGAATTCAAGCTGTTCGCTGTAGTCGAGGTTATGTATCTGACAACCGCCGCATTTTTTGTACAGCGGACATTTTATGTTTTTCTCCATATGTTATCCCTTAATGCTTTCGCAGTATTTTCTGATGTCGAACTCGTCGAGTGGTGAATTGCTCTTGAGATAGAGCGGGTGATGGGGGTGACCCTTTACGGAGCGTTTGCCCGCGGAGTACCACTTCGCTCCGCAGCTTTCGCCGATTTTTATCATATCCGTAACACAGTCGATAAGATAGTCGCGCGTTTCAATAATGTTGCCCCATGCCGCCCATATAGACGGTCTGTTTTCCTTATAAAGCGACAGTATGTATCTGAACGCTTTCATATTCTCACTGTGCATTTGCTCGTTGAGCTGCTTTTCCATAAGGCTCGGGTCGGTCGCGCGCTGAGAATATACATTAAACATAATAAAGCTGTCGAAACCGTTCGCAAGCGCAATCCTCTCCACCGATTTGAGCGTAGGGTCGAGAGCGTCCGGCCTTGCGGTTGAAGGATTTATCCCTATGCACACAAGCGGATTTTCTCCCTTAGTGCCGAGGATGTATCTATATTCCGAGTAGAAGTTGGGCACAAACAGCCATTTTTCTATGTCATACTCCTCGCTCGGTTTGAGCGAACGCTTTAAAGCGTCCTCAAACATAAGTATCTCGATTTCGTTAGTGCCGCATTTCGGGATATGCCTCATACCTTCAACTCCTTAACACAACTAATTCTATCATATTTTCATATGTTCTGACAATAAAAATTGCAAATAATTCATAATGACTTGATTTCTTTAAAAAAAAGGCTTAAAATAAAAGGGTATGAAAGGAAGAAGACTATGCTAACACTTGACAAAATCTATCACGCGTCCAAGGTTTTGAAGGACGTAATACATCCGACTGCTATCGTTAAAGCGTCGGCTATCGACGTTGATTGCGACTTATATCTTAAGCCGGAGTGTCTACAGCTTACGGGTTCGTTTAAGCTACGCGGCTCGGGCTATAAGATTTCCCAGCTTACTGACGAGGAAAAGGCGAGGGGCGTTATCGCTTGCTCTGCGGGTAACCACGCTCAGGGCGTTGCTTTAGCGGCTACAAAATACGGTATAAAATCTCTCATTTGTCTGCCCGATGGCGCGCCTATCTCAAAGGTAGAGGCGACTAAGGGCTTCGGTGCTGAGGTTTGTATGGTAAAGGGCGTTTATGACGATGCCTATGCCGAGGCTTGTCGTCTGCGCGACGAGCATAACTATACCTTTATCCATCCGTTCGATGACGAAAACGTAATCGCTGGACAGGGTACAATCGGTCTCGAGATTATGAACGAGATGAACGACGTCGACGCGGTTGTCGTTGCTGTCGGCGGCGGTGGACTTATTTCGGGCGTTGCTTGCGCAATAAAGAACCTTAACCCCGAAGTAAAGGTTTACGGCGTGCAGGCTGAGGGCGCGGCTTCTATGGTAACCTCAATGAAAAACGGCAATATCACCGCGCTCGATAGGGTGAGCACAATCGCCGACGGTATTCAGGTAAAGGAGCCCGGTCAGCTTACATATGAATATGTTAACAAATATGTGGACGACGTCGTAACCGTTTCGGACGACGAAATCTCTACCGCTATTCTCACGCTTATCGAAAAACAAAAAATGGTTGCCGAGGGTGCGGGCGCTGCGCCGCTTGCGGCTGTGATGTTTAATAAGCTTCCCGTAAAGGGAAAGAAGGTAGTTTGTGTGGTTTCGGGCGGTAATATAGACGTTACTATTCTCAACCGCGTAATCAAGCGCGGACTTATCACATCAGGCAGACAACAGACTCTCTGCATCCAGCTTGACGATAAGCCGGGTCAGCTTCTCGGCGTTTCAAAGATAATCGCTGAGCACGGCGGCAACGTTATCAGCGTTCACCACGAGCGTGCGAGCGAGGGCGAAATCACCGACTGTATTCTCCGTATTGTTATGGAGACAAAGAACTTTGATCACGTTAAAGAAATCTCCGACGCATTGACAAGTGAAGGTTTCAGATTAGTTTAATTGGAGGAAATCATTATGGAAAAAATCTATACTAAAAATGCACCCGACGCAATCGGTCCTTACAGTCAGGCCGTGACAGTAAACGGTTTAGTTTTCACTTCGGGTCAGATTGCTATCAATCCCGCAACAGGCAATGTTGAGGCGACTACTATCGAGGAACAGACCGAGCAGGTTTGCACAAACCTCAAAAACGTCCTCGAGGCAGCGGGTTCATCACTCGAAAAGGCAGTAAAGACAGTGTGCTTTCTTGCTAATATGGAAGATTTTGTTTCTTTTAACGAAATATACGGCAAGTATTTCACCGAAAAACCTGCACGTTCCTGCGTAGCTGTCAAGCAGCTGCCGAAGAATGTTCTCGTTGAGGTTGAGGTCATTGCTGAGATTTAATTTGAATTTATAAAACGATAGAAAGGAGAAAGATTATGAAATACGTTTGCGATGTATGCGGATTCGAGTATGACGAAGAGTTAGGTTCTCCCGAGAACGGTATCGCGCCCGGCACAAAATTCGAGGACCTTCCCGACGATTTTGTATGCCCTCTCTGCGGAGTTGACAAGGATAACTTCTCACAGGCTTAAAATTAAAGCGAAAGGACTGCCGCGGCAGTCCTTTTTATGTATCTCGACTCGTATAAAAAAACGAGGACTCCTTATGGAGTCCTTGTTTTTTGGTGCGAGTGACGGGACTTGAATATATGGATTTATGTTTCATAAAATCTCAATATGTGTCACAAAAGCCCATAAATAAGCCATTTTTGCCAAATTCGTGTTTCATTAAATTTCACTAAATTTCATCAAATTTCATACAAATAAAGACAAAATAAAGACCACGAAATACGGATAGCTTTCTAATTATTTCAATATTACTTTATTAACTGTAATAATCTTCGGTGCTATAAACGCAAAAAATACGCCCACCCTTAATAGGTGAGCGTATCTCCTGTTAAATATATACGTTGAATATATCAAAATATAGGAAGAATCTTATTTTGTTTGACCGCATTCTTTGCACTCGTAGTGGTCGAGTACCTCTACGGTTTCTGCCTCGTGGTGTATTGTTTTGGTGTCGGGTCCTGTGTGATCATACTCGCAAAAGGATGCTCGAGCGTGGGAGTCTACAGTTTCTAACCATCCAATCATATCATCTTCAGAAGCACCATTAGCTTCCATTTCATCTAACTTTTCATATATCTTATCCCACTCCTCTTTCCAGTGAGGATAGTATAAATTATCTAATATATATTTATCAACATCGTAGAAACACATATTATCATAATCGTGTCTGTCACCTTTACAATAACACTTCGCTTTCTTATAATGCCACTGGATTCCGCAACTGCATTCAGACCACAAGTCATAGTATTTAATAGAAGTATTAGGTATTTGAATATATTCATTGTTTGATTCTATTCTGTATATTGGTGTCAACCATTGACATTCGTGAACAGTTCCAATCCTATTATAGTCACTTGTCATATCTTTCTTAACTAAATATCGTTGGATAAGTGTGGCATCCTTAATGTTAATAGCATTTTTTGCATAACTATGCTCACCAGAAATAGGGTCTATGGGATTTTTATCAACATTAGCAAGTAAATCAAATATTTGTATGCTTCGCACCCAATTTTCCTGATTTGTATCAGGCGTAGTCATATCTGCAAGATATTTCTGAATTAAAGTAACATCTTCAATATCTATCTCGCCGTCTTGATTAACATCTCCAATGACTAAATCTTTGCTTGTGTCATACCCATATAGAGTAAATGTTCTCATCACTCCGTCGAACAGCCAACTGTCTACATAAGTATACGCATCTGCATTCAATGTGCACATAGAACAAATTGTTAAAATTGTAATCATTACACTAACTATCTTTTTCATTTCTATTACCTCTCCATTCATTAAAAAATGCGTAGCCCAAACGAACTACGCACGAAAAACACATAGCCCATTTTGTTGCTACACAAAATATTTAACTACGACTTAATTGCATGTTAAATAGAGCATGTGTTTTTACCGAAATAAAAGCACAAGCAATCAGTCGTAAAAATATCATATTTTGTGTAGCAATTTCATTTTAGCATTTTCGAATTTATACTGCAATAAATTTTTGAAATTTTCTAAATAAAATTTTAAAAATAATGTCAACTAAATATCATCAAAGGGAAACAGCAAATTGTTGTTTCCCTTATTTTTTTATCCTTGTAATGCAAGTTGTTTTTCTTCTTTATGTTTGTAGCTTTGAGAGCCAAACATTTCTCGGATTTCGTCAAGTGTTAATTCTCGCTTGCTTTTCTTTCTGAACGGCTCGGTATGATAATACCACGCACGTTTTTTATTTGCCCATTTGAAATTAAGCTGTTTCAAGATTTCTCGGTGTTCTTTCGTGTTACCGCTTACCCATACCCAACTACCGCAGATTTCTACTTCAACGCCGTTTAGCCGTGTCAGCACCTCGATAATATGTATAAATTCCTCGGCGGTCTCGGTTGTTTCCTTCGTGTACT
>JAFLSK010000013.1 GCA_022510945.1 Ruminococcus sp.
CGCGAGCTAAATGTGGCTTCGCCACGCTAAATTCCTATCGGAGCTAAATTTGCTTCGCAAGCTATATGGCGAATTTAATTTAGTTTTGCGATTTATCGCAAAATTTAGCTATTTTATGAAATAAAATTATTTAGCTGCCGCAAAGCGGCAATTTAGCTATAAAACTAATAATCAAAATAAGGGGTATTACATTATGCATTAGCAAAGTGTAATATCCCTATTTTTGATTTCTGCATTTAATTCATATTTTCAAAAGTGTGCTCCGATTGTTTTAACCGCACATTCGCGCGCGATTTCTCTGCCGTTTTCCTCTATCCTCGCCGCGGCGACCCTGCTGCAAACGTAGCAGTCACCGAATTCCTCAAGCATCGCGAGCGTATAGAGCGACACGGGCTTGCTGTCGACCACGAGGTAATACTTGTTGTCGAGAAAGTACGCGCTGTTTTTAGGCAGGCTTGTTATGCTTTTTACCGCGACGCTCGCGTCAATCAGCGCGTCAACGTCGGAAAACACACAGCACAGTTTTTTATCGCTGCGCTTTACGCGGTATATGCGGCGTTTCTGCTTAGGCGAGAGCGTAAGCAGAATAAGGCAGCCGCTCTTGTGCGGCAATGCCTCGACAAGCATTTTTTTGTTGTCGATGCTCATTCCCGTTTTGCTGCACGCGAGCGTGAGCAATCGGCTGAGTATCCTCCTTGAGTGCGGGTCGGAGAAGCTCAGAGTGCTGTATTCGAGTGAAAAATCCTTCATATCGTCGCTCCCGAGTACAATAAGGACTTTGCTCGGGTCAATCTGTTCTATAGTCATACAATCACCTGATAACATAATATGTGAGAACGAGCAGGTTTGCAAGTGATTATTATTGGATGTAAATATATGACATTTTTTTACCAATATTTGTTGCATAATACATTCGCAGTGTGTTAGAATTAACAAAAGACTTACCTTGGGAGTGGTACTATGCCAAAATGGTTAAAGGACGCTATTTTTTACGAGATTTATCCGCAGAGCTTTTACGACAGCAACGGCGACGGAATAGGCGATATTCAGGGAATTATCCAAAAGCTCGACTATGTAAAGCAGCTTGGCTGTAACGCAATCTGGCTCAACCCTGTGTTCGACTCGCCGTTCAAGGACGCGGGCTACGACGTGCGCAACTACAAGAAGGTTGCGCCGCGCTACGGAACTAACGAGGACTTAATCGAGCTAATCAATACAGCGCACAAGAAGAAAATTCGTATTATACTCGACCTTGTGCCCGGTCACACGAGCGATACTCACCCGTGGTTCAAACATTCGAGTAAAGCGGAGGAGAATAAATTCACCAACCGTTACATATTCACAAAGTCCGTGTGGGACGCTCCGCCAGAGTATCGTATGATGTGCGGTCTGTGCGAGCGTGACGGAAACTATATGGTCAACTATTTCTCAAGTCAGCCCGCGCTCAACTACGGCTTCGCAGAGATTACTCACCCCGAGTGGCAGCTGCCGATGGATCACCCCGACTGCCGCAAGACAGTTTCGGTGCTTAAAAAGATGATGCGCTTCTGGCTCGACCGGGGTGTGGACGGATTCCGCGTTGATATGGCGGATTCTCTCGTTAAGAATGACGACACAAAGCTGCCCACCGCGACGATTTGGGCAGAGGTACGCAGGATGATAGATAAAAAATATCCCGACGCGGCGCTTATTGCCGAGTGGTGCAACCCGCCTGTCGCAATCAATAAGGGCGGTTTCCACTCCGACTTCTACCTCGACCATATCGGCAACGGCTACAACGTGCTTTTCCGTGCGGGAAATTGGGGCGACAAGGCGTTCTTCAACAAGAACGGTCAGGGCAACATCCGCGCGTTTACCGACGAGTATGTGCCAAACTATCTCAAGACGAAGGATAAGGGCTACATCAGCTTTATCACCTGTAACCACGATACACCGCGTATGACCGCCTACCTCGACGAGGAGGCGATAAAGATAGGATACGCGACGATTTTCACTATGCCGGGCGTTCCGTTCCTCTACTACGGCGACGAAATCGGTATGCGCTACCTCAAAGGTCTCACGAGCGTCGAGGGCGGCTACAGCCGCACGGGCTCGCGCTCGCCAATGCAGTGGGGCAAGGGCAAGAACTTCGGCTTCTCAGAGAGCGACACGACCTATATCCCCGTCGACCCCGACGAGAACGCTCCGACCGTCGAGAACCAGCGCCGCAAAAAGAACAGCATCTATAAGGTCGTTAAGGACGTTATCAAGCTTAGAAAGAAGTACCCCGAGCTCGGCGCGGACGGCGACTTCGAGGTGCTTTACGCGGAGGAGAACTCATTCCCGTTCGTATACAAGCGCGGCAAGTTCGTGATTTTCGTAAACCCGCTCGACCGACTCGTTGACGTAAAATTCGAGCACGAGGTAAAGCAGGAAATCTACCGAATCGGCGAATTTGTACAGTCGTGGGAGAAAATGACCCTCAGCCCGCAAAGCTTTGTAATTGTCGAAATTTAATCATAATTCAATACAAAGGCGCTCTACGGAGTGCCTTTTTCTTTTCGCGTACGGTTGAACAAACTTCCCATAAATGATAAAATATATCTTAAACAAATCTTAATAATTCCGATACTTTTTTCTTAATCACCGAACTGATAAGATAGTAGTCAAGGAGGGCGAAATATGTACAACATACTAATCTGTGACGACGAGCAGGACATCGTAAATGCTCTGAAAATCTATCTTTCCAACCCGAGCTACACGCTTTTCGAGGCGCACAACGGGAATGAGGCGCTTGAGGTAATCGCGAGCGAGGAGATTCACCTTGTGCTTATGGATATAATGATGCCTCAGCTTGACGGAATTTCCGCTATGGTAAAGCTGAGGGAGACGAGCAACGTGCCCGTGATTCTCCTTACCGCGAAGAGCGAGGACACCGACAAAATCCTCGGGCTGAACGTGGGTGCGGACGACTATATCACCAAGCCGTTCAATCCCGTCGAGGTTGCCGCGCGTGTGCGCTCGCAGCTGAGGCGGTATATGCAACTCGGCGGTTCGGTTTTGCAGGAGGACAGCTATATCGTAGGCGGAATTGAGCTAAACGACCGCACAAAAACCGTCACCCTTGACGGAGACGAGGTTAACCTCACGCCGAAGGAGTACGATATTCTCAAGCTTCTTATCTCCAACGCGGGAAGGGTTTACTCGCCGAAGGAGATTTACGCCGAGGTGTGGAAGGAAAGCCCGTTCGGCAGCGAGAACACAGTAGCCGTACATATACGCCATCTCCGCGAAAAAATCGAGATTAACCCCGCCGAGCCGCGCTACCTCAAGGTAGTGTTCGGCAAGGGCTACAAAATCGAGAAAGGACACGGAATATGAAATTAAAAAGAAAATCAGGCGCAGAGAAACCACGTCTGATACAGAGCACCGCCGTAAAGGTCACGGCGTTTATCCTCACTATACTGATGACCGTGGTCTGTATGGCGAGCATAATTATCGCGGTATGTATGGCTCAGACTGAAATGTATACTAAGCCCATGGACGAGTTTCTGAACGAACACGCTGAGGGAATAGTTTACGAAGATGCGGGAGAAATTCTCCAAAATGTGATGGGTGATTGGAGATTTTACGATATAGATGAATATTGCAATAAGAGAAATATTGCCAAAGTAGTAATCAGCAGCGAGGAAACGTCCCGCAAAATCTGGTCGTGGGAGCGTGACGGCGAGTACAAAACGGTTAACAAGTGTCATAGATATTACCGCTGGAGTTACAAATTAAACCAATCTATTGATACTCGAACATATCCGTTTTTTACTAATGGAAATAAGGACACGGAAGATGTTAAGGTTACTATCTGCTATATCAATCCGCCTATCATAAACGACAACTACAAGCAGCTGTACAACATTATCTATTTGGGATACTCTATGCGCTACGCGATTTATGCTGTCATCTTCCTGTCGTTCTTCCTCGTGGTTGCGGCATTTGTGTTCCTTATGTGCGCCGCGGGTCACCACAAGGGCAAGGAAGAGGTCGAGAAAGGCTGGGGCACAGGCTTTCCGCTCGATTTGCTTACGGCAATTGTTTTTGTACCGGTAGTTGTATTTTTATGGCCATATATGATTTATGCGCCTGATTTTTCGAGCCTGCTCCTACTTTTCGTGGTGTTTTGTGCGTGGGAAATTTCGCTTGTTGCGTTCTGTATGTCGTTTGCCCTGCGCGTAAAGCTCGGCAAGTGGTGGCGCAATACGGTAATCTATAAGCTGATTCACGGTATAGTGCGGCTTGTCAGGAGCATTCCGCTCGTGTGGAGAACAGCGCTGGTTATCTCGGGGGTGTTCCTCGTTGAGTTGATACTTATGGTCGCGAATCGGAACGCGCAATTTGAAGAAATGCTCGGTGTGTGGTTTGTAACTAAGATGTTGCTGTTCGCCGCAGTTATCTTCATCGCTGTTCAGCTGAGAGAGCTCAAACAGGGCGGAGAGGCTATAGCAAACGGCGACGCCGATTATAAAATCGACAATTCGAAAATGCTGCTCCCCGACTTCAAAGCGCACGCCGAAAACCTGAACAATATCTCACGCAGCGTGAACATTGCGGTCGGTGAGAAGATGAAGAGCGAGCGTATGAAAACCGAGCTTATTACAAACGTTTCTCACGACATCAAAACTCCGTTAACCTCAATCATCAACTATGCCGATTTAATCGGAAAAGAGGAGTGCGAGAACGAAAAAATCATCGAATACTCCGAGGTGCTCCTGCGCCAGTCCGAGCGGCTGAAAAGGCTTATCGAGGACTTGGTCGAGGCGTCGAAGGCGTCCACGGGCAACTTGGATGTTGTACTCACCCCGATTGACGCGAACATACTGCTCACTCAGGCTGTCGGCGAGTATGAGGAGAAAATCAAAGCCGCCGACCTCGAAATCATAACGAACGAGCCAGCGGAGCCGATTTCGATAAACGCCGACGGAAGGCGTCTGTGGCGAGTGTTCGACAATCTGCTGAACAATATCTGTAAGTACGCCCAGTGCGGCACTCGCGTCTATCTTTCGCTCGAGCGCGACGGCTCTGACGCGGTGATAACGTTCAAAAACACCTCGCGCGCTCCGCTGAACATCAGCGCCGACGAGCTTATGGAGCGTTTCGTGCGCGGCGACGAATCGCGTAGCACCGAGGGCAACGGACTCGGACTCTCAATCGCAAAGAGCCTGACCGAACTGCAAAACGGTACGCTCAGTATTTCTATTGACGGCGACCTGTTCAAGGTAGTTGTGCGGTTCCCGCTTGTGTGATTTATATATAGAAAAAGGACAGATAGATTGCTTTAACAGCAATCTATCTGTCCGATTTTGTTTTGTTAATTATAAAATGTATCCGATTTTCTTCATAGCTTTGCTCAGTGTGCGCTGAGAAATCTTGAATGCGATTTCGTCGGCTTTTCTGTAGCATTGCTCGAGGTATGCTTTGTCAGCAATAAGCTTTTCGTATTCTGCGCGAACGGGTCTGAGCGTTTCGACAACAGCTTCGCCGACAGCAACCTTGAAGTCGCCGTAGCCCTTGCCGTCAAATTCCTTTTCAATCTGCTCGTGAGTAAGCCCCGTAACTGCACCGTAGATGTCCATAAGGTTGTTGATTCCGTCCTTGCCCTCGGCGTAACGAACGCACGCCTCGCTGTCGGTCACAGCGCGCTTGAACTTTTTCATAATCACCTCGGGTGCATCGAGCAACTGAACACAGCCGTTGACGTTCTCGTCGGACTTGCTCATCTTTCTCGTCGGATCCTGAAGGCTCATAACGCGCGCGCCTGCCTTCGGAATGTACGCCTCGGGTACTTTGAACACGTTGCCGTAAAGACCGTTGAAGCGGTTAGCGATGTCGCGTGTGAGTTCGAGATGCTGCATCTGGTCTGCGCCAACAGGAACGCAATCAGCCTGATAAAGCAGAATATCCGCCGCCATAAGCGCGGGGTAGGTGAACAGACCCGCGTTGATGTTGTCGGCATGCTTTGCGCTCTTGTCCTTGAACTGCGTCATTCTCGACAGTTCGCCGAACTGAGTGTAGCAATTGAGTAACCACGCAAGCTGAGCGTGAGTCGGAACGTGGCTCTGAATGAAGAACAGCGTTTTCTCGACGTCGATTCCGCACGCGATGATTGACGCGTAGGCCTCAAGGATATTCTTGCGCATCTTCGCGGGCTCCTGCCTTACCGTAATTGTGTGCAGGTCAGCGAGTGCAAAAATGCAGTTGAATTCGTCCTGCATATTTACCCAGTTTTTAAGCGCTCCGAGATAGTTGCCGAGCGTTATTGTGCCGCTCGGCTGAATTAAGCTGAGCGCGACTTTTTTCTTTTCGTTTTCCATATGTTTACCTCTCTAAATGAGTTTAATAGCTTTTAATAAGGTCTCCGAGCGCCTTGATACCCTTTTCGAGTTGCTCGTCGGTAGGCGTGGAGAAGTTGATTCTGAAACCGTCGGAGCTTTCGTTCTCGTCGGTGAGGAACGCGTTGCCCGGAACTACGCACACCTTGTTGTCAATCGCTTTGCGTACAAACTCGGGCATATCCACGCCCTCGGGCAACGTGCACCATATGAACAGACCGCCGTCGATTTTGTTGTAGGTGATTTCGGGAGCGCAGTACTTGTCGAGTAAGTCCATTGCAAACTGAGCCTTTTTTCGGTAGATTGTGCGCAGTCTCTCGAGGTGAGCCTCGAAGTCGTACTTTGTGAGATATTCATAGCACAGCATCTGCGACCATATATTAGTATGCACGTCGCTGCCCTGCTTGCACACAGTCATTTTCTGAATAATAGGCGCAGGCGCGATAACGTAGGCTACGCGGATACCCGGCGAGATAACCTTGCTGAAGCTGCCGGCGTAGATAACCCTGCCGTCCGTGTCGAGCGTTTTGATTGCGGGGAGAAATTCGCCGCTGTAGCGCAAATCGCCGTAGGGGTTGTCCTCGAGGATAAGCACGTCGTATTTCTTAGCGAGCTCATATACCTTCTTTCGCTTTTCAAGCGACATAGTCACACCCGATGGGTTCTGGAAGTTCGGGATTGTGTAAATGAATTTCGTGTTGGGATTCTCTTTGAGGGCTTTTTCGAGCAGCTCGGTGTTCATACCGTCGCTTTCCACGGGAACGCCCACGAGCTTTGCGTTATACGCTCTGAAGGAGTTGAGCGAGCCGATGAAGCTCGGCGCTTCGGTGATGATTACCTCGCCCTCGTTTACGAGTGATTTGGTCGCGAAATCCATAATCTGCTGCGCGCCTGTTGTAATAAGGATATCGTCGCTGTCGCTGCCTATATCGTACTTCGACTTCATATATTCCTTTATATGCGCTCTGAGCGGTGCGTATCCCTCGGTCACGCTGTACTGTAAAAGAGCGATAGGATTCTCCTTAAAAAGCCTTGCGGAAATTTCCTCGAGCTCCTTTATCGGGAAAGCATCGGGAGACGGATTACCTGCCGAAAGCGACACCACGGTCGGGTCTGCGGCGTATTTAAAAATCTCTCGGATTGCGCTGGGTTTTAAGTTGTTTGTGCGGTCGGAAAATTTATATTCCATTTCTTTCAATCCTTTTTAAAATTATATATTTACATATTAGTTTACCATATATTGGACTTTGTTTCAAGTATCATAAAAATTTTCACTTAATCGCAAAAAATAGTAAAAAAAGTAAAAAAACATTGTAATGTGGGTGGCTTTGGTGTATAATAAATTATCTATAATTGCGTATGTTGCGGATAAGGCTGACAGAGGAGGTGTTTCTGTGCCATACGGGTATAATAATCATAATTACAGAGGCTACGGCGGATACAGACCGTCTAAATATAACAGAAACAGAAAAAAGGGCGGAATACTCAGCAGGCGAATGAGGAACAGAATTATCATCGTTGCGACGGGTCTCGTCGTTCTTGCGCTGATAATCGCGCTGATTTCCTCGTGCATTAACTGCGTTTTCTCCTCGGGCGACGAGGGCAGTACCCTCGACACCGCGACCAAAAGCACAGCAACTGCCACCGAAAAGCCTACCGAGAAAAAGGTTGTGGAGATTTCGTTCCGCGAGCCGAATATAAAGGACAATAAGAAGGCTAAGGAAGGCGTGAAGTCGGGCGAGCTTTTTGTTTGGAACAAAATGGCGTTCGAGATGTTCTACGGCAGCAGCGAGAGAGCGAATATCTATGCTAAAACTATAAACAGCGCGCAGAAGGCACTTGGCGACAAGGTTAACGTATATAATATGATAGTGCCGACTCACATCGAGATGGGACTCCCCGTAAGACTTAGAAACGTCGAAGGCGGTGCCGAGACCAACTCGCAGGCTGACTACATAAAGACCGCCTACAAGGCTCTTAACAAAAAGGTCAGGTACATTAACGCCTACAACGCACTGTCTGCTCACTGCAACGAGTACATCTACTTCGGCTCCGACCACCACTGGACGGGACTCGGCGCATACTACGCGTATCAGGCGTTTGCTGAAGAGAATAAGATGCCCGCGCTCCCGCTTAAGGATTGCACGGAGAATACAATCGACGGATTTACCGGCACGTTTAAAAGAATGGTTTACGAGGATATCGACAACGACACCGTCCACTACTGGACGCTTCCGTACGAGGTGAGCGATACTGTAACGAACGGAAACGGTGTTACCAATACCTACGACGGCCCGTATTACCGATATGCGGGCTCGGGCGACTATAGCTACGGCGTGTTCCTCTACGGCGACAATCCGCTTGAGGTGCTCAAAAGCTCGAGCGATAAGGCGAAAAACAAGAAAATTGCTATTGTTCACGAAAGCTACGGCAACGCTATCGTGCCGTACTTTACATATAACTACAAGACCGTTTACTCCATCGACTTCCGCAGCTGGAGCGGAAACCTCAAGGACTTCTGCAAGGAGAACGGAGTAGACGACGTACTTTTCGTAAACGGAGTGATGAGCTCCGCCACCGCCTTGCAAATTCAGGCGATGGAGAGTATTTTATAACGACTTAATTTTAAGATAAAGGGGGATAGGACAATGCTTTCTGCAAAGGTAAGCGTGAATATTTTCGGTAAGCTGAGCCGCAATTTGTACTCGGGCTATGTGAGTGCTGACAACGTAAGCATAAATAAAGCGTACGTCCTTTCCTCAGAGCCTGTAAACGAGTTCTTCAGCGGAGTTGTCGTTGCGATAGCAATGTTTGACGACAACGAGGAGAGGCTTATAGTCGCAAAAGAGGGCGAGATTTACTATGAGCCCGACCTCAGGACGAGTTTTTCGTATCTGAAGAATACAACGCTCACATCCGTCAGATGTCTCTACGAGAAATCCTGCGGCGCGATTATCTTCTATAAAAGCCGCACAAACACCCGAATCCTCCTCGTAAAGAACAACAACGGCCGTTACTGGAGCTTCCCTAAGGGTCACATCGAGATTGGCGAGACTGAGCAACAGACCGCTATCCGCGAGATTAGGGAGGAGACTTCGCTCGACGTCGAAATCAAGGACGGATTCCGTGAGGTCAGCGACTACTGTCCCTTCGGCAAAATCCGTAAACACGTCGTGTTCTTCCTTGCGCAGGCGTTTACAGATAACGTCAAAATGCAGGAGGACGAAATCGCCGAGTATATATGGGTCGATCTCCAGCAGGCGCGAAAGCTCTGCTCCTACGACAACGACCTCAGAATCATCAATAAGGCGGAAACAGCGATAAAATTGATTAAGTAAACAGCGATAAAAAGGTCGTGCAGAATTCTGCACGACCTTTTCTTTTGTATTATTTGAGCCAGACTAAGTCGGTATCCGTTGCGAAGTTATCTAAGCCGTACACGACGAGTACCCGATCATAGCCGCCGTCATTCACGAGGTCAGAGACGCTGTTTTTGTAGTAGCGCATATCGACGAGTGTGACGGTGTTAAAGCTGTCCGAGAGAAACGGCGCCATACTGTGGCAAAAGCTGTCCTTGAGCACGAGCACCTTGCCGCTTTCTACGTTCTCGTTGACGATAGTCTCCACCGAGTGGTTGCCGTCAATGAACACGGGGTATTTATCGTCCTCGTCGAGGTGATTACGGAAAAACATACTGTGGTAGTCTGTTTTCTTATCACCCTCGGTGATTGTGAGGGTGATTTTTTCTTCGGTGTTCTTTTTGTTTATCCACAGCTCGATGTCGTCGGGCGGAGTAAACCAAAAGCCGCTTGTGGAGTAGGTTGTACCGTAGAAATTATTGAAGTTTTCCTTCTTGTACGACATCTCGCTTTCGGGCTCAATGCCGAGGTCGTTGCACAGCTCGGTGTATGCCGTGTACGCGTCGCGAGTAGTCCAGTGGTGGTCGGTGCGGTAGTATAGCTGATTGCCTTTTGCCGCCGCATTCTTGAAGCTTTTACGCAGGTCAACGAAGCCGATTTTGCTGTCCTTAAGAAGGCTGTTTACGCTGTCAAACACGATGTCGTCAATATATTCGTTGTGCACTGTCGGCAGCTTATCGCTCATAATGTAGCCTGTGCTCGGTGCGAGCGTAAGCGTAATCGGAACGTCCGTGGACTCGCTGAATTTCTTGAGCGTTTCAATGTTTGTTTCAACGCGGTTTTCCGGTTTTATCGGCTCGTTTATGAGGTAGCCGTCAGCGCATTTATACACGCCGTCTGCTCCGTTGTTGCCCGTAAAATAGTTGCAGTAGGCGTTAATTCCAATCCACATATTACGGAAAGGGAAATGGTCGGCGAGGTATTCCTCAAAGCCGTTTTCAAAGCTGCCGTCTGTAACGGTCGAGAGATTCGTATCGGGGAAATCCGCGAGGTAGCGTTTCTCCGACGAGCTGTAATCCTTCTTTGGCGTGGCGATAAAAAGCACCACCATAAGGAAAATAAAGCACACAAAAACCGCCGATGGGAGGAGCATTAATTTTTTATTCATACATAGCCCTCCTTTAAAATCTGAAATACAAAAACGGATTGTAGCTTTGGTTCACTATCGCCGCAACCGAGATGACGAGTACAACGATACAGAACAGAGTTTCTGCTATCCATATGTACTTTTTGTCCTTGAGCTTTTCGTATACAGTCGCGCCGAGCGGTGTGCACGCCACGATTGCTATGGCTAAAATCATAATGTATCTGCACAAGATGACCAAAGCCTCTGAGCCGATGATACCGTCGGAGAGGTTGAACAGGCTTACGAAGAAGTTGCCCATTTTCTCCATATTATCGAAGTAGAAGATTACCCAGCCGAGCATAAAGATAATGATTGTGTAAATATGGCGCAAAACACTCGGAAGCTTTTCGAGGACTTTATTCAGTACAAATTTTTCGATAATAAGGATGAGTCCGTAGTAAAGTCCCCATAAGATAAAATTGTACGACGCTCCGTGCCAAAGTCCCGTGCAGAACCACACAACAAGCAGGTTGAATATCTGCCGCGGAATCTTGCAGCGGTTGCCGCCGAGCGGAATGTATACATACTCCCTAAACCACGTCGAGAGAGAAATGTGCCACCGCCTCCAGAACTCGGTAACGGATTTCGATATGTAGGGGTAGTTGAAGTTTTTGAGGAACTCGAATCCGAACATATTTCCGAGCCCGCACGCCATATCGCTGTAGCCCGAAAAGTCGAAGTAAATCTGCATTGTATATCCCGCTATGCCGACCCAGCTGCCGAGCACGCCGTTGTGCCCTGAGGTCGCCTGCATAGCGCTCCACATTGCGCCCATCTGGTTCGCAATCAGCACCTTCTTGCCTAAACCTACCATAAACAGCTTGACTCCGTGGTTGAACTGTTCGAGCGTTTCCGTGCGGTGGCGAATCTGTTGCGCCACGTCCTTATAGCGCACGATAGGTCCCGCGATAAGCTGAGGAAACAGCGCAACATAGGTGCCGAAGTTTATGAGGCTCTTCGACACGGGCGCGTCGTCGCGGTAAACGTCGATGACGTAGCTCATAGTCTGGAAGGTATAGAAGCTGATTCCTATAGGCAATGATACTGAAAGAACGGGAATGTTTAAGAAAGGCAGCAGGTTAATCGTGCCGATAATCATTGCGATGTATTTAAAGAACGCGAGTATGCCTATGTCGACTATAACAGTCAGCGCGAGCGGAATTTTCGCCTTCTTTTTGTCGGGTTTATACTTTTCGACGAAGTATCCGCCGATGTAGTTTATTACGATTGAAAACAGCATAAGGAAAACCATAACAGGCTCGCCCCAGCCGTAGAACAGAAGATTTACGAAGAAAAGGAAGATGTTCCTGCCCTTTCGCGGTACGATGTAATACACTAAGAGCGTAAAAGCAAAGTACGCAAACAGGAATATAATGCTCGAAAATACCATTATCTATCTCTCTCCTTTCGTAAATTTTGTATAGCTGAATTTGTAAAAATTATTTATCAACTGTCGCAACTTCAGACTTGTCGTACTCGTCGAGTCGGTTGCCATAGAGGTAGTAGTTCGTTTCCTTTACTATAACGCCCGACAGCAGTATAACCGCCACGAGGTTCGGAATAGCCATAAGCGCGTTGAATATATCCGCAAGCGACCACACGATGTCGAGTGATATAACGGGGCCGACAAGCAACACGAACACAAAAACTAATTTGTATGGAATCATACCTTTTGTACCGAACAGATACTCAACACACCTCTCGCCGTAGTACGACCAGCCGAGTACGGTTGAATACGCAAACGAGATGATTCCGAGCACGAGAATCGGTGTACCGACATACGGAATCTGTTGGAATGCCGTGAAGGTCAGCCTGTCGCCGTCTGCGCCGATAAACGAGTTCGGGTTCTTAAGCATTGAGCTGACAAGCACAAGACCCGTCATAAGGCACACAACAACCGTGTCCCAGAATGTGCCTGTAGAGGAGATGAGCGCCTGTCTTACGCTGTTGCGCGTCTGAGCAGCGGACGCAACGATAGGAGCCGAGCCCATACCAGACTCGTTGGAGAACAGACCGCGCGCGATACCGTAACGTGCCGCAATCATAATGGTCGAGCCGATAAATCCGCCTGCCGCAGCGGTCGGTGCAAACGCCGACTTAATAATGAGCATAATCGCTGCGCCGATATACTGATAATTCATAACAAGCACGATAATGCAGCCGATAACGTAAAACGCCGCCATAGCCGGAACGAGCAACTCGCATACTCGCGAAATAGCCTTGATTCCGCCGAAGATAACCGCGGCAGTAACTCCCGCCACAATCACGCCGACAATCGCCGCAACCACGGGAATTTCTTTCCCGAAGAGCGTAAACATCATACCGCTGTTTGGGTCAAAGGTGCTCTGCATAATACTCGAAATAGCGTTGACCTGAACGCCCGAGCCTATTCCGAACGAAGCAAGCAGCGCGAAAACCGCAAAGAGGATTCCGAGCCATTTAAGCTTTAGTCCGCGGTCGAGCGCGTACATAGCGCCGCCGAGTGTACGTCCGTCCTTAGACCTGACGCGGTACTTTACCGCAATCAGCGACTCGCCGTATTTGGTCGCTATGCCGAACACACCCGTAAGCCAGCACCACAGCACCGCTCCCGGACCGCCGAGCGCAATCGCCGTGCCTACGCCGATGATGTTACCTGTGCCGATTGTCGAGGCGAGCGCTGTCGCAAGCGCCTGAAAAGGGCTGATGTCGCCCGTCGAATCTGGGTCCTTCGTTACGGAAAGCTTAATCGCCTTGAACGTTTTTCTCTGAATAAATTTCGTGCGGATTGTAAGGAAAATATGAGTACCCAAAAGCAGGATAATCATAAACCAACCCCACAAAAATTCATCAAACTTGTTGACGATATTTGCGATGAGTTCAAACATTTTGCATCTCCCCATTTATATGATTAATAACATTTTGTACGTCCTTTAAATCTGCCGCAACGGCACAGATGAGCTTTTTTGCCTCATCATTCGGCTCATCAAGGTCGGGCACCATAACCGCGTTACATCCCGCCGAGTTCGCCGAGCGCAGACCGTTGAGGCTGTCCTCGAGGGCTACGCACTCTTCGGGGCTGAGCCCGAGTTCTTTACTTGCACGCAGGTAAATATCGGGCGCGGGCTTGCCGTGCTCCACCATATGCGCGCTGATTATCTTGTCGAAATAACTGAGCAACCCGACGCGCCTGAGATATTCTTCTGTTCTTTCGAGCGGCGTTGCGGTTGCGACGGCAATTTTGTAGCCGTTTTCCCTGAGCCAATTTAATATGTAGTCCGCGTGCGGCTTCGGCTCAATGCCGTGCTCCGCTATGTACGCGTTCATAAGTTCAATGCGCATATTACGCACTCTGTCGTAGTCGAAATCCTCGCCGAAAAAGCCCTTAAGCCGCTCTATTGCGTACGGTCTTGCGAGCGACCGAATGGCAAGCGAATGCTCGACTTCCCACGGGTATCCGCACGCTCTGCCCGCTTCTTTCCAAAAGCGCACATAGAGCTTTTCGCTGTCGAGGATAACTCCGTCCATATCAAAAATTACACCTTTGATGTTCATTTTTTCCTCTTATATTTATGTTGACAAGTACAATGCCTGCTGCGATGAGAGCAAGCGAAATTAAGTTGTTTACACTGAGCACGTCCTCGCCGAGCAGTATTCCCGACCATATTGTGCCGAAAATCGGTATAAGCATCATAAAGGCCGTTATCCTGCTTACAGGGTGGCGCTTTAAAAGCTCTGTCCACAGCAGAAAACTCACCGACGAAACGAGCGAGAGCCACAGCAGTATGATAACGCCCGATATATTTGTATGGTCAATTTTTCCGCCACATAAAAGACCGATTATCAGCAGAGCGATTCCGCCGATAAATAGCTGCCACGCTGTTACGGTGGTCGGGTTGCGGTGCGGAGAGATCTTCTTTGTAATTATATTACCGCCCGCGCCGCTCAATGACGACATAAGGACGATTATATCGCCGAAAAACGTCACAGAGCCTACGGAGAAATCGAAAATGTTGACGTAAATTATGCCGAACAGCCCGATAACACAGCCCACGATTTTGAGCGCGGTTAGTCTGTCCTGACGGAAGAAAATTCCCGAGAGCACGACCGAAATGATTGACACAGTGCCCGTCAAAATCGAGGTGTTCGTTGCTGTCGTAAATCCTACGCCGATGTAGGCGAAAAGATACTGCATAGTTGTTTGCACAAGACCGAGCATTGCGACGGCAAGAATATCCTTCCTGCGTAGCATAGGCGGTTTTTTGTAGAATATAAGCCCGAATAAAAACACCAAAACGCCCGCGAGCGCAAACCTTTCGCCCGCGAACAGCAGCTTTGAGCCTATGTCACTTTGCGCTATATCGAATTTCGTATAGCCGAGCCTTATTAGCGGGAACGCCGTTCCCCACAGCGCAGTACAGAGAATCGCTCCGACATACGCTGATATTTTTATGTTAAGTAAATTGCTATGTTTCAAAAACTCCACCATTCTACATTATACATCAATTTCCAAGGCTATGCAACAAAAAATAAGAAAGCACCCCGCAGGGTGCTTGTAATCAAAATATTTTGCAATCTTGTACCAATTAAAATCAGTAGTAAATCGATTTATAGGATTTATCTAATTCCTGTCTTTCTAAGTTTGACTTCACGATATATGCTTTATCGTCATTATCGTTTAATACATAATTATTTAACCAAAAGATAAACGCATCACTGCAAATTTCTACTCCATATTTTTCGCCGCGACTGTCTTTTGTCCAATATTCGTGGTCATTTAACTTGTTAAAGAGCCATTTATCACATTTGTTCTGATAAAACTTTATTTTTTGGCCGACAAAATCAGGAACATAGATTTGGTCAATATAATAATCGAACACTAAATTTATATACATAATTTTGTTGATTTATAGCATTTTCTTCCTTTTAAGTATCCACATCGTGATTAAGCAGATAACCAGCGTTGCGGCGCAAACTATTCCGAAGCCGTGGATAGTTCCCGCGAACGGCAGCCACTTGACGTTCATTCCGTATATGCCCGAGATAACCGTCGGAATAGCCATAACGAGGGTGATTGAGGTGAGGTACTTCATCACGTTGTTGAGTCGGTTGTCCATAACGGCGGAGATAAGCTCTCGGGTGGAGTCAATAATATTTCGGTAAATTGAGGTCATCTCTATCGCCTGATTATTCTCGATTATCGTGTCCTCGATAAGCTCTTCGTCCTCGGGAAAGTTGTTCTGGCGCATAAGACGCGTGATTACCATATTGTTCGCTCTCAGCGATGTCGCAAAGTATACGAGTGAGGATTCGAGCTCATGCAGGGAGATAATATCGTCATCAAGTGTACCGTTGTCACCCGCACGTTCTTCGATTTCGGTACGATTCTTGTCGATTATGCGAAGGTCGTAGAGGTACAACCTTGCGATACTGTAGAGAAGATGATACACAAAGCGCATACGCTTTTTCGTGCTGAAATTGCGCATCTTAAAGCGCAGGTTCTTCTCAAAAATCTCGACCTCCTGACGGCACACGGTGATAACCGCGTCCTCGGTTACGATGATGCCGAGCGGGATTGTCGTGTAGTACTCCTCGTCGTTTCTGATTTCGGTAATCGGAATATCGACGAGTATGAGAGTGTAGTTGTCCTCAACCTCGATACGCGAGCTCTCCTCGTCGTCGAGTGCTGCGACAAGGTCACCGTAGTCGATACCGTAATGGTTGACAATCTGCTGGTTTTCCTCCGCGTCAGGGGTAGTGAGCTTGACCCATACACCCGGTTGGAGTTTTTTTACCTCGTTGAGAACGCCGTTTTCGGTCATATAAATATTCAGCATTTTGTCCACCTCATTCCATTTCCTATAGTATGTAGTAATATTTTACACTATTTAACCGCCATAATCTATAGTCAAATTTGTTAAAGATAGGATAGTTTAATGATGAATTTTAGGTTTTTTTTCCGTTAGTCGGGGTTAACGTCAATCACGCATACCTCGGGCGGGTTGTTGAACCTCGGCAGAACCACCTCACTTGACAACCCCGCGGTAATGAGCATTGTCGCTGTGTCGCTTTCGTAAATTCCTTTGGTGTATTTAGGGAGAATATTTCCCTGTCCTACGGGAAAGCCTTGATTCGGCGCGAGTAAACCGCCTATAAACGGCAACCTTACCACGCCGCCGTGAGTGTGACCGCTCAGCATAAGGTCGAGTTCCTTTTCATCAAGTCCCCACATAAAGAACTCTGGCTCGTGCGCAAGCAGGATAGAAAATCTATCCTTTTCGCGCTCAATAAACTCGTCGAGAAAATATCTGCGCTCATTGTTGTAGTCGGGCGCCTCGTACTCGTAGTACGGAAAATCAGTCAGCCCACCGACGACTATTGTGTCTCCGCCGAGTTCGACTTCGGTGAGCTCGTTGTCGAGCAGAGTAACGCCGGTGGCTTTTATATCCTCTATAAGTCCGTCGTAGTCGTAGTAAGACCGCTCGTGGTTTCCTAGCGAGCTGTAAACCGGCGCAATCTCAGTAAGCTCTCGCAGCAGTTTGCAGGCTACTTCTCTGTCAGACTCAAATTTCGTGACAAAATCGCCGACAGTGAAGATAACGTCGGGATTCTGCTTTTTTACGAGGCAAAGCAGCTTTTCGTTGTTCGCGCCGAACTCCTTGTTATGCAGGTCGGATAGCAGCACAGCTCGAAATGACGCTGAGGTTTTCTGTGTTTTTATTTCGTAATTTCCTATCGTCAAAAAATTGTTGGAATAAATAAGTTCTGCAACAACAAAAACAATTAACAGGGAGATTACGCTCAGTGCAATTTTTGTTTTTAGCTTCATAATTTTGTACCTTTAGTTTAAAAACTATTCTTTCTAATTGTAAAATAATGAGTAATTTATGTCAACCGTAATGGATAATGACCCTATAAATTAGTATATAGTGAATAATTTTAGTCGTGCGTTTTATTTAAAACGCCGAAAAATTATGGAATTTGTTTAAATAATTATTATTTTAAAGAAAGTATTTATTGACAATCGACATATTTTTTACTATAATTAATTAGTATTAGTGTCAATATGTTAATTTAGGCGTATTGCACCTTAACGGAATGGGGAATTAAATTGAGGAAACTGAACACACGCAAGGTCATTCTTGCTTTGTCAGATATTTTCATAATAGTAATAGGAACACTGATTACGAACTATGCCTTTACCTTTATTAATTCGGGCTATGTTCAGGGGCACAGGGGACTCAGCTACATCATCATAGCCGACATAATTATGTGTGTGCTCGTTCAGTTCGCGTTCGGCTCATACGGAAAGCTGTGGCGTTATTTTAGGCTCAGCGATTATGCTATGTGCGGAGCAGGAATGCTCGTCGGTCATTTTCTGGCGATTATCCTTTTCTACGCACTGAATAAGGATGTTTCCAAATTATTCTTCCTTGTAAATTTTGTGGTGACGACTGTCGGAGTGTTGTTGTTCAGGGCTTTATTCCGCAAATCGTTTTTGGTGCTTACAGACGCGGGCAGAGCGGAGAACGCCGTTCGCACGCTTTTAGTAGGTGCGGGACACGCCGCATCCCTGATTCTCTCGGAACTTGAGGGCGCGCAGTATGACCCTAACAACCCGTGGAATAACATTGATGTCGTCGGTCTCGTTGATGACGATTACTCCAAGGCGAACACGCGCGTGCGCGGCAGACAGGTTCTCGGCACAACCACCGAAATCCCCCGTATCGTGCAATCATTTAACGTAAGTCAGATTATATTTGCGATTCCGTCCTGCGACGAAAAGGACCGTCACCGCATACTTGAGATATGCTCGGAAACGGGCTGTAAAATTAAGGTTATCCCTTACCTCGGCAACCTGCTGTTTGACGACGAGCACACCCAGCTCATCTCGCAGGCTACCGACGTAAAGATTGAGGATTTGCTCGGTCGCGAGCCTATCGACTTCGACAAGAGCGACATAAAGAAGTTTTTAAGAGACAAAGTCTGCCTCGTTACGGGCGGCGGCGGTTCAATCGGCTCGGAGCTTGTGCGCCAGATTGCGAAGTACAGTCCGAAGCAGCTGATTATCCTTGATATCTACGAGAACAACGCGTATGACGTGCAGCAGGAGATTGTTATGGAATATGGCAACTCCATCGACCTCGTTACCCTCATCTGCTCCGTGCGCGACTACGAAAAAATGAAGTCAGTGTTCGACAGATACCGCCCGAACATTGTGTTCCACGCGGCTGCGCATAAGCACGTTCCGCTTATGGAGACCGTGCCCGAGGAGGCTGTTAAGAACAACATCTTCGGTACCTTTAATGTTGCAACCCTTGCGGAGCTTTATAACGCGGACAAGTTCGTTATGATTTCCACTGATAAGGCGGTTAACCCCACGAACGTTATGGGCTGCACCAAGCGCGTGTGCGAGATGATTATTCAGTACAAGGCGCAACACAGCGACCACACCGAGTTTGTGACGACGCGTTTCGGAAATGTGCTCGGCTCCAACGGCTCCGTTATCCCGCTTTTCCGACGCCAGATTGAGAGCGGAAAGCCAATCACCGTTACTCATCCCGACGTTATCCGCTATTTTATGACTATTCCCGAGGCGGTTTCCCTTGTGCTTGAGGCGGGCGCAATGGCTCACGGCGGTGAGATTTTCGTGCTCGATATGGGCGAGCCCGTAAGGATTGTCACGCTCGCCGAGAACCTTATCCGTATGTACGGCAAAAAGCCGTATGAGGACGTCGAAATCAAGTTTACGGGACTTCGTCCTGGCGAGAAGCTCTTTGAGGAGCTACTTATGGACGAGGAAGGCCTGCGAAAGACGGCGAACAAGAAAATCTTCATAGGCAATCAGATTGAGATTGACACGCAGATTCTGCTCAGTAATCTTGATAAGCTCAGCGAGCTTGCAGAGCACAACGAGAGCGGTAAGGTTGTAGAATTGCTCAAGGAAATTGTTCCTACATTCAATCATAAAAGCTAACTTAATTAAGTATAATATAAGAAAAAACAGGAAGGTGAGAATATGTGTGGTATTGTTGGATATTTAGGTCATCGCGATTGCAGTGATGTCCTCGTTGATACCCTCTCAAACCTCGAGTATCGAGGCTATGATTCCGCGGGAATTGCGGTTTTTGACGCACAAAATACTATTCAGACTGTAAAAGCTCAGGGCAAGCTCCAGAATCTGCGCAATAAACTCGAGAAAAACGGTAGGCCCGAAGGTCACATTGGTATCGGTCATACGCGTTGGGCGACTCATGGTGAGCCGTCGGACATTAACTCGCACCCGCACTCTGCTCCGCGCGTGACAATTGTACACAACGGTATTATTGAAAACTATCAGGAACTCAAGGAGTTTTTAATCGGCGAGGGCAGGACGTTCCTTTCCGAGACTGACACCGAGGTCGTGGCTCAGCTGCTCGACTATTACTACGACGGAAATCCGCTCACAACTATCGACAGAGTTATGGGCGAGGTCAGCGGTTCGTTTGCTCTCGGTATTATGTTTATGGATTTTCCCGACAGAATATACGCCGTAAGGCGCGAGAGCCCGCTTATCGTCGGCGTAGCTGACGGCGAGACGTTCATTGCTTCCGACGTTACGGCTATTTTGCAATATACAAAGAACTACTATCTCTTGGAGCACGACGAAATTGCAACGCTCACGAAGGACAGCATTTCCTTTGTTGACAAGCGCCTCGTGCCTATCGAGAAGGAACTCAAGGTTGCTGATTGGGACAAAGAGGCTGCGCAGAAGGGCGGCTACGCTCACTTTATGATTAAAGAAATCAACGAACAGCCCAACGCAATTATGACGACCGTTAACCCGAGAATAAAGGACGGACTGCCGAATCTTGAGGAATGTGGACTGACCCTTGAAATGATAAGAGAGTTCAAGTCTATAACCGTCGTTGCGTGCGGCACGGCTATGCACGCGGGACTTGTCGGCAAGTATGTCATCGAGGGTATCGCGCGCGTTCCCGTTACGGTGGACATCGCTTCCGAGTTCCGCTACAGAAATCCGATTATCGGCGAGGGCGACCTCGTTATCATAATTTCACAGTCGGGCGAGACGGCCGACTCTTTAGCCGCTTTAAGGCTTGCTAAGCAACGCGGCGCAAAGGTGCTCGCTATAGTAAACGCCAAGGGCAGCTCAATCGCACGCGAGGCGGATATGGTTATCTACACACTCGCAGGTCCCGAGATTGCCGTTGCGTCTACCAAGGCGTACATCACGCAGATTTCGGTTATGTACCTCTTTGCGTTCGAGCTTGCGCTCGCGAAGGACACAGTCAGCGTGGCCGAGTGTAAACGTCTCACAAAGGCGCTCCAGCAGATGCCGGAAGCTGTGCAGTACGTTATCGACACGGTTGACGAGACCTGTAAGTTCGTCGGCTCTCAGCTTATCACCGCGGAAAGCCTTTTGTATATCGGTCGCGGACTTGATTACGCGCTCTCAATGGAGGGTTCCTTAAAGCTCAAGGAAGTAAGCTATATCCACTCCGAGTCCTACGCTGCGGGCGAGCTCAAGCACGGCACAATCTCGCTGATTGACGACGATATGCCTGTTATCGCTGTGGCAACTCAGTCCGATTTAATGGAGAAAACTATCTCCAACGTTGTCGAGGTCAAGTCGAGAGGCGCGAAGGTTATCCTCGTTTGCACGGACGCTTGCGCGGCAAAAATCAAGGACGGTATCGCGGATTATATGATTACTATTCCGCACACCGACGAGCTGCTTATGCCGATTACAGCCGTAGTACCGCTGCAGATTCTTGCGTACTACACCTCCATAAACCGCGGCGCAAACCCTGACCAGCCGAAAAACCTCGCAAAATCTGTTACAGTAGAATAAATGTGATTAAGGCCGCCTTCGGGCGGCTTTTTCATATCAGTGACAAACAGAATTTATGTGAATGTTTTCTGAAAAATGTTCAATTTCTGTTGACTAAAAATTTCGAAGGGCTATAATAAATATAGGGAATGCAGATAAAAACACATTCGTTGAAATTTGTGTTTATAATCAATTTATATTACCCGCTCAGTTTGCCGCAAGCGGCAACGAGCGATGGCTGATTATACCATATTCGCTTTGCTTTTATGGTATAATATATAGAAACTACAAGGAGGTAGCTATGATTAAAAGAACCTTCTACAATCTTCCACCTGAAAAGCGCGAGAAGATTATTGACATCACACGCAAAGAATTCCAAAAAGGCAATAAACAGAAAATTACGATAAACAGCGTCATCAAAAAGGCGGGCATTTCCCGCGGCAGCTTCTACCAGTATTTCGACGATAAGCTTGATTTAGTCGAGCTCATCACGGACGATATGACCGACCGTATGGCGCAGTTTATTCAGAACGAGTTGATGCTCAACGGCGGCGATATTTTCGAGATTCCGATGCGTATTTTTGACCTTATGACGAGCGACAGGGAGCGCTACACCGACCTCGCTATGCTCACCGATACCAGCAATCAGAACAGCGCGCTGATTTCGGACTATATGCAGTACCGCGGTCACCATCGCGACATTATCGGCGGGTTCGAGCGATATATCAACAAGTCTCAGCTTGAATACAGTTCCAAGGATGACGTCGAGTGCATTGTGTTTATGATGTTCGATGCTATTATGGCGGCTATGTACAACGTGACTAAAAACGGTAGCGACATCGAACGCGAGCGCAAAGGTCTATACCGCAAAATTCAAATTATAAAGAACGGCGCAGTAAAGCGCGCATAACGAAACTTTATCCGCACACAATAAGCGTATGGAAATTATTGCTTTTGTGTGCGGATTTTTGTTTTCGTTCGTTATTATGTGCGTGCTGTCTATGGCGGATTGATAGGTGCTATACTTAAAATCGAAAAAATATTAAATAACTATTGACAAAACAAGGTTACAAGTGTAAACTGTATTTAGAGGTTACACCTGTAACCTTTCTACTATTAAAACAAAGAGGTGATTACAATGAGGAGAGAAGTCAATATTTCCGAGTCCGAGTGGAGCGTAATGGAGATTTTGTGGAGCTCTCCGCTCTCCACAATCGGCGAGATTAAAAAGTCGCTCAGGGACACCGGTTGGAGCGATTCCACAATCAAAACGCTCGTGCGCAGACTTGTTTCAAAAAAGGCTATTGCAATTAACGACGAGGCGGCGAACTTCCGCTATTATCCTTTGCTTTCTCAGCAGGATTGCAGGCTTAAGGAGACGAAAAGCTTTATCAATCGCGTGTACGACGGCTCCGTGAGTATGCTTATGACAAACCTTGCGGCTGAGTCAAACCTCACCGAAAAGGAAACCGAGGAGCTGTTGAGCCTTATTGACAAGATGGGAAAGGGATAAGCTATGTTTACCGATATTCTTATAAAATGGTTGACGTTTCTGCAACACGGTTTTCCGTTCTACGATACATATAATTTTTTGATACAGATAACAATTTATCTGTCTGTCACGGCGCTTTTGATAATACTTTTCAAGTCGATTTTCAAAAACAAGCTGTCCGCAAAGTGGCACGTTCTGATATGGGCAATTTTGCTTGTCCGTTTTGTTGTGCCTGTTCTGCCGTCAAGCGAAGCTTCGATTTTCAATGCGACGAAGATTGACGAGCAGGCAATTATAGAATCTTCATACCGAAATGTTGTGATAAACTTCGAAGAAAATGATATTGAAGAGAGTGATATTGAACAGGATTATGTTGATGATGACGGTGAGCGAATCGACATAGCAGCTTTGCAAAAGAAGCTGGAGGAAGAGGGTTCTTATTCTTATTCAAGGTTGGGTTATACGTTCAGAATTGATGCGGTTATCGTGCTCGTATGGGGCAGTGTTGCAATGCTGTTGCTCGGGTATTTTGTAATTGTTCTGTCGGTTTATAACCGCAAGTTGAAAATGAACCGCAAGGACGTAGACGATGCTACTTTAGAAATACTTAGCCAATGTAAAGAAAGACTGAGAATTAAGCGCGACGTAAAGGTGTACTTCGCAGAGACAACGCCTATGTTAATCGGGCTTTTCAGACCGACGATTTATATCCCCGAGGGTAATAGCGAGTCGGAAACGCGAGACACTCTCCTGCACGAGCTATCCCATATGAAGAATCTTGATGTTTTGTGGTCGATGTTTGCGACGTTCTTGCTGTGCCTGAATTGGTTTAACCCGATAATGTGGGTATCGTTCTTTATGTTCAAGCGCGATATTGAGGTGTTCTGCGACGAGCGTACACTGCGCTATGCGGACGATAAGCAGAGCTACGCGAGACTTCTTTTGAAAACCGCAACCGTGCGCAAGGAGAAATTTGTCCTCGGCACAACCTCGCTCCAGAGCGGAAAGGCCGACGTCAAGCGCAGAATAAAGTATATGGCAAAATTCAGAAAGCCCGCCGTGGCAACTGTCGTTGTAGCAGGGGTATTGATTTCCATTCTTTCTGCCTGCTGCCTTACAAATCCGCTCAAGGATAAGCTTGATGTTACTGTGACAAACCCCGTGAACGGTTGCAAAATTGACCTCATTGTTGACCGTAATATAGCCAAATCAAACATTACTTGCTTTGAGAATGTTGGCAATTTGAAGTTTGAGTCTGATATGACTATTGAGGAAATAGCAAAAACATTATGTTTGGATAATATGGATTTTGGATATAACATTGTAGGCGATAAAGACGTGTTGCTTCGGAATACCTATACCTCGGAATGTGTTCCATATTTATTGCTCACCAAGAGTGTCAGGGCAAAATCGGGCGAAGAGCTCGACGACGTGGTTTTCCTCGAATGTATTGGTACAATGGATAATATTGTCGCTGATAACAGCAATGTACCGAATAATATACCAAATATTAAATATGGTTTTTATTTTCCTGATTACCTCGTGGACGGTTTTCGATATGATAATTACGACAGAGAAGAGATATCAGAAGAATGGATAATTAACACCAGTAACCCATTTAAAAAGGAAATTCAACTCAGAGACAGTGAGGATAACTTTAAACGGATAGAGAATTTCTACACGGATTTGTATGCCTACACCACAACCAAAGAGGATGAAAACGGCGGCGGTGAAATACTGATTGAGGACAATCAAACAGGCGACCCGCTGTTCAAAATTTTCTACAACGGCAAGGATAAAACAGTCAGATTCAAGGCCTACGCCGCCTTTGCAGCCGACAGTGCTAAGGGTGTAATTCGTAGACTTGAAAACGCAATTAACCGGCAAGACCGCGAGTTGTTGGCGAGTTGCTTTGAGAACTTTACCGATGAGGATTATAAAAACTTTAGTAAGATAAGCAAGGATTTGATTCTTCAAAAACTGACGATTGGCAAATTCGACAACGCCAAAAAGATATATTACTTCAATACCCTCGCTCAGCTTGAGCCAAGTCAATCAGGAAATTCTGAGACGGAAGGAACATCCCACTATTCAAAGCATTTTAAGGTTGAGTATTTCGGAGAAGAGTCGAAGATTACTTATACCGACATTGCGAATGATGACGATTTTGTCTCCGATTACTATAGCCCCGATAGGGAAAACCCGAATCTTTTTATAAACGAAACACTCGGCGAGCCTGATTTGTCCGACCTTGACAACAGTTCGGGATACAGTGAAATCCCCGATGTTATTTATGCTGATAACAAAACCGCGATTATAAGCGGGGGATGCGGAATTGTTGTGTATAGTTTAAAGCAGAGAGCAATTACTCTGTGGGCTTCGAGTCAATACCTTAGGGAGCTCGGTATGTCAATTCCGTTCGGAATAGCTTCTGCCGACGGCAAACAGGTTTATATACGAGACGGCTCAGAGGATATTGCAGGAAGCGAAAGCGTAAACGGAAATTGGCTTAGCCTTATTCTTGATGTTGAGAAAAGAACGATTACAGATGCTACAGGCGATTTCCCAGAAACCTTTGAGAGATATAGTATGTATAACCTCTCGATGAAAGAAAAATCAGCTTACGATATTGACGAAAAAGATGTCGGCGGTACATATATTACCTTTAAGAAAAACATAGTGTACACTTATTGTCCATATTGGGTGCCCAAGGACCTTACCCTTGTAAAATTCAATAAAGAAACAGGAAGAAAAGAAGAATATAAAATCTTCCAAAGCTGATAACAAAACGAAAGCCTGCGCAGTTTAACTGCGCAGGCTTTTACTATTTTTATTATCAATAATTCCTTTTATAAAGCTCAACAAAGCCGCCGCTGGTCACGAGCACATAGTTGCCCTGCATAACTGACCTCATAATTGAGGAGGTCTCCTCGTCGCGTGTGTCAAGCACATAGTAGTCAGTCTGGGTGAGGTTTGTGTTGTTTTTGGACGCTGTGGTCAGGTCGAGAATATGCGAGAGATGAGGCATAATTCTGTGTGCCGCGGTCACCGACACGTCGGAGGGAATTGTGTCGAGCACCTGCTGCACCTGCGGTCCTGTTTCCTTGACGTTTTTAGCATATGCAAAATTATTTCTCATCTTGGGCCATATAAGCGCTGACGACATCACAAGGCACATACAAATCGACATTAAAACCGCCGTTCTCTTGCGCTTGTCCTTGAGCTGTCCTATCACGAAAATCGCTGACATAATCACGAGCGCCGCCGTGCCGTAGGTGTACTGGAAGCTTATATCGTACTGATAAACCCACGACTGCATAAGGTTAATCGGGATAATCGGGATGAGAAGGAGGTACGATGATATTTTTTTCGTCATAAACGGAGTGCATGCAACAGGAAGCAGAATCCAGATTATGAACGGAATCTTGTCCGCGATAAACATCTGCTTAAGAAGGAAGCCGAAGTCGTAGATTATACTCTTTGCAACAGCTGCGAAGTTTTTCTCCTCGCCGAGGAAGTAGTCCGACAGTCGCCACATCATAACGCCGTCTCCGAGTGCTGAGACCACTCTCTGCGCGATAATGAAGTACACGATTGACATAGCGAGCATAATCGCGCCCTTTGCGACCTTCTTCATATACACCATCACAAACAGCGAAATCGCAATCAGGTAAATCGCCGCGTCTTCCTTTACGGATAGGAGCAACAGCGAGAACACAATCGTCCACGTCGTCTTGTTGCTCAGAATGAAATAGAAGAGGAAGAGTATGATAACCGTGAGGAATTTGTTCTCGTGGAAGTCGTAGAAACAGCCGAGGAACAGCGACGGATAAAATGCATAGATAAACTCGAGCGCGAGCGTGAGTCTGCCCGAGAACTCAAGCTTGCGGGAGATAAGATACACCGCGAACACACCCGCCGCAACAAATATGGACTGGGTGTAGTACAGATAAAACGGAGAGCGGAACAGCATATATCCCGGCAGCAGCAGATAGAAGAACGGCGAGAAGTGTACGCCGAAGTGCGAGGTCAGACCCTCGCGTTCTACCGTGGTATTCGGCAGTCCTGTCTGCGCCATATGCTCGAACATATTCGAGAAAATACCGAAGTCGAAGGTCGAGCACTGGTAGCCTATATACCTCATCGAGGTGATATATCCGTATGCGATTGAAGTTACGACGAACAGCGCCACAGCTGCGATAAGGCACACGCGCGGGGTGATTTTAATTCCGCTGATTTCAAGCTTGTCCTCTTTAACGAGCCAGCTTATGATTATAAAATCAATCAGCGCTATTCCGAGAACAAAGTATACGTCCGTTTCGTTGTTCAGCATCGCGAACTGCGCGGACAGAAACAGCGTAAGGACGAACAGTGCGCGCGGTATCAGGCTTTTGATGAGCGTTTTGTAGCTTGTGATAGTAAGCACCAAAAACATAACACCCGCAAGGAAAAAGAACACGCCGAAGTTAATTGAGTTGTAGTAGTTTTCGAGCTCATAGAAATTTGCGTGGGCAAAAAGCTGGAAGATATACGCCAGCATAAACGACGCAAGCAGCGCCGCAACTATCCTGTCGGGCGACAGGCAGTGCTCGCATAGGTGCGAGTAGCCTTTATTAGTATAGTAGGCGAGCTTTTGTACGCCCGTCTTTTCTTTTTCTTTCATAGGTCCTCCTGAGTAAATAAATAGTTATGATAATTTTATCATAATTAAACATCTTTTACAATATCTAATTATAAAACCTAATAACTTTAACTCCGACTAAAGAAATTTTGTGACAGGATTTAAATTTTTTTGACATAGCACTAATTATGGACATATTTTTTTATGTGTGATACAATGAAATTAAACTGAAAGGCAGGTATTATCTATGAGTTTTTATGATTTGGCAAAGGCGCGCTACTCCGTGCGCAAATTTTCGGATAAAAAAATCGAGCAGGAAAAGCTCGACAAAATTCTCTTAGCGGGCAGAATTGCCCCGACCGCTAAGAATAATCAGCCGCAGAGAGTGTATGTTCTCAAAAGCGCTGACGCTATGGAAAAAGTCAACAAGCTGACTCGTTGCGTGTACGGCGCGCCGCTCGTGCTGCTCGTGTGCTACAACGAAACCGAGGCTTGGCACAATCCTCAGCGCGAGGACTACAACACGGGCGAGGTCGACGCGTCCATTGTGTGCACGCATATGATGCTCGAAGCGTGGGAGCAGGGTATAGGTTCCTGCTGGGTAGGCGTGTTCAGCGATAAGGAGGTCAGCGCCGCCTTTAACCTTCCCGAGCACATCAAGCCCGTTGCTCTTTTGCCGCTCGGCTACGCCGCCGCCGACGCAGAGCCCGCACCGCGCCACGACGAAATCCGCGACGAAAAGGAAACAGTTTCCTATCTTTAATCATTGTTGTCTAAAACCGCCCTCGGGCGGTTTTTTATTTTTTCAGTTTGGTGAATACTAAAAACACTAAGTATATTACAGCTTCCAAATCAATATTCTGATTAACAACTGTTGGTAAATGACGGTATTTTTATTCAGATTCCTTAAAATAGTACAAATTATTTGTATAATCTTCCAAAAATTCAAAAAAATTGCATAAAAATAATAAAAAACTTATTTACAAAAAAGAATTAATTTGATATAATGTACACGATAGTAAAATCGTATAATTATAACTATACATATCTCTATTGCTATTTTTAGATTTAAAATCCGTATATATTTAAGACGACTTTTTAAGGAGGGTGCCGTTTAATGGCAGATAAAAAGGAAAAGTCAAACGGCAGACACATAGCGCTGACCGTAGTCGGCGCGGTATTGTGTGTTATTTTGATACCGATACTTGTTATCAACGTTACTTTAATCATAAAGAGCTACACTAACTCAGACGAGGTTCCGAAATTCGGCGGCTACTGTCCGCTCATTGTACTGACAGGCTCAATGGAGCCCGAGATTAAAAGCGGCGACCTCATTGTCTGCAAACAGATTGACGGCGAGCAGGTTAAGGTTGACGACGTAATTGCGTTTTTCGACCCCGCAAGCAATAACAACAGTGTTCTTACCCATAGGGTTGTAGAAATAGTTACCGAAGACGGCTCGCTTTCCTTTAAGACAAAGGGTGATGCCAATAACGCGGCAGATAGTGACCTCGTTCCCGCAGACAATCTTGTCGGTATATACCAATTTAAAATAACGGGCGCAGGAAACGTAGCGATGTTTATGCAGACCCCTGCGGGACTCGTTGTCTGTGTTGTGGTTCCGCTTGTACTTCTTATCGGCTATGACGTATTAAGGCGCAGACGTTACGAAAAGAAGAACCAAGAGGATACGGACGCTCTGCTTAAGGAGCTCGAGGAGCTTAAGGCGCAGAAGGCTATAGAAGAGCAGAACGAAGAAACTAAATAAACTTAGGTGTTTCACCTCGAGCCACATCGGGGATAAATATACACACTTCTCTGATGAGGGGTGAAAATAAAACATATAATTTAAGAAAGGAGTTTTATTCGATGAAAAAGAATAAGATGATGAGAGCCGCTTTAGCTCTTTTAGTTGTAACAATGCTTACAATGAGTATTGTCAGCGGTACTTTCGCTAAGTATGTAACTCAAGGCAGCGCTTCCGACAGCGCACGCGTTGCAAAGTTCGGCGTTGTAGTAGAGGGTAGCAGTGAGTTGTTTGCTAAGAACTATCTCGAAACAACAAATACACCCGGAGAAGACACCGCAACTCTCTCTGTTAAATCTTCGGGCACGGCGGCAGACGATTATGTTGTTGCTCCGGGTACACAGTCAAAAGCAGAGGCTATGAAGCTTTCTGTAAAAGGTACACCCGAGGTAGCTGTTAATGTTAACTTTGCTGTTACTGCAGCTAAGGATATCGTACTTAAGAAGTCTAATGGCCTTCCGGACAAGACCGTAGCAGGAAACACAACTTTCGACAACGCTGCTGACTACTATCCTGTTAAGTTCACTCTCAAAAAGGGTACTGAAACATTAGTAACAGATGACACGCTTGCTGCTGTAGAAGCTGCATTAAAAGATAGTACTTTATCAAAGAAGTATGCTGCAGGCACCGCCCTCGACACCGCAATCGGCGATCTCGTGCTCACTTGGAAGTGGGATTTTGAGACCAATAACGATAAGCAGGATACACTCCTCGGCGACCTCGCAGCAAACGCTGCAACAGTAGACTCCGGTTTATATAACCTGGATACAGAATTTGCTGTTACTGTTTCTGTAACTCAGGTAGACTAATTTAATAATTAGTTAAAATTAAGTCTTTAAAGACTACATAGTCCTTATGCTGCGCAGTCGTATGTGGCGGCGGCTGCGCAGCTTCGGTATTGCCGACAGCCCGAGTTTATCGGACTATCGGCAATATCGAAGTATACAAAAGGAATTTCCATAAATACTACAAAAGGAGGGAACCGCGATGAAGTCAAGTTACAACAGAAAAAGCTCAAACACCACCATCATAGCCGCACTGCTTCTGATTCTGTTTGTAGCGGCTTCGTTGACAGTTCTTTTCAGCAGGACGCTGATATATTCGCAGGCGGAATTCGAAAACGTTATGCCGCTTATGAGCGTGCACAGCGATGCTCCGAACAACAATGAGGATAGCAACGCCACCGTTCGGGTGATAACATCAGGCTCAGAGAATATGGAGGCGCACCCCGAGTTCCGTATGGACGCAAAGGCTGAGATTTTCAAACTTTCATACAAAAACGATAAGGGGGAAATCATCGTGGGCGGAGAAAAAGGCAACACCGACAAACTGATTGCTCCCGGCGCTTCGAACGAATATCAGTTCACCCTAAAAAACCCGGGCGACGTTGCTTTGGACTACACCTTGTCTATGGAAGCGACTGTCAAGGGTACAGATGCAGAACTCCCCATAAAAGTTCGTGTTTGGGACTATACCAACAAATATCTGCTCGGAAGTGCAAAGAAGACGGAAGATGTACTTACCCTGAACGATGTAAGCGAGAAATCCTCGCTCGGAGCTGGCAGATATGCTGCCTATACTTTGGAGTGGGAGTGGCCTTACGAGCAAGACAATGACGAATTTGACACAATGCTCGGCAACCTCGCGGCAGGGGACGACATTGTACTTGAGATGAAGATTAAAACCACCGCCGAATACGACGAAACGAACGACCCGAAAAAGAACAACACCGGTCTTATTGTTCCGCAGACGGGCGACGATACGCAGCTTGGATTCTTGTGGCTGATACTCGCCGTATCAATAGTCGGTATTTTCATAGTATTATTAGCAGACCGCAGGAAGAAAAAACAGAACAGCGGTAAAAGTAATGATTAAAGCTAAAAGCACGCTGAAGAAGATCGGGCGTATAGTCCTGCTTTCGGTTATCGGTCTGGTTATCGGTATAAGCCTGTACAGCTGGAACGCGCGCACGTTCGTCGGCAACGAGATGCCGATGCCGTTCGGACTTGGAACTTCTGTTGTTCTTTCGGGAAGTATGGAACCTACGCTTTCCGTAAACGATTTGGTTTTTGTTAAAGCGCAGGACACCTATGAGACAGGAGACATCGTCGTTTATCAGGACGAAGGCTTGCTTGTAATTCACAGAATCATCGCTATAGACGAAAATGAAATTATCACACAGGGAGACGCCAACAACACGGCTGATCAGCCTGTTGATATATCATTAGTAAAAGGAAAAGCGATAGCAAGTTTGCCCTTTGTGGGGGCAGTGGCACAGTTTCTGAAAACGCCCGTGGGATTTATCCTCGTTATTGTTGCGGCGATTGCGCTGTTTGAACTGCCTTACCTTAAAGAACGTAAAAAGGCAAACGAAGAGCAAGAAAAAATAAAAGAAGAAATTAGACGCCTCAAGGAAGAGTAATACCGAAGGGAGATGACGGCAATGCATAGACTTAAATATTCAAAAAAGCAGATTACTGCACACAATATTTTGTACCGCACGGCCGGAATTCTCCTTGTGTTTGCGCTGTTTTCAGCGTGGCTTTTATGTGGCCTTTACGCGAAGTATATTGTTTCAAGCAGCAACAGCGACTCAGCGCGCGTGGCAAAGGGTATAGAAAAGGTAGAAGTGATTGAGCATAAAGTACGGTTTATTACAGATGAGAAAGAGGCCGTCGAAAAGGACAGCGTATATGAGCTTCTGAGTGGAACCGCAAATGAAGAGCATAAAGGAATCGAATATTCCGTTGTACTTCCGGGTGTGGACATTCCGAAGGACCCGTTTGTCAGAGTGGCAGGCACTTCTGAAATGAGTTTACAGCTGTGTATAAAGATTGTTGAAACAAATCTTCCCAACACCGTTACTTACGATATAAGAACGGATGACTGGACTGAAGATCCCAAAGGCTCGAAAATCTATAAATACAAGGACGTTATAAACTCAGATTTTAAGAAAGATATCTATATTCTTAAGGATAATCAAATAAAGGTCAGTGAGAAGTACGTTGGGAACGGAACGTTTTCACTTGCGTTTGAGGCATGGCTTGAACAGGTTGACTAAAGTGCATGCACGATAAAGATTAAATAAAATTTATGAAAGGAGGCGGCAGAATGAAACTCAAAAAATTACTAAAACCTGAAAAGAGCAAAATACTTTTCCCGGTTTTAATTATCCTCACGGTAATCGCTGTTATAATCGTGTCAGTAAGTGCAAAGTACCTGCGACACACTAACGAAGTTAAAAACATATTTTCTCCTGCTGTCTCTGTAATTCCCCAAATTCAAGAAACATTTGAGACATTGGATAGAAAGGTAAAGAAAGATGTAAAAATCGGAGTCGGGGAAACCCAATACCCCGTTTATGTGAGGACTAAGCTTGTGTTCAACTGGCAGGAAGAAGGTAACGAGAACGGAGCCTTCTATTTTGAACCACCCAAGGATAGCGATTACGAGCTTATAACCGACAACACTAAGTGGTTAAATAAGGACGGCTATTATTACTATACGGAGCCTGTTCCGAGCAACGGTGTGACAGGTGTACTGATTAAAGAATGTAAACTTAAGTCCGGCGTAACTCCTCCCGATGGCTATGCGCTGAGCGTAGCTATCATCACCCAGACTGTACAGGCTGTAGGCCACACAGATGAAAAAGTAGCTGCAGGTGGCAACGATGTGCCGGTCATTACGGCAGTAGAGGACGCATGGGGTGTTGATTTAAGTCAATGAGAAGGATTGTAACCGTTGCCTTGGTCTGCGTGCTTGCGGCCGTTGCGTGCGTATCCGGCTACAAAATATTCCAGATTATGAGCGAGTATCGTGTAGGGGAGACGACCTACGACGATTTGAAACAATATGTTTCGACCACGGCTACCGAAGCTAAAAAGGCAGAAAAAAAGCCCCCCAAGTCGATTGTAGACTTTGACGAGCTCTCGAAGATAAACAGCGACGTTGTGGCGTGGATTAAGCTTGACGACAGCGTGATTGACTACCCCGTGGCGCAGTGCGACGACAACGACTATTACCTTAAACACCTTTTTAACAAGCAAGAAAACAGTTCGGGTTCTATTTTTCTCGATTACAGGAACAATCCCGACTTTTCGGACAGAAACAGCGTTATATACGGTCACCATATGAAAAACGGCAGTATGTTTTCGGCTATAACGAAATATAAAGAGCAATCGTTTTTTGACGAACACCCGATATTTAAGCTGTATACACCCGATGCAAGCTATAAAATCAGAATCTTTTCGGGATATGTGGCTGATTTAGAGGATTCGGCGTGGAACACATACTTCGAGGATGATGTCGAATTTGAAAAATGGCTCGATGATCAGATTCACAAATCTCTGTTCAACAGCAAAGTAAAACCTACTTCAAGCGATAAAATAGTAACACTTTCGACCTGTAGCTACGAGTTCGACAACGCTCGATTCGTTGTTTGCGGAGTGATTACTGATTGATTATTTATAAAGAAAGGCTGACTTCGGTCAGCCTTTTCTTTATTATCAAATTAATTGCGAATTGATTTGAACCTCTTGCCAGCATTGTAAAAATATGTTACATTTATTGTACTGCGTTAAATAAGTAAGTATAAAAGCGCAAGGAGCAGCGACGGATTGCTGTCTTCTCCCATAAGCAGTATTATCAACAGCAAAATTATGCTCTGCTCCTTGTCGTGAAACAGTGATTTAAAAACTCCGCTGAGCGGACTGTGCGCGGGTTTCCCGTGCGATTCTTGATGTTCTGGCTCGGGCTGTTTTTGTTCGGGGTGTCCGTGCTCTGCCTCGTGCGGCGCATAGTCGGACGCAGGAGGTTGCGGCTCGGGTGAAGGTGTATGCTCCGGCTCGGGTCTGCGGTTGTGATTTTGCGGGGTGTGGTTGTGCATACGCGCAGCGCGTCGCAACGCTTCCCGCGTAATCGGGTCTATGTCAGGCATATTGTATCAACCTACCTTATATGAAAAAGTCCAGCAGTCCGCCGTCCTTGAGTACGGGCAAAAGCCGCATTAGTGACAACATTTTTCGGGCTGATTCAAGCTTTTTCTGTTTTTGCTCGCCGAGAAACGGTCTGAGCGCTAAGAGCAGTCGGGTTGTGTCGTCTTCCTGATTGACCTGACTTAGCAGCGGCATTAACGCTGTGAGCTTGCCGATTGTTTCTGTCGAAAACAGCTCGTTTTCCACCGTCGGTTCGGGCGGTGGTGCGGGAAGAGAGGTCTCCGGACTACCCGATATGCCGAGCATTTTCCCGAGGCTCTGCACCTGACTGAGCGCCTCGGGGTCTGCCATAATTTCGGCGATTTTATCCTGAATATTATCCATTATTCAGACAACTTCTTCATCAGCGCTTTTGCCGCGGGAGAGTTCAGGATTTCCTGCGATTTCTTCGGATCGGACAGAACCGCCTTAAGCTGCTGAGCCTGTTTTTCGTTCAGGTTTCTGAGTATTTGCTCAGCTTTAGCCTTGTTTTTGTCGGACGCTGCCTGCTGATTGCTAAAACCGTTTTTGTTAATAAAGTTGTTTATTAAACTGTTCAGTTCGTTATTGTTCATAATTAATCCACCTCGGTATATACTATGCCGCTCGACGAAATATATGATAGGAGAATCCGTATGAAAATTTTGCTTCTTTCAGATACGCACGGAAATCATACCGGTATGCAGAGAGCCGTCGACAGATTCGGAGTAAACGCTGACCTTATCGTGCACTGCGGAGACGGGCCGAGAGGCGAGGCGATGTGGCTTAGGGAAAACTGTCGGAACAGCACCGTCGTTTGCGTTTCCGGCAACTGCGACGTGCTTCGGAATGAGTTCAAGGAGATTGAATTTCTCGAGCTGTGCGGACACAAAATAATGGTAACTCACGGCCACCTGTTCTCGGCAAAATCAGGACTCGAAAGACTGTTCTACAAGGCGAGCGAAGAGGGCGCGGATATGGTGTTTTTCGGTCACACGCATAATCAGACCGACGTGACTATCGGCGGAGTTCGCCTTATAAATCCGGGCAGTGCGGGCAAGTATACGTCCGCTTGCGCGGTGGTGGAGCTCGATGACAAGGGCAACGTCCTTGTAAATATGCTGAATATATCGCAGAATAGATAAAATTTACTATAGAAATTTTGTCGGAAATATGCTACAATAGTAAGGATAAGAGGTGAGGTTATGGATTTTCCGGAAATTAATGGAAATGAGTCGCTTAAGAAAAGCCTGAGCGACCTTATGGAGCATAACCGTATGCCTCACGCTGTTGTGATAAACGGCGGCACTCCCGCACAGCGCGACGCTCTTGCAAACAAACTCACTATGTGGGCGGTTTGCAGTGCTGAAAGCAAGCCGTGCGGAGTGTGCAAAAATTGCACGAACGCAAAAGGTCGCACGCACAGCGACGTCTACTACGCGCAGGGCTCGGGCAAAACGGGGATTTATAACAAGGACGAGCTTGTAAAAATTATCAGCGACGCGTCAATAAAACCTAACGACGCCGACCGAAAGGTCTACGTTTTCAGCGAGTGCGACGGAAAGTTGCCCGTGATTTCTCAGAATGTATTCCTTAAAACACTCGAGGAGCCGCCGCAGGACGTGATGTTTGTATTGACGTGCGAGGACAGCAGAGGACTGCTCGAGACAATCCGCTCTCGCTGTTCGGTTTTTACGCTCGAGAACAGCTCGGCACCCGACGAGGAATCGCTTGAGCTTGCCCGTGAAATTGTCCTCGGAATCGTTTCGCTTTCCGAGATGAATTTGCTAAAAGCGACGTATAAGCTTAGCGACCGCCAAAAGTCGCTCGAAACTCTCGACTTAATCGCACTGCTGTTGCGAGACGGTCTCGCCGTTTACTGTGGCGGTGAAGCGGAAACGGACGCAGAGGTTGCGCAGACGCTGTGCAAAAAGCTTACGAAATCGCATTACTTAAAACTTATTGATATTACGAAGGACGCAAAGGTAAAAATCAATCAGAACGTCGGGCTAAAGCTCGTCGGGACATGGCTTTGCGCAGAATACAGGAGGACTCTATGGCAGAGGTAATCGGCGTTAGATTTAAAGAAGTCGGAAAGATTTACTATTTCGATCCGAAGGGAATAGAGCTCGAACAGGGCGACCGTGTTATTGTCGAGACAGCGCGCGGTATCGAGTGCGGAATTGTTGCGATTCCTAACAAGGATGTGCCGGACGAGGAGATTGTCCATCCGCTCAAGCCGCTTATCCGTAAGGCGAACGACAACGACCTCGGCCATATCGAGGAGAACAAAAAGCGCGAAAAAGAGGCGTTTAAGGTCTGCGAGAAGAAAATCGCCGAACACAAGCTCGGTATGAATCTCGTCGACGTTGAATACACCTTTGACAATAACAAAATTCTTTTCTACTTCACTGCCGACGGTAGGGTTGACTTCCGAGCGCTCGTTAAGGATCTGGCGGGTGTGTTCAGAACGCGCATCGAGCTGAGACAAATCGGCGTGCGTGACGAGGCGAAGATGCTCGGCGGACTCGGCGTGTGTGGCAGGCCGTTCTGTTGCCATAGCTTTATGGGCGATTTCCAGCCCGTTTCGATTAAAATGGCGAAGGAGCAGGGATTGTCGCTCTCTCCCGTTAAGATTTCGGGTACATGCGGAAGACTTATGTGCTGTTTAAAGTACGAGCAGGACGCCTACTCAGACCTTTTGAGGCGTACTCCGAAGGTCGGCGCGATAGTTAAGACTCCCGACGGTAAGGGCCTCGTAGTCGAGAACAATCTAATTTCCGGTACACTCAAGGTCAGGCTCGACTCAGCCCCAGAGGGCGTTGCGCCTGCGACGTTTAACGTCAAGGACGTTCGTATTCTCAAGGACGGATACATCAAAATGGACAAAAAGGAGCTTGAAAACCTTAAGCACCTCGAATAATAGTTCTGATTTTTTGTGTATTTTTCACAAATGTAAAAATTAGTATCGACTAACCTATTGCAATTTGTAAATAATATGATACAATTAAAATAATAGTATAAGGAGGTTTTTATCTTATGGCATACACTATCAATGACGATTGCATTATGTGCGGCGCTTGTGCAGATGAGTGCCCTGTTGGCGCTATTTCTGAGGGCGACGACAAGTACGTTATCGACGCTGACGCTTGCGTAGATTGCGGTTCTTGTGCTGATGCTTGCCCTGTTGGTGCTCCGCAGGAGGCATAATTAATCACTACATACAAAACGGCAAGGTCTGACCTTGCCGCTTTTTGTTTTTAATGGTATACTGTATATGTAATAAATGAGGTGAAATTATGCTAAAGTGCGACGAACATTTTGAGCCGCTCGGCGACGGCGTGGAGATTATTGTTTCCGAGCTGTTCCATTTTTCGACCGACACGATTCTGCTTGCTGATTTTGCAAAGCCGGGTCGCGAAAAAAACGCGGTCGACCTCGGCTCGGGCTGCGGTACTATTCCGCTTTTATGGGCGAGAAAAAACCACAAAACGCAGTTCAAGGCGGTCGAGCTACAGGCTCAGGGCTGTGATATGATACGCCGCAGTGTAGAGCATAATAACATAGAAAATATCGAGGCGCTGAACGCCGATTTGCGTAGCCTTAAGGGCGTGTTGCCATACGGTTTTTTTGAGCTTGTTTCCTGTAATCCGCCGTATAAAGAGAGCGGAACGGGACTGAAAAATCCCGAAGAGGAAAAGAAACTCGCGCGCCACGAGGAGACGTGCACTATCGACGATGTCACCGCAGCGGCGAGAAATCTCCTGCAATTCGGCGGGCGATTCTGTATGTGTCAGCGACCGGAGCGGCTTGTTGATGTGCTCGAGTCAATGCGCAAAAACGACCTCGAGCCGAAACGACTTAGATTCGTTCAGCAACGGCGCGACAAAAAGCCGAAGCTTTTCCTTGTTGAGGGCAGGCGCGGCGGAAAGAGCGGCGGACTGATTATTGAGGAAACTCTGTTTATTGAGGAAAAAATCGGCGAGTGGTCAGCCGAGATGAAACAAATCTACGGCTCATACAAGGAGGGCTACGATGAGTAATACACTATACGTTGTCGGCACGCCGATAGGCAACCTGTCCGATATGTCGCCGCGCGCGGTCGATACGCTCAGGAATGTCGATTTCATCGCCGCCGAGGACACGCGCGTAACGCTTAAACTTCTCAACCATTTCGATATAAAAAAACCTATGGTCAGCTACTACGAGCACAACAAGCGCGAGCGCGGAGAGGTTATCTGCGCGCGTATTCTTGCGGGCGAAGACTGCGCGATTGTGACCGACGCGGGAATGCCGTGTATTTCCGACCCAGGTGAGGATTTGATTAAGCTGTGCGAGGAACACGGGATTAAGACGGTTGTCGTGCCGGGTCCGAGTGCTGTGATTTCCGCGCTCGCCGTAAGCGGGCTCGAGACGGGTCGATTCTGCTTTGAGGGCTTTCTCAGCGTGAACAAAAAGAGCCGTAAGGAACACCTCGAAATGCTCAGAAACGAGACGCGTACTATGGTTTTCTACGAGGCTCCGCATAAGCTGCCGACTACGCTTAAGGACTTATACGCCTTCTTCGGCGACAGAAAACTTACCATAGTTCGCGAGATTACGAAAATTCACGAGGAGACAATCCGCACGACTACGAAACACGCTGCAGAAGTACTTGCTGACAGCGGAATAAAGGGCGAAATCGTCCTTGTGCTCGAGGGTAAAAGGGCAGAGGAAGCCGTGGAATATACACTTGAACAGGCTGTAGAGCTTGCGCGCGAATTGGTAGAAAACGGCGCGCGTGTGGGCGACGCCGCAAAGCAGGCGGCAGCCGAGACAGGTTTTAAGAAAAACGATATATACAGGGAGATAGTATGAACTCTATTGAAAGTATGAGTGCTATTGAAAAAATACATTCGCTCGACGCCTTCGGCTCGCGACCGGGGCTCGACAGGATAAAAAGATTCCTTGAAATTCTCGGGAACCCGCAGGATAAGCTGAAATTCGTCCACGTTGCGGGCACGAACGGAAAGGGCTCGACCTGCCAGCTTTTGAGCTCCGTTCTCACCGAGGCGGGCTACAAAACGGGTCTGTTTATTTCCCCGTATATTGTGGATTTCCGCGAGCGGATTCAGATTAACGGCGAGATGATTTCTGAGGAAATTTTGGAGGACGCGGTCGAGCGCACCTTCCCGATTCTGCTCAGGCTCAGGGAAGAGGATTGCATAATCACTGAGTTCGAGTACGTTATGGCGCTTGAGTTTCTGATTCACAGCGAGGCGGGGTGCGACGTTGTCGTGCTCGAGACGGGTATGGGCGGTCTGCTCGATTGCACTAATGTGATTCTGCCGCCGCTCTGCTCCGTTATCACGAAAATCGGTCTCGACCACACCGCCGTGCTCGGAGACACGATAGAGGAAATCGCCGCGCAGAAATGCGGTATTATAAAGAGCGGCTCACTCGCGATAACCTCGCCTCAGTGTATTGAAGCTATGCGCGTGATTGAGGCTGACTGCAAGGACAAAAACGTTGGACTAATAAAGAGCGAAAACATTGAAATAGAAATCATCAGCGAAAATATATATTCCACAAAATTCAGGTACAACGGCATAGAAATCGAACTCCCGCTAATCGGCGAACATCAGATTGAGAACGCCAAGACCGCGCTCGCGGCGATAGAGGTGCTGAAAAAAACGCTTGGAATCAGCGACAGCGATATTGTCGAGGGCTTTAAAAAGGCGAAAAACCCCGCGAGATTTGAGCTGCTCAGCGAGAATCCTATGGTGATTCTGGACGGAGCGCACAACCCTGACGGAATAAATGCACTTAAAAACGCACTTATAAAATATAATGATAAAAGCAGTGTAATCTGTGTACTCGGTATGCTTTCCGATAAAGACAGCAAGAGTTCAATCCGGCTGCTCAGCGGATTGTTTAAGACGGTCTACACCGTTACCGTGAATAACCCGCGCACTCTATCCGCCGAAAAGCTTGCAGAAGAATGTGAGCCGTATTTTGACGAGGTACACGCGTGTGTAAGCGTGCAAACTGCAATTAATAACGCACTTGAATATGCACGAAAAAATAATAGCTTAGTTGTCATTGCAGGTTCGCTATACCTCGCGGGAGAGGCAAGGAAATTAATTGTAAAATCATAACCAATCATAGGAAAGGACCGCTCGGCATAATAGCCGTGCGGCCCTTTCTGTTGGGGAATGGAAAGAATATAGCGTTTTAAATTGCGACAAACTTAAATCCGTTTTTCTTCGCGTATTTGTGAGCTGCGGAATTTTTCGCGCCCTTTATAGTAAATCCCTTTACTTTTACAATTCCTTTATAAAATCCGTTAACTATCTTGTACTTATAGCCAAATGCTTTCTTGCCGATTTCCTTTACTGTCTTTGGAATTGTAACTGTCTTGAGCTTCGGACAGTCGAAAAACTGTCCTGCATCAATTGATTTTACATTAGGAAGTATAGTTACTTTTTGTAATTTGTCACAGCCTCGGAAGCCTTCATAAATATCGTGAGCAACCTCAACACTTTTTACGCCGCTCCGTCCGAAAGCGTTCGATTCAAATACTGCGTTTTTGTTCAGGATGTTAATTTTAGTAAGTTTTTTGCAACTGTAAAATGCCGAGTCGTAAATGTAGGAAACACTTTTCGGAAGAGTTATTTCCTTAAGATTTTCGCACGCTGAAAATGCGTAATCCTTAATTAAATGCAATTTGTTCGGAAGTTTTACCGTTGTTAAATTTTTATTATGTGCAAATGCCTCTGCGTTGATTGTCTTTACGGAAGAGGGAATAGTAAGGCTTTTCTTTTTAAGACTCGGAGGGCAGAATAGCAGTTCGGTTTTATCTTTGTTATATAAAACTCCGTCCTGCGAAGAATAATACTTATTATCTTTTGATACAGTGATTTTCTCCATAGGTATATTAGAATCGGTAGAAAAGCTCATAGTAGAAATTTTTTCAATATTTTTGCCGATGTTGAGTGACTTAACGCCTGTATCTATAAGGACAAAGAGTTCAAGCTCAGTTACCTTGGACGGTATTTTTATGCTCTTTAGTTTTTTGCATTTAAAGAAAGCGCCTATGCCTATTTCGCTGACCTTCTTGCCCATAGTAACCTTTTTAAGGTTTTCGCATTCATTGAAGGTGTCTTCATTTATTTCATAAACAGTATCGGGAATTTTAATGGACTCGAGTTTTTTACATTCGCTGAACGCTCCCACGCCGATTGTTTTCAGCTTTTTAGGCAACTTAACCTTTCCTAATGTCTTGTTTCTTTCGAAAGCGTAGTCAGCTATTTTCTTTACGGTACTTGGTATTGTTAGCTGTTTTTTATCTATAGATCTCGGGCATACAATTAGTCGGGTCTGTGCTTTGTTATAGAGTACTCCCGCTTTGCTCGAATAGTTTTTGTTGCCGCTTGCTACCGTAATCTTCATAAGAGAATCAATCCAAAGTGCAGACGGGCTGATAGATTCAATATTTTCGCCGATTTTAATGGTATGCAAGGCTGTGTTTTGGAACACGCCCGGTTTTAGCTTTTTAAGTTTTGACGGGAGAGTAACGGTCTTTAGCCTTTTGCAATCGGAAAAGGCGTCCCATCCAATACTTTTAACGTTTTTTCCGAACGTAACACTCGCAAGCTTCTTGCAGTTTGCAAAGGCTTTTTCACCGATAGTCGTGACATTTCCGCCGATAGTCACGCGTTGGATTTTGCTGTTATCCATAAATGCTTCTTTTTCGATTATTTTTACCGCTTTGCCTTCAATCGTATCGGGAATTGTGACGGACTTTGCGTTGCCGTTGTACTTTGTGATTGCAACGGTCTCGTCGTTTATCGAATAGGTATAGTCCTTTTTTGTATTGTCTTCGTAGGGTGTAGTTTCTTCCGTAGCGGGAACAGTGGGCTCGACCGTTTCGGGTGTTGTTTCCTGTACTGCAGCGGTTTCGGTAGTTTCGGGCGTATCAGCTGCTGCGGATACGTTTATCATAGATGTTGCCGAGAAAATCATTGTGCTTGCTAAAATAATTGATAACAGCTTTTTCATTTTCAAAACCTCCTGAATAATTTATTAAATTTGTGCTTTCACTATAGTAGTGTCAGAAAATCGGAAAAAAGTTTCAAAATTCAGGAAATTTTTTTGAATCAAAACCACCCGTTGAACGGGTGGTTTGCACAGCCCCTAAAAGGGGCTATTA
>JAFLSK010000014.1 GCA_022510945.1 Ruminococcus sp.
CTCAAAGTCATTACGGGTTTCTGTACTTTCGTTGTTTAATTTTCAAGGTCCTTTTGTCCGCATTCTTACTGAACTTTTGCCGCTTCCGCGACCCAAGCTTTTCGCTCGCGAACAAGAGTTATTATATTACATCACTCCTAAATTGTCAAGACTTTTTTTAACTTTTTTTGAAAAATTTTCAGACCGGCTACAGGATTGGTTTAAATCCTCTTTTTCTCGACAAAAGAAATGTTTTTTTGCATTTCTATTGAAATTTAAGACAGCATATTATAAAATAAATATAATACAGATAAGGAGTGATTTTTATGCTTGACAATTTATATCAGCAGAACACCAATATCATAAAAGGTTTTTTCAGAAAACCGATAGTTTTAGTTAACGTAATAGTTATGTTCGCGACGATTGTGGTGAATCTCGTTATGAGCGTTTTCATATCTAACAGCGTTGCGTTAAAACAGCTTGTCAGTGATTTCCTGAGGAGTTCCGGGTTTGAACATTCTGTCTACCCAAACAGCTACAGCTTTAACACCAGCATTCCGGTTATGAGTATTCTTATTGCCGTAGCGTTTCTGCTTTTCTACATATTCAGCAGAAATCCCCAGAGAACACTCAACGGACCTGCTACAATGTTTCAGGTGCTTTCCATTATACAGTTAGTTACCGTATGTCTCCTCAGCGCGTTATGCGTTCTTTTGATGTTCTTTTTCACGATATTAATGTTTGCGCCGGAGGGACAGTTTTTGGCTATCTTCGTGCTTATACTTGCGGTATTGGTTGTTGCTATATTAATTGAGGCTATATCGCGCTTTATGTTCGCAAATTCGATTAAGAAAAGCCTGAACGGTATTTACCTTTTCAGAAACGGTGCAAAAACCTTTGCTGTTATGCAGTTTATAAGCGTAGCCTTCTCCGCGTTGTCTGCAATAGCATTTATGATACTCGGCTCCGTCGCTTCGTCACAGTTCAACTACTATTATACAACAGACCCGATGTTCTGCTATCTCTTCGCAATTTCATTTGCGATAGGAACTCTGCCGTCGCTGTTTATGGGTATTTTAGCAGTTCAGTACGATTCGTACATAAAGGATATGACGCAGAACTTTTCTCCTGTTCAGCAGGCTCCCATTTTCCAGCCTGTATATCAGAATCCGGAGCCGACTCCTGCTCCATACGAGCCGCAGCAGTACACTCAGCCGGAAGTGCAAGCCGACGAACCTCAGGGTGTGTTCTGCTCAAACTGCGGCAAGCAGCTCAACCCGGACGACTACTTCTGCAACCAATGCGGAACGCCCGTTAAGAAATAATCGCAATATTATAAAGCAAAACCACCGCACGAAATGTGCGGTGGAATTTTTTGTCTTATTTGCAGATTCAATTTACTTTTTAAAAGACTTGAAATCGTTGATAGCTTCCTGCTGAAGTTTATAAGCGTCGCTTGTGGTGTCGTTTGTGCCGATAGCGGAGTCGGTATAAATCATCAGGTACTTTCCGCTGTCGGAGAGATACGCCGTTACGTCCTTGCTATAGAGGGTAAACTTGCCGTTGTTCTTGACGCTTGCGATAATCTTGTTGCGGGTTTTGTTGTCCTTCTTGAGGTTGAACGCGTACAGCTCAACCTTGATGGTGTTCATCGTGTAGCGACAGCCCTTCTCTGCACCGATGAGGTCGGCCTGCATTTCGGTCACGTTGGACTCTTTGTCCTCAATCTTAATGTAGCCCTTATCCTGCATATAGTCGCGCAAGCCCTCGTAGGTGTCGCCGTAGTCAGCCGCCGTCTTAGCCTCGGTAGCCGCTTCGGTAGCTGTGGTAGCGTCTGTTGACGCTGCGGAATTCTTTTCTGCAAGTCCGTCGGAGCAGCCCGCAAACAGAGCCGCAATCATAGTTAAGGCGATAGCCGCCGTGATAATTTTCTTCATAAGGTAAACCTCCGTTGGTTTTATACTACGTTATTATATAACACTTTAAAAATAAAATCAACCAAGAAAACGTGCTTTGCGCGTTTTTCTTTACTCCTCGCGTGTTACTGCGCAGAGAACATAAAATAAAAAGCACCCCGTAGGGTGCTTTTCAAATTTCTGACTTTTGATTATGCTAAAACGTAAACGTTAACAGGTCTTCTGCCGAAGTTTACACAAGCGCTGTAGGACGGATAGTAAAGGTCAACTACAGTGTTACTTGTATAGATGAATCCGCCTGTGTCGTTTGCCACGGCGTAGCCGTATACGAAACTGCCGTCGGGGCTTTCGATGTAGAGCTTTGAGCCGTAGGGGATTACTCTCGGGTTAACTGCAACGCCGCCGATGTGAACGCTGTCACCTACAGATGTACGCGCGCCCGAGTGAGCTGTGTATGCTGTCGCGGGGCCTGAGATGACCTTTGTGTAGGCAATCTTATTGCCGTTGCAGTCGGTGATTGTGCCTGCGCCACCCTTGGACTTCGTTTTAAACGAGGTAGGGTTAGAGCCGAAAGTTGTGTAGTTTCTGCGCTTTGTGCCGACTAAAACAACCTTGTTCTTTGATTTCTTTGTAATCTTGGTTTTGGAAATAAAGGTTTTCTTAACCTCTCCGTTTACAATCTTCGAAGTATAAGTTACCTTCTTTTTGCCGTTCTTGCCCTTCTTCTGAACCTTCTGCTGGCCGACATAGAGGGACGAGGTTTTCTTTTTAATTGTCTTGAACTTTACCTTTTTAGTCTTTGTGCTGTTTTTATATTTAACACGGTTGACCTTAATTTTGGTGTTGTTCTCTACCTGAGCTTTGAGGCTCTTGTTTACTGTGTCGTACTCGCCGAGCTCGATGTTTGCGTGCTCTAAAGCATCCTCAACGGTGCTCTGCGGTACCTCGTAACTTTTATAATTGCCTTTGCCGACCTTGATGTCGACTGTAACACCCTCGACAATGTCGATGTTGCCGACTTCGCCGATTTCGTTTTCTGTTGTGTTCGTTGTGAGTGTGTCTCCGTCAGGGAGTACGATTGGATTCTCCTCGCTGACTTGCGTTTCCGTATTTGTTGAATTTTCGTCAGAAATTGCCTTCGCAGATACGGAAAAAACAGAGGTCCACATAATTACAACAACAATGAGTAATGTTGTAATCTTGAGAGCAGAAGTCTGATTTTCTGTCATCTTCATAACATTTTCTCCTTAGTATTCAATTTGTATTTGCAGCAAAACTTGCAGGTAAATCACGTCTGCTTTAATGCTGCAACCGCATTATAGGGGCATTTCTTGAAAATGTCAACCAAATTTGATATGAGTTTTCTGTGCAAATTGCACAATAGATATGCAAATATTCGGTCGAACAGAACGATATTTTTCTTTAAAAGAATTATATTTTGCAAGATGTTCGTCATTTTGCAAGAAATCCACTATTACGGTAGTGTAACAATTATTACAACCTTGTTACATTTGTATTCAAAAACGGCTTAAAATATGATTTTTTTGTTGAATCTCCGAGTAGTCGAGTTTTTAGGGAATTTAGGAGAAACGGTGGTTTTTTGCTGTTTTGTGGTCAAATTGACGTTGAAGTAACCAAAATAAGTGTACAAACCCAGATAATTTAGGGTAGATTTTTACTAAAGGTTTTTAATTTTTAGGTGATAGAAATGTAAGAAAATCGACCCTAAAGTGGCAATTTTGCATTAAAAAACGGTCAAAATTAACGTCAAAAGGTTACAAGGGTTACTTTAGGTGTACTAAGACATTTTATGGGACAATGTATGTTTTGCTACTGCAAAACAAAAACCGCTCCAAAAGGAACGGTTCTCGCTTTCTATTTATATATAATATTTTATGTGTTTCAACGTGCGGTTCGTATACTATTATATATATTATATTATAGCTTCTCAAAATCCTCTGCGCCGCGCTTGCATACAGGGCAAGTAAAGTCCTCGGGCACTTCGTCGCCCTCATAGATATATCCGCAGATTTTGCACTTGTAGCGAGTAGGCTCGGCGCTCTTCTCCTCGACCTTCTCAAAGTCCGAGGCACCGTGCTTACAGAGAGGACACACGAAATCAGCCGGAATCTCGTCGCCCTCGTAGATATAGCCGCAGATTTTGCACACCCACTTTGTATTGCCGCCGCTTTCGACCTTCGGCTGAGGCTTGATGTTCTTCTGATAGTAGTCGTAGGTAACGCTGTCGTCGTCGGAGAACGATTTCGTCTCGGTTACGTCAGCGATAAACATAGTGTGCGTGCCGAGGTCGATAGACTGCACGACCTTGCCGCTGATGTAGGCGTTGATGTACTTAGGAAGATAGCGCACACCGTTTTCGGAGAAGTTGTCGTTGTGCTGTGCGTCGGCGAACTTGTCGACGTTCTTGCCGCTTTGGTAGCCGAAGTGCTCGAAAATGCTCTGCGGCGTATCGACAGTAAGGATATTAACGTTGAAAATGCCCGTGTTCACTATCATATCGTGAGTGAGATTAGCCTTATTCACAGTGACAGAAATACGGTTCGGGGTAGTGGTAACAAGCTGTGCGGTGTTGATTATGCAACCGTTGTCCTTTCCGTTTTCGCGCGCTGTGAGGACGTAGAGTCCGTAACTGATTTTGTATAATGTATCGCCCATAGTATCACCTCATATATTTTTTAAAATTATACCATAATTACTGTACAATGTACAACAATTACGCTATAATAGATGTGAAAAATTTTTCAGGAGGACACTATGAGGATTACAAGAAAATTAATCGCAGGTGCGCTCGCGGCGCTTATGCTCGCATCGGCCGCGCCTTTCAGCGTATCGGCTTCTAAGCCGCAGGCGGGCGAAGAGGTTCACAGCACGCTCAGCAGCCGTATTCTCGGCACATATCAGGAGGACGGAAGCATACTCTTCAAGATGCAGGAAAGCGCTCACGGCAACGGCAACGCGCTGTGGGAGCTGCTCTCGAACGACAACAAAAAGACTATCGTCCTGCCGAAGAAGAAAATCAAGATTGACCGCGTGCTCTACGTCGGCAACAACACAACGCTCATCGCGACTGGTGCGACAATCTTCCAGACCGACTGGCAGAAGAATCTCATCATCCACGAGTGCGACAAAACTAACTACAACTCGCTCAAGAACGTCACCATCAAGGGCGGCAAATGGCAGATACAGGACAACGCGAAGGCAAGACGTTCCACGTCAACCTTCCGTTTTGCTCACGCGCAGAACATCAACCTCATCGGCTGCAATATTGAGACAAACTACATCAGCCACGCGGTTGAACTCATCGCGTGCAAGAACGTGACAGTTGACAAATGCACCCTCACCGCAAAGGGCAAGTCGAAAAGCGACTCGCTCGAGGAAGCGTTGCAGATTGACATTGCAACCAAAACCACCGCGCCGAGCTGCGCGGCATTCGGCAGCAAGTATATTAAGGGTCAGACCTGCAAGAACATCACCATAAAGAACTCCAAGATTACGGGCTCCCGCGGTGTGTGCGCTAACAAGACCGACACCGAGGGCGGCAAGTGGCTCAAAAATCACCACGAAAACATCACGCTCACGGGCAACACTATCACGGGTGTATCCTCAGAGGCGCTTGCGCTGCACAACGTGGCGGGCGCAACCGTTAAGAACAACAAAATCACCTCAAAAGGCAGTCGCACAAACACCGTGTACACAATCGGACTGAACTTCGCAAGTTTCGGCAACAACAGCGTTACCTCGAAGTACAAGAACACCATCTCGGGCAACACAATCAAGGGCGGCCGTCAGGGACTTTACATAATCACCTACAGCGGCAACAAGTTCGGCAAGACCACGATAAAGAACAACAAGCTCTACGCAAAAAGCGGCAAATCGCACGCTATGGAGGTCTCAGGCTGCAAAAGTATTGTAAAGAAAAACAACAAGACCTACAAGTGGTGAACACAACAAAGAAGCGGATAGGCTCAGGCCTATCCGCATTATTTTTTACTTAACAATAAGCTTTTTGATTTTGAAAACATCTCCGTCGAGCACCTTGAAGTCGGCGACTAAGTCGTCCTCTACCGCAGGGCTGATACTCTGGTGAATATAGAGCGTGCTCAGTCCCGCGTCGTGGGCGCCGCGGGTGTCGGCGATACTGTCGTTGCCAATCATAATCGTCTCTCTTTTATCGAGATTATAGCGCTCAAGCAGCGTGTTATAGTAGTGTACATCGGGCTTTATGCACTCCTCGTCGGAACTTATCACAATGCCGTCGAAGTACTTCGTGAGGTCGAACATATTCAACTCGTTCTCGGTGAATTTGCGCTGTGCGTTCGAGAGGAGGTAAATCTTCTTGCCCTTCGCTTTGAGCGTATCGAGCAGGTCGATAACGCCGTCGTAAAGCTTGATGTAAATCGTCGAGTAGCAACGAAAAGCGGTGCAGATGAAGTCGATTTCCTTCGCCGTCGCCTTCACGCCCTTAGCGGTGAAAAGCTTTCGGAAAACCTTCTCGATTTTAATATCAACGCCCGTATACTCGGGAAACCGCCTGTGCACGCGTTTTTTCTCCTCTTCAACGTACTTGCAGTAGTCCTCGTGAATCTCCTCGGGAGTGTAGTTCGCCTGCTTATAATTATAAAGTATCGCAAGCTTTTCCCACAGCTCGTCCGACCATTCGTCGGTGTTAAGGTCAATCAGCGTTCCGTACAAATCAAAAACATAATTCTTAAACATAGCGCACCTCCGTTATTATGACAACTTAATGTTACCATATAATAAGGTATTTGAAAAGAGCAAATTTTGTGGTATGATATTAATAGAATATTTTGTCGAAAAAAGGAAATGGTACATATGACAAAAAAGCAAATCGCCCTCAGCGCGGTTGAGACGCTCAAAAAGGAATACCCCGACGCAATATGCTCTCTTGAATACACAGAGCCGTTGCAGCTGCTTATCGCGACAAGGCTCGCGGCGCAGTGCACGGACGCGAGGGTCAATATGGTGACGCCCGCTCTGTTCGAGAGGTTTCCGACCGCGGCTGACTTTGCCGCTGCGACTGAGGAAGAGGTTGCAGAATACATAAAAAGCTGCGGACTCTACAAGACAAAGAGCCGCGACCTCGTCGCTCTCGGCAAGATGATTGTCGAAGAGTTCGACGGGAAGGTACCCGATAACATTGACGACCTCGTGAAGCTGCCGGGAATCGGAAGAAAGACCGCGAACCTCGTTATGGGCGACGTTTACGGCAAGCCCGCTGTCGTCGTGGATACGCACTGCATTCGCCTTACGAAAAGGCTCGGTCTGCACGAGCTTAAGGACCAGAAGAAGATAGAATTTCTCCTGCGCGACCTGCTCCCGCCCGAGGAAAGCAACGACTTCTGCCACCGCCTTGTGCTCCACGGCAGAGCCGTGTGCGACGCGCGCAAGCCGAAGTGCGGGGAGTGCTGTATGAGCGATTTCTGCAAAAAGAATATTTAGTATAAAAAACTTGCTCCAAAAAAATCGGAGCAAGTTTTTTATATATTTTTTAACCTGCAAAAACCGAGAGATTATCGGCGGAGTGCTCGATTTCCTTGCTGAACAGCACGGCAGACTCGACGGTGGGTATATTCAGTTGCGCTATGATTGCGGTCGCGAAAACGGAGAGTTTCAACGCAAAGCGCGCGTTGCCGTCGTAGGCGGCTTTCAACAGATAGCGGTAGATATAGTACAGCAGAATATTTTTGTGCTCGTCGGTAAGGGCAAATTCCTCTATAAAGCTGAGCGATTTGAAAATCCTCTCGCCTTCCTCTGTGAGGTAGCTGAGTTTTTCGAAAACGCTGTCGTCAAAACCGAGCGGTTTATCGGTTCGCTTGATTTCGGGTACGCTAAATCTTTCGCTGTCAATTTCGCCCTGCAAATCCTCTGCAAATACCAGCAGGGCGGACAATTTTCCCATCGTCAGAGGACCATCTGCGATAAAGTTCACTACCGTTTTCCTTGCCGTTTTCAAGCAAAAATACAAGTCTGCATCGAGGTCGTTAATATCGGGGTCGCTGTCATCGAAGTCGCTCTCCAAAGGAAAGCCGGGGCTCTCGACAATCAGCCCCGCCGCGACAGGACACGAAAGCGACAGCCCGACCTCAGCCGTACCGCCGAAGTCGGTGCGGAACCTCGGAAACCTCTCGCACGTTTTGCACAAGCTGTTTTCGCCCAGATTAATATAAATATCGCAAAGATTACCGCTGTTCAGAAACGGACAGCGGTTGTTTTTGTTTATAAACACGGTATCGCCGTCCTCGTCAACGGTCATAGCGGCGCTCAGTCGCTCGCCGAAATCGCCGCCAATACGGCGAAATCGCTCGGCGGAGTCCTCGTCCACCACAATCGTCCACTTTGCGCAGCAGGTGTCGGAACAGCGGTCGGCGATACATTTAAATTTTTTGTAATACTCGGGATAGGAAATCAGCATAATTATTTGTTATCCATTCTCTTGTACTCGTTGCCGTCGATAGTCAGCGTACCGTCCTTGTACTCGTAGCTGAGCTCGGTCTTTACGTCGCCGCCGTACTGGTAGATGGCGGAAATTATACCGTTTTTAGCGGTGTAGGTGTAGCCCGTTTCCATACTGATATGGTTGGAGTACATAACGCCGTCCGCGCCGAAGTAGTAGATAAGCTCGGTTTCGCTCTGCCACCAACCGAGGATACTGCTGTCGACCTTCGGCTTTTTCGGCGCTTTGGGGATAATGTTGTAGTCCTTAGCGCGCTTGAGGATAGTGGTATTGCCGCCCTGCTTGAGTGAGAGAATCTTGCCGTCGTCGGAAACGGTGTAGCTGTATGTGCCGTTGAGGCCGATGATAAACTGCACGGTGAGGGTCTTGTTCTTCTCGTCGATTTTCAGAGCGGTGAAGTCGCCCTCGGTGCCCATAACCATCTCGGCAAGGTTATCGTTACGGAAGATAAAGCTTAAGTAGCTGTAGTCGTCAAGCTGCCATGTGCCGTAGATAGGGTTATCGCCCTCGGTGAATTTCGCGAGGTATTCGCCGAGCTCCTCGGCACTCGAGTCCGGCGTTTCCGGCTGAGTCGCCTCGGTAGAAGGCTCGGTAGGTTCAGGCTCGGTTTTATTACAGCCGCTGAGAGCCGCGACGGAAAATGTTATTAATATTGAAAGCAAAAGCGCGATTATTTTCTTCATATTGTCCCTCCGATTAATGAGTTTCCAAGTATGATTTTATCGTGAGAAAGCGCTATTGTCAATATATATAAAAAAATCTGTTTTTTTATTAAAATTTCTTCTTGCAGGATGAGGTGTATTTTGCTATAATAAGGGATAAATATAAGAAAAACGAAAAAGGAGATGGCAAGATGTTAAACAGTAACTTTGATGAGAAATTCGGCAAGCAGGGCATCACGTTCGACGACGTTCTCCTTATCCCCGGTGAGTCCAATGTTGAGCCGAGAAACGTAAGCGTTGAGACTTACCTCACGAAGAAAATCCACCTCAACACCCCGATTATGACCGCGGCTATGGACACGGTTACGGAGACCGCTATGGCTATCGCTATCGCGCGCGAGGGCGGAATCGGAATTATCCACAAGAATATGAGCATCGAGGCTCAGGCGGATATGGTCGACCGCGTTAAACGCTCGGAAAACGGCGTTATCGCCAATCCGTTCTTCCTCTCTCCCGACAGCACCGTCGGCGATGCGGACGCACTTATGGCTAAGTACAAAATCAGCGGCGTGCCAATCTGCGAAAACGGCAAGCTCGTCGGCATTATCACAAACCGTGATATGCGCTTTATGCAGCCCAAACACTTCGGCGTTAAAATCAGAGAGGTTATGACAAAGGAAGAGCTCGTTACGGCTCCCGTGGGCACAACCCTTGAGCAGGCGCAGGAGATTTTAAGAGAGCATAGAATCGAAAAACTCCCGATAACCGACAGCGAGGGCAACCTCAAGGGTCTTATCACAATCAAGGACATCGAAAAATCCGTTCAGTACCCGAACTCCGCGCGTGACGACAGAGGTCGTCTCCTCTGCGGCGCGGCTATCGGCGGCACTGCTGACGTACTCGACAGAGTTGCGGCTCTCGTTGAGGCAGGCGTTGACGTTTGCTGTCTCGACTCCGCACACGGTCACAATATTAACATCATCAACTCCGTTAAGAAGGTTAAGAAGGCGTACCCCGAACTCCAGCTTATCGCGGGTAACATCGCAACCGCTGAGGCGGCTGAGGCGCTCATCGACGCAGGCGCAGACGCTGTTAAGGTCGGAATCGGCCCCGGCTCAATCTGCACCACGAGAATCGTCGCAGGTATCGGCGTTCCGCAGATTACGGCTATCTACGACGCGGCTTGTGCTGCGGCTAAGTACGGTATTCCCGTTATCGCCGACGGCGGTATCAAGTACAGCGGCGACATCGTTAAGGCTCTTGCGGCAGGCGGCAACGTATGTATGGTCGGCTCGCTCGTTGCGGGCTGCGAGGAGAGCCCCGGAGACAACGAAATTTTCCAGGGCAGACAGTTCAAGACCTACCGCGGAATGGGCTCGCTCGGAGCTATGGGTCAAGGCAGCTCCGACCGCTACTTCCAGGCTGCTAACAAGAAGTTCGTTCCCGAGGGCGTTGAAGGCCGAGTACCTTACAAGGGCCTCTTAGGCGACACTATCTATCAGATGATGGGCGGACTCAGGGCAGGTATGGGCTACACAGGTTGCGCTACTATCGAGGAGCTCCACCAGAAGGCTCGCTTCGTTCAGATTTCCGCATCATCCCTGCGTGAAAGCCACCCGCACGACATTCAGATTACAAAAGAAGCACCTAACTATTCATATAACGTTTGATAAAAGCCGCCTTTTGGCGGCTTTTTTGACGTAAAAATAAACCTACATACCACAACATAGGAGGCTGTTTATGAAGAAAATTATTGCACTGTTTTTTGTTATACTTTGCTGTCTGCTGACCGCTTGCTCGTCGCCTGAAACCATATCCGGGATTAAGTCCGTCAAAGGCGTATACGATGTGGATATGACGGTTAAAAATGTTGATGGTAAGTATGCCGTGATTATTACCAACAACACGGGAGATTGTGCTGTGTCTAATACTCATAAGTGCGATTTGTACAGACAAAGCGGAACTGATTGGGATAAAGTGGAATTAACTTACGCTGTTGATGATATATTATCGTATATTTATCCGTTCGAGAACAACAACACTGAACAGTGGAATTTTGAGGCTAATATTTTGAATGGGGAACAATACATGACATCCGGAAAGTACAAAATACGCGTGTATATTACTGTTTATGACCCTGTGGAATGGGTGGCACTTGGGGAGGACGGAGATACCTCTGACTACGGACCTAAGTACAAGGAAAAGGACGCGAAGGAGCACTACATCGAAACCACCTTTACAGTCGACGAACGTTAAAATTCATATCGAGGCTTTTTCAGTAGTCATTGCTAAGTCCAAAGACACGCCGAAGATATAATAATTCGGTCGATTGACAAGCCCCGTTTATTATGCTATAATATTATCGAACATATTTTCGATGGCGTGAGGTTATTATGCATTTCGTAAACGTTAAGGGGATTTTGTCCGCGCACGGCGGAATGAATATATACCGCGGATGCACGCACGGCTGTATCTACTGCGACAGTCGGAGCAAATGCTACAATATGCAGCACGATTTCGAGGACGTTGAGGTAAAGCAGAACGCTCCCGAGCTGCTCGAGCGCGCGCTACGCTCAAAACGAAAACCGTGTATGATAGGCACCGGCGCAATGAGCGACCCATATATGCACTGTGAGGAAAATCTCGGGCTCACGCGGCGGTGTCTTGAGATTGTTGACCGCTACGGCTTCGGCGTTACGGTGCACACAAAATCCGCGCGCGTACTGCGCGACCTCGACCTGCTCAAAAGCATTAACAGAAAAGCAAAGTGCGTGGTGCAGATGACGCTCACGACCTACGATGAAAAGCTGTGCAGAATCCTCGAGCCCAACGTGAGCACGACCCGCGAGCGTTTCGAAACTTTGGAGATACTTCGCGACAACGGCATTCCGACTATTGTATGGCTGTCGCCGATTCTACCCTACATAAATGATACTCGCGAAAACGTCGAGGGCATCCTCGACTACTGCGTAAAGGCTCGGGTGTGCGGAATAATCTGTTTCGGAATGGGTTTAACCTTGCGCGAGGGCGACCGCGAATATTACTTCGCCGCTCTCGACAAACACTTCCCGAAGTTAAAGGAAAAGTACATAAGCCGCTACGGGCTGTCCTACGAACTGCCGAGCGACAACGAACGCGAGCTTATGCGATTTTTTCACGACAAATGCCGCGAAAACGGCATAGAGAGCAGCATAGACCGCTGTTTTGAATATCTTCACCATTTTCCCGAAAAGCACGAACAATTATCGCTGTTTTAAAAAACCGCGCTGTCATAACGACAGTGCGGTTTTGGTTATTTTACAGAATATCTGTAATAATCTAAATCCTTCAATGTTTCGGGACTAAGGTATGTATTGTTTTCTATATACGCGTCGTGCCAGAGATTTAGATACCTGAGATTATTTAGATTTCTTATAAATTCATCGGACTCTATTCTGACAGTCTCGTTGATGCTTGACTGAGCGGTACAAATTCCGAGTACCTTAAGGTTTTTAAGATTGCCGATTACGGAATAGTTGATAATCTTTTTTGTGCTCCCTAAAATCAGCACCTCAAGGTTTTCAAGCTCAGCGAGAGGAGATATATCCTCTATGGATGAGCCATCCTCTATGAACAGTTCTTTGAGATTCTTCATTTTGCCGAGTGAAGTTATATCCTTGCAGGCAAGCCACTTAAAGCGCAACGAGGTCACGTTGCTCTGATTAGAAAATGAATCGAGAACTTTTTGAGGGGTGCGCGTGCAAAACTGCACTTGCTCGAGAGGCAGACTTTTTTCCGAGAAAAACCGACACCAGCTATCCGTTATCTTTTTTCGCTGATAGTCTGGATTTTTCCATATCCAATTTGTGTGCTGGGTACAGCATAGTTTTGCAATTTTTTCGCCGTTATAATCATCGGGAAAGCGAATAAACGGAACACTCTTATCCTCTCGCAGATCTCGAACAAAATCAGTATATAAAAATTTTTCATATTTCTCATCGGAGCAGTAAATCTTCATAGCACACCTCTTTTCTTTCATATTAATATTATAGCCTACTACATTGTTAAAACACAAGCAGTTTTATGTCGTTTTTCCACGGCTGTAACAAAAATTTCGCGTAAATTCGTTAAATTTCTAACAATTACATATTGGATAGGGTACTGTTTTATGATATACTATAATGGAGTTAATTTGGGATATTATGCGGTATTTTATACCCTTTTATAAACACGGAGGTAACTTTATGAGATTACACGGTATTCACGTCCCGCACAGGAAGAACACCGCCGATATGGCGCCCGTTCGGATTCCCGTGCCTGAGACGGTTACTATACCTATGTCGATGCACATAGGCAAGCCCGCCGCCGTTGCGGTCAAGCGCGGCGACGAGGTCAAGGTCGGTCAGCTTATCGCAGAGCAAGACGGCTTTATCTCCTCGCCTATCCACTCGAGCGTTTCGGGTGTTGTAGAGAAGGTTGAAGACATCGTAATATCCGTGGGCACGATGGTCCCCGCGGTCACAATCAAAACCGACGGACTCCAGACTCCGTTTGAACAGCTTACACCGCCCGAGGTAGGCGACTTCGACAGCTTTGTAAAATGCGTAAAGCAGAGCGGTATCGTCGGTCTCGGCGGAGCGGGATTCCCGACCTTCGTAAAGCTGAGCGTTGACGACCTTGCGAAAATCGAGGCGGTTGTCATAAACGCCGCCGAGTGCGAGCCGTACATAACCTCGGACACGCGCACAATGCTCGACAAGTCGGAGTACATATTCAAGGGTATTGACGCGCTGAAGAAGTACCTCGGCGCAAAGCGTTTCATAATCGGAATTGAGAACAACAAGCAGGCGGCTATTAAGCGTATGAAGGAGCTTTCGGCGCAGACCGACGGCGTTGAGGTTCATGTTCTGCCCGCGATTTATCCGCAGGGCGGCGAGAAGGTTCTCGTTTACAACACTACCAAAAAAATTATCCCCAAGGGCGGACTTCCGCTCGACGTGGGCGTAATCGTAATAAACGTCACGACTCTCGCGTTTATCGCGGAGTACCTCGAGACGGGTATGCCGCTCGTCGAGAAGTGCATTACCGTCGACGGCTCGGCGGTTAAGGAGCCGAAAAACGTTATCGCACCGATTGGCACATCAATCGAAGATTTGCTCGAGGGCGCAGGCGGTACACACGGCGAACCCGCGAAGGTTATCTACGGCGGCCCGATGATGGGTATTGCCGTTCCAACACTCGACACTCCCGTGCTCAAAATGACGAACGCGATTATCGCGATGAACGAAAAGGACGCGATTCCGCCAAAAACCACGCAGTGCATAAACTGCGGAATGTGTATTAACCACTGTCCTTTGCGGCTCGATCCGCGCGCGATGTCGCTTGCGTACAAGCTCGACGACGCAGAACAGCTTAAGTCGCTCCACGTTGACCTCTGTATGGAATGCGGCTGTTGCTCGTATGTTTGTCCAGCTAAGCGACCGCTGATTCAGACGAACAAGCTCGCGAAAGCTAAGCTGCGCGACTACCTCACGAAGAAAAAGAAGGAGGAAAAACAATGAAGTTAATCTCCTCGGTTTCACCTCATATTTACAACAAAAACTCGACCCAGCGCATTATGCTCGACGTTGTGCTCGCGCTCGTTCCCGCTGCGGTTGCCTCGGTAATCATATTCGGCTTGCGCGCGTTACTCGTAATCGGCGTGTGTGTTGCGGTGTGCGTGTTCTCGGAGTGGCTCTTCGAGAAAATCTGTAAGAAAGAGAACACAATCAGCGACCTTTCGGCTGTCGTGACGGGTATGCTGCTCGCGTTCAACCTTCCTGTATCAATTCCGCTGTGGCAGGCAGCGTTCGGTAGTATCGTCGCAATCGTTATGGTGAAGCAGCTGTTCGGCGGTATTGGCCAGAACTTTGCAAACCCCGCTATCACGGCGCGTATCATTATGATGACTGCGTTCTCGGGAACTATGACGACGTGGACGTTCCCCGCTGACGCGGTATCGTCCGCAACACCTCTTGCGCTTTTGGCTAAGGGCGAGCTTAGTGTTATGCCGCCGTCTTACCTCAATATGTTCCTTGGACTGAGAGGCGGCTGTCTCGGCGAAACCTGCGTACTCGCGCTGCTCATCGGCGGCGTGTATCTTCTCGCAAGACGCGTAATCTCGTGGCACACGCCCGTAGCGTTCATCGGCACAGTGGCGATTATGTCGCTTATCTGCGGTAAGGACGTTCTGTATCAGGTTATGGGCGGCGGACTTATGATTGGCGCGTTCTTTATGGCGACCGACTACGCTTCCACACCTCCTACAAAGCTCGGAAAAATCATTTTCGGAATCGGCTGCGGACTTATCACAATCTTAATCCGCTTTTGGGGCAACTTCCCCGAGGGCGTGTCGTTCTCAATCCTGCTGATGAACATTCTCACCCCGTATATCTCTAAGCTCACGCGCCTTAAACCGCTTACGGGAGGTGCCGAGAAATGAAAAAGAACGTTAAAGAAATAATCACACCTATCGCGGTGCTTGCGTGTATCTGTCTCGTTGTGACGGCTCTGCTCGCTTACATAAACCTCGTGACCTCGCCTATCATCACTGAGGCTGAGGAAAAAGCCGCTGCCGAAGCGAGAGCCGAGGTGCTCAGCGAGGCTGACAGCTTTACGCTTTTAGATGTCGAAAACCTCCCCGAAGAGGTGGTCGAGGTCTACAAGGCGGACAACGACGCGGGATATGTCTTTATACTGACAACAAAGGGCTACGGCGGTGATATGAAGCTTATCTGCGGTATTAAGTCGGACGGCACTATCGAGAAGAGCCAAACCCTCTCCCACTCGGAAACAAGCGGTCTCGGCTCAAAGACAGCAGACGAACCATACAGAAGTCAGTACGTCGGCAAAACTGCTGACACCATCAATGAAGTTGACGCAATCAGCGGCGCGACGATTTCATCTAACGCATACAAAAAGGCAATTAAGGGCGCGCTCGACGCGTACAATATAGTAAAGGAGGCGAAGTAAATGACGAAGCTGCAAAATTTTACAAAGGGCATAATCAGGGAAAACCCTGTACTTATCCTCATTTTGGGCACATGCCCCGCGCTTGCAACCTCAACGGGCGTTGAGAGCGCGCTCGGTATGGGCGTAGCGGCTACTGTCGTTCTGCTTTGCTCCAATATCGTAATCTCCGCACTGCGCAGAATTATCCCCGATAAGGTGCGTATTCCGTGCTATATCGTCCTCATTGCGGGATTTGTTACAATGGTACAGATGCTTGTTAAGGCGTTCGCTCCCGCGCTGGACGAATCGCTCGGAATCTATCTTCCGCTCATCGTAGTTAACTGCATTATCCTCGGCAGAGCCGAGATGTTCGCGAACAAAAACGGAATCATCGACTCCGCTATCGACGCGCTCGGTATGGGCGCGGGCTTTACACTCGCGCTGTTCCTTATGGCGACTATCCGCGAGGTGTTCGGTAACGGTACGTTCCTCGGGATGGAAATCCCCGTGCTTGTCGACAACAATATTTCAATACTCACTATGGCTCCCGGCGGATTCTTCGTGTTCGGTTTGCTTATAGCAATCGTCAACAAGTTCGGCAAGGAAAAGCCGAAGAAGAAGGAATTCGGCTGTGCGGGCTGTCCGTCGGCGGCGCTCTGCCACGGCGGCGACTGTGCGGGAAAGGAGGAGAACAATGACTAAGTTTATTATCATTCTCCTCTCGGCAGTATTTATCAACAACTACGTTCTGTCGCGATTCCTCGGAATCTGTCCGTTCCTCGGCGTTTCCAAAAAGCTCGACTCGGCAACGGGAATGAGCTGTGCGGTTATCTTCGTAATGCTTATGGCGACGGCGGCGACGTGGCCGATACAGATGTACCTGCTCAACCCGAACGGACTCGGATACTTACAGACCATCGTGTTCATCCTCGTTATCGCGGCGCTCGTTCAGCTCGTTGAAATCGTTCTGAAAAGATACATACCCGCCCTGCACAAATCGCTCGGCGTGTATCTGCCGCTTATCACCACGAACTGCGCGGTGCTCGGCGTTACTATCCTCAACATCGACGAGGGCTACACCTTCGCTGAAGCTATGGTGAACTCGCTGGGAAGCGGCCTCGGCTTCTTCTTAGCTATGGTGATGTTCTCAGGAGTGCGTTCGAAGCTTGAGGGCGCGGATATTCCGAAGTGCTTTAGCGGTCTGCCGATTACACTCATTGCGGCGTCGATAACCTCGCTGTCATTTTTAGGATTCGGCGGCGTTGTCGAGAACTTGTTTGCGTAACGGAGGTAATGCGATATGACTGAAATTCTTACTGCGGTTATCCCCGTTGTTATCATCGGAATTATATGCGCGGCGGTGCTCGTCGTTGCTTCAAAAATTATGGCTGTCAAGGAGGACGAAAGGTTCCCCACTGTGCGCGAATGTCTGCCCGGCGCTAACTGCGGCGCGTGCGGCTACGCGGGCTGTGACGGCTACGCTAAGGCTCTCGTCGAGGACGAAAGCATACCGACCAACCTCTGCATACCCGGCGGTGCGACTGTTGCAAAACAGCTTAGCGAGGCGCTCGGCGTTGAATTTGAGGAAGTTGCAAGACAGGTCGCTGTGATTCACTGCTACGGCGACTGCGAGCACACACAGGATCAGGTCGACTACCGCGGAATGGAGAGCTGCAGCGCGGCTAACCTACTCTTCGGCGGAAAGGGCGAGTGTATCTACGGTTGTCTCGGAATGGGCGATTGTCAGAAGGTCTGCCCGCAGGACGCTATCTGTATCGAAAACGGCATAGCGCACATCAGACAGAGCCTTTGTATCGGCTGCGGGCTGTGTGCAAAGACGTGTCCGAACGGTCTTATCTCTATGATGACCGACAAGGTACAGGCGGTTGTTAGCTGCAGCAACATAGACAAAGGCGCGGTTACGCGCAAGGTATGCTCGAACGGCTGCATAGGCTGCCGCAAGTGCGTCAAGGTCTGCCCGAGCGAAGCTATCAGCGTGGTTAACAATGTCGCTGTAATCGACGGCGACAAGTGCACAGGCTGCGGAGAATGTGCGGCTAACTGTACGACAAACTGCATTATGATGTATGACGAAAACGGATTGCACAGAGTGTGATTTTAAATTCGCAATTTTCAATGCGCAATAAAAAAAGGTTGGCTTTTTGCCAACCTTTTTGTTTTATTAAAACTCAATGTAGTACGGGACTATGTCCACATATTCGCTGTTTTTGCTTAAAAAGCCGTTCGGGATTACACCGAGCGGGGTAAATCCGAGCTTTTTGTAGAGCCTGCGGGCGGCCGTGTTTGAGCGGACAACCGCGTTGAATTGCAGTATGCGGAATCCGTGCGCTTTTCCCTGTTCAATCGAATCGCGCACTAATGCCTCGCCGATGTGATTTCCGCGCGAAGTTGAGGCAACAGCGTAGCTTGCGTTGCAGATATGTCCGCATCGACCGACGTTGTTCGGGTGCAGGATATATAGCCCAAGCAGCTCGCCGCTCTCGCTCTCGGCTACTCCGCAGTGCGACTGCGCACCGAAAAACTGTGTGCCGCTTTCAACATCAAGACACTCTATCTGAGGAAACGCTACGCCGTCCTCGACAACCTCGTTCCAGATGCGTATCATCTGCGGGATATCCTCGGGAGTGTATTTTCGTATCGTAACGGTCATACTTACTCCTCGCAGTACTTCTTCGGCTCGGTTTCGTAGACGTTGTTGCCCTCGCTGTCGATTACCACGATACACGGAAAATCCTCGACCTCATAGCGGCGGATTGACTCCGTTCCGAGGTCCTCGTAGCAAATGGGTTCGGTTTTCTTTATGCTCTTCGCAATGAGCGCCGCCGCGCCGCCGATTGCGGCGAAGTACACAGCGTGATTGCGCACAATCGCGTCGATTACGTCCTGATTGCGAGCGCCCTTTCCTACCATTCCCTTGAGCCCCATATCGAGCAGGGTCGGAGCATACTTATCCATTCTGTAGCTCGAGGTAGGACCCGCCGGACCGACTGCGTAGCCGGGCTTTGCGGGCGCAGGGCCGACGTAGTAAATCGTCTCGCCCTTTATATCTACGGGCAGAGCCTCGCCCTTTTCGGCGAGCTCAAACAGCCGTTTATGAGCCGCATCTCGTCCTGTTATCATTGTACCCGAGAGCAACACGCTGTCGCCTGCTTTCAGGGTGCTTATCTGTTCGTCTGTGAGCGGAAGTGTAATTTTCTTCATAGTGTTCACCTCATATCTCGGCAGTCTTGTGGCGCGCAGCGTGGCAGCAGATATTCACAGCCACGGGCATACCCGCGATATGCGTCGGCGAGGTCTCGATATTTACGCCGATAGCGGTCGTTGTGCCGCCAAGACCCGCAGGGCCAAAGCCCATTTTGTTGATTTTCTCGAGCAACTCACGTTCCAATTCAGCGTAGCGCGGGTCGGGATTTTCGCTGTCAATACTGCGGAAGGTAGCCTTCTTCGCAAGCTGGGCGCAACGCTCGAACGTGCCGCCGATGCCAACGCCGACCACAATCGGCGGGCACGGATTCGGTCCTGCCGCGCGCACCGTGTCGAGTATAAAGCTCTTCACTCCCTCAACGCCGTAGGACGGAGTGAGCATTTTTATCGCGGACATATTCTCGCTGCCGAAGCCTTTGCCTCCGGCGGTAATCCTGATTTTATCGCCCGGAACGATTTTTGTATGGATAATCGCGGGCGTGTTATCCTTAGTGTTTATGCGGTCAAATACGGGGTCGCTCACGACGCTTTTTCTAAGGTAACCCTCGTCGTAGGCGCGCCTTACGCCCTCCTGAACGGCTTCCTCAAAGCTGCCGTTTTCAATCACAACCCTGTCGCCGTACTCGACGAACAATATCGCCATACCCGTATCCTGACAGAGCGGAATCTGCTCCATCGCCGCAATCTCGTCGTTCTCGATAATCTGGTCGAGGACGCTTTTGCCGACCGGGCTTTTTTCGTTTTCACGCGCCGTTTTCAGCGCGTTCATAACGTCGTCGCCTATAAAGTAGTTGCAGTCAATAAACAGCTTTTTGACCGTTTCGGTGACGGTCGAAGCCTCAATTTTTCTGATTTCCATATCTTTCACCCGTTTTGTAAATATAAATACACAACAATTATAAAATAAATCGCGTTTCAAATCAATATTATCTTTAATTTTTTGGTACGATATGGTATCATTTAATCAGCAAATTTTCGCGCACGCAACATAAAATCGTCACATAACCAGAGTAAAATAGAACCAATAAGATGAAGGAGGTCAATATGAGCAAACTATTAGTAGTAGACGACGAGTTTCGAATCAGACAGATTATCCGCAAGTACGCGGAGTTCGAGGGTCACACCGTCGAGGAAGCGACGGACGGTATGGAAGCTATCGAAATCTGCCGCAAAAATAAATACGACCTCATTATTATGGACGTTATGATGCCCGAGCTGGACGGCTTTTCGGCGTGCCGCGAGATTAGAAAGTTCTCGGACACTCCTGTGATTATGCTCTCCGCGCGCGGCGAGGAATACGACAAAATCCACGGCTTTGAGCTCGGCTCGGACGATTATGTGGTCAAGCCCTTCTCCCCAAAGGAGCTGATGATGCGCGTGAACGCGGTCATCAAGCGCTCGGGCGGAAAAAGAGAGACGGGCAAGGACGTGTTCACCTACGGCGGGCTGTCGGTCGACTTCTCCGCGCGTATCGTGACTATCGACGGCAAGCGCGCCGAGATGACGCCGAAGGAGTACGAACTGTTCTTCTATATGGTTAAGAACAAGGACATCGCCCTCACGCGCGAGAAGCTTATCTCGGAGGTATGGGGCTACGACTTCTACGGTGACGAGCGCACGCTCGACACCCACATAAAGCTACTGAGAAAATCACTCGGCGACTACAGCAAATGTATCGTCACACTTCGGGGGGTTGGTTATCGTTTTGAAGCAAACTAAGCTAAATCGCTGGCGGCTTTTGCCGCTGAGCTACAAGCTGAGCATATATTTCATCGGCTTTTCGGCGATAATGCTCTGCTTTCTGTGGATTTTCCAGACGATGTTCCTCGAGAACTGCTACACGCTTATCAAGCAACATCAGGTCAGCACCTACGCAGCACAAATCACCCGCAGCATAAAGGACGAAACCCTCACCGATTCCGACTCCATAGGCAGCATATCGCGCCAAAACGAGATGAGCGTTTACGTCTACGACTCCTCGAACGCGATACTCACAAAAAAATACTCAAGCGAGTTTAACAACCCGCTCGGTCTGCGCGACATCAATATGAGCAACGTGTACGCCTACTATCAGCTTGCGCGCGAGCAGGGTAACAATTACACCTCTATCTCAAAGGCTGAGGAGCGCGAATTCGACAATTTCTTTGACAATTTTTTGCAAAACGGCGACCTCGGCTTTATTCCCGACGACAGGGACGGATTCGGATTTGACAACCGCCAAGGCGGCGCGGAGAATATGATATACGCGGAGATTATCGAGATTGACGATGACACCGAGTGTTTTGTGCTCATCACGGCAATGGTTAACCCCGTAAGCTCGGTCAAAAGCACGATTCAGGTACAGCTGCTCATCGTCAGCATAATATTCATTGTGTTTGCGGTTGTGCTCGCGTTCCTCGTTTCGCGCAGGATTTCGCGCCCGCTCGTCGAGATAAACTCCGGTGTTAAGGAGCTTGCTCGCCAGAACTACGCTGTTGAGTTCAGTAGTAGCGGCTACCTCGAGGTACAGGAGCTGTCGAACACGCTCAACGTGACTCGTCACGAACTGCAAAAGGCGGACAGCTTGCGCCGCGAGCTGATAGCAAACATCTCGCACGATTTGCGCACGCCGCTGACGATGATTACGGGCTACGGCGAGGTTATGCGCGACCTGCCGGGCGAGAACACACCCGAAAATGTTCAGGTCATTATCGACGAAGCAAACCGTCTTACAAACCTCGTCAACGATATGCTCGACCTCTCAAAGCTACAGACGGGTGCGATTGAGATTGAGCGCGAGGACTTCAGCCTTACGGACGAAATCCGAGACATCTTTGGACGCTACGCAAAGCTCAGGGAGCAGGAGGGTTACGACATTCAGTTCATAGCCGACAAAAACGCCTATGTCAGCGCAGACCGCGTAAAAATCGGTCAGGTGATATATAACTTCGTCAACAACGCAATTACCCACTGCGGCGACGACAAGACCGTCGTCGTCACCCAAAAGACGAACGACAAGCGTGTGCGCGTTGAGGTAACCGACCACGGCGACGGAATTGAGCCCGAAAAGCTCCGCTACATCTGGGACCGCTACTACAAGGTCGACAAGGAGCACAAGCGCGGCGTTATCGGCACGGGCCTCGGACTTTCTATCGTAAAAAACATACTCGAACTGCACGGCGCAAAATACGGCGTAAAGAGTAAACCGGGTGCAGGCTCGACGTTTTGGTTTGAACTTGAGTGCAGTTTTACTGAGCCGCTACAATAAAAAACGACACTAAACCCCTGAGGAATTCTGATTCCTCAGGGGTGAATTTTTTGCATTATCTATGCTTTACCTTTTTTCTTTTCTTCCTTTTCTTTTTCGTGCCCTTGTATCTGTACTTTTCTTTCCTTTTTTCCTTTTTGTCCTTTTTTGAGTTGTCTTTTTTCTTTTTTCTGTTCGACTTTATGCCCTTCTTGTTCTTTGGTTTATCATTCTTTGAGTGCTTAAGAGCCTCTTTTTCGGCTTCCTCGCGCTGGATGCGTTCGATTATTTCCGAAATACTCTCTTCGTCCTCGTCGGGATAATTTCCCGTCAGGATTCGGACTATATTAATAAGCTCATCAAAGAATATAATCAGAAGTAATCCTACGAAGATGATTAATCCCCACGGTGAAAGAAACAGCTCGTAAAGCCTCGTTAATATGTCAATCTTCCCGATGTACTTTGACAGAACATCATCTGCGGTTATTTCCTCATCCGCAACTTCATTTGCATCACCTTTGGTTTGTAACACCACTTTGCCGTCGACCGTGCGCGGACCGCGGATAATGCGATGAGTTACGCGATTATTACCATACTGTGCTCCGCCCTGAAAGGTAATAATGTCGCCTTCTCTGAGGCTTCCTGCGTCGCCGACTTCCTTGCTGAGTATAGCGTCGCCTACCATAAGCTCGGGCTCCATACTTCCCGAGCTGACCCGCTGAATCGAATAGCCGAAAACTGTTGGCGTTCCGCCGTTTATTTTGGTAACAAAAAAAACAATCATAGAAATCGCAAGAACACCGATAAGCACCCAGCAGACCGTATTTTTAACAGTCCTTGTGATGCCTACCCATTTTTCGATTTTGTCCTGATTTGATTCTTTTCTTTTATGCTTCAGCTTCATATTTTCTCTCCGCAATACTAAACTCTTTATATAATTAAGTATAATAAAAAAGGGCTGCATAAGCAACCCTTTTTGTAAATTATTATGTTAATTATAAGCCTAAGTAGAGTTTGTCAATCGTATAGGAAAGTTTATTTGAGTTAGAGTTATTGATAACGTACCAATAAACCTTTACTACGTTTGCAGGGTTAGTATCGTCAGTACCTTTATTGCCCGGAATCAGAATATTCCTGACAATCGGCACGTCGGTAAACTCGTAGTTTGAGCCTGCGGTAACCTTAACAACTGTTTCAACCTGCATAGAATCGCCATAAGATTCGCCGACAGCTTTCGTGTACAGAATCGCCTCGCCTGTCTTTTTCGGAGTGATAAGACCTGTAGTTTTGTTTACTGTAAAAATACTTTCATCACTCGATTTATATTCAAGATTTCCGATATACTTTCCTGAGGTTAGTGCAGCATTGAAGGTTCCTCCACCTACTGCTAACGAAATTGTAGAATAATAGGTGTTGATACATGCACCTTTAACATCATACGCATTAACATTAGCATTATCGCCATTTTTGCCTTCAATTTTAAATACAACGCCTTGCGTCTGAGACAGGTGGTTTTCTGCTAAGTTCCAAAGCGTCTGTGAGCGCTGACCCCAATTCTCACTGCCATTGTTATTCGTGCCCCAGTCTTGTACGGCGAAGAACGCGTGGGTAGCTGTCTTAGGAATATCGGCATAATAAAAGTTATCTTTTATCTTTGTCAATAAATAGTAGTTACCATTAGAGCCGGTGGAGTTAAGACTCTCATCCTTGGTATTAGGGTCGTCGTTCCAACAAATGTAGTACCACTTGTTTGGATCCTTCCAACCGTCAAGGTTGTATTCATTCTGAAAATAAACGCGCATAACGTCGTTAGTAGTTTCAAGGCTCTGCTTAGCAAGTTCGGAGTAGTTTCGGTAGCTACGCGTAGGACCGTTTACGCCGAGGGCGAGCGTTCCGTTTGTGCTTGTGGTAGGAATCGAAAGACTTGAAGCATAAAGCGAAACGTTCTGATCCTTACCCGAGTTGTTTGTAATAGTGGTGCAGAAGTAATTTCTGTTGAAAGGATTGAGCGAATTAGACCCTGTGGCGCTGTAATCAGTAGTTGAAGTCGGATAGGTCACTCCGCCGTCCGCGGATTTTGTGGTCGATATCGTGACATTCTTGCCGTTATAGGCGGTGTAGGTGTTCTTTTTACCAAGCACCATTTTCTCGCCTGCTTGACTCTTCGGTCGGGTGAACCACGAAAACGTCGGAACGTTCATACAGGTTATGATTAATACAACCGCGAGAGCTATCGCAAGTATTACTTTTGACTTTTTCATGGTTTCACCTCCTGAAAGTTAATCGTTAATTTGTCCAAGAACCACTACCGTTAGAACTGTGTCCGGCACCACCTGTAGCAGTATACTGGTTCTTACTTGACTGAACAGTGGTACTCCAATAATTGGCTTCGTATATATTATTGTTGTCGTAGTTCTGACCAAATTTAATGGTTGCATTGTTAGTTAATGACGTATATTCATAAATCCACGCAGCATTGTTAATTCTTGTCATTGATGCATAAGCAGATGAGTTGTACGAAACTCTCATAATCGTCTTGCCACCGTCGGTTTTATTACAGTCGCCTGCAATCCAATTACCACTCGTTCCATCAACAAACCAAATGCAACGCTGATTAGAATATGTTGTTAACGCACCGGACGAAGCGGAATTAAATAAGTATTTATTTCCTAAAGTACCTGTACGCCCATCACCACTAGAAGGTACCTGACCGGTATAACTGGTATCCTTTGCAAGAATTGCATAGAATGTACCGGTTAAGGACGAAGAGAATGTAGCCTTATAATAACCTGTCGCACTATCATAATCTGCTTTTACAAAGCCGTTAGTGCCTGTTGTAGAAACGTTAGTACCGCCACTAACATACAATCTGATGTAGTAGTTATCGCCCCAGTCTGCACGAGGAGTAATGTAGATTACGGTATCGCTTGCCTGTACAAACCTTGCATAAAGAGTTACAGCACCTGTGACATTAAATGTGTAGGACGCGTCTGTGCTCTTTGCTGTTGTTGCTGTCGTAGAATCAAACCAACCGATGAAACTATATCCGGGTTTAGGTGATGCAGTAAGTGTAACGTTCGTATTGTATTTAACATCTGCACTCGAAGTTGAGCCTGCAGTAGCAGAGCCTACCTCAACCGTGCCACCGGTATCACCTGAAATGAAACTTGTGCCGTTCGTCGAATAATATGCGTTTGCGGTTACTTTATATTCATTCGTCGTGTACTGTACATAATAGGTTACGCTACTATCCGCGTTAAAGGAGGTCGGAGCCGTTGTGTCTCCTGTTGCCGTTGTGTAAATACCCTTAAGAGTATAGCCTGTATTTTCGGTCGCAGAAAGCGTTACAGGAGCGCCCTTTGCAACTGTCAAAGATACTGAGGAAGCTGTACTTGCAGAAGTGGTACCGTTAATTTTCATTGTACCTGCTGCGGTAGTAGAATTCGAAGTGTTGTCAACAACCTTAACCAAGGTAATTGTAACAACTTCGCTGAATTTAGCGTAATAGGTAATTTCGTTGCCCTTAGTAGGAGCTGTTACATTAGCTGTGGCAGAAGTCGGGGACGACATTTTTTTAGTACCCTCGGCATCGCTATACCATCCGTCAAACTGGTAGTTCGTATTTGCGGTGGCAGCTATTGCAACTGACTGTCCGCCACGGCAGAGAACCCGCGCTCCCTTTCCGTTACCTGTAGCTGTATAGCCGGACCAGGTAGCCGAAACCTTACCAAAGCTTTCGTTACCGTTGACATAATCAACCTTAACGATTGCGGGCTCTTCCCAGATACCGTTACTCTTCGCGCCATTACTACCCATACTTGTAATGAAGAAGGTTGGGTCAACAGGAGAAGCGGGAACCGATAAATCTACAGTCTGGTTCCATACTGTATTCTTCCACCAGTTTTCATCCACAGAATCACCGGTGTTTTTATTGCCGTTGCCTGCTCGTATGAAGCTGATGCTCTTATATGTGCCGTTATAATCGAAGCTATAGGAACCGTCACCGTTATCCTTCAGCTTATAAAGCTTATCAGGATTGTTGCTTCCGCCATCCCAACACCAAGCGTAGAAATACTCGGTAGCGTCGCTTTTATCCCATTCAGAACCCGGTACCAATGATACACGGCGCGGAGTAAGGGACGAAATGATGCCAAGCTTATTAATTTTAATATCCTGCGCCATAGCGCTGCTCATATCGGTGCTCTTCTCTTGCAGCCAAACGTTGATTGTAACAACCTTTGTTTCGTCTGCGCCGACGCTGAAGAGACGTGCGGTGCTGCCATTTCCCTTGATATGGTCGGCAAACTTCTCTGCTTGTGCCGTACCTGTAGCACCTGTTGTTGAATTAACAACTGTGGAACTGCCGCCTGATATTGAGTATATAGTAGTTGCAGGGGCTTCGTTTGAACCCTCGGATTGCGAGGTTACAGAAACTCGAATGTCATCAGAGACGAGCGCAGTAAACTCGGGCAGTTCATCGAAAAAGAAGTCCGCATTAGTATCAGTTTTTATCCTAAAGGTTACGCTGAGGTAGTTAGTGTTCTTGTCGCTGCTGTTACCTTTTCTGTATGCTGTTGAGGACGTATCACCGGCTTGCGGGAAGTACATTGTCTTTCCGTCTGCACTGGAAGCAGGAGCAAAGTGCATATCGCCCGACTGCTTGAAGTAGCTCGCCATCTCAATGGTGCCTGTTCCGGAGCCAATCTCAGCATCGGTGAGGACATATGTATCAATCACACCGTCACCGAAAATTTTGATTGAGGAAACAGTCTCAACCCACGCAAATACGGAAATGGTCGTAAGCGCAAGAACTTCAAAGAGGATTACAACCGAAATTATAAAATTCTTCAAGCCTTTTGCTTTTAGCCTGCTGAGCATAGTATTCAATTGTAACACCTCCTTAGTTTAATTAAGGTTATTGTACTGATATTGTATTATTATTGTTTACTTTAAAGGTTACATTATAATTTTGGGTTATTTTATATGAGGGGGATAGAGAGAGTGTAGTATAATAATTAGATGCGCCTGGGTTCTTCAGACCGAAGGTAACAATCGAGTCGCCCGCATCCATTGTAAACGTGCCCTCAAATTTTCCGTAACCGTTGGTCTTTATCTGGAAAGATTTGCCGCTTTCCATATTAATCCAAAGCTGATCTCCGTTTTCAACGTTATTATAAAGCCACATCTTGTCACCCGATACCTGCAGAGAAACGCCGATTTGGTAAGTGGACGAGCCTGTGTTGTCGCCGCCGGAGCTACTGCTGGTGGTTGCTTCTGTGGCGCCGGTATTACCGCCGCCGGTGCCGCCCGAGCCGCCTTTGTAGTCCCAATAGCCTACGCAGGGCGAAAGACGTTTTTTCTGAATATCAGGGTCGTTTGCCTGAACAAAGCCGTGGCCGTTACCGTGCACCGCGGTGTATACCAATGAGTTATATTTATTGCCGTCGGAATCGAACCACTGGCGCGAACCCTGCAAATCCTTTTGGTTAGTTCTGAACCAGCTGTTGCTAATGTTCTGGTTAAGCATATCATTAATGTTTGCAGTTGTACGCCAGGAGTTATAGATAGTGCCTTGTTTTGATCCGTCTCCCGCCGAATTCAATCGGAAAAAGACGATGTCAGTAACTGCTTTCTTGGGTAACTCAGCAGTCCACTGGCGATATCCCTCTTTATTCTTGTCATTTGAAACTCTTGACATTATGACAGTCTTCCAACGACCCTCTGAAGAATACGGGTCCTTGTAAGAGCACGCGATAATCGGGTTTTCGTTACTAACCCAATATTTCTGACCGCCGGCGTCATCCGGCTCCGTGTCATCGACAAACATTATAGCTTCCATCTCGGCAAAGTTACTCTCGATTTCAATATCAACGGAGATTTTCTTTCCGATATATTCATCGCAGTTGCCCAAAGAGCCCTCGAGCCAAATTACGAGAGTTACGGGCAGGTTCTGACCGCCGGGGATAACAAACAGCGGAGTATTTCCGTAGTAGTAAGATGCGAACGAATCGGTGGCGGTTCTCTCCAACATAGGATTACCGTCGTCGTCGATAAGCGTTACGGCATCGGAATTCTCGACATAGTCAATTACCATCGCCGAGGGGTCTATTACGACAGGATTATCACCGCTGTCAGCGATAAAGGCGAGTCTGATTGGGCAGTCCTTCGGGAAATCCTGTGAGACAGGAACACCATTTTGATACTCAATTACCAACTCATCCTCATAAACGTCGTTGCCTACAGTAATTTTGTATGCCTTGATGTATACAGGTGTGTTACCTGAGGTACCCTTGAGCTCGAAATCCTTGTAGACGTAGCGCTGGTTTTCGTCGCCCTTGTTGCCCTCGCGGAAGAACATATTGGCAGTATCCTCCGTAAAAGACGCGCCGAGCGGGAAGTAGATGTTTCTGCCGTCTACGCTGGAGGCTTCGTCAAGGACAAAATCCTCAATCTTAATATTGTTAGAAACGGACTTATCCTTGTTAATACGCAGAGAAGAAGCGGACTGAAACTCTAAATCCTTAGCCCTAATCTCTGCATCCTCTTTCTGTGTGAACCACGCAAAGGTCGATGTCACACCGAGAATCAATACAACAAAAAGTGAAACATATGACTTTACAAATTTCCTGCTAAAAACCCGACCTCTTCTCGCCTTGATGCTTATAGCTTTGAAAAAAGTCTTTATGTTCATAATGTTTCACCTCTGTTCTTATAATTTATTTTGTTTTAATTCTGTTAGTCTTCGTTTATGCCTTTAAGGCCGAATTTTAATGTCATATTAAACTTGCCGCCGACGCACTTGAGTCGAGCCTCAGCGTCCTCGCCTTCTATCCAAAGGTTGATGCGAGCATAGTTGTAATAATATCCGTTCACTGAGTCCTCTTTGTCTAACGTGATCATCGAAACGTCCTTACCAAGCTTATAGTCGCCTGCTGTGCTTGCGATTACGTTTGTGCCATTTGACCGAATTGTATCACGCATTTTGGAATCATTGTAGTATTCATGAGTTGACGTATTTCCGCCTGTATATTGGAGAGTATCCGTGCCCTCAATATGATACACACTGCCCTTACCAAAGTCTTCTGTTGCGGGAACCTGTGTCATTAACTTTCCTTCTTTGTTGTTAGCCAAACCGTCAAACCAAACACACGGTCCCGGAATCCAAAGAAGCTGACGATTACTTCCGTTTAACGTAGCCAACCTGACTGCGCCGATAGCAGCATTTTTTACGCCGTCTTCTGTATTCGGATCAATTTCGCCTGTCGGAACAATAGAAGAATCGCTCTTCATCATAACGTCATACTTGCTTTTTGTGCGGAAATAAATATCAAACGACATATAGTTTTCGTTTGCATCTGCATTTTCAAAATCTGTCGATGTGTCAACGTATGCAATCTCGCCGTACTGAAGCAGTTTGGGAATCATAAAGGTTTTACCGTCACTCGTAACCTCACAGAGGAATAAATCCTCCATAAACTTGAACTCAGATTGTTTGAAATCGAAGGTCAAGCTGTTGCGATGCCAAGACTCGCCTTTATCTTCAAGTTTTTTATTAATTGCAGAATACTGATCTGAGTCAGAGGGCGCAACGATATAATACTCAAGTCCGTCGCTTACCTCTGTTTTAACAGAAATACCGTCTGCCTCTGCTTTGGTGCTCTGAGTGAACCATGACATTACGCCGACGAATGCAACTACTCCGAGCACGGCTAAAATTATTAAATTTTTAGCAAGCATTTTCCAAGTCTTGCGACTCAGTTCTTGACTCTTCTTCATTGCATACCTCGATGTAACATATATATTTTACTCCTTACAGAAGTAAATTGCAACCATTCCGTGTGAATTTAACGACAGATTTTCAGAAACTGTTACTCTGTCCGCGCCTGCCGACTTAGCCTGAGCGGCAAAGCCCTCGGCTACCGACTTGTCAACGCCGGAGTATGTAACACAAACCGGCTTTTCTGAAATTCCGGCGAGCTGTGCGCCGACATCTGCAAGCGCAACGTCGAGCGAGGTGCTCTTCTTGTAAAGCTTGACGTCAGCAAAGCCCTTGTTTGAATATACGGAAAGGCTTACGCCCTTACCTACCTTCGTGACAGCTACTGCCTTAACCTTGCGGGAAGCGTCGATGAGCGCACCCGTTAAGTCTGTAACACCGGCATCAGCCGCTTGCTGGGCATATGCTGCGACAACGCTCATAGAACCGTAGTTGTAATCGCGTACGATAAGGTCAGCGGAAGATTTTACTGCGCGGAGCGCGTCTTTCGCGGTGCGAATTTCGCTCTTTGCGTTCTTCTCAGCGTCCTTAATCTTTGCGTTCATACGCTTTTCGGCGTCTTTTTGTACGTCAGCAACGCGCTTGTCGACAGATTTCTGAACCTTCTTGATTTCGGACGCGTGCTTAGCGTCAACAGCAGCAGAAGCAGCAGTGTTCTTCTTCTTGATTGTTGTAAGCTGTTTCTCGAATTCTTTCTGCTGTGCTGCGAGGTCCTTGATTCGCTTCTGCTCGGCAGCATTCGTCTTGTCGGCGAAGTCTGCGTTGAGCTTAGCGACCATCTGAGCGTGAGCTGCGTCAGAGTCGTCGATTGTCTTTTGCATTGACTTGAGCTCTGCGGCGTGAGCCTTAGCGGCCTGCTCCGTTTTAGCTTCAAAGTCAGCCTTCATCTGAGCCTCACGCTCCTGATTCTGAGCACGCTCAGTCTCAAGTGTTTCACTCAGAGTGTTATTTCTCTCGGTCAGATTGCTAATCTGACGTTCGTTTTCTGCGATAGTTGCATCACGCTGAGCGAGAGTTTCGGTGAGGTCGGAAATCTGCTGTTTCGCTCCCGAAATCTCTGCTTCGAGGGACGCGATAGCGTCCTTCTGCTGAGCGATAGTCGCCTCGTGAGCCTCGATAGTAGCTTTCTGGGCGGCATTTTCCGCCTCAAGGGACTCAACGCGTGCTTCAAGCTGTGCCTTAGTGGCCTCAAGCTCAGCTACATATGCCTCTAACTCTTCTATGCGAGCCTTCTGCTGAGCAACGATTTCTTCGAGTTCGGCAATTCTTGCCTTCTGCTCCTCGATAATCTGCTCGAGCTCGGCAATTTTCGCCTCAAGCTCTGCCTTGATTTTCTCGAGCTCGGCAACCTTCGCCTCAAGCTCTGCAACCTGAGCCTCGAGCTCTGCGATGCGAGCCTCTAATTCGGCAACCTTTGCTTCGAGTTCTTTTATGCGCTCTTTAGCCTTAACAAGTTCAGCCTTAACGGTCTGTAACTCATTTTGCAGCTGTTTAACCTGATCTTCGAGTGCGCGAATCGAGCTCTTTAAGGACTCGATAGTTCTGTCGCGCTTTTCTATCTCGCGCTTTAAAGCGGCGATTTCGGCCTTCTGGTCGCGGATAATCTTCTCGCGCTCGCGGATTTCCGCAAGTCGAATCTTCATTTCTTCCTTACGGATTTTCTCAATAATTTCCTCGGTTTCGGAGTCCTGACCGCTCTCGCGGCGAGCCTTCTGCTCCTGATATCTCTCCTCGAGGAGATTCTTAAGCGCGGGGTTAGTCGCGATGGAAAGCATAAAATGCTGGAATCCGAGAGAGAAGTAAAGTCCGTCCTGAACATCCTTATCCATACTACCCGAGAACTCTCTGCCGACGATTTCGAAACCGCGCTTGTTATAAGCGTTGAGGTAGGTGAAAAGGTCGAGACCTGCCTTGTAGTTCGGGTTTTTGGTCATAAGGTTTGTGCGGTTGATAGGGGGCTTTACCCTTACGCACTTCTTAAGTGTCTGCATCATCTCCGTGTTAAGGAGACTGTTGAGTTTGTTACGGATACGACGTACACGGTCGAAGTCGGAGAGCTTCTCGTAATCTTTTATGCTAAGGTCGGACTCAGCCGCGTCCTTAACCTCATTGCTGTACTCAACCTTGAATACGATATGCTGGTTGTTGAGCACGAGGTCACGGTCCATTTTTACCTCACTGTAGGTATCGGTAGGAGCGTCGACCATCTTGCGGTACTTATCCGCAACGAAGTTTAAGGCGTTCTCAATAAGTGTAATCAGGAAACGGTTCTCGTAGGTCTCGAACGAGTCTTCACGCTCAATCGTGAGCACCTTGTTCGGAGTAACCTTGCCCGTTTCGTCGATATTATCAATAAAGTTTGTATGTTGAATTAAGTGCTTAACGGAGTCTTTGTTGATAATTTTTGCCTTATCAATACGATAGACTTCGTTGTTTTCAACGATGAATCGACGCTGCTCGTCGATTGCCTTTTCTATGTACGGAAGGGTGTCCTCAATCGCGGTAACCCATTCCATATCGATAACCTTTTCGTTAAGCTTACCGTTGAGGATATCTTCGCCTTTGTCGTTGTCCTCAAGGTTTGTCTTAAGGTAGTTATGAGTAAAGTCTGTAGCGAGGTGTCTTTGCATGTACTTGTAGGAACGATAGTACTTATCAAAATTTTCCAAGAATTACTCACCTCTGTTTCTGTAAAATTCAAAACCCACTAAACACACCTTATGGGACGCCCGATTTTATTGACGTCCCGTAAGTAAATGTCGATTATACAAGCTTCTTGAGCATCAGGAGGTAGCTCTTGCATTCTCCCATATTCTCATCGCCGAATAACTCATCCATATATGCTATCAGACCGTCGATTTCATCTCTGATGTAAGAGAGGTTAAGAGCCTCGAACTTACGCAGTACCTTACGCGCAAGGATATAATCGAGACCGTCAATCTCTTTTCCGCCTGTGCCCACATAAGCGGGAACATAGTCCTTAATCTGCTTCATAACACGGTTACCGAAAGCTACGCGGAAGTGAGCGATAATATAATCGTCAACGAGCGCAAGCTTGTTAAGCAGGTCGTCGGACATCGGGTTATCAGCCTTCGCCTTGTTGAGGATATCCTCAAAGTGATGATAGTTGATAACAACAGGAGGTGTGTCGGGTGCCTCGAAGGGAGTACCCTTCGTGTCAATGTTAATAGGCATAGCACGGTCGTATACCTTATCTGTGATTGCGAATGTAGAGTCGTCGTTATTAGCTGTGCCGCAGTACCACATATTGGGAGGTACTGTGAACTGGCCCTTGTTAAAGAGCTTCGGGTCGTTTGCCCATACGTTAGGAACGAGGTCAACAATCCACTCGTCGCGTCTCGGCATTTCGAGGATGGAGAGCATCTCTGCGAAGTAGTACTCAACACGCGCGATGTTCATCTCGTCGAGGATAACGAGGTATACGTTCTCGTTGTAAGAAGCCTCATACATAGCGCGGAGAAGCTCAGTCTCGTTGTAGCGCTTTGTAAACTCGTTGAAGTAACCGAACAGCTCGGAACGGTCACGCCACGAAGGCTGTACAGGAGTAATTACGGAGGGGTTGCACACGAACTTACCGAATGCGTAAGCAAGTGAGGTTTTACCTGTACCGGAAATACCCTGAAGGATGATAAGTCTTGTGGAAGCAAAGGATGAAACGAAAAGACGAATCATCTTTATATCGTAGTAAAGGCCAAGTCTCGAGCAAGCAAAGAGGCGGAAACGCTCACAGAACTCGGGCAGAGTAATGTCGTTGTCGTACTCCGGCGGCTGGTAATCTGCCCACTCCTCGTCGAGCTCGGTGAGCTTGTAGAAGCGGATTTCGCCTGTATCGCCGTCGGCGTTCTCGCCGTTGAGGGTCTCGAGCTCTTCGCCTGTGAGCTCGGCAATCTCGTTGGGGTTGAGACCAATCTGACTAACCTTCATCGAGAGAATCTTATCCTTCTCGAGGTTGAGGCGCATAACCTCTTTATTAAGCGACTGCACCTCTTTTACGAGTGAGTCGGTGTCTTTTCTTCTCTGTCGTGACTTGATAAACTTTTTTATGGCGACGACAATAAGCCATACTACAAGAGCCATAACCGCAGCAAGCAGGATAATCGAGATAATTGCAATTACCCAAGCTAAACCGCCTAACTCGGTTGTAAAATCGTTAATTACTTGTACATACTTCGGGAAGTTGAACATTCCCGCAATTCCATTAAATAAGCCTGTTATAATTGACCACAATGAGCCAAAGAACTGGCCGAGAAATTGAAACAGAAAATCAAATACTGTATCCACGGCTCTTCGTCTCCTTAAAAAAATCTATCAATAGTAATGGGGCTAACCGTTTATTCCCCTTAAAAAGCTATTCCTTAACCTGTTGTTCGGTTATTTTTCGGTTGTTACCGAAAACTTACTCGGAATGTGCTTTAGTAATCTGTATTTAGGTCATTTTCGGTCGTTACCGAAAACCTCATCTGAAATATGGTTTTTCAGAGATGTCCTATAGCAAGGCTCTGACTCGTTCATCGCCGAAGGGATCAAGTCATTTCTTTCCGACCTGTAATCGGTCGGAAAGAAATCGATCCGTTACTTAGTTTTGCACCCAAGTGCTATAGGGACAAATTAAATTTTAAATAATGCTTTACTGCTCAGCTTCGGGGCTATCGCCTTCGGCAGGTGTTTGTACCGTAGGCTCACTTTCCAATTTTATGTTCTGCTGCGCAAGATATTCCGCGATAGCGCGCTGCTTTTGCTCCTCGGTTAACTCGGAGTTAGCAACTGCCTCGGCAGCCTCTTCGGCTGCTTTTTCCTTATTGTACTCAATGAGGTTTATCACAACACGAATAGCCTCATAAATAAAGAACAATATCATCGGAAACAGAACACAAAGGAAAAATCCTAACTGAGTTCTAATAAAGCTTAAGAATCCGCCGATCGCGGGGATTCTTGTGCCCGTCCATTTAGCAACAATGGTATACGAGGTTTGGAGCTCCTCGTCGGGCGTTGGGTTTGTTTTTTCGTTGTCACCCTGAGTTCTGTAGTATGTAATACCCTCGTCCTCAAACACCTCGACAATGCGGTGGGTGTTATAGGTATTGACTCCGTCAATTTCTATAGGAAAGGTAACAACATCTCCGACCTCATATTTTGTCGAAAAATCTTCCGAAACCTTACTGATTATAACATCGTTAACCTCAATTATAGGTTCCATTGAATTCGACTGAACGCTGAGCGGAGCGTAACCAAAGATGTGGGCGACCCCGGATGATTCCGATGTTAAAGATAGCATAACTACAAGAATTGATACTATCAAAATCAATACAACCATTATATCAACGATTATATTGAATATTTTTTTTAACGTTTTTTTCATTCGGGGTCTCCATTCATTTGGTTTTATACTTTATTTGCTTTAGTTAATCCTAAGCTTAGATTAGCTCTCAGTCTTAGGTGTACCTTCTACTGTGAGGGACATACCGCTAACGCCCTTACCTGCGTTAGCATCCTTACAATCCGGATCCTGTCCTTCGAACCAAACGAAGAGGTTGTAGTGTGCTTCAGCATTCGGATCAAGATCATCAACTGCGATTGTGAAGGAGTCGCCGGTCTTAGCTGTAGGTGTGATAGCTGTTGAAGACTGGAGAGTACCTGTAGCACTTACAGGATAGTAAGCCTCTGCTTTATCAGAGAAAATGTTAGCGCTTGTTCTGAACTGCTCAGCTGTCATAGATGTGTCGCCGCCTGTCATCTTATTGCTAACAGGAACGAGAGCCATATTGAGGTATCCAACCTCTGGGTTCCAGTTGTTAACTGTAATTGTGATGTTCTCTACCTTAACCTCACCGGCGTTCTGGATGTTGAGCTGGTCAACAAATACATACTTGTTCTCAGTTAAATCTGTAACCTTTGTAATAGTAGTTGCTTTAGCCGCGTATGAATCTGTTTTATCAGCATATGCGTAGTACCAGTTCTTACCGTCAATTGATGAAGCGGGGAACATAACACCCTTTACATCCTGATAAGTAAATGATGCTGCATAAGCGCGAGTATCATCAGAAATCTTAAGTGAAGATGTCTTTGATGTTCTTACTGTGATACCGTCAGCTGTTGCACTTGTGTTCTGTGTGAACCAAGCGAATGTTGCTGTTCCAAGAGCGATCATAGCTACGAGGAGCATAGCGATTGAAGATACTAATAATCTTCTTCTTGATTTTGCTTTCATAGAGAAATTCCTCCTAAAATAATTTTTTGTCCCTAAAACACCATAGGGAATTTTTAATTTTATATTAGCGCATACAGCGCTTAATACCGTGATTAATTAAGCTTTCCGTTATTCGGGAATCGCGTTGTAGTCGTTGGTGTCCTCAACGATTTCGCCGTCGTTGTAGTAATCACCGAACGGGCTCTGGGTTGCGCCTTCGTCGTCAACCTCGAAGAGCATTCTCATTCTTACGAAGCCGTCGCGGATATCGTCGATACACTCGGGGTCGTTACCCTCGATCCAGATAACGATTGTGTACTTATCCACATCCTGCGGCTTGAAGCCTTCGGTCGTGGTCTTCATTACAACTGTGTCGGACACAAACTTCGTCGCATCGGTCTCCGCCTGCTCGCGGTTTTTGTACTGACCCTTTGCGTAAATCGCCTGCTTGCCGTTTTTGAATACCATTACGCGGCACGCCTCGTCGGCTGACTTTGCAACGCCTGTGATATCAAGAGCGGCGTTGTACTTGAGTTCCTCGACGCCTTCGTTGCGAACGTAGAAGGTGTAGGCTACATAGTTTTCGCCGTTGTGCTCGCCGTCCTGACTTGTGTCGAGGTCGACAGGCAACCATTTGTATGTAATATTCGTAACGTCAAGCGCCTGTTTTGCGCTGAGAGAAACGTGCTTTTTCGCGAAATCCTCTGTCTCACTGAGAACGATTCCCTTCGCGACAGCGGGACGGTCAATCTCGATTACAAGGTCGCCCCACTTCGTTACGAGCAAGGATACTAAGAAAAGAATCAAAAGGATTATCAGCGCAATGCTGAGGATGATGCTGAGAATCTTTCTGCGCTTTTTCAGCGCCATAATCTGCGCCGAATCTGTTCTGACGTGATATTTGCGAATCGTCGGATTCGCGGTCATCTTGTCGTTTAGCTTGCTTAACTCCTCGGGAGTTATGGGCTGTTCAATTTTTGTTTTATTTTTTCCGAACAAATTTCATCACTCCCCGGATTAATAGGTTAATATAAATAAGATTAGGCTCTGAGCCTCGGCTTTTCTCTTTGTCTAGCCTCGTTGCTCTCCGCTCTTCCGTAAATAACTCCCACTCCCCAAATTTGTTGCGCAATCTGTGATTGCTTCACAAATTAGTTGTCGCCAGTCGTTATTTCCGGGCTCCGAGCCTCGGCTTTTCTTTTTGTCTAGCCTCGTTGCTCTCCGCTCTTCCGTAAATAACTCCCACTCCCTAAATTTGTTGCGCAATCTGTGATTGCTTCACAAATTAGTTGCCGCCAGTCGTTATTTCCGGGCTCCGAGCCTCGGCTTTTCTTTATGCAATAGGCACATTGTTCTCATCGCAACCAACGAAGCTGAGGGCTACCTGAAGGTCAGCCTCCTGAACATCGTCGTCACACTGAGGATCCTCGCCGTCAATCCAAAGACGGATTGTTACCTTCTTGGGCGACATCTCGTCAATGTGGAAAATACGGGTGTTGTTCGTGTAAACCATTGCGCCGCTCGGTAAATCGAAGGTGCTGAGGCTGTTGATTGGCGTGCCCTTATTGTTTTCGTAAACTGCGGTGCCGTCCGACTCGGTCGCGAAGCCGACTCTCGTACAGTTTACAACGTCGTTTTGCGGAGCGGGTGAATCAGACTTTACAGAAGTGCCGTTGTCGCCCTCTATATCCGAGTGCTCGGTCGTGAGGTGTACCCACATCTCCTCGGTTGCGATAAAGTAGCAATCAAACTCGAGGAAGGAGTGGTCGTTGCGCTTGCGCTCTCCTCCGCGCTGGTTAGTAAAGTTCGTACCGTCCTTAGTAGTTACGGGGTCAAGAATTATTTCATCAAGACTCGTATTATCATTCGCAAGGAACTCGTCAATCATATCGTTGGTGATTACCTTGCCGTATTTGCTGAGGTCCGTGCCGTAGTCGTGCATCGCAACCTTTAGCTGAGCAGCTACGCTGATGTGAATGTCAAGGGTGTCAACTCCCGCGAAGGTGTTTACCGTAAACCACGCGACGGTTGAGGTTGTCATTGACAGCAATGTGATTATCGCAATGAATATTATCAGCCTCTTGCGGCTTTTAGGTTTCATTTTTTCGCCGGCAATCCTTTGAGCCGCCTTTTTGAGAAAACTCATTGCATTACACTCCTTTACATTCTTACTTAATCATATGCTTTATTTTACTATCTCAGTTCAAATAAATCAATTATTTTTCTAAAAGAAATTTATTTTTGTGTATATTCACAAAATCAACACATTATATTTGTGCAGTTTACACCCAAAAAATGGGTCATAATTTATAATTTTGCTCTTTTCCCTCAGAAACCGACACCAAAGACCAAAAATCGCCCCCTTAACGGGAGCGAGGTTAAGATTTTTGTGTTAATTTTGCTTGCGCACGATTTTATACTCGTCGTAGAGCTGAAAATAATGGCAGTCCCTTACGCTCTGCTGCATAAACCGCTCCATCTCGTCCTCGTCGAGGTTGACGGCGCAGTAGTAATAGTCAAACTCCTCGTCGTACACATAGTGCGCGCACTGATCGCAATTCGTCATACTGTCCTCCGTTACCTTTCGTCAGCAGAGCCGTCCTGTAAAAACTCGTACTTGTTATACATATACGGCGCGTAGTCGTCTAAACAGGCAAAAATCTCCTCGGCTGTGTTGCAAACCCTGAACAGATTTCTGCACTTGTCCGCCATAAACTGCTCCTCGATTACTAAATCGAGCATTTGAAGCATACTATTATAGAAGCCGTTTACATTATATATAATGATAGGCTTTTCGTGGCGGCCGAGTTGCTTGAGAGTGAGAACTTCGAAAAATTCCTCGAATGTACCGATTCCGCCGGGCATAATCACGAAGGCGTCGCTTTTGTCCTCCATTATGCTCTTGCGCTCGCGCATAGTCTCGGTGCTGATTATCTCACAGTCCTGAAACATTACGTCCATATCGTCGAAAAAGGTCGGAATAACGCCGACGGCGTTGCCGCCTCTTCGGCGAAGTCCGCGCGCTACCGCGCCCATAACGCCGTACTTGCCCGCGCCGAAAACGAGCGTGTGTCCGCGCTCGGCGAGAGCCTCGCCGAAGCTTTCGCCCGCCTGTATATAGGATTTGTCTATTTTTTCGCTTGAGGCACAAAATACGCAGATGTTCATTTCTTCCCTCCGTGTTTATACTATATATATTATACACTATTGAGCGCGAAAAAGAAAGAATAATTTTTGTTGATTATTTGTTGATTAATTTATATTATAATGATATACTAAAGCTACTTACTATACGAAAAGGAAGTAGCGATATGGAAAAGAGAAAATTAACTATAAAAGAAAAGATTGCTCTCGTTGTCATAGCAGTGTTGATGGTCGCGACGATTGCAGTCGGAGTAGTGCTCATAGTCGGCAACACAAACAAGGCTCAGGAGGAGCTGCTGAACACCGAGCACACCACCGTGGAAATAATCACACAACCCGAGACCGAAGCAGAAACAAACGCGGACTCGACCGAGAGAAAAGCTAACAACAACACGGAAAACAAAACCGAGTCGAAAACAACCTCGTCAAAAACAAACTCCTCCGTCGAGAAGAGCACAAAAAGTTCGTCGAGCACAAAGAGCAACACGAAAAGCAACACGAAAAGCAGCACAAAAAGCACTGTATCGAACAGCAAAACCACCTCAAAATCCAAAAACGGAGCGCTTGTTCCCGAAAAAATCAGACCTACCGTAAACGAAACCCACGCAAGCGACAATATCTGCACAGTAAACGAGAAAAAATGCTTTGTCGGCGACACGATTACGATGACGCTAAACCTCAAAACGCCCGTTGTACTCGTAAACTATCAGGGCCTCACCGAGTTTGACAACGACTACCTTGAGTTCATCGACACCGAGATGAACTCGGGCGGTATTTGCAACGAGAAGAACGGCGTTATCTACTACAACGCGTCTATCCTCAACGGAATCGACTTCACCGAGGATGGTACTGTTTACACCGCTACGTTCAAGGTAAAGAAGGCGGGCTCGACCGAAATCAAAAACCACTTCCAAATCCTTACGGATATGAACGATAAGGCAGTGAGCCCCAGCAACTGTAGGCAAGAAATCAAGGTTTACGACTGATACGATTGATATGAACTTTTAGTTCGCGTCAGATAGCTATATAATGAAATAAGGGATATTACACTTACGCTTGTAAAATGTAATATCCCTTGTTGTTTTTTAATATTTTAGCTAAATTGCCGCTATGCGGCAGCTAAATAATTTTACTTCGTAAAATAGC
>JAFLSK010000015.1:0-36328 GCA_022510945.1 Ruminococcus sp.
GCTTTTCCTCTCTTAACTCCCACTCGTCTAATCTGTTTCGAACACTTTGTGTTCTCCACAGCTTAGTTCTCGCCAGTCGTTAATCGAGGGCTCCGAGCCTCGGCTTTTCTTAGTTGAATTTAATCCAAAACTCAATTTTATTCTTTTCTGACCCCGCTCCGTAATCGAAGCCGTGCGTTTCAAGTATACGCTTCGCTATCGCAAGTCCCAGTCCGTTGCCCTTCGAGTCGCGGGCGGTGCTGAGCTTGGTGTATGGCTCCCAAACCTTTTGAAGCTCGTACTTTCCGATTTCTCTATCTACTGAGTTCGTCACGCTTAGCTTGCCGTTTGAAATTACAACCTCAATTGGCATATCCGGCGCCCCGTACTTTACGGAGTTATCGATAAAGTTATCAATAACGGCTGTAAGAAGATTACGGTCGGCGCTGATCTCGCAGTCGTCGTCACAGCGGAAAACAAGACGGCTGTCGGGATACTTTTCCACGATACTTCCGACGAGCTCGTTAAGCGAAAAGCTCTCTCGGTTGAGTTCGAAATCATCCGAGTCAAATCGGGAGAAATCGAGCATACTGTGCACCAGTTCGTCCATTCTTACCGTTTGGTCAATGATAACATCGGCGTAGTACCCGCGCTTATCGGTGTTGATATTTTCGCGAAGGCTCTCGGCGTAGCCGCTGATTACGAACAACGGAGTTTTCAGGTCGTGTGCCATCGCCTTAGTCATATCGCGGCGGATAGTCTCCTGCTCTATCTGCGTGTATATCGCCTTCCAGCTGAGTCGGCTCACGATTATTCCGACCAATAGGAAGAACACAAAAATTATAGCTGATGCAATCAGTATCTTTGGGAAGCACACGCTCAGCACGTTGTATTCACGCGCAAAGTCGAGGTAGTAGAGCTTTTCTTCATCCTCGTCGACGCTGCTTACAGAGCGTCTGTTGAAGAAGAGATAAGTAAACGGTCCTGTTTTTGTCTCGCTCTCGATATTGTAGAATTTTTTGCCTGAATTATCAATGTAGTCGAGCAGGTGACGGCTTTCGCGTTTTTCGAGCACAAAGTTGGTGTCTATCATATTTCTGTGCTGATCGCCGCTTTTATAAAGCTCGCTGTACTCATAGAGGATTCCCGAACGCTCCTTGTAAATTATCCACGGAACATTAACCTTAAGTTCAAAGCTTTCGACAGGCTCGTCCTCGACGTACCACTTATTTATATCGTTGGTCACGACGATTTCAACAGTTTTGGGGTACACAAATACGTTATCATAGTAAAACGAGCGGCACACGAGCTCATAGCGCACATCACCCAAAAGCTCAGTTTTATCAGGCTTACTCTGCAGATAGGTCGAAATCTTGTTGTACTGCTCATCAGTCATAGAATTACGAAATTTTCTGTAATCTATCACGCCCATCGCGCTGTCGTAACCGGATATTTCATCGTCGAAATTAACAACGCAGTAGTCGCCTGTCTCGGCGAGAATTTTTTCAGAGAGATAAATATTGTTCAACGACCCGACGTATTCGCTGTACTGGATACCCCTGTTCGGCTCACGCTCATATACACGCACCTCCGTGGAATCATCCTCAAAGCTGTTAAATTCGCAGTACAAACTGTCGGGAGCCTGCAAAAGCGTGGTGCAATACTGCGAGACGTTTTCGTATGCGCTTCTGCGCAAATTCTCGTGGGTATGGTTATACGTTATTACCGCGTACGCTCCCGTCACAACGAAGAACACGCCAAGAAACATCGACATTATTTTTATGTAGTGTTTGTTCCGTCTTTTGCGCAGTTTATTTTTCACTTCTGTCCTCAATTCTGAATCCGCGGCGAACCACGGTTTTAATCATCTGAGCGTTGTCCGAGAGCGCCTTTCGAAGATTCTTAATGTGCGAATCGAGCACGCGGACGTCGACGTCGCTGTCGTAGCCCCATATCTCCTGAATTAATTTCTCGCGCGATACGACCTTGTTTTTATTCTCTAAAAGAATTTTAAGTATTACATATTCCTTGGCTGTGAGGCTAACTTCCTCGCCGTCGGAGATAACTATACCGTTGTTTGGGTTTAAGGAAAGTGTTCCCGCCGACAACACGTCCGAACGCACAAGTCCTTTTGAACGCTTTATCGTCGCGATTACCTTCTCATAGAAAACAGGCAGCGAAAACGGCTTAACTATGTAGTCGTCACAACCGAGAGCAAAGCCCTTGAGGATATCTTCCTGTGCAGTGCGGGCGGTTATGAATATAATAGGCGTGTCGCTGTAGCGGCGAATTTCGCGGCAGATTTCAAAGCCGTTTACCTCGGGCAGCATAACGTCGAGCAAAAACAAATCGTACTTCTCCTCGTACGCGCGACTGAGTCCGCTCTCGCCGTTTCTTGCTATATGTATCTCAAACTCCATCTTACTTTTAGCAGAAAAGTAATCCTGAATCATTTCGCAGATATGGGGATCATCTTCCACCAGCAAAACTCTATACATTTGTATCACCATAAATATGGTAGCATATAAATCTGGATTCTATATGGAGAAATAGAATTTTTTTGTAAAAAATTATGGAAAATTTTTAAAATTTATTAATTTTTCCATACAAAATCCAGATTGATGTGTTATTATAATGATATCGTATTTTAATTTTTAAAAAGAGGTAAAATATGAAACGCATAATTTCCGCAATACTTATATTGTCAGTTCTTCTCACGGCGGCTGTTTTCGGCGGCTGTTCAAAAGAGGACCAAAGCGACAAGCAGCTCACCGTCTACTGCACAACAGGGATGAAACAAAGCTACGAACAGTTATTCAAATACTACAACAGCTACTGCCTGTCCTACTCTAAATTTGGCAGGCCGTACCAGATTTCATTCGTGGAGTTTGAGAACGACGAGGAACTGTACAAAAAAATGACGACCGAGACTATGGCGGGAGGCGGTCCGGATATATTTCTGACTGCGCAGTATCTTCCATTCGAGAAGATGATAGGCGCGGGAGCGTTTATGGATATCGACGAACTTTTGGAGCGTGAGGGCTACAAAATTGACTTCTCCGAGCTTAACGAAAAGGTTATGGACTCGGGCGTATGGAACGGCAAGCGCTACATACTTCCGATTGTGTACAGCGCGCGTGTTATGTCGCTGTACAGATACTCCCTTAATGCGGAGGATATGTTCGATAAAAAAATCCTGCCCGATAAAAACGGCTATACTGTCACCTACAGCGATATAAAAAATATGCTTAATTACGCTGAGAAAAGTCCGCTTTTCGACTACGACAGCTACGGCCTTATGTGTAACCTTTTGTATGACTATATGGATATGAAGGAGAAAAAGGTTTACTTCGACACCGACGAGTTCAAGGAAAACCTGGAGATAATCAAAAAGCTGCACGAGTACGAAGTAAAAAGAGAAGAAAGTACGAAGTATATGGACGAGGAAGAACTATGGGATGTTAACGACCCGTTATTTTCGAATGCTCAGGAAAGCTTTAGAGATTTTATGGGCAGATACCTCTGCAACTACACAGAAGAAAGCTTCTTCCCATATTACAGTGAGGAGTCTGAAAAGTGCAACGTGCTCTACAAGGGCATATCTAAGAAAAAAACTGACAACCGCGGCTACATTGAGCTCGGCATCGCGATAAACAAGAACACCAAGCAAAGCAAGAAAATTTGTGAATTTATTAAATTTTCACTGAGCAACACCGGTCAATCTCATATGACAAGCCCGTACAATGGCTTTGCGTTCGGCAGTTCCTTCCCTGTCAATAAGGAAACCTTCGAGAAACGCCTGCGCAACGCGATGGAATTCGAGTTTGTCGGCGGCGATGTTTTTGCAAACCACGACAGCGAAATGTTCAACACCTACGTTGAAATCGCTCGCAGTGTGGACGATTGCGGCCTATACAGCGGCAGTTCATACTACACAACGAGCATTATAGGCGAACTTATAGAGCAATATCTGAACGGCAAGCTGCCACAGAACAAATTCATAAGGCAACTAACATCTGCAACTAAGTTTTATTTAGAAGAGTAATAATTTACATCATTTAAGGACTGATTGTATGACAAGAAAGAAAAGAGAATACATATCCGCAGCGCTGTTTTTGCTGCCTTCGCTTGCGGGTATCCTAGTATTCTACATTATCCCGTACATAATCTGCTTTGTGCAGAGTCTATTTGTCGGCGACACCTTCGTCGGGCTTAACAACTACATCTCGCTGTTTTCAAACTACACCTTCACGCTTGCGCTCAGGAACACAGCGATTTTCACGGTGACAGCGATTCCGCTGCTTATGGTGATATCCTTCCTAATTTCGCTGTTTCTCAACTCGTTTAAACGGCTGAGTGCGTTCTTCCGCAGCGCGTTTCTGATACCTGTCGTGATTCCCGTGGCGTCGCTGATTGTCGTGTGGCAGGTGATGTTTGAGGACTACGGCGCGATTAACGGCTTTCTTAACTCGCTCGGACTGCCCGCGATAGAGTTCTTTGACTCGTGGTTTTCGATGCTGATGATAATTTTCATCTATGTGTGGAAGCACTGCGGCTTTTGCGTTATCCTCTTCACGGCGGGACTTGCGAACATTCCCAATGCATATATCGAGAGCGCGAGACTCGACGGAGCAAGCTCACTGAAAATCGTGACCCGAATCAAAATCCCGAACATTGCGCCGACGATTTTCTTCGTCTTCCTTATGGCGATGATTTACTCGTTCAAAATCTATCGCGAGGTTTTCGCGCTGTTCGGCGACTATCCAAACGAGCACGTCTACTTCCTGCAAAACTTCGTAAACAACAACTACTACAACTTAAACTATCCGCGCCTTTCGGCGGCGTCAATAATTCTTTCGGTGTTTATCGTTGCGGTACTGCTCGTATTCTTTATGCTCGAGCGCAAGCGCAACTATCTTGAATGAGGTGCAGTATGCAAAAAATTAAAACTTTTATTAAATACATTTTTCTCATAATACTCGCGCTTCTGTTCCTTTTTCCGCTGATTTATATGCTCATATGCTCGCTTATGCCGAGCGAGGAAATCGCGCCAATGCTCGACTTCTCGACGGAGACGTACAAGTCAATTAAGCTGATACCCGACACATTCACCCTCGAGCAGTTCTATCAGGTATTTTTCAGACGCTCGCAGTATCTTCTGAAGTTCTGGAACTCAGTAATCATCACCTTCCCCACCGTAATCGGGCAGGTCGTGGTGTCGTCGCTCGCGGCATTCGCGTTCGCAAAGCTTAAGTTCCCGTTTCGGGATAAGCTGTTCTTCGTGTACATCGTACTGCTTATCCTTCCGCTACAGGTAACGCTCGTGCCGAACTACATAGTGCTCGATAACCTTAAACTGCTCAACAGCTTTCTTTCAGTTATTCTGCCCGGCACGTTCTCGGCGTTCGGAATCTGTCTTTTGAGACAGTGCATAAAATACATTCCCGACTCATCAATCGAAGCGGCGAGGATAGACGGCGCGTCATATTTCAAAATATTCACGAATATTATTCTTCCGCAGATTCGCGGCGGACTTATCACGCTCGCGCTTTTGTGCTTTATCGACAGCTGGAACGCGGTCGAACAGCCGCTTATCTATTTTAACGACAGGGCTATGTACCCGCTCTCTATCGGCCTCGCGGACATCGGCAACTCGGACTACGGAATCATCTTCGCGTGCGGAGTTATGTTTATGATACCGCCGATGCTGATTTACCTCTACGGCGAGCGCGATATTGAGTCGCCGTTTACGACGTCGGATAAGCTATGAGAGGTGCGCTATGACAAGAAGGAAAAAAATTGTGATAGAAATTGCTGTCGTATTTTTCGTCGTGCTCGGACTGCTCACCTACTTTGCCGACGAAATCGACTTTATGCTGCTGCCGCAGGTCAAGACCTGCGAGCCCATTATAAACTATTCACACGGTAAATTCGGAGCATATTCTTTACTGGATTGTTATATACCGAAGTCGTCGGTTATCTTTGACGGCGAGAGCGCAATCGTGTACGCTATCAATGAATACTATGGCGATGATGAAAACAAACTGCAAGTCGTGTACCCAATCGATATAATTGATGACATAAAAGGCAGCGACGAGTTGTACTACACTCTCACTGTCGGAGACAGTATGATGTCCAGTGTTACGGCCACCACCCGGCTCGTCTACAACACCTCGAAGCCGCTCAGTGACGGCGACAGAGTGTTTATCGTGGAGGAGAACTGATATGAAGATAAAGAAATTAGTCGCGCCGATACTGCTTTGTCTGCTTACACTGCTGTCGATTTCGGGCATAATCTTCACGGCAGTCCACGCGGACAGCAAATTCGGCGATATAACAGTCCTCAACTGCGACTACAGCAAAGGCGAAAAGCCCCTTACAATCGGCGATGTTCACAAAATTGTTGACAGAATCAGCGAGTTGATGAGCGGTCAGTCCACGCTCGCGTTCTGTGCTGAGGCTGAGGAGCAGACGGTCCAAAAGGAAACTGTCACCCCGGTTCTTACGAACGAACTTTACTTTGAACACAATAAAATTACTACACAAAGTTTTACAAACACCGACGTGGTAATCAGCCGCTCGCTCGCCCGAAGGCTGTTCAAAACAGACACCGCGGTCGGAAAGACGCTCGAGCTATACGGCAAAAGCTACACGGTAGCAGGCGTTTACGACAGCCCCGACGGATTCATTGACCGCTACTTTCACGACGGCAAGGAGCGCGTATATATCAACTACGAGGGTATCAAGGATTATCAGAAATACGACGTCTCTGAGATGAGCTACATAAACGGCACTCAGTCGGCGGTCGCGCTCGAGCAGATGAACCCCGCAAATTACCACTTCACCAATCTCTCGGAGAAATCGCTCGTACTACGCGACTTTCTCCACCTCGCGGCGCTTATCGCATATCTCGTCGCGCTTGTGATTACGATAAGGCTTTGGCTTTATCTATGCGGAAGGCAGATAAACAACATAAAAGAAACGCTCGAGGGATCGTACTCGCTCGAAAGCGTTCGCAAAAATCCGCGCGCTTACATACTGCTCGCTGCGTTTGGAATAGGCATTCCACTTGCGATTGTTGCGGTATTCCTGCTGTGCGATTTCAGTATCTACATCATCCCGCGCTATATCCCCTACGACAACATTTTTGATATCTCGCACTACCTCGGCGAGCACGCTAAGGCGGTAGCTGAACTAAATTCCAGCGCGCTCGGCGGCGACAAGTTCCTGTTGAACTTATACAACGGAAGCTTTAACGCGCTTATATACGAAATGATTATTTTCACGATTTCTCTGATTATAACCGCTGTGTATTTTTACAGAGCAGTACGCAAAAAACTTGAGCTGTCCTGACGGGCAGCTCTTTATTTTTACAAATTACTTGCTCCGTACTGATAAATATGGTAAGATATTAAAGTGAGAATCGTCTCACGGATATGGAGTGAACAAAATGCGAATTGTAATAAAAGTCGGCACCTCTACCCTCGCGCACCCGACGGGAATGCTGAATATAAGACACGTTGAGAATATGTGCAAGGTCATCTCCGACCTCAAAAACGCGGGCAACGAGATTGTTCTCGTCAGCTCCGGTGCGATTGGAATGGGACTCGGCAAAATCGGCATACAGGAACGCCCCGACGATATACCCACCAAGCAGGCTGCGGCTGCTATCGGCCAGTGCGAACTTATGTACACCTACGACAAACTGTTCTCCGAATACAACCACACGGTGGCGCAGATACTTATGACGGGCGCGTACGTTGCGATTGAGGACTACGGTAAGAACCTCAACAATACGCTTTTCAGGCTTTTAGAACTCGGCGTTATCCCGATTATCAACGAAAACGACACCGTAACCACCGACGAAATCATAATCGGCGACAACGACACGCTCGGCGCGATTATCGCTAAAACGGTGAAAGCGGATATACTCATCATCCTCTCCGACATTGACGGCCTGTTCACGGGCGACCCGAACAAGGACAAGAACGCTCAGCTTATCCGCGTGGTCGAGGAAATCACCGAGGAAATCGAAGCTTTAGCAGGAAGCAGAGGCTCTTCACTCGGCACGGGCGGAATGGTTACAAAAATAAACGCCGCAAAAATCGCGACCAGGGTCGGTATCGACACTATCATTGCGAACGGCAAAAATCCCGAAATACTTTACGACATCTTAAACGGCGAGGGAGTTTTCACTCGCTTTGTGGGGCATAAAAATGACGACTAAAGAACTTTTAATCAAAGCAAAAAACGCAAAGGCAGAGCTCAATATGCTCTCCGTCGACGAGATAAACGGCGCGCTCTTGGCTATGGCAGATAGCCTTGTCGAGAATACGGAAAAGATTCTCGAAAAAAACGCTGAGGACGTTGAGGCGGCGCGCGGCACGATGAGCGACGTTATGATTGACCGACTATCGCTTACGAAGGAGCGCATAGCGGCTATGGCGCAGGGCGTGCGCGATGTTGCGGCTCTTCCCTGCCCTGTCGGACGTGTGCTTGAGCGCATAGAGCGCGGCGACGGCCTCGTTATCGAGAAAACCTCGGTTGCGCTCGGCGTGGTTGCGATTATCTACGAAAGCCGCCCGAACGTCACCTCCGACGCGGCGGCACTCGCAATAAAAAGCGGCAACGTATGTGTTCTCCGCTGCGGAAAAGAAGCGCACAAAAGCGCGGAGGTTATCGTAATCGCACTTCAGGACGGACTCGAAAAAGCGGGTCTCAGCCGCGACCTCGTTCTCTTAGTCGAGGACACGACGAGACAGAGCGCTAATGAGCTTATGACCGCCGACGGCTACGTCGACCTTCTTATCCCTCGCGGCGGCAAAGGTCTGATTTCCGCGTGTGTAAAGAACGCGACCGTGCCGTGCATACAGACGGGCACGGGCATATGCCACATCTACGTCGACGGCTCCGCCGACCTCGATATGGCGGTTAAAATCATTGAAAACGCAAAAACAAGCAGACCGTCGGTGTGCAACGCCGAGGAGGTCTGCGTGGTTGACAGTGCGATTGCAGACAAATTCCTGCCTATGCTTAAAAAGGCTCTTGTTGATGGCCGCGAAACGAATCCCGTTGAGTTGCGGCTCGACACGCGAGCGGCGGAAATTATTGTCGGCACCGCGGCGAGTGACAGCGACTTCGACACCGAATTTCTCGACTACATTCTCGCGGTAAAGGTCGTTGACGGCGTTGACGAGGCGATAGCGCACATAAACGCTCACTCAACGAACCACAGCGAGGCGATTATAGCAAACGACCCTGCGACTGCCGAGAAATTCACAAAGAGTATCGACAGTTCAGCTGTTTATGTGAACGCGAGCACGCGTTTTACAGACGGCGGTGAGTTCGGGCTCGGCTGTGAGATGGGCATTTCCACTCAGAAACTGCACGCAAGAGGACCGATGGGACTTAACGAGCTCAACACATACAAATACATCATTAAAGGCAACGGAAACATAAGGTGATACAATGTACAACTTCGGATTCATAGGAACAGGAAATATGGGAGGCGCGCTCGCGACCGCCGTAAGCAAAACGACAAAAAGCGTATTGCTCGCCGACCACTTTGCCGAGAAGGCGGAAGAACTTGCGCAAAAACTCGGCTGTGGCCACGGAGATAACGAGCAGATTGCCAAAGAATGTAAATTCATTTTCCTCGGCGTTAAGCCGCAGATGATGGCGGATATGCTCGGCAGTATCAGTGAGATTCTGAAAAACAGAACGGACGATTTCGTGCTCGTCACTATGGCGGCGGGTCTGACGATTGACACAATCAGAAATATGTCGGGCACAAACGCGCGCGTTATCCGCATTATGCCCAACACCCCCGTAATGGTCGAGCAGGGTGAAATCCTCTACTGCAAGAGCGACAACACAACTGACGAGCAGCTTGCGCAGTTCCTTGAGAATATGAAACTTGCGGGTCAGCTCACTGCGATTGACGAGAGTCTTATGGACGCGGGGTGCTCCGTTTCGGGCTGCGGTCCGGCGTTCGTGTATATGTTCATCAAGGGACTCGCTCAGGGTGGCGCGGACTGCGGAATTGACGAGAAAACCTCGCTCACGCTCGCGGCACAGACCGTCCTCGGCTCGGCAAAGCTGCTTTTGGAAAGCGGAACCGACCCCGATATTCTTATAAAAAATGTATGCTCACCCGGCGGCAGCACGATAGAGGGAGTTAAGTCGCTCGAAGGCGACGGACTCGAGAGCATTGTAAAAAAAGCAGTCGGCGCGTCATACAAAAGAAATATCGAGCTCGGCAAAGCGTAAATAAACCTGCAAAACTACATTTTTTCAAAGCAAAAAACACCTACGATTTATTAAAAATCGAGGTGTTTTTATTTTTAGCTAAATTGCCGCTATGCGGCAGCGAAATGGTTTTACTTCGTAAAACAGCTGAATTTTGCGATAAATCGCAAAGCTAAATTAAATTCGCTATATAGCTTGCGAAGCAAATTTAACTCGCGTAGCGAATTTAGCTGCGTGAACTTCAAAGAAGTTCACGCTAAGGAAAAGTTCAAGCGGTGCTGTCTTACGACAAACACCGCCTGAATTAAAAGAATGGATGGACTGTTATTCTACGTCCTGCATAGCGTCGTAGCCTGTTTCGCCTGTGCGAACCTTTACTACGTCCTCTACGTCGTAAATAAATATCTTACCGTCGCCGATGTGACCTGTGTAGAGCGCCTTGATTGCGGCATCCACAACGTCCTGAACAGGAACCTTGCACACAACGATTTCAACCTTCATCTTAGGCAGGAGGTTGGACTCGATAGCAACACCACGGTAGTACTCAGCTTTACCCTTCTGAGCGCCGCAGCCGAGAACCTGAGAAACAGTCATACCCGTAATGCCGAGCTTATCCATTTCGTTCTTGAGAGCCTCAAGGCGAGACTGCTTGAGAAGAATGTCAATCTTAGTAATCTTAACGCTGCCGTCGGTTGCGGGAGCAATCTTGCCCGCGAGCTGAACGGGAACAGCCTGAGTAACAGGAATTTCGCCCGATGCGTCAGCCTCGATAGCAGAGTCGAGGGAAGCCGTGGAAACCGCAAGCGGCATAAAGTCAGCATATGCGCTCGGCAGACCGTGCTCGGTAACGTCGAGACCCTTCATCTCCTCTTCTACGCTTGCGCGCAGACCGATTGTGTGCTTGATAAGCTGGAACGCTAAAATCATTGTCACAATTGTCCAAGCAAGGATTGAAACCATACCGACGAGCTGAACGCCGAGCTGCTCAAATCCGCCGCCGTAGAACAGACCTGTTATGCCGTCCTGACCCTTGCCTGTTGCAAAGAGTCCGACTGCGATTGTACCCCACACACCGTTGCAAGCGTGAACCGCAACAGCACCGACGGGATCGTCTATCTTGAGCTTAATATCAATGAACTCAACCGCAACAACTACGAGGATACCGGCAACAAGACCGATAATCGCAGCGCCGAGAGCGTCTGTATCAGCGCAGGGAGCTGTGATAGCTACAAGACCCGCGAGCGAGCCGTTGAGCGTCATACTAACGTCGGGCTTGCCGTTCTTAATCCAGGTGAAAAGCATAGTCGCGCAGGTTGCAACCGCGGGAGCGATTGTTGTTGTTAAGAAAATCTGACCGAGGTGGTCAAGGCTGTCGGCAGCCGCGCCGTTGAAGCCGTACCAGCCGAACCAGAGAATAAACACGCCGAGCGCGCCGAGTGTCAAGCTGTGACCGGGGATAGCGTTAACCCTGCCGTCCTTGCCGTATTTACCGATACGCGGTCCGAGGATTTTCGCACCGATTATAGCCGCTGTACCGCCAACCATATGTATGCAAGCTGAGCCTGCAAAGTCAACAAACGGTACGCTGAACGCGCTGGTGAGCCAGCCGCCGCCCCATACCCAGTGAGCTTCGACAGGATAAACGATAAGCGAAAGAATTGCCGAGTACACGCAGTATGAAACGAACTTTGTTCTCTCTGCCATAGCGCCCGACACGATTGTCGCGGTGGTTGCGCAGAATACCATATTGAACACGAAGTCCTTCCACGGGAAGTCGTAGAAGTTGGTGAAAATCTGTAAGTCGGGCTTACCGATAAGACCGAAAAACGCGTTTTCGCCGTACAAAATACCGAAACCCAAAAGTACAAATACCACTGTGCCGATACAGAAGTCCATAAGATTCTTCATAATGATGTTACCGGCGTTCTTTGCTCTTGTGAATCCCGTTTCTACCATTGCGAAGCCGCACTGCATAAAGAATACAAGCGCAGCACCAATCAGAAACCATACTCCTCCAAGCTGTTCGTTAAACGGCGCGGAGCTTGTAAGTTCTGCTACATTCATAAAATCTCCTCCATAAAATTAAATTAGAAAAAACTAAGGACGCCTACAGCATCTTTGCTGAGGCGCCCTTGCCAAATCTTTGACATAAGTATAATACTTTCAAAACCTTATGTCAATAGTTTTTTAAAAATTTTGCAAGTTTATTTTTAATTCTTTCATTTATATGGTGTTTATGTATATAAATGAACAAATTCGCCGCGTGTTTTGAAATACATTTATGCAACAATTTCATTTAGTCCTATTTCTACGCCACAGAAAAGCAAATAAGTAATTATTTTGTCTTATGCGGTTGATTTATCGTGTAATTTTTGGTAGAATAATATGAGATATGCGGTTGCTTTTTTAATAACAACTGCACGGAGGATATTTATGGAAAAACTGATTACTTTTGCAGTTCCCTGCTACAATTCAGCGGAATATATGGATCATTGCATCGGCACCCTTCTTTCGGGCGGCGATGACGTAGAAATAATACTCATAGACGACGGCTCTACTAAGGACAACACGCCTGAAATCTGCGACAGCTACGCCGAGAAATACCCCGATATCATCAAGGTTATCCACCAGGAAAACGGCGGTCACGGCGAAGGCGTAAACCAAGGCCTCAGACATGCCACGGGTATGTACTATAAGGTAGTTGACAGCGACGACTGGCTCGATACGGACTGCCTTAAGGAAGTCATAATCAAGCTCAAGGCGCTCAAGAGCGCAAATCTCGATATGTTTATCTGCAACTACGTTTATGAGCACGTTGAGGACAACACGAGCCACACTATGCACTACCGCAACGTTTTCCCACAGGACAGAATCTTCAAGTGGGAGGACATAAAGGGCTTTACCATTTCGCAGTGCCTGCTTATGCACAGTGTAATCTACCGCACACAGCTGTTGCGCGACTGCGGCGTAACGCTGCCGAAGCACACGTTCTATGTTGATAACATCTTCGTATATCAGCCGCTGCCGTATGTAAAGAGCATTTATTATATGGACCTCGACCTCTACCGCTACTTCATCGGTCGCGAAGACCAGAGCGTTAACGAGAAGGTAATGGCGTCGCGCATTGACCAGCAGCTAAGAGTCACCAAGATTATGATTGACGCGCACAACCTCGACGACGTGTTCGCACAGAGCAAAAAGCTCGGCACATATATGCGCAAGTATCTGACGATGATGATGACTATTTCGAACATATTCTGCGAGTTGTGCGAGTTCGAGGATAAGGACGAAAAGCGCAAGGATTTGTGGAACTATCTCAAAGCAAAAGACGAAAAGCTTTATAAATACGTCAGGTCTCAAACAATCTTCGCACTTGCAAATCTCCAGAATAAACCCGGCAGAAAAACCGCCATCTTCTTCTACAGAATCGCAAGAAAGATTTATAAGTTTAACTAAAATCAACCCCACCGTAATAGCGGTGGGGTTTGCTATATATCCTCAAAAAATTTTTTTGAATGTTTTATTTTAGTGTGATACAATAAAGTTGCCAGACGAACTAAATAATTTTGCTTTTTTGCTCACTATAGGTGTGTCTATTTTTATCTATTGATAAAAATGTATGCTCTATAATGTTAAAGCTCAAGTGCACAATAACTGTTAAATAAAACGAACACAAAGGCAAGCACAACTTTTCGGTTATGCTTGCCTTTTCCTTGTATCAAATTAATTGCGCATTGCGAATTGAATTAAGTGCATTGAAAAAGGGATTGCCGAAGCAATCCCTTTTCTTATGTGAATAATTTTAATTATTCGTTGATAGCGATAACAGCGCCTGAGCCTACTGTTCTACCACCCTCACGGATAGCGAAACGGAGACCAACCTCGATAGCGATCGGTGTGATAAGCTCAACGTCCATCTCTACGTTATCGCCAGGCATGCACATCTCTGTGCCCTCGGGGAGAGAGATTGTACCTGTAACGTCAGTTGTTCTGAAATAGAACTGCGGACGATAGTTGTTGAAGAAAGGTGTGTGACGGCCGCCCTCGTCCTTAGTAAGAACGTAAACCTGGCCGCGGAACTTTGTGTGGGGCTTGATTGTACCCGGCTTAGCAAGTACCTGACCTCTTTCAATCTCAGTTCTCTGAACACCACGGAGGAGTGCGCCTACGTTGTCGCCTGCCTCAGCGTAGTCAAGAGACTTTCTGAACATCTCAAGACCTGTAACAACAACCTTACGCATCTCTTCTGTAAGACCAACGATTTCAACCTCTTCGTTAGTGTTGATCTGGCCTCTCTCAACTCTACCTGTAGCAACTGTACCACGACCTGTGATTGTGAATACGTCCTCAACAGGCATAAGGAAAGGAAGGTCAGACTTTCTCTCAGGAGTAGGAATGTACTCGTCAACAGCAGCCATAAGCTTGTTGATGCACTCGTACTCAGGAGCGTTAGGATCTGTGGATGCACTCGAAAGAGCAACATAAGCAGAACCGGGGATGATAGGTGTATCGTCGCCGGGGAACTCGTACTCGTTGAGGATGTCACGAATCTCCATCTCTACGAGCTCGAGAAGCTCAGGATCGTCAACCTGGTCAGTCTTGTTCATAAATACAACGATGTAAGGAACGCCAACCTGACGGGAGAGAAGGATGTGCTCTCTTGTCTGGGGCATCGGGCCGTCAGCAGCGGATACTACGAGGATAGCACCGTCCATCTGAGCAGCACCTGTGATCATGTTCTTAACGTAGTCGGCGTGGCCGGGGCAGTCAACGTGAGCATAGTGACGGTTAGCTGTCTGATACTCAACGTGAGCTGTGTTGATTGTGATACCGCGCTCTCTCTCTTCGGGAGCCTTATCGATATTAGCGTAATCAACGAAGTCAGCAGCTGAAGAATCAGTAAGGGAAAGAACCTTAGTGATAGCAGCTGTTAACGTTGTCTTACCGTGGTCAACGTGACCGATTGTACCAATGTTAACATGTGGTTTATTTCTTTCAAATTTCTCTCTTGCCATTTGAAATATCCTCCTTTTGGATAAAATTATTACAAAGATTATTTTAGCAATTTATTTGGAAAATTGCAATAGTTTTTTGAAAAAATTGTCTGTTTATTAGTCCTTTTTGGATCTTTCAGACATAATTTTCTCAGCAATGCTTCTCGGAACCTCAGCATATGTGTCGGGCTCCATTACATACTGACCTCTACCCTGTGTGATAGAGCGCATATCGGTAGCATAACCGAACATTTCTGAAAGCGGAACCTGAGCAGTAATTCTGTCGGTGCCGTTCTCGGACTCTGTGCCCTGAACCATACCACGGCGCGAGTTAAGGTCGCCGATAACGCCGCCCATATACTCGTCGGGAACGATTACAGAAACCTTCATTAAAGGCTCGAGTAATACAGGGTCAGCCTTCTTCATAGCGTCCTTGAACGCCATAGAACCGGCAATCTTAAACGCCATTTCAGAGGAGTCGACCTCGTGGTATGAGCCATCGTAGAGCTCAACCTTACAGTCAACAACGTTGTAGCCGGCTACAACACCGCTCTGCATAGCGCCCTGGATACCCTGGTCAACAGCAGGGATGTACTCCTTAGGAATAGCACCGCCGACAACCTTGTTCTCGAACACATAGCCTTCGCCCGGATTCGGGTAAACGTTAATCTTAACGTGACCGTACTGACCCTTACCACCTGACTGACGAGCGTACTTGCAGTCAACTGTAGCCTGCTGGCGGATAGTCTCCTTGTAAGCAACCTGAGGCTTACCGATGTTAGCCTCAACCTTGAACTCACGAAGGAGTCGGTCAACGATAATCTCGAGGTGAAGCTCACCCATACCTGCGATGATGGTCTGTCCTGTTTCCTCGTCTGTGTAAGCGCGGAAGGTCGGATCCTCCTCAGCAAGCTTTGCGAGAGCGATACCCATCTTCTCCTGACCGGCCTTAGTCTTAGGCTCGATAGCTACGCGGATAACGGGCTCCGGGAACTCCATAGACTCGAGTATAACCGGATGGTCCTCGTCGCAGAGTGTGTCACCTGTAGTTGTATTTTTGAGACCAACGGCAGCTGCGATATCGCCCGAGTAAACGATGTCGATATCCTTTCTGTCGTTAGCGTGCATCTGAAGAATACGGCCGATTCTCTCTTTGTTGCCCTTAACGGAGTTGTAAACCGCAGAGCCCTTCTCGAGAGTACCCGAGTAAACTCTGAAGAAGCAGAGCTTACCAACGAACGGGTCGGTAGCAATCTTGAATGCTAAAGCTGCAAAAGGCTCGTCGTCGGAAGAAGGTCTCTCGATTTCCTCGTTTGTATCAGGGTCGATACCCTTGATAGCGGGAACGTCAACCGGAGACGGCATATAATCAACGATAGCGTCGAGAAGCTTCTGAACACCCTTGTTACGGTAAGAAGTACCGCATGTTACGGGCACCATTGTGTTCTCGATTGTGCACTTACGGATAGTAGCCTTAATCTCTTCCTCTGAAAGCTCCTCACCCTCGAAGTACTTGTTCATAAGCTCTTCGTCCTGCTCTGCAACAGCCTCGATGAGCTCGTCACGATACTTCTGAGCGAGTTCGAGCATATCCTCAGGGATTTCTTCCTCGCGCATATCCTTACCGAGGTCGTCATAGTAAACCTCAGCTTTCATTGTTACGAGGTCGATGATACCCTTGAAGGTATCCTCAACGCCGATAGGCAGCTGAATCGGAACAGCGTTACACTTAAGTCTGTCCTTCATCATCTGAACAACTCTGTAGAAGTCAGCACCCATAATGTCCATCTTATTGACATAAACCATTCTCGGAACGCCGTAGTTGTCAGCCTGACGCCATACGGTCTCGGACTGAGGCTCAACGCCGCCCTTAGCGCACAGTACGGTAACGGAACCGTCAAGTACACGAAGTGAACGCTCAACCTCTACGGTAAAGTCAACGTGACCAGGTGTATCAATGATGTTGATACGAACATCCTTCTTGTTGCTGTCCTTCCAGAAACAAGTTGTTGCAGCAGAGGTAATTGTGATACCTCTCTCCTGCTCCTGTACCATCCAGTCCATCGTAGCGCCGCCGTCGTGGGTTTCGCCGATTTTGTGGTTGATACCTGTGTAGAACAGGATTCTTTCAGTTGTAGTAGTCTTACCGGCGTCGATGTGAGCCATAATGCCGATATTTCTTGTTTGTTCAAGTGATACTTGTCTTGACATAAAAAATCCTCCTCTCAAATTACCTTACAAGGCACACATTACCATCTGTAGTGTGCGAACGCCTTGTTAGCTTCAGCCATCTTATGAGTATCCTCACGCTTCTTGAATGCGCTACCGGTGCTGTTGATGGCGTCAAGGATTTCTGCGGCAAGTCTTTCCTTCATAGTCTTCTCGCTACGACCTCTTGAGTAAGTTGTAATCCAACGAAGACCGAGTGTCTGACGTCTTGCGGGACGAACCTCGATAGGTACCTGATAGGTAGCACCGCCGACACGGCGAGCCTTAACCTCAAGTACAGGCATTACGTTCTCCATAGCCTGCTCGAAAACCTCAAGCGGATCCTTGCCTGTCTTCTCAGCAATAATATCGAATGCGCCGTAAACGATTTTCTGGGCAACACCCTTTTTACCGTCGAGCATGATATTGTTGATAAGACGAGTTACTAATTTTGAGTTATAAAGCGGATCGGGTAATACGTCACGCTTTGCAATAGAACCTCTTCTTGGCACTTTGCTTCCCTCCTTCACAATAATTGAGATATCATAGGTACTCGAAAGCGACAAACTCCCGTATGCCAACAAGACGCCCTATTACAAGCATAACCCGTAATATATATGGTCTTGTATAGCAATACAAGTTTTAATCTTAATGCTAATCACTAATTGAAGATATCATTTTTAATCAGTGTTTAGTATTCATTAAAACAAAGTTGTCATTTCCTTATTTTTTACCTGCTTTTGGGCGCTTTGCGCCATACTTCGAACGAGCCTGCATACGACCGGAAACACCCTGCGCGTCTAAAGTACCGCGGATGATGTGGTAACGTACACCAGGTAAGTCCTTAACACGGCCACCACGGATAAGAACAACGGAGTGCTCCTGAAGGTTGTGACCTACGCCGGGTATATAGGAACTAACCTCGATACCGTTCGAAAGTCTTACTCTGGCGATCTTTCTGAGCGCAGAGTTAGGCTTCTTAGGTGTAGCTGTCTTAACAGCTGTGCAAACGCCTCTCTTCTGAGGTGAGCTCTGGTCGATTGCGCGACTCTTCTGTGAGTTCCAACCCTTTAAGAGAGCAGGTGCCTTTGCCTTTTTCTCGGATACCTCTCTACCCTTGCGAACAAGCTGGTTAAATGTAGGCATACTTCTCCTCCTTCTTTAAATATTTTTATTTCACAGACGGCGAGCCGTCCGAAATAAACACAGTAAAAATGCACAATGAAACGTACATTTTATCGGGATTTTAATGCGATTTGGACAGAAGCGAGCCTATACCAACGCATAATATTCCAGACTAGGATATAATACCACAAATAATATAAAAAAGTCAAGAATTTTTTTCCGTTTACAGCGCAGTAACCGTGGGGGAGCGTTTGTACCCCCCCACGGTCGGTTTTCTGTCAGAGGAAGGATTTCATTTCCTCGATATTCGCCTGCTGAACGGACATAAGCTTGTCGGCAAGGTTCGAGACGCTTTTCGTCACGCCGCTATAGTGGCGCATATGCTGAGCAAGCTTGCGCACACCCATTGTGTGTCCTTCAATCATCATCTCGGCGATGTGCGAATCGGACGAGTCGTCCTTCATCTCGCGCTTTGTCTTTGCTTTAGCGAGAGAGGCAACAACGGGATTAACGTGGCGGCTTTTAAACCCGCGGTTTCGCACCATATTGAGCGCGTTGTGGTAGATATGACCGTACTCGATATTCTGCGAGCGCAGGGCGTTGCTGATTTCGGCGGTGTTGGAATAGTGCTTTATGTCGTTTATTCCGCGACAGCCCATCTCAGCGTTCTTCATTATGAATTGGAGCATTTGTTCATCATTTATCATAAAAATCACCTCAGGGTTAGTATTGTCAAAATAAGGTTATTTATGTTACAATGAATACAAGAAAATGCAATGAAAAAGGAGCTGTACAAGACAGCTCCCTAATATGTTCAATTATTTAAAATCAAACGATAATCTCGCCGTAAACCTCGCCGGAAAGACCTGCTGCGTTGGACTCATCGGTGTCGATGTGCATAGCAGCGGCGTAGTTCTTATTAACGCGGACTACAACATCTCCGAAAATTGTCTCACGCGCACCGGGCTCGCCGACCTTTACGGATACAATCTGCTTGTCCTCGAGACCCATTTCCTCAGCGTCAGCGGGTGTGAGGTGAATGTGTCTTTTGGCTGCGATAACGCCGCACTCGATTTCAACCTCGCCTGCGGGTCCTACAAGCTTACAGCCGGGTGTTCCCGCGATATCGCCGGACTCGCGCACGGGAGGAACGATACCGAGCTTGCGTGCGTCGGTGAGAGCAACCTCAACCTGTGTTTCGGGACGCTCGGGACCGAGGATAGACATAGCCATCTCGCCGCGAGGACCTACAACAGTAACCTTCTCAGCGCAGGCGAACTGGCCGGGCTGGGATAAATCCTTCTTGTTTGTGAGCTGTGCGTCCTTGCCGTAGAGTGTTTCAAAATCTGCTCTCGAAACGTGAATGTGACGAGCAGAGGTTTCAACTAATACTTTCATTTTTGACTAACCACCAATCAATCTACTAATTTCTGCTTTCGCAGTTACCGCTAACATTTTAACTCAAAATACACCAAATTTCAAGTGCTGTTACGCATTTTGGAGGATACTTATGTACGATAATTTTGAAGAACTTAGAAAAAACTGCTCACAGTGCAGTAAATGTGACCTGTGCTCCACGAGGCACAACGTCGTTGTCGGAGTAGGCAACGAAAACGCTGACGTTATGTTCGTTGGCGAAGGGCCGGGCGAAAACGAGGACTTACAGGGCGAGCCGTTCGTAGGCCGCGCAGGTCAGCTGCTCGACAAGATGCTCACAGCGGTCGACCTATCGAGACAAGATAACATATACATAGCAAACATCGTAAAGTGCCGTCCGCCGCACAATCGCGACCCGAAGCCCGAGGAACAAGAGATGTGCATAGACTGGCTGAGACAGCAGGTCAGTCTTATACGCCCGAAAATCATCGTCTGTCTCGGCAGAATAGCGGGACAAAAGCTTATAAAGCCGGACCTGAGAATCACAAGAGAGCACGGGATATTTTTCAAGAAGGGCAGCACGATTATGATGGCGACATACCACCCTGCGGCACTTCTGAGAAATCCCGCGCAAAAACCCGATGCGTTCGCAGATTTTCTAAAGCTCAGAGAAAAAATCAAGGAAATCTGTCCAGGAACGTACGAATAAAACACAAAAACACGCCTCCTGTCTTAGCGTAAGACAGGAGGCGTTCTGTTTAACTATCAAATTAGGAGGATTAAATTATTTCTTGACTTTAATTTTGATAGTTTTTATTATAGTCTTTTTCTTATAGTTTTTAGTACCCTTCGCGGTGATTTTAACCTTAATCTTGTAGATTCCCTTCTTGGTACCTTTTTTAACTATGATTGTACCCTTTTTCGCGCTAACCTTCAGGTACTTCGAGGAGCCCTTGGCAATCTTCTTGAAGCTTACCTTACCCTTAGCGTTTTTAACTGTGATAGCGTTGACTTTCACCTTGCCCTTTTTGAGCTTTTTAACCTTGACGGTCTTTGATTTCTTTACTGTGACCTTCATTTTGTTAGACTTCTTAGCCTTGACCTCGTTGGTTTTAGGCGGGTCAGTCTGCTGTGCGCCGGTAGTAGGCGGCTGAACTGTCTCCTGTACCTTGTCGGTGGTTTCGGATGGCTGAGTCGTGTCGGAGCTTTCCGAATCGGGCTCGGTTGTCGGTGCGGTCGAACAGGGTTCATCGGTTGCACTTGCGATTTCCGTTTCTGTCTCCGTCGGCTCGGTTCCCTTGGAGGTCGGGTCGGTCAAGTCCGGATTAGTCGGGTCTCCCGCAATGTCCGTAGGTACAGATGATTCCGAGGTTGACTCGCTTGTTTCAGGCGATTGCTGTGCAGTTTCTGTGAGGTCAGTTACCGCTTCGCCCGTGGTCGGCTCCGTTGGTTTGGGAGAAACAGGGTCGTTGTCCGAGCTCGGCTCTGTTGTCGCAGATTCCGTCGGGTCGGTAAGAGACGGAGTGGTTTCTGTATTCTGCTGCTCGCTCTCTGTCGGGTCGGTGGCGTGTGAAGAATCACTTGGATTTGTGTTGTCAACTTCATCATCGAAAGTATATATCGGGCTTGGGTAAGCAGACTCAACATAAGGACTTGCACGCAGGACCTCTATTGCCCTCCATACTATCTCCTTAGTTTTTTCTACAAACTCCACACGGTAAAATCCGGAGCGCAATGCAGGCACCTGTGATATTGACTCAATCTCAAAATCAGCAAGCAACGTTTCAATTGTCGGGCTGGGGCCGGATTTTAATTCGACAATTACTACGCCGAACTCGTAGCCTGCCTCTACTTCTTCGTCTGAATATATGCTACCGCTTGTTGTCGGCTCTGTCGGGTCGGTAGGCTCTGTTACTTTCACAAGGTGGATTCTTGCTTTTATTATTTCAGAATATGCCGCCTCGAGCTGCTCGTCTGTAGCATTAGCATCGGCTAATAATTTAACAGCTTTTTCATAAGCCGCCGTGTACGCCTTGAATGATTCCTCGGTATAGTCGTTTGCATCATAACGGGAATAAGCTTTAACCTCATCCTCTAACCTGTATCGCGGGCCGTCGTCAGGAATGTAATCGAACAGCATCCAATAATGCGGCTCAGCAGAGTAAACACAAGAGCTTGCCTTCAAAACCTCGATTGCTCTGAACACAATATCCGAAGTCTTTTCTTCAAACCTTACATAGATAGTTTCATCCTTGGGGTTGTCATAGGGGTAAACGCTTACCGACACAACATTGAAGTCAGAAAGCAACGTCTGAACTTTCGGGGAGTTGGGGCGCAGCTTGACAAGCACCGCGCCGTATTCATAGCCTGCCAGCCATTGCTCGGTTCTTGATCTCTCGCCGGTTTCGCGGTCCACTGTAACCATACGGACTTTTTCACCGAGCAAGCTCATATACGCGTTCTCAAGCTGCTCGTCTGTGGCGCTGTCATCGTCGAGTAAATTAACTGCTTCCTCGTATGCCTGAGTGAACAGTTTATACGAACCGGGAGCGTAGTCTTCTTTTTCAACATCGGAGCACTCCGCTATAATCATCGCAAGAATAGTGCGTGCAGGAGTGTAGACAGGAACATCCTCTAACCTTACTAAGCTGTGTCTTGCGCTGAGCAAATCACCGTACGCCTTGTTGAGTTGGTCAACTGTCGCGTTATCGTCGCACAATATTTTATTTGCGTTCTGATATGCAGTTTTGAAGTTCTGATACGATTGCGGAGTATAGTACTCTTCCTCTATTCCAAAGGAGCACTCCGACACAAGCATCATCAGCTTATTTCGTATATCGCTTTCCTCAAGCGCGCTCAGAGCGGCTTTCAGCTTGTCTCTGCACTCGTCGAGTTCTTCCTGAGTGCTTGCGTAGTGGTATGCGCCGCGCGCTTCCGTATAGAGGTCTTTGAGTTCACTATAATTCGGAAGTGACTCTGCGTCGTCGCGACTTAACACTTCTTCAAGCTTTTCGATAAGCGTCCAAAGCTCCGCTTTATCTCCTACGAAAGACTCTAAGTTATTGTACGCTTCCATAAGCTTGTGCGCTGCCTGCACAAGCTGGTCGGCAGTAGCATTTTCGTTATCATACATCTCATTGGCTAAGCTCATCGCATATTGATAGGCTTCCCAGGACTCCTTCGTCCACGCGCCGCCTACGGGAATGTTACTCGCCTCCTGAATAACCTGTCCAAGGTACTCTTTGGCTTGTTCTCTGTTTAACTGCTGGGAACTGCTCTCCTGCGGGTCGTCAGGCTCAATTTCTCCGAGCTCGACAAGAGCGGCTTTCACCTTGTCTCTGTAATCATCCAGCTCCTCCTGTGAGTTTGAGTAGTGGTATGCCATAAATGCGTCCCAATAGAGTTCATGCAGCTCGTTGTAATTCGGAAGTGACTTTGCATCGTCGCGGTTCAAAATTTCGTCAAGCTTTTCCATAAGCTCCCAAAGTTCAGCCTTGTCGCCTTCGAAAGCCTCTAAGCAATAGTGTGCCTCTAAAAGATTGTCGGCGGCTTTTATAATCTCCTCGGCGGTTGCGCCGTCGCCGTAATACAGTTCCTCAGCGTAATTGAACGCATTTATATAAGCCTCCCAGGAGTCCTTTGTAAACGCGCCGCCTACAGGATAATTTTCCGTATTCATTATAGCCAGATGGAGATAATCCTTCGCCGACTCTACTGAGTTAGTTGCACTAACCAAGTTGTTATTGGCGTAAATTAATATGTTGCAGGCGTTCGCAAGCAGTTGAGTCGTGGCGGTGTTATCGCGTTCTATCGTCCATGCATAATCATATGCTCCCATAAACTCTTTGAAGGAATCCGGTGTGTAGTAATCTTCCATTCCTATTGCTTTGAAAGAATAGATGTACAAAAGCATATTTAACTTCTCGCGATAGTTCTTGTTATTGGTGTTGTCATCTGTTGCTCTTACAAGGCTGTTATATGCGTCAATCAGACGTTGGTATGCCTCTTCATACACTGCTTCACCGTAGAAAGTGTCGTCAGCATACAGCCCGCCTGCATAGTCATACGCTTCTTTGAACACTGCAAAGGATTCAGGTGTGTAGTTCTCCGGACTATCCGCTACGCCGAAGGAATACTGTGCTAAAAGCATCTGCAGTTCTTCGAAAATGCCACCGTAAGAATCCCCTGGAGATTCGTACCAAAGAGTGAGAGTGCCGTCGCTGTTTTCGTTAATGTGTAGAGTTATTTCCACGTTCGACGGAATGTACATTTTGTCAGCATTTTTACCTAAGTCATTGGTGTTGTAAAGGGTAACGGAAGTTTTCTCCTTGCCCTGCCAACCGTTGGTCATATACCAGTTAGCATTTCCCTCTTCCTTAACGCCGACGTAGGTGTCTCCGCTGAAACTAACGGTAATCTGATTGTTGACAAATTTGTACACGCCCATATTCGCAGCGTCGTCCTTGTCCGCGTAATCCTTGCCGTTAATATAGCCGAACAGGTAATAGGTTTTACCTGCTGCGGATACATTTATCATCGAAAACACCGATAATAAAACGGCAAAGGAAACAATAATTGAAATTACTTTTTTCATAATGTCATCTCCTTAAAAATTAGTTTTGTGGTTGGATGAATTGTGTTCAAACCTCTCTTTCTTAGAAAATTCCCTAAATTCATTAATCCCTACATATACTATAACCCTGCTAAAAGGAGTTTTGTGACAGGATTTTTGAAAAAAAATAAAATTTTTCAAAAATTTTTACAAAAAACTCCTGCCGGTAAAAACAGGAGTCGAAATAAAAGATTGAAATCATCGGACAAAAGAAGGTCTGCACCGAAGTACAGACCTTTGATTATGTCTTAATTAGATTATGTTTGACTAAAATTAGTCCTCTCTTCTTCTGCGAGAAACGAACATTACGCCTGCAGCTGCGAGCATTACGCCACCGAGTACGAAGAGGATTGTGTCCTCCTGACCGTCAGAGCCTGCACCGGAACGGTTGCTGCCTGTGGAGCCGCCTGTTGAGCCGCCTGTAGAACCGCCGGTTGAGCCGCCTGTCGAGCCGCCTGTTGAACCGCCTGTGCTTGAAGCAGTCTTAGCGATATCGTCAGCCTTGCCGCCGTTTGCCTTAACCTTTTTAGCGGTCTCTTCAGCCTTAGTTACGTCAACCTTTACATCGCCTGCAGAAGGATTAGCCTTCTTGAATGCAGCAGTAAGGAGCTTGTTCATCTCATCGTAGTCAGCCTTCTGAACAGTGTCGCCCTTCTTAGCATAGATGTATGTGTAGATAGACTGAATGTCGTCAGCGGACTTTACGCCGAACTCTTTGAACGCCTTAACGAGTGTAGCCTCAGCGTCTACGTTGGGGCTGTTGAAGTAAGTCGGGAGCCAGTCACCGATAACAGAAACAGCGTTCTCGTTCGCGCATAAAGAAGTACCTACGATGTTACCGATAGATGTGATAACCTTGTGAGGGCCGTACTTGGTGTTGTTTCTCCAAGCAGCTACCTGAGCTGTCTTCTCGGAGTCAACGGGGTTCTCGATTGTCTCACCTGTGATATAAGCTGTATCACCGATGCATTCCTTACCGAAAGTTGTATCGTATGTCTGCGGGCCGTCGGCTGTGCCGATGCTGCTTGCGAAGATTATGCAGTAGTCTGTGCCGTCCTTCATACCACCGGAAAGTGTTGTGGACTTACTGAGAACGGACATATCGAATGAATAGAGGTTATCCTTAACCTTCTTCATAGCAGTAGCCTTCTGCTTCCAAGCGTAGAAAGAGTCTCCGCCTCTTTCCCAAATATGGCAGTAGAGTGCTGTTATGTTTTTCCAGCCTGTAGCGTCAAAATAGATGAGGTTGTCAGCACCTGTAGCTGCGCTGTCTGTGTCTGCGCCGGCGGAGTTGCTAACCTCAGCAGCGGATACGCTGATAACTGCAATGGAAAGAACCATTACAACCGCTAATGCGATAGAAACGATTTTCTTTAACATTTTAAAATCTCCTCCAAAAAAAATTATTAAGACATAGTCCTATTGCATTTATTATACAACATTGGTTACAATTTCGCAACAAAAAAAGTTTTAATTTGGCGTGGCGAATTGCACAAAGATTGCGTCCCTTCTTTGAGCAACATTCACAAAGCTTAGGCGGATTAACAACAAAAAAACTCCGCCGAACATTTCGGCGGAGCAAAAGTTACATTTTATTTATCCTCAGGCTTTTTTACAAAGCGGTTTCGGAGAATTATTACGGCGATAATCGCAAGAACTACGACTATAATGCTGACAACAGTTACGATAGTCATAACGTTGTTTCCGCCTTTGTTTACGTCGATAACATCCGAATCTGTAACCGACGCGCCCGTAGCGCCCGTTACGGCAACGTGATCTTCACCCGAGCCGTTCTGCTCGCCTTTACCGTCGGCATAGTTTACAAAGCTTCCCTGATACTGATTTTGCAGGTCGGAGTCTGAGACAATAAGCGGAGACGCACCTTTGACAACAACCTCGCCGTTTACGGCAATATCATTGGTGAGGGTAAAGCTCTTGAGGTACGTCACGTCTGAGCCGTACATCTCGGTGATGAAGTATGTAATCGCGGTTTCGCCCGCCTTTTTCACCTTAAAATCAACTGTTACGAGCGGAGCCGTTTTTGTAAAATCAGCAAGATTCATAACGTCCGTCCAGGTAAACAGGATAACGTCGGCGATACCGGCGTTGCTTACAACACCGTTCATATTAGGGAAGTCGAGCGAGTCAGCATCGACCTCGAGGTACTCGCTGTCGTACATAAACTGCATCTGTATACCCTCTAACTCCTCGGTGCAATCGCCCATATTCAGTGTGTAGGTAACAGTGTCGCCTTCTACAGCAACAGCGTCCTCGTTGATTGTAAGCTCGCCCTTAGCGGCAAACGCGGTGACTACGCTCAGAGAAAGGCACAATACCGCAAGCACGGCGGCGAAGGAAATTTTAAATAATTTTTTCATATCAAATCTCAACTTTCTTAAATAGATAGTTTAATTATAAAACATTTAAATAAAAATTTCAACGTTAATTTTAAAAAGGAAAAAGGCCCTCATAAAGAGGGCCTGAATGATTAGTCATGCTTTTCATGTGCAAGGTACACGGGCACACACGCGGCTGCTACGAAAATAAGCAACATAACCTCCGCTACTGCGCCGCTACTGCCTACGTCGCCCCCTAAGAGGGCAAATATAACGTACATCACTGCAATAAGGCAGAGTACAAGCACAAGGCTGACCGCCTTGATATGTTTCTGCAACATAACCTTCCTCCGTTTTCACACACACTTCATCCCTAACGGTGTGGTCTATTATAATTCGCTTGGAGAATAAAGTCAATCACAATTACAAGATTTAAATTGTACGTTACAAGATTGTAAAAATAGCGACAAATTATTCTATCGAAAATAAAAATACACCAAAAGTATTTATTCGTAGCCGTTTTTGTTATTACTCTGCCAATTCCAGCTGTCGCGGCACATATCCTCTAAATTCTTCTCCGCTTTCCAGCCGAGTATCTTGTACGCCTTGTCAGCGTTAGCGTAGCACTCGGCGATGTCGCCGGGCCTGCGCGGCTTAATCACATACGGAATGTCGATATTATTAACCTTCATAAAGTTATTTACGATATCGAGCACGCTGTAGCCGACGCCGGTACCGATGTTGAAAATCTCCGTACCCTTGTGCTGTGCCGCATAGTCGATAGCCTTAACGTGAGCCTTGGCGAGGTCGACAACGTGGATATAGTCGCGCACACCCGTTCCGTCGGGGGTCGGATAATCGTCACCAAACACGCCGAGCTGCTCCAGCTTACCCGCTGCAACCTGTGTGATATACGGCATAAGGTTGTTGGGGATTCCGTTCGGGTTCTCGCCGATTCTTCCGCTTTCGTGAGCGCCAATCGGGTTGAAATATCTAAGAAGAACAACGGAGAGATTTTCGTCAGCCGCTGCTGTGTCCGTCAGAATCTGCTCGTTCATCAGCTTTGTCCAGCCGTAGGGGTTGGTGCAGCCCGTGGGCATACCCTCAACGAGCGGAACAGTCTCGGGGATACCGTAAACCGTAGCCGAAGAGCTGAACACAAAGTTGTTCACGCCGTACTTCTTCATAACCTCGAGCAATACGAGGGTTGAGTCGATATTGTTGCGGTAGTAGCGCAGAGGAATAGCGCAGCTCTCGCCCACCGCCTTAAGGCCTGCGAAGTGAATAACAGCGTCGAAGTCGTTTTCGGAGAACATCTTGTCAACCGCTGCCTTGTCGCAAACGTCAATTTCATAAACAGGAACAGTAGCGCCCGTGATTTCCTCGACGCGGCGCACCGCCTCGGGACAGCTGTTGTCGTAATTGTCGGCGATTACGGGAGTGTGGCCCGCGTTAATAAGCTCAACGCAGGTATGCGAGCCGATATATCCTGCTCCGCCTGTGAGTAATACTTTCATAACGTCACCTTACGCTTTCTCGGGTTCGGGATAATCCACACCGAATGTCTCGACGGTTACCTTTTCCATAATCTGAGGATCGAGCGGCTTGTCGGAGAAGTCCGTGTCGCACTCGGCAATCTCGTCGACAACGTCCATACCCTCAATAACCTTGCCGAATGCGGCGTACTGACCGTCGAGGTGAGGAGCTGTTTTGTGCATAATAAAGAACTGCGAGCCTGCGCTGTCGGGCATCATCGAACGCGCCATAGAAAGCACGCCCTCGGTATGTTTGAGGGTGTTTGCAAAGCCGTTCTGCATAAACTCGCCCGCGATATGGTAACCCGGGCCGCCCATACCCGTGCCCTCAGGACAACCGCCCTGAATCATAAATCCGTAAATCACACGGTGGAAGGTGAGTCCGTCGTAAAAGCCCTTGTTTATAAGGCTTATGAAATTATTAACTGTATTCGGAGCGATTTCGGGGTAAAGCTCCGCCTTGATAGTTTTGCCGGTGTTTGTCGTAATCGTAACAATAGGATTGCTCAAATCAATCTTCCTTTCGGTTTAGGTGTTGTGACTATTTTATAATATTTTGCTAAAATTATCAAGTTTCATTTGTAATTTTGTAATAAGTATGGTATTATAACTATAATAACACTTAATTTCAGAGGCAATTTTTATGAAAATAAAAGAATCCGCAGAAGATTATCTTGAAAATATATTGATTCTCAGCAAGACAAAGGAGCGCGTGCGCTCAATCGACATCGTTAAGCGTATGGAGCTCAGCAAGCCGAGCGTAAGCGTGGCGATGAAAAAGCTCAGGGAAAACGGTTTTATCAATATGGACAGCGAGGGCTTTATCACCCTGTGCGACAGCGGCAGGGAAATTGCCGAGAAGATTTACGAGCGGCACGAGTTTATTTCGCAGTGGCTCGAGGACCTCGGCGTGAGCGGCGAGACCGCGCTCTCGGACGCGTGCAGGATTGAGCACGTTCTCTCGGACGAAACCTTCGCCGCAATTAAAAAGAAATACAGCGGAAGAAAATGCCGCGGCTGCGACGGCTGTAAATAAGCACTAACGCCCCGATTAGTCGGGGCATTTTTATTAGCAAACACAGCAACGCCCACCGATTTCTCGGTGGGCGTTGCCGTTTGAAAACATATAGGGGAAATGGATTCAGAGCAATGGGATTATTTAACTTTTACCTTAAGCGAAAGGCTCTTGCCGTTTACATAGATTGTAAGGTTGGTCTTTCCCTTTTTGAGGCCTTTCACGGTGAGAGTCTTGGCGGTTTTTTTAGAGGTTATTTTAGCATATTTTGTGTCTTTGTAGATGTTATCTATGCCCTTAACCTTACCAACAATCTGCACCTTGACTTTACTGCCCTTTTTGACAGTTACGGATTTAATGGTATTGCCCGCATTATCAGCAAACTCGGGGTCTCTCTTAACTTTAACCTTAAAGCTGTACTTCGTGCCGTTCTTTTTCTTGACGGTAATCTTAGCCGTGCCCTTCTTCATTGCGACGAGCTGCTTTTTGCCGTTCTTGTCCTTAATAACCTTTACAACCTTCGGTTTGGAACTCGTCACCTTTATGCTTTTTCCGTTTAATTCCGAATATGTTATTCCGGGTATCAGCGAAACAATATTCTCACGAAGCTTTGCAACATACTCAACTTTGTCGAGAGTTTTGGATATAGTCTTAAGATGTTTCTTTGTGATTACACCCTTTTTGAATGCTTTAGCTAAATCGTACGTCTTCTCCTTATTTGCATCAAAGATATACACCTCATATCCGCTGCCGTTAGCAATATAAATATACTTGTCAATATATTCGATAGTAACAACACTAAGCGACGCCTGAGGAACGTGGTGCACGAGATACAGACCGCTCTTGAGCTTTTTGAACACATCGACCTCAAAATCGTCGGGATTTTTGTCCTTCTGATTTTTAGCGAGGAACTGCTTATATTTACCGAGCGGAGTGTTGTCGGGTATTCTCGGACAAGTTGTCGGGGGATTGGTCGGTGTGGTAGTGTCGGGTTCGGTGGGGATAGTTGTGTCGGGCTGGGTAGTTTCAGGTTCCTTTTTAGTTATTGTGAATATATAGGGAAGTTTATTTGCTCTTACAAGTTCAACGACCTTCTCAATATCGACAATCTCGTTCTTGTATGCCTCGTCGAGGTTGTAAACCTTGCCGTTACCGATAATGAACAGACCTAAGTCCTCGGAAGACGCAACGCCCCATTGTCCGCCATATTCATAGAAAATATAGTCGCCGTACTCAAACTCCTGAAGCCAATCGCAAACCAAACTGGGGATATTGTAGTAGAGATTGTATCCATCTGCGACCTCACCGAGGCTGACAATATCGCGGAAAAATTTACCGTAGCGCTCCTCCATAAGCTGAGCCGCTGTCGAGGGGGTAACCTTGAACTTATGCTCTGCGGGAGCATTTTTAATAAGGTCAACAATGTCGCTTACATTGTATTTGTCCTTTACTTCTTCAAACCTGTTGAAGGTGCCGTTGTCATAATACACATACAATCCCGCGCCTGAAATATTGTCGGTGGCAGGCGACCAGATTGTGTACTCGCCGAGTGTAATATCGCTACCCTCTATAGGTTGCATAAGGTGATAACCGTAAATCAATTTAGTATGGATGGAGAGGTTCCCAAGTTCAGCGTAATCTATAAGCGGCAAACCATAGTCCGCGGTATGGTATAATTCATAGAGGTAATCAAGGAATTTTTCCTTAAGCGTCTTTTTAGGAGTAGTTGAAGGCTGCTGAACGGTCGAGGGTTCTGTCTTCTCGGGTGTTTTCACAACCTTAAAGGTGTAGTCGATATCCTGTGCATTTATCAACTCGACTATTTTGTCCATACTAAAGTCCGGATATTCACTGGCTTCTTCAAGGTTAAATATCCTTCCGTTGCCTACCACGTAGAGACCTAAATCCTCGGGAATCATTGAGCCTACCTGACCGCCACTCTCTATAAAGGTATAGCCGCCGTACTCGAACGTGAGAACCCATGTGCAAATCAACTCGGGCTGATTGTAGTAGAGGCGATATGTGGTGTAAACGCTGCCGAGGTCGACGAGGTTGAACTTTCTGCCGTTGTAGCGCTTTTCGAGCTGAGCCTCAACATCTTCTATATTGATGATTTTGAAGCTATATCCGCTTCTTGTTTTAAGAAGCGCAACCGCTGTTTCTATATCGGTAATACCCTTTTCGATAGCCTCGGAGAGGAACATCTTATCGTCGCCCTTTTGGACATATAAGCCGAGGTTTTCTTCTCCTTCGCCGTTGAAATGAGTAAAGGTATACTTGCCGTAAACAACGTCGAAGACTCTCATCCACGGCAATGGTGGGTAATGCCAATAATACAGCTTATATCCGTCCTTTAACTCGCCGATTTCGTAAGTACCGGCTATTTCAAAAGGCTCACTGCCCGTAGTGGGCTGAGTTGTGTCGGGCTCGTTATTTTCGTCAACTGATACAGAGAAGTGGAACGGAATGTTATTACTCGACTTTATAAGCTCGACAACCTTGTCAATATCTGTCATATTTACGCAGAACGCGTCAGACAAGCTGTATACAGTGCCGTTTCCGATGATGTAAAGTCCGAGCGACTCCTCGTGCTCGCTGAGATACTGAGTGAAAACATATTTTCCGAATTTCACCTCAAACTTCTGTTCCCACGGCGGGTTGTAATCGAGCTGATAATAAAGCTTATAGCCTACTATAACCTCGCCGAGTTCGTAGATTGGGAATTGATTTTCGGGTTTTTTGGTGCGCTGAACGAGAAGCTCCCTGTCAGTTTTTGCATCGGTCGGGGTTGTGTTTTCGGTCGGGATACACGAGCCTGTCTCTTTAGGGTCTGTATTATTAGATACAGGCTCCGTCGGGTCGTTTCCAGTGGGAGTTTTCTCAACATAAAAACTGTAGTCTATGTCCTTCGCTTTTATCAGCTTGACAATTATATCCATACTTAATTTAGGATTTTTGTCGGCTTCTTCGAGGTTATACACCTCTCCGTTGCCTACCACATAGAGTCCTAAATCCTCGGGAATATCAGAGCCTATCTGACCTCCGTATTCCGTGAATGTATAGCCGCTGTACTCAAACTTAAGAACCCAACAGCAAATCATTTCGGGAACATTGTAGTAGAGGTGGTATTGTGAGCTAATGCCACCGAGGTCGACGAGGTTGAACTTTCTGCCGTTGTAGCGCTTTTCTAACGCGGCATACACATCGTCCATATTGGTGATATAGAACGGATAACCAATATCGTTTCTGGATTTGATAAGCGCAACCGCTGTGTCAATATCGGTGATACCCCTTTCAATAGCCTCGGAGAGGAACATCTTCTCGTCGCCCTTAGCTACGAATAAGCCATGTCCCCTTTCGCCTTCGTTGGTAGAGGTAAAGGTGTACTTGCCGTAAACTACGTCGAAGTATTCCTCCCACGTCACCGGTTCTATGCCGTTAAAATAAAGCTTGTAGCCGTCGTTCAGCTCGCCGATTTCACAAGGAAACTCGGTTACAGCGGTCGACTCTTTGGAATTACTTGCTGCCGATACGCCTATCGCGGGTAGTGCGGAAAACAGCATAATGCACGCGAGAAATAGTGCTGTAATTTTTTTCATTTTTATCTCTCCTTTTCGGTGGATTTTAAGTTTTGCATTTTCAAAACCTTCTATTATCTATAACTCTTCTAAATCTATTTTTGTGACAGGTTTTGTAAATTTTTTTAAAATTTTTAAATTACAGTTACTTTCAGTTTCAATTTCACTCCGTTGACCTTGATTGTCAGCTTGGTCGTACCTCTTTTAAGTCCGCGGATTTTCAGCTTTTTCGCCTTGCGCGAGGACTTAACCTTCGCAATTTTTGTATTCTTATATGTGTTTTTCAGGTTCGGAACCTTGCCCGAAATTTTCACGGTCTTTGTCTGCCCCTTTTTAAGCTTTATCTTATTTTTGGAAAGCTTCGGCGAGGTGACGACGTTAACAAGGCAGGTAGCCGTCTTATTCCGGTACTTCACTTTTATTTTCGCAACTCCGCGCTTTAGGGCGTAGATTTTGCCTTTAGATGTTATCTTTGCGACCTTTTTGTTACTTGAGGAAAAGGTTACGGACAATTTCTTTCCTCTTTTGTCGGTAGCCTTAAGATTGATTACCTTACCTGCTTGCAGCGTTGCAGCGATAATGTTTAGCTTTATGCTCGCAAAATCGACCGTAGCCGCTACGCCGTTCGGTTTCTCGGTAGGCTTCTTAGTCGGTGTTTCGGTCGGGTCTGTAGCCTTCGGCGGAGTCGGCTTCGGAGTGGTCGGGCTCGGACTTGTCGGTGCCGGACCTGTCGGGTCGACAGTTTCAGCCACAGTCGGATTCTCGGTGGGTTCGGTATCTACTACCGACGAAACCGAAGTCGGCTGAGTCACATCGGGACACGTTCCCGGCGGCTCCGCTTCCGTTGATTCTACAAAAGGTGATGTTGTTGGGGAAGTAGTCGACGCCACCTGTGGATTGTCTGTCGGCGGAGGAGCGCCGCCCGGCACGTCTCCTGTGGGTTCTTCGGACGGTTCGTCTACAATCCCCGTGGAGTAAGAAAGCGTAAGTGAGCCGTCCATATTCTCGACGAGGGTGAAGTAGACATAAACGCCCGCGGGAACGTAGAGCTTGTTCGAATTTGTGCCTGTTATTGACGTGTTATAGAGAGTCGCTGAGGTTGCGTCTGTGCCGAGCCATCCGTTTGTCATATACCACGCGGCGTTGTTCTCCTCCTTAACGCCGACGTACGCCTCCTCGCTTAGGAACACTGTCAACTTACCGTTCTTGAACCTGAACTCGCCCATTTCGTAGTCATTTTCTTCGCAGGCGTAGTTGCGGCCGTATATCCAACCGAACAGGTAGTAAACCTTATCTGAGCCCGTGTCGAGCTTTTCGTGCGGCTTTGGCGCGGACTCGACTTGCTCAGGAGCACCATTCGTAACAGTCCAATTATCAAACGGTGCGACGCCGTTTTGCTTGTATTTATTTATAACTTTTGCGACCGATTTTATCCCGCTGTCGCCTATTAATGAGCCATATGCGCTCTCAAGCGAAGTGGTGCTCTCGCCGTTTGAAAGGCTGAGACCGAGCTGTTCGCTGTATGTGGTGAAGTAGTAGTCTCCGATAATACGGGTGTAGCTTTCGTCGGTTAGCGGAGTTTCGGTATCATAAAGCAGTGTGTAGCCGCCGACCTCGCCGAGGTCAATATAACGAGCGGTTTCGTCGGGTATATCTTTAACAGCAGCGACGCTGAATGTGCTGAAACACAACAGCAACGCAAGCGAAATCGCAACAAATTTTTTCATCACTCTGTCTCCCCTTCCGCCGCTGCCGACGCGGCAATTCTCAGCATCTCGCTCTCCTCTTCAAAACCGACGAGTTCAAATACATATCCGTCCTTTTCCCACACGAGCATAATCGCTTCTTCGCCTGCTCTGATGATATAATCCGTTCCATCAAAGCTTTGCGTGCGGATTTCGGAAAACTCGCTGTCTGAGGCAGATTTGTAAGAGCCCTTTGTGTACTGCCCGAAGCTGAGATAATCATCACCACTGACATACAGCCTGAGCGCGCTGTCGCGCTCGGTGTAGCTTTCGTCGAGGGTGTAGCTTTCGGGTGTGAAAGCGAGAACGTAGGCGGTTTCTATCGTCTGCGGGTAGGTCTGTGAGTCGGTATTGTACTCGAGGTAATCGACCTCCTCGCCGTGCGATACGAAAAATCCGAGCACTGCCTCGCGAATCGCTCCAACCGACATCATTGACGCGAGCAGGATAAGCGCCGCCGCGAGCACCGAGATGACCTTGCGCGAGCGCGTGTAGGTCATTTTGTGGTAGACGTTGGTCTGCGACTTGATGAGCTTTTGCATTTTCTTTTCAAAGTTTTTTGACGGTGCAATCTCCTCGGTCACGGTGAGAGTCGAAAGCCAACTCTCCTCGTAAATCTCGAGCGCCTGCACGAGTATATTGTCATTCAGAATTTTTTCCATATCGTTACTCCTCTTCCAAAAGCCTGCTCAGCTCACGGCGCGCGCGTTCGAGTCGCTTGCGCACTGCCGCCTCTGATATTTTCAGAGCCGAGGCTATCTCTCTGTTGGTGAGCTGGTTAAGGTATTTGAGCATCATTACCCTGCTGTACTGCTCGGGAAGCTCTGCGATTTTTTGTGCTACATATTCGGCGCTGATTCTGCTCTCCGCCGCCTCAGCTATGCTGACAGGCGATTGGTAGGTTTCATCGAGCGGGACGACATTTTGCCGCATATTTTTCGCGTACATAGTCTTTGCGACGTTCTCAGCGACAATCACAACAAAACTCTTCGTGCGCGGACTTTCGACATCATCAAGCTTTGCGATATTCTGCAAAATACGGATGAAAGCGTTGTGAACTGCATCCTCCGCAAGTCCCGTGTCGCGCAAAATTTCGTACGCGCGGCTGAGCATAAGACCGCGGTATTGAATATAAATTTGTTCGAACTTCGACTTTTCTTCTGCGCCGTCGACGAGCGTCAAATAAAATTGTAGCATTTTAACCCCTGATGAGTGCGAAGTTGCCGCACCCTTTCCCCTAAAAAATGTTTTCTATATACTATAACCTCGGGAAAATGACTTTTGTGACAGGATTTCCAAAAAAATTATAAAATATTTTTGCTAAAATTACAACTGCAAAAGAACTGTTGAAAATTGGAAATAAAATTTCAAAAAAAGTTGACGTAACAGAGAAGTTGTGCTATAATACAATGGTTGAAAAATTTCCGGGTGTGGCGCAGTTTGGTAGCGCGCTTGAATGGGGTTCAAGAGGCCGCAGGTTCGACTCCTGTCACTCGGACCATAAAATAATGGGTATCCTTTAGGATACCCATTATTTTATGCCCGAATTATAGAAAAGTCCTGCGGCCTCTTGAAG
>JAFLSK010000015.1:36428-39851 GCA_022510945.1 Ruminococcus sp.
AGGATACCCATTATTTTATGCCCGAATTATAGAAAAGTCCTGCGGCCTCTTGAAGCCGACCGTTAAAAAAACCGTCCGGGGGACGGTTTTTAGGGAGGAGCGTTGATGAATGCTAACCAATGCCACACGTCCCAACAAACGTAGCAAGCGTTTTCTCCATATATCACTCGGAAAAGGCAACCCAAATTTAGTAGCTTTTCAACAAATAACGGTGCCTGTTTTCTACATATCAGTGAATTGAAAAACGCTATTCACGGTGATAAAATTAAGGCATGAAAAAGTCAATACCGCAAGATAGACGTAACGAGGTGACTTTAATGAAAAAATTTTTATGTCTATTAGTTTCTTTGATTATATTTTCAAGTGTTCTTTTGTCAGGGTGCACAACTGATAGCGCAACTGCAACGACAAAACCCATAAACTCATTTTCAGAAACCACAAATGAAGAAAATGCTTCTCAAAATATAGCGGCTGAAAAAGATACAGAAATGCGCAACAAATACAAGATGAATACTTATGTATCGGGAAATCTCAGCGAATTTTATCAACCCGATTCAAACGGAAACCTTGTATTATATGATAAGGCTCCTTATTTCAACATACTCGATGAAATGTATATAAAACATAATGATGCACTCAACGCACCTGATGATGACACATCGTCTAATAAGTTATGGGCTATTGTAGATGAGTATGAGGACAATTTAAGTAAAGCGCCGAAACATTCCGATTTTGTTGTAACCGATTATAAAGACGGAGTTTGTATAAATTCATATAAGGGTTCTGAGCAACACGTTGTTATACCTGCCACAATTAACGGAAAGAAAGTAATTAAAATCGGACTGAGAGTATTCCAAGGAGAATGTGATATTCTCCTTGAGTCGCCGTTTCAAAATCACAATATTAAATCAATAACTCTTCCCTCAACGGTTAAGGAAATTGTTATGGACGCATTCAACTGTTATAATGCCGACAGTCAAAAAGACTATCTTGAAAATATTTATGTTGACAGCGAAAATCCTTACTATGCGTCTGTAGACGGAATATTGTACAATAAGGATAAAACCTGCCTTTTACAAATTCCTCTTAACTACCAGAAAAAGACAATAGAAATATCCGAGGGAACAAAGGCAGTCTATTGCACTTGCTCGGAATCAACAGACACGGTGGTTATACCCTCAAGTGTTATAAGCTTTGGAGAAGAATTTGATGAGTTCGGGAAGAAAAGAACAACAAATTTCAGGGACATTTTTTGTACCGATCCATCTGCAGTGTATTATATGGCAGACGTCAGTAATTTCGAAGTATCGGAAAACAATAAGTATTATTCGAGCGAAGACGGGGTGTTGTATAACAAAGATAAAACGAGATTGTTCCTTTACCCTGAACAAAACAAACGAAAAAACTTTGTTGTTCCGGATAGCGTAAAAGTTATAGACGAAGCGATAGATTTTGGTTCAACTAAATTAAAGTCAATTACAATTGGCAGAAATGTTAAAGAAATATACGCTACCTGCAACAGCATTTTTGAACAAAAACTTACGATTAAAGGTTATAGAAATACCGTTGCTGAGGATTTTGTTAAGAAACAGCAAAAAAAATATGACTTTACAGATGATGATTTATCATTTGTTGCAATTGATTAGTAAGCAGTATAAAACTCGGAAAAAGTTTAAACTTTTTCCGAGTTTTCATTCTTATGCATAACAATTTATTTATAACTATCTTTCAACCCCACAACTGTATTATACGCATACTCTGCAAGCTGTTTGGATTTCATTTTTGAATCTGTTTTGAAGGGCTGTCCGATAATGACATCAATTTTTTCGAGCGGTGTTACCCATCTCGCCACTTTGCCTAACTCATAAACCCTTATGTATACGGGAACAATCGGCACATCCGTTGACCTCAGGCTGATAAAGCAGCCTCTCTCAAATTGTCCTACCTTATCGACCTCATAGCTGCATTTGCCCTCGGGGAACAGGACGAGGCTTGAGTCTTTTACATAATCCGCAATACCGCTGAGCGACTCTTTGATTTTTTTTACATCACGGTGTATTGGCACGCCGCCTAAGGATTCAATATACTTCTTCAGAATCGGGAGTTTTAACAAATTGTCGGCATATGCGAAGCCAAGCGGTCTGTCAATTTGCGACACAAGTAAAACAATATCGAAAAAGCTTATATGATTCGAGATAATCAGGCAGTTTTCATCAGGGATATTTTCTGCCCCATAAACGAAACAATCTACATTCGCCTTTGATAAAATTTTTTCCGACAGGTCTTTGCATACCTTGTAATTGTTTTCCTTATCATCATTCAATTTCTTGTAATTCTTTATCATTTCGTATATAAGTCTACTGAATACGAAACAAGTTTTGATTTTCCCTTTAATTGTACCCATAATTTCCCAATCCAATCAATTTTTGTTGCAGTCATAAAAACCAGACTCAACCAACCGGTAGATTATTCCTCGCACAGAGCGTAGCGCACTGTATCACTCTGCCGCCAGCTTTGCTAAGCACACGACAACACTCTCCGAGCGTATAGCCTGACGTGAGGATATCGTCTATCACAAGAATATTCTTCCCCTTGACAGCTTGTTTGTCAACCACGGAGAAAACACCCTTTACGTTTTCTTTGCGTTCTTTGGAAGATGTGCATTTGTGCTGTTCGGGATTGTTTTTGACCTTTTCAAGCAGGTCTGCGCACTCGATGCCAATCAACTTCGAAACCTCGCGCGCAAGTAGCTTCGACTGATTATATCCGCGCTTTCGCTCGCGACTCGGGTGCATCGGCACATAAGTCACAAGGTCAAAAGCAACGTCATTCTTCATATCCATTATACTTGCCGCCAACGGCACCGCAAGCTGAGAAGCATACTGGCTGAAGTTGTGAAATTTAAAACGCTTGACCGCGGTCGCAAATATACCTTGGTAGAAAAACGGAGAATAGCACGGATAACCGCCTTTCGCAAAATTCTGAAAATACCGTGCAGGCATTTGCTTTGCGCAAACCTCGCACTGAATCATATTGTGTTCAATAACACAGTTGCAGTACGGGCACCTCTGCGGGTAAAAAATTCGCACGAGGGTTGAGAACAGCTTATTCATTTCTCTTTGCCTTCATTCATTCCTGTATTGTAATTTATAAAAGTCCTGATTTTTATACAAGCCAATCGTCACAAAAGTTATAGTAATCACAGTTATCTCTAACCACGTTTTGCTTTATCATTATAATATCACAATTCAAAAATGTTGTCCATAGATTATAATCGCTCATACCTGTAAAAATTACAGAGTCAGAGACAGTAAATACAGTGCTCGCTTGTGAGGTTTAATGTATTGGTGGAGTTACATCAAATTGGGCGGCGGGAAAATGCTCACGCAGGAGCATTTTCTTTTTCCGCCTTTCGAGCCCAGT
>JAFLSK010000016.1 GCA_022510945.1 Ruminococcus sp.
AAATTAAGGTTAGTTAAAAACCAAAATAAAAAAGGCTGACTTCGGTCAGCCTTTTCTTTTTATCATTAATTACGCATTGCAAATTAAATTAAGATTGCACATTGCGAATTTCGCATTACAAATTGAATTATGGTGCTTTGTAATACTGCCTTCCCGCCTCGGGGTAGTCGCCCGTTTTTGCCGAGATAAGGTCGCGGCACGTCACAATCTGGAAGCCCTTCTTAATAAGCTTCGGCACGATTTTCTCGACCGCGTCGGCGGTTGAGTCATATATTTCGTGCATAAGGATTATGTCGCCGTCCTTCGCGTTGTTGACAACCTTTTTCCACGTTGTTTTCGCATTTCGTGTGCGCCAATCCTCTGTGTCAATCGACCAGTAGTAGGCGGTCATACTCTCCGCCTTGCACTCCTTAAGCATTTTCTCGGTCGTCATACCGCCAGGAGAGCGATAGGCGGTCGGGTACACGCCGCAGATGTCGTAAATCGCCTCGGAGGTCCTGCGGATATCCTTCTTCTTGACCTTTTTGCCGTAGCGGGTGTGGTCCCAGGTGTGGTTGCCAAGTTCCATTTTGAGTTCGCACTTGCGCCGCACGTTGTCGGGGTGGTCGACGGCGTTTTTGCCGAGCATAAAGAAGGTAGCTTTTGCGCCGTATTTTTCGAGCGTGTCGAGGATTCTGTCGGAGGCGTCGTTGTAGCCGGGACCGTCGTCGAAGGTCAGCGCAACCATCGGTTTGTCAGTGTCGATATAGTCAGGCATGCTGAATCTTTCGGCTATCTTGACCGTGCTTACGTCGCTCCATTCGCCCATAAGCTTTTTGCCGTTGTGCCTTGTGTATGAGCGTACGCGGATTTTGTACACTGACGCGGGCTCGAGATTTTGAAACTCGATGGAGTCCTCAACTGCCGTAACCTTTACCGTGAGGGCGTTGCGGAAGTCGGTGTCGGCCGTGTACTGCATTTGGTACCCGAGCACGTCTGATGATTTCTTCCATCTTACCCTGAGTTCGCCTTCCACGGTGGATTTCACCTCGGTGAGGGTGATTTTTTTCGGTCGGGTGCAGAGCTCGAGAACATCGTAGTCCTTGCTTTCGACCGTTTTCTGAGTTCCCCGGAACGCGGTGACATAAAAGTCGTATTTGCTCTTTTGTTCGAGATTTTTTACAGTAAATTTAGTTTTATCGTGTCCCGTAAGAGTTGCAATTCTGGAAAAATTTTCTTCGTCGCCGACTCTTTTATACACGAAGTAGCCGTCAGCGTAGACCGAACCTGTCCATTTGAGAACAATGCTCTCGGCGTGAATTTTTGTGGCTTTAAAATTTTCTACCTTACCTATTCGCGGGACGAAAAGGGTGACGGCTGAGAGAATCATCATCGCAAGACACAGTAAAGTCGTCGCGCCTATTGCGAGCAGCTTCTTTTTCTTCTGCGCTCTGATTATTTTTTTATGGATTTGCCTGTTTATATAGGGATTTTTATACATTAATTACACTCCATACCCGACACCCGAAGTTCGTTAGTTGTGTGTCGGATTACTATTATATAGCAGAAAGCTGTCGCTATATTACCCAAACAGAAATAAAAGAAAATACATAAAAATATTTTATTTGACAAAATAGGACAAGCAATCACAGTCCGTTTTATTGTATAATGGTGATGATATAATAAAAATGTAATGAAAATCAAAACCAAGCGAGGTAACAATTATGTATGTACAAAATCTTCTTGAAATCGCACCGAACACAGCTTATAACGCCCGTTTCTCCGCCTTCGAGAGTTTTCTTTCGGATGGCGGCGTGAACGAGCCGGATATGTACCTCTGTCGCGAAACGGAGGATTTCACGCCCGAATTTGACCGTGCAGTTATGAGCGGAGCGGAGAAATACGCCGAAACAGCGGATACCGACTGCCGAGTTATCAACGTGCCCGAGTTCGACTATATGCTCACCGCCTGAGCGCCCAGAAATCCGCGCTCGCCGAAAAGATGAGAACTTTCGGAATTTACCTTAAAAATTGTGTGTTTAATTAGTGAAAAATAATTAAAAAGAATTGATTTGTCAGCTACTCTATTGTATAATACAATAGAGTATATATTTTTGTACGACATAACTCGCATATGCGAATAATAATTTTTATTTTGAGGTGACGTTATGAAAAAGACATTGTCAATTTTGCTCGCAGCTTTGATGTTGTTTTCCGTGGTATCCCTACTGAACGTAAGCGCGGAGACCGTACAGAGCGCGCCCACGGGATTTAAAACGTGGAAAGCCCTCTTTGCTCACGCTGTCAGCGGCAGCGAAGACGGCGAGGCGTGGGTCGCGTGGCAGAGCAAGCACAATCAGGGATATGGCGAGAGTAATTCATATACGAAGTACTTCTTCCTGCCGTCCTCAACAGACAGCAATAAGGTTGACGTCTACAACGCGTTTTCTTCGACCGTTACGGTAAACGGCACCGAAATCGCCTCAGGCAAAACCGCTACGGTAAGCTTTGAGACAGGAAAGAGCTATTCCGTTAAGGCTGACAACAATACATACACACTTCAGTTTATGCGCTCAGGCGCAGAGGCGGCTATTTACGTCAACAACAGTGACGCCGACGGTAACGGTACCGGCCTTATGGACTATCTTAAATATGACAAGAGTCGCAGCGCAAAGGCAACAGGCGCAATCGTAACTCCCGACGGCAAGATTGATAATACCGCTATCAAGAAAATCAAGGGCAGAGGCAACACAACGTGGGACAAGTCGAAAAAGCCTTTTAATATTACCTACGACAGCAAGGTTTCGATAGCCGGTATGAGCAAGGGCAAGAAGTACTCTATCCTTGCAAATTATCAGGACGATTCCCTTTCGAGAAATAGGTTTTTATACGACCTCTCCGACGCGGTAGATATGCCGTATGCTTCCGATTCGCGCTATGTGGATTTCTATGTAAACGGCTTCTACTGGGGCTCCTACCAAATGTCTGAGAAAATCGAGGCAGGCTCCTCGAGCCTTGTCAGCGACTTCGAGGAAGATGATTACTTAAGCTCGGACGGACTGAGCGTAAACGAGGACTTCCCGTTTATCGCCGAAGTTGACGGCAGCGCAGGAGCAGACGATTACTACGTTACAATTACGAACGGAATCAACATCACAATCAAGGCTCCCGAGCTCGCGCCCGGCGACGTCGGTTACGACGAGGTTAAAAAGTACGTCAAGGATAAGTTCACTCAGTTCTATAATGCTACCGCTACAGAAACCACGGGTCTCTCGAAGTACGCGGACATCGACTCGCTTGCTAAGCTCTACCTCATAAACGAGCTCGGCAAAAACTGGGATTCAGGAGCGTCGAGCATATACTTCACCTATAAGCCCGACGAAAACGGCACATACAAGTTCTACGGCTCACCCGTGTGGGATTACGACAACTCCCTCGGCAACGCTACAGGTGTGTGGAGCGACCTCAATGATATGGGCGTTTCCGACTACGAGGAGTACACCGGCTGGTGGTGCAAGTACAAGGGTAAGTCCGCTAATCAGAGAGAGTCTTCAAATATTATAAACAGACTTTCCGTCAACACTACTGTGTTTAATGCCGCAAAGACAATCTGGAAAGAGAAATTTATCCCCGCAATCAATCACTTCGCGGGTACTGCCGTGAATAAAGAAATCGGCAAGGAATTGTATACGGCTGATGAGTATTACAACCTTATCAAGGACAGCGCCGCTATGAACTACACGAGCGGTTGGCTTCTCAACACAGGCAGTTGGATTGCCGACCATACAAGCCTTAAAAAGGCGACCTATGACGCTTCAAATAACACCTACAGCGTGAGCAAGAGCACAACGAGATACTCGAATAATTTCGAGGGTATGTACAATTACTGCCGCGACTGGATGATAAGCCGCGCGGCGTGGCTTTCGAACGAAATGGTTGACGGCTCTTCGGTAGTTGAACCTACGGTTGATCCTACCAAGGCGCAGAGGATTTACTTCGATAACTCGTCTTATAATTGGAAAAAAGTTTACGTTTACGTCTATAACGACAACAGAGAACAAAACGCCGACTGGCCGGGAGTAGAAATGCAGTACGACAGCCAGCTTGGGCTTTACTACTACGACGTTCCCGAGGAATTCGCCTATGGCTATGCAATGTTTACCGAGTCAGGCACTGCGTACGAGAACCGCTACCCCGCTGACGGCGAGCCGGGTATGCCGCTCGAAGGAAAGAGTATGATATTCGGAGCTAACCACAAGTGGACAGATGATGTTCCCGAGATAACGACCGCCCCGACCGAACCGACAACAGAGTCGTCGGTACCCACAGAACCAAAGGTTTATATTGGTATTTACGGCGACGCTAACTGCGACGGGGATGTAGATATAAGTGACGTTACCACAATCCAGAAGTACCTCGCGTCACTCGGCACGCTTGGCGAAAAATACGGTGAGGTGCTCGCTGATGTTGACGGCGACGATGATGTAAATATCAAGGACGCGACATATATTCAGATGTATGTAGCTAAGCTTAACGGTACTAAAAGAGTCGGAGAACAGTGCTATAATTAAAAAACAGGCACATAGTTTTACCGCACTGCGGATATAACAAGCACTATTCAGGAGGAACATTATGAAAAAGACATTATCAATCCTGCTCGCAGCACTTATGTTGCTTTCCGTGTTCTCTGTTATGAGCGTAAGCGCAGAGACAGCGCAGGGCGCACCCACGGGATTTAAAACGTGGAAAGCTCTCTTTGCTCACGCTGTAAGCGGCAGCAACGACGGCGACGCATGGGTTGCGTGGCAGAGCGAGCACAACGAGGATTTCGTTGTTGCAAATTCATCGGTGAAATATTTCTTCCTTCCGTCCTCAACAAACGAGAACAAGGTTGACGTTTACAACGCGTTTTCCGCTGCAGTAACGGTTAACGGCACCGAAATCGGCGCGGGCAAGACCGCAGCCGTAAGCTTTGAAACAGGCAAGGATTACTCGGTTAGCGCCGAGGGCAAGACCTATACACTCCGCTTTATGCGTTCGGGTGCAGAGGCGGCTATCTACGTCAACAACAGCGACGCTGACGGAAACGGCACCGAGCTTATGAGCTACCTCAATGTCGACAAGGGTCGCAGCGCTAGAGCTACAGGCGCAATCGTAACTCCCGACGGCAAGGTTGACAACACAGTTATCAAGAAAATCAAGGGCAGAGGAAACACAACGTGGGGTAAGCCGAAAAAGGCATACAACATTACCTACGATAGCAAGGTTTCTATCGCAGGTATGACAAAGAGTAAGAAGTACTCTATCCTTGCGAATTATCAGGACGACTCTCTTTCTAGAAACAGATTTTTATACGACCTCTCTGACGCGGTAGGTATGCCTTACGCATCTGATTCGCGCTACGTTGATTTCTATGCAAACGGCTTCTACTGGGGCTCCTACCAGATGGCGGAAAAGGTTGAGGCCGGTTCCTCGAACCTTGTAAACGACTTTGAGGAAGAGGATTACCTAAGCGAGGACGGACAGAGCGTTAACGAGGACTTCCCGTTCGTTGCCGAGGTTGACGCCGGCGCAGGAGAGGGTGACTACTACGTTTCTATCTCGAGCGGACTCAAGGTAACAATCAAGACCCCTGAGCTCGCGCCCGGCGACGTTGGTTACGACGAGGTTAAGAAGTACGTCAAAGACAAGTTCACCGCGTTCTACAACGCCACGGCGTCGCGCACGAAGGATCTCTCGGAGGTTGCCGACGTGGATTCGCTTGCGACGATTTATCTTATAAACGAGCTCGGCAAAAACTGGGATTCGGGCGTTTCCAGCACATTCTTCACCTATAAGCCCGACGAAAACGGCACATATAAGTTCTACGGCTCGCCCGTATGGGACTACGATAACTCCCTCGGCAACGCTGTCGGCGTTCTCTATGAGCTCAGCGATATGGGCGTTTACGACTACGAGGAGTACACCGGTTGGTGGTGTAAGTACAAGGGAAAGAGCTCAAGGACTAAGTCCTCGGGCAATATTATGAACAGACTTTCCGTCAACAACTCCGTGACTGCTGCCGCCAAGACAATCTGGAAAGAGAAGTTCATTCCCGCAATCAACCACTTCGCGGGCACTGCCGTGAATAAAGAAATCGGCAAGGAATTTTACACGGCTGACGAATACTACAACCTTATCAAGGACAGCGCCGCTATGAACTACACAAGCGGTTGGCTGCTCAACACAGGCAGCTGGATTTGCGACCATTCAAGCCTTACGACCGCAACCTACGACGCACAGAAAAACGTCTACAGCGTGAACAAATACGCGACAAGCTACGCGAGTGACTTCGAGGGTATGTATAACTACTGCCGCGACTGGATGATAAGCCGTGCGGCGTGGTTATCAAAGGAAATGGCAGACGAGATCCCGACGGAAGAAGAGGTCGACAACAAGGGCGAAGAGTCCACAGAGCCTGCTCCGACGACACCTGCTGTCACACAGCCGACCACCGAAAACCCGACTTCGGGCGCGGTTACAAAAGCAAAGAACCCGATTAAGGTTAAGGTCGCTTCTCAGAAAAAGCTCACTGTTAAGCTTAAGAAGGGCAAGAAGGCTACGACTAAGAAAACTACCTTAAAAGCTATCACGGTTAAAAACAACAAGGGCGGCAAGGTAACCTATAAGGTAGCCAAGAAGGATAAGAAAAAGGTACTAAAACTTAAGAAAAACAAGATAGTTGTTAAAAAGGGCGCAAAGAAAGGTACCTACACCATTAAGGTTAAGGTTTCCGCTAAGGCGAATAAAAAGTATAACGCGTTTAGTAAAACAGTAACTATTAAGGTTAAGGTTAAAAAGTAATTTTATCCACATAAAAAGGCTGAGGCAAAACGAAAGTTTTGCCTCAGCTTTTTGTTTCTATTTAAATTAGTCTTTACCTGGTTTAAACGCGGGCATCATCTCAAGCTTAAACAGATTCTTCCTGTGAAGGTCATCTATGCGAGCTTTCTTTGCCTCGTCTTCAATCACGCCCTCGCGGATATAGCGGTCGAGCTCGGCGTAGGTAAAGCCGAGGTTTTCCTCGTCCGTCTTGCCGCAAAGTCCGTCTATCGGGGTTTTGTCGACGAGAACGTCGGGAAGTCCGAGAAGTCTGCCGATTTGCTTCATCTCGTCTACGGTAAGGTGCGAGCACGGGCTGAAGTCGCCCGCGGCGTCGCCGTAGCGCGTAGCGTATCCTACCCAGTCCTCCGAGAGATTGCAGGTGTTCGCAACACGTCCGTTGTGGCTCTGTGAAACGGCGTAGAGAGTCGCCATTCTCACGCGCGGCGGAAGGTTGATTTTAGATTGCTCCGACAGCTCGAACGGTATGCTGTTTTTAAGTCCGTCCATAGCGTCCTTTATGTTGATGATATAGTGTTTTATGCCGAGGTGGCTGACGAGCAGCTTCGCCATATCTATGTCCGCCTGCTCTCCGTTCGGCATCAGAACGCCGATAACGCGCTCCTTGCCGAGAGCCTCGGCGCACAGTGCCGCCACGATTGAGCTGTCCTTGCCGCCCGAAATGCCGACGACAGCGTTACAGCCCTTGCCGTTTTGCTCAAAAAAGTCTCTTATCCACTCGACGCATTCGTTTTTTACTTTCTCTGCGTTAAACATCTGACTACCTCCGTTTTTTACTTTATAGGAAACTGCTCCGTAACAGGCAGTAAAAATAAGATTTCATTGTATCTTAAAGCAAAGATATTATCCGACTTTATAAAGTAAAAATAATTTGTATTCTCCGCCCAGTTTCTGCTTCGCAGAACGAGCGATGAGTGAAGAAGAGCGTGCAAGCACGCTTTCTTGTTCCTGATATTTAGTATAGCATATTTATTCGGTTCTGAAAAGCACCCGTTATCCGAGCATAACGTCCAATAGCATCATTAGCGCAAAGCCCGACACGATTCCCATTGTAGCGAAGTACGGGTGGGTTTTCTGATTCTGCTGACATTCGGGGATTAGCTCGTGTACCGCGACGAGTATCATCGCGCCCGCAGCGAACGCAAGCGCGTACGGAAGAATTGTCTCGACATAAACCACGAGCAACGCTCCGATTACGCCCGCTATCGGCTCGACAAGCCCCGACGCCTGACCGATGAAAAAGCTCTTTCTGCCCGAGTAGCCCTCGCGCCTCAGCGGAAACGACACCGCCGCGCCCTCGGGGAAGTTTTGTAGCCCGATTCCGACCGCAATCGTTACCGCGCCCATTATGTTTTCCGCGTTGTGCTCGCCGCTTTGCAGCGCGCCGAACGCCACTCCTATCGCGAGTCCCTCGGGTATGTTGTGCAGGGTTATCGAGAGCACGAGCATAATGATTCTGTTCAGCCGCTCGCCCGCAGTGCCCTGCGCGAGTGTGACCTTTCGTCGTGCGAGTGTGACGGTTTTGTCCGAAATCCACATAAACAGCGCGCCGAAGAGAAACCCGAACGTCGCCACAAAATACGCGGGCAATCCCGCCGCCGCCTCTGCACGCTCAATCGCAGGCTGCAAAAGCGACCAGAAGCTTGCGGCTATCATAACTCCCGACGCAAAGCCGAGCATAAGGTTGAGTATTTTGGGGTTTGGTGACCTGAAAAAGACGACTGTCGCCGCTCCGAGCGCGGTCACGAACCACGTCCCGAGCGTCGCAATCAGCGCCATAAGAACATTATTAACCATTTTTTACCTCCTATGCTCAGTATATTGCCGAGGTAAAATATGGGTGAGTGATTTGTAGCTAAATTCGCTTTTGCTTCGTTACAATAAAGTCAGCTTTACGGCCTCGCGATATCGTCGAGGATTCCCGTGATGTGCGCGATTGTAACGCCGTAGTTCGTCATCGGAATGTTCTCGCCGCGCGCGCGGTCGATACGGCTCATAATGTACTTGCGGTTAAACATACATCCGCCGCACTGGATTATGAGGTCGTAGTCCGAAAGATTGTCGGGGAAGTCGGTGCCCGAAACGATATCGATTTTTAAGCCCTCGCCTACGCGCTTTTTGAGCAGGCGCGGAATTTTTACTCTGCCTATGTCCTCGCTGAGCGGCGCGTGCGTACAGCACTCCGCAATCAGCACGCGGCTGTCTTCTTTTAGGTTGTCGAGCGCCTTTGCGCCCTCGATATAGTAAGGTAAATCGCCCTTGTACGCCGCAAACAGAACGGAAAAGCTCGTCAGCATACTCTCCTCGGGCTTTGTTTTGTGCACATAATCGAACACCTGCGAGTCGGTGATTATAAGCTTAGGCGCACGGCTTAGTGCGGCGAGCGTTTCGACCAATTTGTCGGTCGTACAGCTTGCGACAATGCACTTCTTGTCGAGTAACTCGCGGATAGTCTGCACCTGAGGAAGAATCAGCCGTCCCTTCGGCGCCTGAATATCCTGCGGCATTACGAGCAGAACGAGATCGTTCTCCCCACACAGTCTGCCCGTGATTGACGGCGCGTCGTAGTCGGACGGAATAAGGCGGATAAGTTCCTCCTTAAGTTCTGAGATACCGCTACCGTCGAGCGAGCTTACCTGAAGCGGCGTTGTGCCGATTTTTCCGCGGATTTTGAGCGCATAGGCGCTGCCGTTAACGAGTAAATCTGCCTTGCTTACCACGGGGATAACGGGGATATTTTTTCTCTTGAAAAACTCGTACCATCTGCACTCGAGCGTGATGTCGTCGCCCGAGAAAAGCACGATTGCGATGTCAATTTTCTCGGCGGTTTTCTCGGTTTTCTCTACACGGATTTTGCCGAGTTCGCCGATGTCGTCGAAGCCAGCGGTGTCGATAAGCACACACGCGCCGAGTCCGTGAATTTCCATAGCCTTGTTGACGGGGTCGGTTGTTGTGCCTGCAACGTCGGAGACAATGCTGACCTCCTGACCCGTAAACGCGTTTATAAGCGAGCTTTTGCCCGAGTTGCGCTTGCCGTAAAAGCCGATGTGAAGTCGGTTAGCCGATGGTGTTTCATTTAGCGTCATATTGGTCACCTTCAGAATGTGTTAAAATTTGAAATCTCTGTTACCCTGCTCAATGAGGTCGAGCAGTTCGATACACTTTGCGCGTACCTTTTCGTTCGGAATATTGTTAAGCTCCTCTTTGATAACGCGCTCGCCGATTTGTTTCGTGTCGTCACTTGCGTAGTCGATGAGGTATTCTTTCAGCGTGAGCAGAGCGTTCGGCTGACAGCAGTTGTGAATCTGTCTGTTTTTGCACAGTGCCATAAAGCGGTCGCCGGTTCTGCCCGCGCGGTAGCACGCTGTGCAGAACGACGGAATGTAGCCGCTCTTCATAAGCCAATTTACGACCTCGTCGAGAGTTCTGTTGTCGGAAACGTCGAACTGCTCGCTGTTTTCAGCCTCGCCGCCCTCGGCGTAGCCGCCGACGGACGTTCTCGACGCGCCGCTTATCTGCGAAACGCCGAGGCGTATAACCCTGGCGCGAACCTCCTCGCTCTCGCGGGTCGAGATAATCATACCCGTGTACGGCACGCAGATTCGGATAAGAGCGCAAATCTTAGCGAAAATATCGTCCGAGATACCGTTGTCGAACACGTCGGGGTCAATATCGTCCGCTTTTTTGATTCGCGGAACGCTGATTGTGTGCGGTCCTACGCCGTGCACAGCCTCGAGGTGTTCGGCGTGCATAAGAAGTCCCGCAAATTCATAGCGGTACAGCTCGAGCCCGAACAGAACGCCGAGACCGACGTCGTCGATACCGCCCTCCATTGCTCTGTCCATAGCCTCAGTGTGGTAGGCATAGTTGTGCTTGGGACCTGTCGGGTGGAGCTTTTCGTAGCTTTCCTTGTGGTATGTTTCCTGAAAGAGAATGTAGGTGCCGATACCCGCCTCTTTCAGCTTGCGGTAGTTTTCGACAGTAGTCGCCGCGATGTTGACGTTGACGCGGCGGATTGCGCCGTTTTTGTGCTTTATACTGTAGATGGTCTTGATAGACTCTAAGATGTACTCAATCGGGTTGTTTACAGGGTCCTCGCCCGCCTCAATCGCGAGTCGTTTGTGACCCATATCCTGTAGAGCGGTTACCTCGCGTTTTATCTCCTCTTGGGTGAGCTTTTTGCGGCAGATGTGCTTGTTTTTGAGGTGATACGGACAGTATACGCAGCCGTTAACGCAGTAGTTAGAGAGGTAAAGCGGCGCAAACATTACGATTCGGTTGCCGTAGAAGTCCTTTTTAATCTGCTCGGCGAGGTCGTACATACGATTAACGCGCTCTTCGTCCTCGCACGCGAGAAGAACGCTCGCCTCGCGGTGGGTAAGTCCTTTTAGCTGTTCCGCCTTGTCGAGCAGGCTGTCGATGAGCTCGAGATTGTTTTTGTTTTCGTCAGCGTATTTGAGTGTGTCGAGGATTTCCTGATGGTCGATAAATTCCTCGGCCTTGAGTGATTTCGGGTTATACATTTTTGTTCTCCATTCCTATATATTTTTGCTGTCGCCACGGGCTACAACGAGCCTGCAACCGACTGATTCTATGCGTTTTTCAAGACAGTTTCTGCACTGTGCGCTTTCCTCGCCCGTGCAGACCTTGTTGTCGTACAGTTGATATTTTTTTCTCACGCTTACGGGCGAAAGGTTCGGCATTACGACGTTCGCTCCCGCGAGTATACCTTTTTCGCGGCCGCGCGGGTCGATTGTCGCGAGCGCGGTTGTCGCCGGCAAGAGCACCTTCGGCAGCATAAGTCGCACGATTGAGAGCATTCTTAATGTCAGCTCCAGCGTGCCCGCCCCGTAGTCCTTAAACGGCGTTTGCTCGTGCGGAATGAACGGCCCTATGCCTACCATCTGCGGATTTAACTCCTTTATAAACAACAAATCGTCCGCAAGACACTCCGCGCCCTGAAACGGCGAGCCGACCATAAATCCGCAGCCGACCTGATAGCCGATTTCCTTTAGTATTTTAAGGCACTCTATACGGCTCTCTAAGGTCTGTTTTTCGGGGTGCAGCTTGCCGTAATGCGCCTTGTTCGCGGTTTCGTGGCGGAGCAGATAGCGGTCAGCGCCGCACTCGAAGTAACGCTTAAAGCTCTCTCTGCTTTTCTCGCCGAGCGACAGAGTCACCGCGCAGTCGGGGTAGGTTTTCTTGATAGCCTCGATTATTTCGCAGATTCTGTCGTCCGTGAAATACGGGTCCTCGCCGCCCTGCAAAACGAAGGTGCGGAATCCCAGCGCGTAGCCGTCGCGGCAACACTCCATAATGTCGCTGAAACTGAGTCTGTACCGCGGACAGGAGAGGTTGCTTTTGCGTATTCCGCAGTAGTAGCAGTCCTGCTTGCAGTAGTTTGTAAACTCAATCAGTCCGCGCATATAGATATCGTAGCCGTAGTTTTCTATTCGTGTTTTTTCTGCGAGCGAGCGGAGGTATTCTGATGTGGTTTCGTCGCAGTTTATGAGGTCTATGAACTCGCTTTTGCTGAGCGTGCGCTCTTTACACAGCTTGTCTACGAGGTTAATCATTGAACACATACTTCGAGTAAGCCGTCTTTGCGCTTACGCCGTCTAATTTGCCGAGTTTACCCGAAAAGGTCGAGATGACGTCTTGCGGCGAGTCGATAACCACGCTGATTATGGAGATACCGCGCTTTTTGTACGGTATGCCCATTCGTCCTACAACGAAGTCGCTGTAGTCGCTGATGAGCTTGTTGACCTCTTCGATTGAGTTGGAGTTTTCAAGAATAATGCTGATAACAGCAACACGAGTTTCCATAATGCACCTCATATCATATAATGAAAATAGCCGCGCCGAAAGGCACAGCTATGGTCTGTAAAAATAACATATAGCAGCCTTTCGCCTCAATAAAATTTTGGCGTCAGTACTTTGTACTAATATAATTCTACCACACAGTACGGTATATTTCAACACTAATACATAAATATTGTTTCCGTATTTTGATTATTAATTCAAATCTACGGTTTTTGTTAATCATAAAGAAAACAGTTGACAATTCGTTTTTATGAGCGTATAATATACTTTAGTTAAATAAATTACCTCAAACCGTTGAGCGGGAGTAGTAGGAATTACTGACGTCTTCAGAGAGCTGTCGGGTGGTGGAAGACAGCGGCATAGGTTTTTCTGAATGGACCCGTGAGGGCAGTCCGAAATGCATAAGAGTAGGAACTGACGGTAGCCGACCGTTATAATGGCAGCGTATGTCAGTACGTTAGAGTGGGCGCAGACGCGCCAATTTGGGTGGTACCGCAGAAGTTTACGGCTTTTGTCCCATAGAGGACAGAAGCCGTTGTTTTTATTTAAATTGTGAATTTAAACTGGTGGTGAGAATATGCTTCCGAAATTTGATGACGTAAAAAAATATGCAAAAGACTATGACGTAATTCCCGTCTACAAGGAGATTTACGCCGACGTCGCAACGCCGATAACGCTTCTTCGTAAGCTTGCGTCGGTCTACGACAAGTACTTTTTGCTCGAGAGTATAGAGGGTGGCGAAAAGTGGGCGCGCTATTCATTTATCGGCTTTAACCCGAAGGCCCGACTTTCCTACAAAAACGGCACGCTCTCCATAACGGGCGAAGGCGAAAAGGAAATTGCGACGAAAAATCCATACGACGTACTTCGCGAGTATATGTCGCACTACAGAACCCCGCGCATAGACGGTATCCCGCCGCTCACGGGCGGACTCGTCGGTTACTACGGCTACGCGATGATTGGTGTCGCCGAGCCCGTGCTCGAGATAAGCCGCGGCGAGGCGAAGGACTTCGACCTTATGTTGTTCGACAAAATTATCGCCTACGACCATCTCAGCGAGAAAATTACTGTAATCGTCAATATGAAAACGAACGATATCGAGCGCCAGTATCAAAAGGCGTGCGACGATATCAGCGACATTATCGAGATAATCAAGACAGCAAAGCCCATCGTCTGCGACGCGCCCGAGGAGCCTGTAAAGTTTACATCAAGCTTCAGCGAGAGCGAGTTCTGCGATATGGTCGAGCGGACTAAGCAGTATATTTTCGACGGAGATATCTTCCAGTGCGTTGTGTCGCGCCGTTTCGAGGCCGAGTACAAGCCGAGCCTTTTAAACGCCTACCGCGTTCTGCGCACGACTAACCCGTCGCCGTATATGGTATATATGTACATCGACGGCGAGGAGATTATGTGTGCGTCTCCCGAAACTCTCGTGAAGCTGAGGGGCGACACGCTCACGACCTTCCCGATTGCGGGCTCGCGTCCGCGAGGAAAAACGCGCGAGGAGGACAACGCCCTCGAAGAGGAACTTATAAAGGACGAAAAGGAGCTCTCCGAGCACAATATGCTCGTTGACCTTGGGCGCAACGACATCGGAAAAATTTCAAAATTCAACTCGGTAAAGGTTACGGAGTATCAGAAAGTGCTGAAATTCTCAAAGATAATGCACATTTGCTCCGAGGTCGAGGGCACAATCCGCGACAACCTCGACGCGTTCGACGCAATCGGCTCATTGTTGCCCGCGGGAACGCTCTCGGGCGCGCCGAAAATCCGCGCGTGCCAGATTATAGAGGAGCTTGAAAAAACTCCGCGCGGCGTGTACGGCGGCGCAATCGGTTACGTCGATTTTAACGGAAACCTCGATGCTTGTATCGCAATTCGTATGGCTGTAAAGCACGGCGATAAGGTCTACGTTCAGGCGGGTGCGGGCATAGTCGCCGACTCCGTGCCGAAGAGCGAGTATATGGAAACCTACAACAAGGCTCTCGCCGTGATGAACGCGGTCGAGCGCGCAGGGGAGGTAGAGGATATATGATACTTCTTATAGACAACTACGACAGCTTTACCTACAACCTTCTCCAGTTCTGCGGCAGCATTGAGCCCGACATAAAGGTTGTGCGCAACGACGCGGTGACGGTCGACGAAATCCGCGAAATGAAGCCCACTCACATTATCCTCTCGCCGGGTCCCGGTTACCCGAAGGACGCGGGAGTGTGCGAGCAGGTTATACGCGAACTTAAGGGTGAGTTTCCTATCCTCGGCGTTTGCCTCGGACATCAGGCGATTTGCGAGGTTTTTGGCGCGGAGATTACTCACGCGGTAAAGCTTATGCACGGTAAGAAAAGCGTGCTTACGGTAGATAATAGCTGCAAAATCTTTAAGAATATGCCCGAAAAGGTGACGGGCGCGCGCTACCACAGCCTTATCGCAAAGCGCAGCTCAATCCCCGATTGTCTCGCCGTTACGGCGGTTGACGATATGGGCGAGGTTATGGCGGTGCGCCATAAGGACTACGAAATTTACGGACTGCAGTTCCACCCCGAATCAATCCTCACGGAAAACGGTATTAAAATGATAGAAAACTTTTTAAGAGAGGTTCACTGATATGATAAACGAAGCAATCAAAACGATAGTAGCGGGCAACGACCTTGATCACGACACAGCCGCACAGGTTATGGACGAGATTATGAGCGGCGCGGCGACTCCCGCCGAGATGGCATCTTTCCTCACGGCGCTCAGAATGAAGGGCGAGACAGTTGACGAAATTACAGCCTGCGCTGAGATTATGCGCAGCAAAGCTACTCATATAACTCCCGGATGTGACGTGCTCGATATCGTCGGAACAGGCGGCGACGGCACGGGAACGTTCAACATTTCCACCACGGCGGCTTTCGTTATTTCCGCGGCGGGTATACCTATCGCAAAGCACGGCAACCGCTCGATGAGCAGTAAATCGGGCTCGGCGGACTGCCTCGAAAATCTCGGAGTCGACATCACGATTTCTCCCGAAAGGTCGAAGGAAATCCTCGACAGCGAGGGCATCTGCTTTATGTTCGCTCAGGGCTACCACTCCTCGATGAAGTACGTCGGTCCCGTGCGCAAGGAAATCGGAATCCGCAACGTGTTCAACGTCCTCGGACCGCTCACGAATCCCGCAAGCGCAACGCTTCAGGTTACGGGCGTGTACTCCGCGGAAATTGTCGAGCCGATAGCACACGTTTTCTCTAACCTCGGCGTTAAGCGCGGTATCGTGCTCTACGGCGGCGACGGTATGGACGAGGCAACAGTAAGCACCTCGACTAAAATCTGCGAAATCGACAACGGCACCTTCAAAACCTACGAAATCACACCCGAACAATTTGGTCTCGGCAGATACCCGATGGAGGAGCTGCTCGGCGGCGACGGCGCAGAGAACGCGGTAATTACCCGCGGAATCCTCAGCGGCGAAATAAAGGGAGCAAAGCGCGACATAGTCCTGCTTAACTCAGCCCTCGGTATCTACATCGGCGGCAAGGCGGACTCTATACAAGATGGAATCAAGGTTGCCGAGGAAATTATCGACAGCGGCAAGGCTCTCGAAAAACTCGAAAAATTCGTCGAACTTTCCAAGCAGTAACCACGCGCAACAACCCCAAAAGGAAGATAACAATGATACTCGAAACTATTGCACAAGCAAACAAAATCCGATATAATGAGATAAAATCCCGCACACCGCTCGAGGTCGTGAAGGCTCAGGCAGAGGCTCTCGACAGTAACACCGGATTTCCCTTCGAGCAGGCGCTTAAGAAAAGCGGAATTTCCTACATCTGCGAGGTCAAGAAAGCGTCCCCGTCAAAGGGCATAATCGCCGAGGATTTTCCGTACCTCGACATAGCGAAGGACTACGAGAAGGCGGGAGCGTCCGCTATCTCCGTCCTCACCGAGCCGCAGTGGTTCAAGGGCAGCGACGACTACCTGCGCGAAATCGCCGCGAGCGTGAATATCCCTGTTCTTAGAAAGGATTTCACCGTTGACGTGTACCAGATTTATGAGGCAAAGCTGCTCGGCGCGTCGGCTGTGCTGCTCATCTGCGCGATTCTCGACGAGGATACTATCCGCGAGTGGATAGGCGTGTGCGACAGCCTCGGGTTGTCCGCCCTCGTTGAGGCTCACACAAAGGAAGAGGTCGAGACGGCCCTGCGCGCAGGCGCGAGAATAGTCGGCGTGAACAACCGCAACCTCAAGGACTTTTCCGTCGACCTCAGCACCTGTACAACGCTGCGACCGCTCGTTAGCGACGACAAAATTTTCGTCGCAGAAAGTGGGATAAGAAATTCAGACGACATCGCCGATTTGCGAAAAGCAAAGGTTGACGCGGTTTTAATCGGCGAAACACTTATGCGTGCACCCGACAAGCGCGCAGCTCTTGAAAAATTAAACGGTAAGAAATTATGAGTAAAATCAAAATCTGCGGAATGATGCACAAAGCGGACATCGAGGCGGTAAACGAGCTTCGACCCGATTTCGTGGGCTTTATTATGAGCACACAGCAGAAGTTCCGCCGTCAGATTTCCGTCGATAAAGCGGAGAAGTTCCGCGCTATTCTAAAGCCGTCGATTAAGGCGGTCGGCGTGTTTGTCGACGAGCCGCTCGACTTCATTGAGGAAATCTGCGAGAACGATATAATCGACTTAATCCAGCTGCACGGAGCCGAGGACGACGACTATATCCTCGAGCTGTCGCGGCGCGTGAAAACGCCGATAATAAAGGCGGTTCACGTCAGCACGACGGAACAGATACTCGAAGCACAGAAACTTCACTGCCAGTATCTTCTGCTCGACACCGCCTACACCGACAAGGTCGGAGGCGGAGGGAAGAGCTTTAACTGGGATATTATCCCCGAAAAGCTCCAAAAGCCGTTTTTCCTCGCGGGCGGAATAAACGCAGACAATATCGCAGACGCCGTTAACACGGTCAACCCGTATTCAATCGACCTCAGCTCCTCCGTCGAGACCGACGGGCAGAAGGACAAATCGAAGATAAAAGAAGTTATAGAAAAGGTTAGGAGAGTGTAAGCTATGTCAAAGGGCAAGTTTGGTATCCACGGCGGTCAGTTTATCCCCGAAACTCTGATGAACGCCGTCCTTGAGCTCGAAAAGGCATATGATTATTATAAGAACGACCCCGGGTTCATCGCGGAGTTCAACAGGCTTTTAAAGGAGTATGCGGGCAGACCGTCTATGCTCTACTACGCCGAGAAAATGACAAAGGATTTAGGCGGCGCTAAGATTTACCTCAAGCGCGAGGACTTAAACCACACGGGCGCGCACAAGATTAACAACTGCCTCGGTCAGGTTCTCCTCGCCAAAAAAATGGGCAAAAAGCGCGTAATCGCTGAGACAGGCGCAGGCCAGCACGGCGTTGCGACCGCTACGGTTGCGGCTTTGCTCGGTATGGAGTGCGAGATTTATATGGGCAAGCTCGACACCGAGCGACAGGCGCTCAACTGCTACAGAATGGAACTGCTCGGGGCAAAGGTGCACGCTGTTACCTCGGGTACACAGACCCTCAAGGACGCCGTAAACGAGGCGCTGCGCGAGTGGACGTCGCGCGTGGACGATACTCTCTACGTTATCGGCTCGGTAATGGGTCCGCATCCGTTCCCGACTATCGTGCGCGACTTCCAGTCCGTTATCGGTAAGGAGGTAAAGCAGGAAATGCTTGAGCGCGAGGGTCGACTTCCCGACACCTGTATCGCCTGCGTAGGCGGCGGCAGTAACGCTATGGGAATTTTCTACGATTTCATTGGAGACGAGAGCGTGGAACTTATCGGCTGCGAGGCTGCCGGTCTCGGCGTTGACAACCCGAAGAACGCGGCGACAGTCGCCAACGGAACTCTCGGAATCTTCCACGGAATGAAGTCCTACTTTGTTCAGGACGAGTACGGCCAGATTGCTCCCGTTTACTCGATTTCCGCGGGACTCGACTATCCGGGTGTAGGGCCGGAGCACGCGAATCTCCACGACACAGGCAGAGCAAAGTATGTCCCGATTACGGACGAAGAGGCAGTACAGGCGTTCGAGTACCTCTCAAAAACCGAGGGAATTATCCCCGCTATCGAGAGCTCCCACGCAGTGGCTCATTGTATGAAGCTTGCGCCGACTATGGATAAGGATAAGGTTATCGTCGTTTGCCTTTCGGGCAGAGGCGACAAGGACGTTGCGGCAATCGCAAGATACAGAGGGGTGCAGATTTATGATTAATACGACAGACGCGTTTAAAAACGGCAAGGCGTTTATCGCCTTTTTGACCGCGGGCGACCCCGATATTGACACGACAGCAAAGCTGCTCCCCGCCATAAGCAAGGCGGGTGCGGACATTATAGAAATCGGTATCCCGTTCTCCGACCCAGTTGCCGAGGGCGTCGTTATTCAGGAGGCGGATATGCGCGCTCTCTCGGCAGGCACAACCACCGATAAGGTGCTCGATATGGTCGAAGAGGTCGCGCCTGAGTGCGATTGCGCGCTCGCGTTTATGACCTACATAAACGTTATCTACGTTTACGGCGTTGAGAAGTTCATCAGCCGATGCGCAAAAATCGGCGTAAGCGCGGTTATTGTTCCCGACGTTCCGTACGAGGAGCGCGGCGAGCTCAGCGAGGTATGCGAGAAGTACGGCGTTGACCTCATCCGCTTTATCGCGCCGACCTCGAAGGAGCGCATCCAGACTATCGCTAAGGGTGCTAAAGGCTTTATCTATTGCGTTTCCTCGCTCGGTGTTACGGGCGTTCGCAGCGAAATCAAAACCGATGTCGGAGAGATGATTCGCCTCGCCAAGGAGGTCACCGACACTCCGTGCGCCGTGGGCTTCGGTATCGCGACTCCCGAGCAGGCTGAGAATATGTCGAAGGTGTCCGATGGCGTAATCGTCGGCAGCGCAATCGTAAAGATTATCGCAGAGCACGGAAAGGACAGCGTAGAGCCTGTTTCGGAATATGTAAAGAGTATGAAAGAGGCTATCAGCTGATTTAAGATTACTGCAAAAACGACAAAAAGCCTGACGAATATGTGGGCTTATTAGTGCTATTTTTAATTTAGGGCAAGGAGTTATAGGCAAAATGTACTAACAAAAACCTTCGAAACGCCTTGTTTGTGCAGTGAATAACAAAGTTTTCAATAACGGTTGACACTGTTAAAAAAACATTTTATAATTGAAATAACATAAAGAAAGGAAGTGCTTTTTTATGGCATTTTGCAGAAATTGCGGAAACGAAATTGATGATCAGGCTGTTGTTTGCGTTAAGTGCGGCGCAGCAGTAGAGGGTAAGACAGTTCCTGTTCAGCCCCAGACTATAGGCGGCGACGCTGACGTACAGCAGAACAAGGGTATTGCTTGGCTTTCATATGTCGGAATTTTACTTATCATTCCTCTCTTCGTAAAGAAGACTTCCGAGTATTGCAAATTCCACGTTAAGCAGGGTGCGATACTTTTCTGCACAGAGCTTGCTTACACAATCGCAACAAGAATCATTCTCGCTATCATCAGAGGTATTTACATAGCTACTCCGAGCTACGCTTTATACTCTGTTATGGCTGTAATTTACAGCGTCTTAAACACAGTTGTAGGTCTTGGTAGTCTCTTGTTAGCTGTTTTAGCTATTATCGGTATCGTTAATGCTGCTAAGGGCGAGAAGAAGGAACTTCCGATTATCGGAAAGATTACTATCTTAAACGACCTGATGGACAAAATCTACGCTTCTATCAACAAGTAATTAAGCTATAAAATTTCTCAAAGCCGCTTTCGGGCGGCTTTTTTCTTTATGAAACGCACGATTAAGGTGAAGGTATGAAGTACAAAATGATTGCCGTCGATATCGACGACACCCTGCTTAACAGCAGAAAGGAGCTGTCCCCAAGGACGAAAAATACGCTGATAAAAGCTCAGCAAAACGGCATCAGGGTCGTTATAGCCACGGGACGTATGCCATACGGCGCAAAAAAATACGCCGAAATGCTCGATGTTTTTCACTACGACGGGTATTATATGTCTTTTAACGGCGGCGCGATTTTTAACGCACGCGGCGAGTGCATAAGCAGAACGTATCTCGACAGACGGCTCGTCGAGCCCGTCTACAGTATCCTTCGCCCGACTACCGCGACAGTCGTAGTACATAAGGACGGCAAAATGTACGCCGACAGAAAGGTCAATCCCTACACCGACCGCCCGTCGTGGTCGAACGGATTGCCGCTGAATTTAGTCGACGATATTGCAGAGTTTGTCGACTGGGACCTGCACAAAATTGTTATCGTTGACGAGCCAGAAAAGCTGAAAATAATTCAGCAAACCGTGCTTGAAAAGTTCGGAAAATATGTTGACGCGTATTTTTCCGCCCCGTATTTTCTCGAGGTTATGCCCAAAGGAATAAATAAGGGAAAGGCTCTCGAAATAATCTGTATGGACTGCGGGCTTGACCTCAGCGAGGTTATAGCCTTCGGCGACAATTTCAACGATGTTTCTATGATTGAGACGGCGGGCTTGGGAATTGCTATGGGTAACGCCGAGGTCGAGCTGAAAAATGCCGCTGATTTTGTCACCGACGACTGCGACCACGACGGCATAGCCTTGGCGCTTGAGCGGTTCGTTTTCTGATGTGATGACAAGTTGCACAAAATTTCGCTCGTAAATTATACAAATCGGATAGATTATAATTCTTATGAGGAAAATTAATTTTACGGATTTGTAATATAATTACAATGATTAGGTTTACTATATTTAGGAGGTTTTGAAATGAAGAGCATCAAAAAGCTTATTGCGGCTGTGCTCGTTGTTGCAGTAATCGCAAGCGTTGCTGTTTTCACATCTTCTGCGGCTACGACTGAGAGGAATGATACCGCAGCAGGTGGAATCACGGTGCATTATTACTGCGAAAACGGTGTGCCGTCCATCTACTATTGGAACAGTTTACCGACAAACATCGAGACGACCTATCCGGGTGTTGCGATGACGAGAGACACCGCTATGGGTAACGGTTGGTACAAGTATTCCTTTGCAGACAAAACCAAGATTAATATGCTTTTTGTCGTAAACGGTGTTCAGTCTTCAGAGCTCACCCGCAACACGGGCGAGTGGTGGTACAAGAACAACCGTTGGTATTCGAAGGACCCGAGCGAAGTCGGCAACGTTGACCGCACCGATATGCGTGAGGACAGCATCTACTTCGTAATCACCACGCGTTTCTACGACGGCGACAAGGGTAACAACGTTCACTGCTGGGACGACAAAAAGGCTAACAACCCCGACTCCGACCCTGCGTGGAAAGGCGACTTCAAGGGTCTTATCCAGAAGTTAGACTACATCAAGGCTTTGGGCTTTACCGCGATTTGGATTACTCCGGTTGTAGAGAACGCTTCGGGCTACGACTACCACGGCTACCACGCTTTCGACTTCAGTAAGGTTGACCCGCGTTACGAGAGTGACGGCGCAACACTCCAGGATCTTATCGATGCCGCTCACGAAAAGGGTATGAAGATTATCCAGGACGTTGTATGGAATCACACGGGTAACTTCGGCGAAACAAAGCTCGGACAGCTCTTTACCAAGGAGTACAAAACCATTCAGGATCTTGCTTCTGTAGACAGTATGGTTCCCGTTCAGGGTTCGGAATTTATGAAGACCTACCCTAATTATTACAGTCTTGACCCTGATTCTCAGTTCCAAGCAAGACTTTCAATCCTCAAGAATACTGACGGTAAAAACCACGATGTCAATAATTATTATCATCACGGCAAGGATTTATCCTGGGGCTCATATACTGAGCAGACAGGACAGATAGACGGCGACTGTGTTGACGTTAATACAGAGAATCCCGAGGTTGTAAAGTACATTACAGATTCGTATATGCAGTATGTGGATATGGGTGTTGACGCATTCCGTCTTGATACAGAAAAGCATATCAACCGCTGGACTCTCAACAGCGCATACTTCCCTGTTTTTAATTCCGTTAAGAATTTCTTCATTTTCGGCGAGGTTTGCGCAAGAACTCACGACATAGTAAACGAGGGTGGTGCCTCCAACTCTCCTTTCTTCTACACTTGGAAAGAAACCGACTCTCCTTGGACTAATAACTGGAGTAAAACTGACCAGAATGCAAACTTCGAGAATTCAGTTACCCATTTCGGAAAATACAGCTCACGCGATACTAATAACAAGAGCACCAATGCTGTATTGAACGGAACAACATATCATACACCCGATTACAGCAAGTCAAACGGTACAGGTGTAATCGACTTCAGAATGCACTGGGCGTTTGAAAACGCAAACAATGCTTATCAGAAGGGTATAGAAGAGGATTCGTACTTCAACGATTCTACATGGAACGTGGTTTACGTTGACTCTCACGACTACGCTCCTGACTTCTGTCAGAAATTCCGTTATACAGGCGGCACCGACGCGTGGGCAGAGAACCTCGACCTTATGTTTACATTCCGAGGTATTCCGTGTCTCTACTACGGCTCTGAGATTGAATTCCAGAAGGGTGCGGAGATTGACGTAGGCCCGAATGCTCCGCTTTCAAAAACAGGCCGCGCATACTTCGGCGACAACATTGAGGGTACAATTAATGCTACCGACTTCGGCAAGTTCACCGCAAGCGGCAATGCTCAGACAACTCTCAACAAGCCTCTCGCAAAGCACATCCGTCAGCTCAATATGATTCGCCGTGCAATTCCTGCTCTCCAGAAGGGTCAGTACGCTACGGCAAACGGCGGTATGTCATTTATTCGCCGTTACACTGCAGGCGGTGTTGACTCGCTCGCATGCGTAGCAATCAGCGGCGGCGCAACCTTCTCGGGTATTCCGAACGGACGTTATGTTGACGCTGTTACAGGCGACGTACAGAATGTATCGAACGGTACTCTCTCTGTCGGCAGCCTCGGCAAGGGTAATATGCGCGTGTATGTATGCTGCGCTTCCGGCTTTACCGGTATCAACGGTAAGATTGGCGAAACAGGTACATATCTTAAATAATTTAAATTAGATTTGCTTTTTGGAACGAAGTATGGTATACTTGTTTCAGAAGATATATCAGCACAGGATTCCAAGTAGTGCAAACGAGGTTATGTTAATTATCAGATAATTAAAACATAAAAGTTTAGATTTATAAAAGGGATGGTGCAAAACCGTCCCTTTTTGTCTTTTTTTACCGCACTGTGAATATGATAGTAGCGGGATAAAATTTAAATGAACAGGAGTGTTGCAACTATGCCAAAGGATTTAGCTTACTACGAAACTAATAGAGAATTGACAAAGCTGTCGGATAAACTTCTGCGAAATTCAGTAATTGACAAGGAGCTCTACGCTAAGTACGATGTAAAGCGCGGACTCCGTGACTTAGACGGAAAAGGTGTGCGTACAGGCCTTACCGATATTTCCGAAATCGTTCAGAACAAGATAGTCGACGGAAAGACCGTCCCCGCGGATGGCCAGCTTTTCTACCGCGGCTATAACATCGGCGATATCGTAAAGGGCTTTGTTGACGACGGTCGCTTCGGTTTCGAGGAGGTTGTGTACCTTCTCCTCTTCGGCGAAATGCCGAACATCGAGCAGCTCTCGGAGTTCAGGAATATGCTCGGCGAATACCGCACCCTGCCCGCAAACTTTGTTCGCGACGTAATTATGAAGGCGCCGTCAGCCGATATGATGAATACGCTCGCGCGCTCGGTTCTTACGCTTTTCTGCTATGATTCTAATCCTAACGATACCTCGATCGAGAACGTTTTAAGACAGTGCATGCAGCTTGTTTCCGTATTCCCGCTTTTGTCGGTTTACGGCTATCAGGCGTATAACCACTATCTGCGCAATCAGAGCCTATATATCCACGTTCCCGACCCGAAGATGTCCACCGCTGAGGTTGTTCTTACGCTTTTAAGACCCGACCAGAAGTACACCGAGCTCGAGGCGAAGGTGCTCGATATGGCGCTTGTGCTCCACGCTGAGCACGGCGGCGGTAACAACTCGTCGTTTACAACCCACGTTGTCACCTCGTCGGGCACGGATACATATTCCGCGATTTCCGCGGCGCTCGGCTCGCTCAAGGGACCGAAGCACGGCGGCGCAAATATACTCGTCAGCAAGATGTTCGACGACCTCAAGCGCAACGTGAGCGATTGGGAAGACGACGAGCAGATTGAGGAGTATCTCTCCAACGTTCTCGACAAAAAAGCGTTCGACCGCAGCGGCCTTATCTACGGTATGGGTCATGCTGTGTACACGATTTCCGACCCGCGTGCGAGAATCCTAAAGACCTACGTCGGCAAGCTCGCCGAGGCAAAAAATCTTGGCAGAGAATACGACCTCTATCAGCGCGTTGAGCGTATCGCTCCCGAGGTTATCGGAAAGAAAAAGAAGATTTACAAGGGTGTTTCCGCGAACGTCGACTTCTACAGCGGCTTTATATATGATATGCTGGGACTTCCGACCGAGCTGTATACTCCGCTGTTCGCGATAGCGCGTATCGCGGGCTGGAGCGCTCACCGCATCGAGGAACTCATAAACGGCAATAAGATTATCCGTCCCGCCTATATGAGCATCTCAACCCACAAGGAATATCAGAAACTTTCAGACAGATAATAAGCGTGAACTTCTTTAAAGTTCACGCAGCTAAATTCGCTTACGCGAGCGAAATGTGGCTTTGCCACGCTAAATTCCTGTCGGAGCTAAATTTGCTCCGCAAGCTTATATAACGAATTTAATTTAGCTTTGCGATTTATCGCAAAATTTAGCTATTTTACAACGTAAAATTATTTAGCTGCCGCAAAGCGGCAATTTAGCTATAAGCTATAAACAATAAAAACATCTCGAGAAATATAGACTCGAGATGTTATTTTTGTCTGTTTTGCAGAACTACCCAACGTGCACAAACTTTCATACAAAAGCACTTCCCAATTCGGAAGTGCTTATTTTTTGTATTCCGCAATATCTTCTAATTTACAGTTCAGTATTTCGCATAATTGATTAAGGGTATAGGTACTTACATTGCCGTTTTTCCGCAATCTATCAAGCTGACCTGTGCTGATGTTATAGTTTTTTATCAGTTTATATTGTGAGATGTTCTTTTTCTTTAAAGTTTCCCATAATCTGTCATAAACAATCATAGCAATACACCCTTTTACTAAAGTATATTTTATTGCTCGTGTGTTGACAATTACCCATTATCGGGCTATAATACTATTACCCGTAATCGGGTAATAATACGCCTTTGTTATACAGAAGGAGGAATTTTTGTGAAAACTACAAAGAAATTGGTCAGTATTGTATTGTCATTATTTATTTTGATAAGTGTTTTTGTAGTTGCGCCGACAACAGCAAGTGCAGCAACAGCTCACACACAAGCGGAGGCTGTTGCGTGGGTTAATTCTAAAGTTGGACAATGGGTAGGAGAACATCAGTGTGTAGCGTTAATTAGAGCGTACTATAGCTATTTAGGTGTTAGTCCTGCAAACGGAAATGGATGTGATTATGCAACTATAACTCCTCCGTCAGGTTGGCAAAAAATAAAATATTATTCTGGTTTTGTTGCTCAACCCGGTGATATCGCCGTGTTCGATTACAGTAAATGGGCAATCGTAGATGGCAAACAATGTGGTCATGTTGGCATTGTTAAATCAGGTACATCATCAAGTTTTGATTTTTATGATCAAAACCCTTCTCCTGTAAGATTGGCTACAGGTTGTGGCTATAATAGATCAGATTTACATTTTTGGGGAGTTGTAAGACCTGATTTTAAATCTACACCAACTCCTACAACACCCACAACACCACCTCAGCCGACTATTACTCCCGTAAACCTTGGCACAAGCTTCTATGCAACAATTACTAAAACAAATGATAATAAGGCTTTAACTAACAGTTCTACAAATAATTTGGAAATTCAGACAAAAACTAATGCTACTAATCAAAGGTGGATGTTTCAGCGAGATTCTTCCGGAGCGTACGGTATCTGGAATATTGAAAGTCGACTATATATTGATTTGTCGGGCAGTAATACTGCCAACGGAACAAATATAAAAACTTATGATTATAATAATTCCGACGCGCAAAAGTGGTATATTGTAAAGTGTGGTTCAGGATATAGTTTTATATCAAAATGTGATACGAGCAAAGCAATAGATATATATAACAACGGCTCTGCTGACGGAACAAACGCACAACTGTATACAAAAAACAGTTCGGGTGCTCAGATTTTTACAATTACGATTATGTCAGAGCCCGACGCATTAGGTGCAGTCAATTTAGGTGATAATTTTTACGCAAAGATTAAAACCTATAACAACAAGTATATTGCAGGTGACAGCACCGGAAATGTTGTAAGGACGGCATCGGCTAAAGATAATGAAGATTTATGGGAGTTTTCCCGAAACGCAGATAGCACATATACCTTAACTAACTATAAGTACAATAAGGTTATGGATGTTGTCAACAAAAGTTCGGAAAAGGGGACTAATGTACAGTTATACTCATCCAATGGTTCTACAGCACAAAAGTGGTATATTTTAAGTAGTGGCAGTGGATATTACTTTACTCCTTTGTGTGCGCTTGGAAGAACACTTAATATGGAAGATAGTGGAAATAGTGCCGATGGTCTAAATATGCAGATTTGGTATATTAACAAATCAAATTCACAGGTGTTTTCTATTTTTAAAGAGAGTGCACCTAATTCTTCCGAATTTAAATTGTCGAGAATATATGCAGATAATTCCCTTATGAAGTGGGATAGCGTATATATTTATGGATGGGGTTATGGGATAGAGCAAGAAACATTTGCTATGACAAATATTCCCGGAACAGATATTTGGTATTATGATCTTCCTCGGGCTATCCCCAATGGCGCAGAAGCTATATTGTTTAAAAATACACCCGGTAGTTCACCCACGGATTGGGATAGGCAAACTCCGGATGTTACTATTACCGAACCATATAACTGCTATATGCTTAGTCCGGGGAAATGGTATACATATACAGAACCAACCACCAATCCAACAGAAAGTACAGCGGTTACTACACCAATCGAATCACAAACTGAGCCCAAAGAAGGCTCCACTGCTACGGAACCGCCGACCACAACTAAACCCTCAGATAATACTCCCGCTACCGACCCGACGGAAAGACCGACTGCAACTGAGCCGTCAAAAACAATTTATACATCTGTTAGTATTGATTATGATTACATTCCTTATTGGATTTATGTGAAAGAAAAAGTGCAGTTTTATGTGGATGTTACAAACGCAAAAGGAAAAACTATATATTCTTCAAGTAATCCGGAGATTGCAAAGGTTAGTTCAGGAGGAAAGATTACGGGTTTAAAAAAAGGTACGACTACCATTACTGTAACTAACAACGGAGCATCTGATTCATTCAAAATCAAGATCAAGAATCCTAAGCTTAACAAATCTAAGAAAACCTTGAAAAAGGGCAAGAAGTTCACGCTGAAAATTACGGGCGGCGTAGGTAAAGCGAAGTTTACATCAAGCAACAAGAAGGTTGCTAACGTAAATAAAAACGGCAAAATCACCGCCAAGAAGAAAGGCAAAGCTACTATCACCGTTAAGACAAACGGTATGAAACTCAAGTGCAAAATTACAGTAAAATAAAAGACGAAAACAAACGCAAGGGCAGGTACAACCGTTCGGTTATACCTGCTTGTTTTATGTGTGAGATAAATTGCGAATTGCGCATTGAGAATTGCGAATTGTTATTGCTTTTCCTCGAACGAAAGCGACTTAAATGTTTCGTCGAGCAGTTCACAGGATTCCTTAAACTTTTTCAACTCGTTGTTTATGAGAGTGAGTTCGATTCTTCTGTCTGCGCCGTGCTTGTTCACGATGCACGGAGTGCCCGCGTAAACCTTGTCGAGCCCATACGCGCCGTCGAGTCTGGAGCTTACCGTGAGGATAGAGTTCTCGTCCTGCAGGATAGCCCTCGCGACCCTGCAAATCGCCATTCCTATTCCGTAATATGTCGCGCCCTTAGCCTCGATTATCTTGTACGCCGCGTGGCGCACTTCTTCCTCAATCTGCGTAAGGTCGCTCATTTTGTACTCCGGATTGTCCATAAGCTCGTCAAGCACGGGCTTAGGACCTATCGTCACCTGCGACCACGGAACGAACTCGCTGTCGCCGTGCTCGCCGATAACGTAGCCGTGGATGTTGCGCGGGTCGATTCGGAAGTAGTCGCCGAGCAGAAACCGCAGCCTCGCCGAATCGAGAGTCGTGCCTGTGCCGATTACCTTGCTGTTTTGAAATCCCGACAGCTTGCGCGTGATTCGCGTCATAATGTCCACGGGGTTAGTGGCGACGAGAAAAATTCCGTCAAAGCCGCTCTCCACGACAGGCTCGACTATCGTTTTAAAAATCTCGAGATTACGCTGTAAAAGCTGTAACCGCGTCTCGCCTGGCTTCTGATTCACGCCCGCGCTGATGACAACTATGTCCGCGTCCTTGCAGTCAGAGTAGTCGCCTGCGTAAATGTGCATACTTGTTTTTGAAAATGCAAGTCCGTGGTTGAGGTCCTGCGCCTCGCCCTCGGCGCGCTTGGTGTTTATGTCACACAGTACAAGCTCGTCGCATAAATTCTGATTAAGTGCCGCGTACGCAAAACTCATTCCGACCATTCCCGTGCCGACAAGTACAATTTTCTTCATAATGACCTCCTGTTATATAATATTCTTTCCCGTATAAGGCTTTTCTTTCGTTATGATTACAACATTTAAAACAAAAAATGTTAATATCCATACCATTTATTTTATATTGCAAGTTGTTGCAAAAAACTTTCATTTATGCTAAAATATTAAAGCTTAGGCTCAAATTTTATTTATATTGAGATTACACTACTTAATACTGCTACGAAAGGATTAGGTACTATGTATAAAATTGCTACGAAAAAGCCGCTCAACCCTACGGTTACCCAGATGGAGATTGAGGCTCCGCACATAGCTAATAAAGCGAAGGCGGGACAGTTCATCATTCTTCGCGTTACCGAGGACGGCGAGCGTATTCCGCTCACTATCGCAGGCTGCGATAAGGAGAGGGGAACGGTTAAGATCATCTTCCAGATTGTCGGTGCTACCACCGAGATTCTCAATCACAAGGAAGAGGGCGAGTATATTCAGGACTTTGTCGGCCCGCTCGGCGTCCCGACCCACATCGAAGGACTCAGGAAAGTGTGCGTTGTCGGCGGCGGAGTTGGCTGTGCGATTGCACTCCCCGTTGCTCAGGCTCTCCACGAGCAGGGTACGGAGGTTCATTCTATAGTAGGTTTCCGCAACAAAGACCTCGTTATTCTTGAGGACGATTTCCGTGCGTGCTCCGATAAGTTCACGATTATGACCGACGACGGCTCCTACGGCGAGCAGGGCGTTGTTACCGCTCCGCTTAAGGACGCTATCGAGGGCGGCGAGGACTACGATATGGTCATCACAATCGGCCCGCTGATTATGATGAAGTTCGTCGTTGCAACGACTAAACCGTTCGGTGTTCCGACAACGGTTTCGATGAACCCGATTATGGTTGACGGAACGGGAATGTGCGGCGGCTGCCGTCTCACGGTAGGCGGACAGACAAAGTTTGCGTGTGTTGACGGTCCTGACTTCGACGGCTTCGAGGTCGACTTCGACGAGGCTATGCGCCGCGGCGCTTACTATAAGGAGTTTGAGCGCAAGGCTCACTGCGACGCGTGCAACCTGTTTAATAAGGAGGTACAGTAATGCCTAATATGTCACCAAAAAAGAACGAGATGCCCTCGCAGGCGCCCGACGTTCGTAATAAGAATTTCCTCGAGGTAGCCCTCGGCTACACTCAGGAGGTTGCGGTTGACGAGGCTCAGCGCTGCCTCAACTGTAAGAACAGACCCTGCGTAAAGGGCTGTCCCGTAAATATTCAGATTCCCGATTTTATCAGGGAGATTGCAAACGGTGATTTCGCTAAAGCGTACGATATTATTTCCGAGTCAAGCTCGCTTCCTGCTGTGTGCGGACGCGTATGTCCTCAGGAGAGCCAGTGCGAGAAGTACTGCGTAAGAGGTATCAAGACCGAGCCCGTCGGCATCGGCCGTCTCGAGAGATTTGTTGCCGATTGGCACAACGCTCAGGAGGATGTACAGGTCGTTAAGCCTTCTCCTAACGGACACAAGGTTGCTGTTATCGGCTCAGGTCCCGCGGGTCTCACCTGCGCGGGCGACCTCGCGAAGAAGGGCTACGAGGTTACTGTTTTTGAGGCGCTTCACCTCGCGGGCGGTGTTCTTGTTTACGGTATCCCCGAGTTCAGACTTCCGAAGTCTATCGTTCAGAAGGAAGTGGACGGACTCAAGGCTCTCGGCGTAAAAATCGAGACAAATATGGTTATCGGCCGCGTAATCACGATTGACGAGCTTATGGGAGAAATGGGCTTTGAGGCTGTGTTTATCGGCTCAGGCGCAGGACTTCCGAGGTTTATGAATATACCCGGCGAGAACCTCAACGGTGTTTTCTCCGCTAATGAATTCCTCACCCGTACTAACCTTATGAAGGCGTACAAGGACGACGCCACCACGCCTATCGTAAAGGCGAAGAAGGTCGCTGTTGTCGGCGGCGGTAACGTTGCTATGGACGCGGCGCGCTGCGCAAAGCGTCTCGGCGCTGACGAGGTTTACATAGTGTACAGACGAAGCGAGGAGGAGCTCCCCGCAAGGCGCGAGGAGGTCGAGCACGCCAAGGAAGAGGGTATCATCTTCAAGGTGCTCAACAATCCTGTTGAAATCCTCCCGAACGAGGACGGTAACGTCGGCGGAATCAAGTGCATAAAAATGGAACTCGGCGAGCCCGACGAGAGCGGTCGCCGCAGGCCTGTTCCAGTTGAGGACAGTGAGTTTGTCATCGACGTTGACGCCGTGATTATGTCGATAGGAACTTCGCCGAATCCGCTTATCAAGGCTACTACGGACGGTCTCGATACCCAGCGTTGGGGCGGAATCATCGCCGACGAGACGGGGCTCACCTCGCGTGAGGGCGTGTTCGCAGGCGGCGACGCCGTAACAGGTGCGGCTACGGTTATCCTCGCTATGGGCGCAGGAAAAACCGCCGCGGCAGGTATCGACGAATACATTCAGAATAAATAATTTTTAAGGCACTCTTCGGGGTGCCTTTTCTGTACAAGAAAGCGTGCTTGCACGCTTTCTTCACTCATCGCTCGTTCTGCGAAGCAGAAACTGAGCGGAGAATACAAATTGTTT